>NZ_CP151099.1:3125416-3750000 GCF_038096175.1 Nostoc sp. UHCC 0302
TATAGGGATTCTGACCAAAAAGAGCAACAGAAATATTTTTCTGGAAAGAAGAGACAACATACATTAAAAAGTCTGATAATTGGCATACCAGAAGGCAAAGATATTGTAGAGGTAGAAGTAGGTGTTCCTGGGCCAACAGCAGATATAAAATTGTTTCGTCAATCTCAAAATAAATTTGATAAATCTCAACCCTTTTCAGGTGATAAAGGCTTTCAAGGAGGTGAGAATATCACTACTCCTCATAAAAAGAAACCAAAACGAGAATTAACTCAACAGCAAAAAGATGAAAATAAGGCTTTATCTAGTAATCGGATATTCATTGAACATTTGATTCGATTACTTAAAATATTCCGCATAGCCTCACAAAGATTTCGCTTAAAGCTTGAGACGTATGAGCAGATTATTTTAACAGTTTGCGGATTAGTTAGGTTAAGAATTGGTAGCTTAGTTCTGCCAACTTAGCTAGTAGCAAAAATCATAAATTTTTAGAAATTAGGAGTTAATTTTTATGCCTCTAAATTATCACTAACTATCTCAAAGCCTTATAATTACGTATTTACGAAGATATCAAAGTTTTGCCCCAAAGCTTTGAACAGTCTGGCTTTGGAATTTTCGGACAAGTCTAATGCCAGGAATTCAGAACGCAATTTTGCTAATGACTCTCCGCCAAAATCCTCCAACAGCATCACGAGTGTTCGTTGATATTCTTGGATGCTATAAACCTTTATCACTCCTTCTACATTTAAAGAACGAGTGATTTCATATTCCTGTTTGTAACGTGTAAGTTCCCCAGGGGTGGGATAGTCCTGTTTGAGGACTTTGAGAATGATTGGTGTATTCTCTTCCTTGCTTACCCCTCGGTAGACAACTGAATTCGCGCTTAAGTATATTTGGGAGTGAACCTCAATGTTCGGGAGAGTAATCATTACTAGTATCCTCGGTTCAATTCCACACAAGACTCAAAACCAACAAGACTTAAGGATTATTCTTCAACCTTCCTTAGTAAAAGTCAATTTGCACACGGTCGGTTTCAACAAAAAGTTAATCAACTCGCAAGTGACAAATGTAATGCTCTCGACGTGACATTTATTCGATGTCAGCAGATATTTATTTTGGCTAATTTAGAGTTATCGATTCCCCGGAGAAATCAAATCCAAACCACCTTACCACAAAACTTCTGCAATAAACTTTCATGAGTTTTAACCTGCAAGGATACATTAGGCTTGTGGGTTAAATATGATTGCTGTTATCTCGGAATTGATACAACTTGTATACCCTATATATTTATCAACTAATCCTGCTATTTCCCGTCAAAAAACCAGTTCAGTCAATAAGCTCAGCTTTGCAATTTTACCTCATGATTTATAATTACTTATGAACAACACTAGACTTGTCCGAAAATTCCAAAGCCAGACTGTTCAAAGCTTTGGGGCAAAACTTTGATATCTTCGTAAATACGTAATTATAAGGCTTTGAGATAGTTAGTGATAATTTAGAGGCATAAAAATTAACTCCTAATTTCTAAAAATTTATGATTTTTGCTACTAGCTAAGTTGGCAGAACTAAGCTACCAATTCTTAACCTAACTAATCCGCAAACTGTTAAAATAATCTGCTCATACGTCTCAAGCTTTAAGCGAAATCTTTGTGAGGCTATGCGGAATATTTTAAGTAATCGAATCAAATGTTCAATGAATATCCGATTACTAGATAAAGCCTTATTTTCATCTTTTTGCTGTTGAGTTAATTCTCGTTTTGGTTTCTTTTTATGAGGAGTAGTGATATTCTCACCTCCTTGAAAGCCTTTATCACCTGAAAAGGGTTGAGATTTATCAAATTTATTTTGAGATTGACGAAACAATTTTATATCTGCTGTTGGCCCAGGAACACCTACTTCTACCTCTACAATATCTTTGCCTTCTGGTATGCCAATTATCAGACTTTTTAATGTATGTTGTCTCTTCTTTCCAGAAAAATATTTCTGTTGCTCTTTTTGGTCAGAATCCCTATATATTGGCTGTTCTAAGCTATCGACTAATAGCCTAAAATTTGTTAATACTTCTTGAACAAATAGTAAATCACTTTCATTATTTGATACTTGTTCTAATAAACTAGCAGGTAATATATCACGAAGAATTGGTATCCAGTCGTGAAATGTATCATTAGCTTCGGTTTTGGAAACACCAAATAGCATTCCTAATACTTGGAATGTTGGCATCTGTCTTAGATAAAATAGACATAAACATACTTGTTCTTCGGTTGATAACTTTTCGGGACGACCACCACCAGCCGCATTAATTCTAATTTTATGACTCTCTTGTTTAGCTTTGATGTATCGATTTCGTTTTAAGGCGCAATTTAGCAGTGATTGCAATTGTTCGTAACTAATCCCTAAAATCTGTTTTGTTCGTAGTGGATACTTTTGTATATAATCTAAAATCATAACTAATTGTGGAAAATGGTAGACGCCCAATCTAACGTTTTACCATTTTTCTTTTCCTAAGTTAATATTTCGGACAAGTTTACTGTATATTCCTCTGAACTCGACATCAATTCTACTCAATTCAAAGGAGACATTCTCATCGTTGATGACAAGCCGGACAACCTTCGGTTATTATCCGGCTTGTTGAGCGATCGCGGCTGTGATGTACGGGCAGTCATGAGTGGTTCAGCTGCTCTTATGGGAGCTCAAGCACAACCACCAGATTTAATTCTCTTAGATATTAATATGCCTGGGATGGATGGCTACGACGTCTGTCAACATCTCAAAGCCAATCCCCTGACTCAAGATATTCCTGTGATCTTCATCAGTGCGCTCAACGAAGTTTTGGATAAAGTCAAAGCTTTTGAAGTTGGAGGTATTGATTACATCACAAAACCGTTTCAAGAAGAGGAAGTCTTCGCTCGCATTCAAACTCAACTCTCTCTTCGCCAGATGCAAAGGATATTAAAAGCACAAAATCACCATTTACAACAAACACAAGCAGAGCTTCAAAGACTACTAATCCAAGAACAGGAACTGAACGGGCGCATTGAAGAAATGGCGGCATTAGAAGAGCGCAATCGCATCGCTCGCGATATTCATGATTCCTTGGGACACTCCTTAGTGGCGCTGAACATTCAAATGGAAACGGCGCTTAACCTTTGGAAAGATGCTCCACAAAAGGCTTATGAATTTCTTGCTGAAGCCAAACAATTAGGTTCTCAGGCTTTGAATACTGTTCGCAAATCTGTTGCCGATATGCGGGCAGATCCTTTACAAGGCCAGTTGTTGGAGGTAGCGATCGCCTCTCTTACCCAGGAATTTCACCATACCACAGGAATTGCACCCGAATGTCAGATTAATCTATCTGTGCCTTTCTCTAACTCAGTCAATACCGCTGTGTATCGCATCATACAAGAGGGTTTGACAAATATTTGTAAGTACGCTGAAGCTACAACAGTTGGCTTACAGATTCAAACTACACCTACTGAACTTTTACTCATACTACAAGATAACGGTAGGGGTTTCTGTCTTAATGGAAACCATACTGGCTTTGGGCTACAGGGGATGCGCGAACGAGCCCTGGCACTAGCTGGACAACTGGAAGTTACTAGCGAGCTTGGCAATGGTTGTAAAATTACAGCCAAATTCCCTAAAATAACACTATGATTCAGGTTTTACTAGTCGAAGATCAAGAGATTGTCCGCCGCGGTTTAAAAACGCTTCTAGAAATTAAACCCGACTTTCAAGTAGTTGCAGAAGCTAGTAACGGTCAACAAGCCATTGACTTAGTTAAAATACTACACACCAAATCTCAGCCACCAGATATTATTCTCATGGATATTCGGATGCCAGTCATGGATGGTGTTACTGCTACTCAACAACTGTGCCAACTATTTCCGGCTAGCAAAATTTTAGTCCTTACCACTTTTGACGATGCCAAGTACGTCGCAGAAGCCATTCGCTTTGGAGCAAAGGGATATTTGTTAAAAGATACCCCTTCGGAGGAACTGGCGGAAGCCATCCGCTGCATCCATAGAGGCTACACTCAGTTTGGCCCTGGTATTTTAGAAAAAATTGCTGCTACCACACCCTCCAATGAGCAAAATCAACCTCAACAACCCCCACCAGGTTTTGCACAACTCACACCCAGAGAACGGCAAGTTCTCAAAATGATTGCAATCGGTTCTAGTAATCAAGAAATTGCCCAAGCTTTCTTTCTTTCTCAAGGAACAGTCAGAAACCATATTTCCCACATTCTCACTCGCCTAAATTTGCGCGATCGTACTCAAGCTGCGATCGTTGCCAATGCATATCTTTCTTATCTGGAGAATACAGAGTAAAATATTACGCTCAACAGGTGATTAAACGGGTAGAACACGGCATAGATTCGGTATTACGCTCAACAGGTGATTAAACGGGTAGAACACGGCATAGATTCGGTGAAAGAATTACTCAGTACGCTCACGAGTGATGAGCGCTGGGGCGTGATGCTGGAGTTCGAGGAGGTCAGCCCAGAGAAATTTACTCAGTTGCTTGTAGATGCCCCGCAGTGGACTGAATGGATGGCTTGATTTTCCTTTGCTACAGACCAGTGACTATTAATTCAAATATCATTTTAGTGTGGGTGGACAGTCCTGCAATATCCGAAGCTTCATGAATTGAAGTTACAGCAAGGAGCAAAAAACACTGCTCTCATTCTATCAAAAGCTGTTTCCCAGCCGGGCGAGCCTATCGACGTAGCTAATGGTGAGCCACATTAGGATAGGTAAGAAAGGCAGCCGCAGGTTGCTATTAATTTTGAGGATGGCTATAGATTGGTTGTGTGCAATTAGTTACTTGCAATGTAGTTTAACTGAACGTTTCTTAAAAGCTATTTCTTGTGATTAAGATCACACCACTTATCAGATCAAGATAGCTATTATCAAGTTACTATATAGCTAATATCTATTAAAAAAATAAATAGAGTTTTCATTGGAATGTATAAACTAGTACATAAGCTTATAGATACTAAAGTTAATAGATTTTAATTTTACTTAGCCATCTGAAAATCAGAAAAAGGTCAATAGTAATGCTTGAACTTTTACTAAAAAACCAATTAAGCGCTCCCAGAAAGCAAAATTTTAAAAATGAGATTTTGACCAGAATAAAAAATAGAAAAGCAGAACCTTTAAATGCAGAAATCAACTTTTATAAAACTGAATTACTTCCATATTTTATTAAATTGAGTCAACACAATCCTGTTTTCAGTGTTACAGAACAATTACGTCTTTTAGTTGGTGTTTGGACACCAATCTGGTCTACCGTCTCCTTTCATCAAAGTTTACCTAAAAGAATACAAGAGCAGTCTTTTCAAATTTTTCAGCAGAATGGTTGTTGTGCTAGTGCAGCTCGTTATATTTTGGGAAAAGAGCCCTCAGTTTGTGGAGATCCTACATCAAAATTACTAGCTTACGACTTCATGGTTATCCAAAAATATGAAGTTAAAAATGGTAAATGGTATCTTCAAGACATGGAAAAATTTCAAGCCTTTAAAAATCGAGAAATTCCTTTGACTGTAGAATCAGTTTCTAACTGGTTTATTAATGTAGTTAATACTCAAACCAAACCGAACATATCAGAAGCAATTTTACATCCAGATATCAAGTTACAAAACTTAGAAGAATATCATGCTCATCAACCTGAAAAAACCTACTTAACCAGTTCTCAAATATTTGAGCATTTATATATCGATAGTGACTGGCGGCTAGTGAAAACACAAACAGATGCTTCACAGCTACCTAGTTATACAATTGCCGTAAAAATACATTAAAAAAGAATATATTCGTCAGAATTCACTCTTCGGAACCAGAAATACTCCGCACCTGGTGCCAGAATAACTAGTTGTGCAGATTTTCAATGTTGGGGTGTAATGTTGGAATTTAAGGACGTTGAGCTGGAAAACTGCTCAATCACTTCAGAACTCAGACTTTGAAATTGCCCCCTTGCCATTTTGCCGATTTGGGGTGAAAAGCTCATGCGACTAGGAGTAAGCCCTGCGCCAATTCCGTACAAGAAAATATCAGAAAAAACCTTAGCACAAGCAATTAAAGTAGTACTGGGTGATGAGGTAATGCAGAAGAAAGCCCAAGAGTTAGGGAAGAAGATTAAGCGTGAAGATAGCGTGGCAAATGCAGTTGAAGCATTTCACCGTCATCTTGGGATTATCTTTACCTAAGAATTTTGACTAACCTTCGATTGGCAAATTCTTATTGAGGACAATAAACGATCGCCCTATGAAATCACAGAAATAAAAGTTTTTTGCTTTTTGTCCGGAAAGTGTAGAAGTCTTGCTGTCTATCATTACAGACTGAATATTTTATATGTAAAGCTAGGGACAACAGCCTAAAAGTTCTTTATACAAATTCCACTGCTCAACGGCTGTTAGAGAAAATTTTACTAACCGAGATGATTGGTTAAGCGATCACAATACTCGATATTTATTTATATTAGATTGTTTTGATGAATTACGTTTAGAAGGAAGAACAGCAAAAGGAATTGAAGATTTTCTTGGGCAAGTAGGGAACTATCAAGCACAAAGAGTATGTAGGCATCAATTCATAGTGACTGGAAGAATCTTCTGAACAATCTCCGTTTAACTGCCCAACCTTTTATCCTATTTAACTTGATATACCCCTGGTTAACAGTTTTTCCTATTCCCCAATTGTCTTTGGGTTTTTCTAAACTTCAATCTATTATTTATAACCTCATCAGTTCAATTTTTATTTTCCTGATTCACCCTGATTTCTACTTTTCCTCTGCCTAGAGTGACAAATGAGGGTTAACAGTTAACGACTTTAAGTGGAATAATTTATTTTTTGGAGTTTCTTTAACAGATAAAGAAAGTATTGAGTTTCAAAATTGCCGATACTCATTCGGCTATGAAAAATAACTTTCTGCAACAAGACCTGCTTTTGGGTGTTCTTCTTCCGCACAATAGTAATACTTGTGAGTCTCATTTTGAGGAATCACACCGTTAACTATCTGTCCTAAGATGTTTTGCCCCGATTTTTCCAAAACTTCTTTAGCAAAAGTTGCATCTCCTGAATTAACTACTCCGGGACGAACTACCAAAAAAACTCCGTCAGCCATTTGGCCTAAAGTCGCAGCATCAGCAGCAGTATTTAGTGATGGAGTATCAATAATGACTAAATCATAATTAGGGGCAAGATTGTCGATTAACTTCGCCATTCGTTTCGAGTCCAACAAAGATGCTGGGCTAGGAGGTACGATTCCCGAAGTGAGGACATCCAAATTATCCATCACTTTTTTGATAGCTATGCTAAATTCTGACTGCCCGACAAGTAAATTACTCAAACCTTGATTATTAGTTAAATTCCAAATTTTATGTTGTACTGGACGATGTAAGTCTCCATCTATAAGTAAGACTTTCTTTTCCATTTGGGCAACAGCTACAGCTAAATTAGCAGCAACAGTTGACTTACCTTCAGAAGGTACAGAACTAGTAATAACTGTAACTTTTAGTTCTTTATCAGCGCTCATAAACCTGAGATTAGCCCGCAGCATTCGGTAAGCTTCACTAATAGCAGAACGGGGCGCATCCCGAACTACAAGCCTTTGATCATAAGCCTCTGGTTCTTTTTGACTAGGACTAAGAAAAGATTTTTTAGCTTTTTGCCAAGAAGGAATCATGCCTAATACAGTCAAGCCCAACAATTTCTTTGCCTCATCAATAGTCTTGATAGATTTATCTTTTATTTCTAAAACATATATAGTCGTTAAAGCTGCCAAGATAGCTAATAAACCTGCACTCAAATAAGCAGTTGTAGAAGAAGAACTGGGTTCATCTGGAACATCAGCTTTAGATATAATGCTAGCATTACCTATCTTCTGGTTTTCAGCGATGCGGCTTTCTTGCAGCTTTTGAAGCAGAAGTAAGTAAGTAGATTGAGCGCCTTGTACTTTACGTTCTAACTGGCGATGCTGTTGTTCTAATCTCGGCAAATTGTGCAAACGTTGCTTATAAGTAGATTGTAGGCTAGATAAAGTAGCAGCTTGCTTTGCCAAACCCAAACGAGTTGACTCTAATTCTACGAGCTTTCCAGATAGTTCTTGTTGTAATGCTCCTAGTTGAAAGTTTTTATTTATTTGTGGTTGAGATGTTCCTCCAACCTGTTGGATACGTTGTTGCCTTAGTTCATATAATGACTTTAATTTGTCCTTTAAATCAATAATTTCTGGATGAGTATCTTGCAAAACAGTACGTCTATTTGCGAGTTGTGACTCTAACAGTTGAACTTCTTTGAACATATCTTGCACCCCTGTATTTTGACTAACAGAAGCCATCACCAATGCTTCTTGGGGGTTCATATCCAATTGTTGACGGATTTCTCGAGATTGTGCTTCAGTATTGGCAAATTGAGATTGAACCGAGTTAATTTCCTGTTGTAATTCTGCAAGAATTCCCACTGCCCTAGTTGCCTCTTCTTGCAAAGAAACAACATTGTAATCTTCTTTAAATTTTGCTAATTCTGCTTCTGCTTGGCGAACAACTAATTCTGCTGATGGTACTTGTTTTTCTATAAATTTCCGAGCTGATACTACTTCAGATCTCAGGGAAAAGATATTTTCCTCTAAATAATTGTCCATCAGATTATTAACAACCTTCGCAGCTATCTCTGGATTGATATCCTGGTAAGAAATTTGTATGACATCAGCTCCCTTGACTTCTTTGACTGTCAACTTCTTTATAAATTCCTTGATTTTTATAGGTTCTCCTCGATCATTTTGCATATTAATTTCTATGATAGTTTTTTTAATGATTGGTAGAGAAGTTATAACTTCTGATTCTGTTTTCAAAGGATTATCTTGAGCATCACGCCCAACTGAATCTAATGTACCAATTTGTGTTCCTAATCCTGTGAGACTAGATGTAGAATTTGTTCTTTGCAAGCGCAGCTTTCCTTCTGCTAAATATACAGGCTTTTTCAAAACAGATAAAGCTATGACTGAAATTATAAAAACAGCTAAGAATGCATTTAAAGCAGGTATCCAGCGATGCTGTAAAATTTGAAAATATTTTGCTAATGACAAGGAAGTTTCTTGAGTTTCCATATCAATATGCCTCTTGTGTGGATGAATAAGTTGGGATTTGATTATTAAGGTTTAATACTCAAAAGATTAATACTTGTTCTTTTTTCTCAGAACCATCATGAACTGCTGTGATTCCATTAATCACTCGCTCCAAATCTGCATCCGTGAGATTAGAACCAGAAGGCAAGCAAAGACCATGCGTAAATAAATCTTCTGCCACTGCACCACCAATACATTCACATTCAGCAAAAACAGGTTGGAGGTGTAAAGGTTTCCAGACTGGACGGGATTCAATTTGTTGTGCAGCAAGTGCGAGGCGGACTTGTTCTCGGTCTGCACCAAAAGCTTTAGGATTTATTGTCAAGGAGGTTAACCAATGAGTAGCACTTCCATAATCAGCTTCTGGCATAAATTCTATTCCTGGCAGATTCCTCAAAGTAGAGGTGTAAATCATAAAGTTGCGTCGTCTTGCTGCCACTCGCTCATTCAAAACACGTAACTGACCGCGGCCAATGCCAGCCGAAACGTTACTCAGGCGGTAATTGTAGCCAATTTCTGAGTGTTGATAATGGGGAGCAGGATCGCGTGCTTGGGTTGCTAAAAAACGGGCTTTATTTACCAGTTGTTCGTTGTTGGAAACTAACATCCCACCGCCAGAGGTGGTAATAATTTTATTACCGTTGAAGGAGTAAATGCCAATGTTGCCAAAGGTTCCTGAAGAACGTCCTTTATAGGTGGCTCCTAAAGATTCGGCTGCATCTTCAATTAAAGGGATTCCATAGCGATCGCAAGCTTTTAAAATCGGATCAATATCTGCACTTTGACCATATAAATGGACAACCACAACCGCTTTAGGTAATTTGCCAATACGGGCGCGGTATTCTAGGGCTTCTTGCAACAAGTCAGGATTCATGTTCCAAGAAATGCGATCACTATCAATAAATACTGGTTTTGCGCCTAAATAGGTAATAGGGTTAGCAGTAGCTACAAACGTCAACGTAGAGCAGAAAACCTCATCTCCAGACTTAACGCCCACTAGCTGTAAAGCCAAATGCAGAGATGCTGTACCAGAACTCAAAGCAGCAGCATAACCAGCGCCAGTTAATTGACAAAATTCTTGCTCGAAAGCATCTACATGCGGGCCAACCGGAGCAATCCAATTAGTGTCAAATGCTTCATGGACGAATTCTAACTCGCGATCACTTATATGGGGAGTTGACAGGAGGATTGGTTTATTCATAATTTTTTATTTTTTACCTACGAACAGTGACAAGGCGATCACATTTTGCACTCATTGTATTAGTTTGAACCTTCAGCCATTGCTCGTTAGAATTTTCCCCATTTGCCCAAGCGATCAAGGCTGCTGGAATATTTGCTCCTGCTACATGAGAAAATGGATATCCACCACCAAAACGTGGGTTCATTTCCAACACACACGCACTTTTTTGTCCCACAATTACATCACAGTCTAGATTGCCAATATGTCCGATGTTTTTACCTATTTTTTCACCTAGCTCTCTAAGAGCTTCATGCTCAACAGTTAATGCTCGATCTGTTTCTCCGGCTCGCATACCTAACTTGTGTTTAACAAAAGTAGTGATGTAATTTCCATCTAAATTATTAATAATATCTAAACCATATTCTTGTCCCAATATCTTTTCTTGAATCAGGATATACTCATCAGAATCTGTAGAGCTTACATCTGCTAAAAATGATTTACATATCGTTTTTTTTACACGACGATATGCAAATTTCAATTCTTCATCATCTTCAGGATATTCAATCCCAATCGATGCACTTCCCCATCTAGGTTTAACAACTAAAGGAAAAGATATTTCTTGATGATTTATGGCTTCTCTCACCTCTTTAATAGAAAGATAAGTTTTAGGAACAGAAATACCCAAATTAGTTAAAAATTTAAAACTAGCTAATTTGTCAAAACAAATATCAATTACTTCTGAAGACGAAATTACTGGGATAGTCCCTATCTTGAGAAAGCGATCGCGTTGTTTTGCTAACAGGGGTAATTCTAAATCATTTAGTGGTATCAACAAACGAACCTGGTGTTGTTCACAGATATAAAGTAGTTTGTCAAAGTAGTCTTCATGATTTACAGGTGGTAACAAAAAACTTTTATCTGCTTCCTGTAATGCTGGAGCTTCTAGACTAGCATCCCCAACAAGCACCAGACCTCGATTTTCTAAAGCTTCTTGAAAGAATTTTACAAGGTAATTCCGTCTTCCCACACAAGTCAACATGACATTCATAAATATCAACCCTCTGTAGCTGATGGTATTTCTGTAAAACTGCTGATTATGAAACTAAAAAAAACCACCAACCTCTATCTTAGAGATTAGATGAGGTCAATACCTCTTTTGAGGGATCGTATAAGCTAACGATGTATTTTCGCTTACCAGAATTCAAAACTGGAATTTCGTCAACATAATCAACCTCAATTTGAGCATCGTCTCCTAATAAATGCTTCAGTATCTCAATCATAGATTCTGCTTCTGAGAATGTTTCGTTAACACAAAGACGGAGACGATAGTGGGTTCTATCCTCTTGAATCAACTGATACTGCTTCAATATACATGAAGGTGAAACATTTAATTTCTCAGAGAATATGGAACGCAATATAAAAGGCACAAGCCGTCGCCCCATAGTGTCATACAGCGTATCAGTGCGACGACCTTCTAAAGACTGAAGAATCGGAGTCATAAACTGAGAGCAGTCATTGGGAATAATCGAGCCTATGTCACCAGTATCGTAGCGGATCATCGGTAGCGCATAGTTGTAGAGATCGGTAACGACAATACGCCCCAGTGTACCCGGAGATACTGGTTCATCCCGATCCAAAGCAAGTATTTCAAAAAGATAGCTAGCAGTGTTGAGATGAAATCGGCCACAGGTAGAACATTCGTGCGCGAGTACACCACACTCTTGGTTGGAGTATCTTGATAAAATGCGACAGTCGAAAGCCTTGCGGATGGTATCTCGCATATTTGGATAAAGCGGCTCTGAAAGACACAGAACTCCCTTCACTCCAAAATCTTCCGGAGTATTTCCTTGGGAAATAGCATAGCGAGCAAGGTCATAAATGACGGAGGAGTATCCAAGAAGTATCTCGATCCGCTTGTCTTTTAGAAGTGTAAGGCGTTGTTGCTCGAAAGAAGCAACGTCTTGAATGCGAACATCAAACTTGACCTCGTTTTGCATGAAGAGTTTGACTGAGCTTTTTGGTATAGTTCGGAAAAAGCCGTGTCGACATCCAACACTATATCCAACAAGAGAATTAAAGTATATCAGTTCTGCCAATACTCGTTGGCGCTTACTTGAATTCTGAACGACTCGAAAAGGAGTTCCCGTCGAACCGCTAGTCTCCATTACGTTCAGTTTTTTGTCCTTGAAGACTGTTGACTCAAACCGTTCAAATGATTCCCTAATGATATTCTTATTAACTACAGGAAAGTCTTCAAGCTGACTATAAGCATCATAGTTTTTATAATAATCTGTTGTCTGAACTGCATGGTTTAAGAGTAATTGTAGCTGCCAGGCTTGATGTTCAGCCAGAAGAGATCCATCTGCTGTCACCTGTTGAATATTGCGAAGATGGGTATGGATAGGCGCACCCCGTAGATAATCTAGTCCCCAAAACAAAGCTTTGCGTGTAGTTGTAGTGATCATACAGTTCTGATTTTTTGATTGTTTAGGGTTTTACTTCCGAATCTATAGGCAGTCCTAACTGCTGTTGACGGGACTTAGCAAAATTACCTTCTAGATTATGAATATCAATATCGCTACGAGCAATTACTTTCCAAACAGTCATGAACAAGATGTAAAAATCTAATGCTAAGGACTGCTTCTCAACATACTGGATATCAAATTCTAGTCTGTCTTCCCATAACAACCTATTACGCCCATTAATTTGAGCTAATCCAGTGATTCCAGGAAGAACTGAATGGCGTTTACGCTCGCGTTCTGAATAATAAGGTAGATATTCAATAAGCAAGGGACGAGGTCCGATAAAAGACATATCTCCTTTCAATACACTCCAGAGTTGTGGAAGTTCGTCAAGGCTAGTTTTACGCAAAAACTTACCTAAATTTGTCAGTCGTTCAGTATCAGGCAATAACTTGCCATTAGTCCCACGTAAATCTGTCATCGTACGGAACTTATAGCAGGTAAAAATGCGAGTATCTTTACCGGGACGCTTTTGGGTAAATAAAATTGGGCTACCCATATTTATGTAGACAGCGATCGCAACACTCAGTAGCACAGGAGAAAGAATAATTAATGCGATCGCTGCGACAAATCTATCTAATATTGATTTGATAAATTTGCTAATCTTTTTTAGGCTATTACTCTGACAATTTTTATTTATCATAGATAAACCTCTGATTCAAATCCATTAGAAAATGATCAAAAACCGTAGCTAATACAGGAAGATTGTCAAAAACAAAATTAACTTAAAAATATTGTTTAATATTAGTACATTTATTAAAAATTATTAGATTAGCAATAACTTTTATTTTTCTAATAATTTATTTTTAATCACTAATTCTGAACAATAATTGCTAAGTTTGTAGAAGTCATGTATTCATTTCGATTCTCCCTTTATTACAATATTATTAGCTCTGTTTTACAGTCTAAATTAAGTAATAACAAAACTTCTAGCTATTCTTAGTAACTAATTTTATAAAATTAATTACAAATTGATTATTTACTAAGCAAAGTTTTTAGAAAGCTTGAACACAATTTATGTGTTATTCTATGTCATAAATTGTGTATAACTACTTATATTTACTTACCAATTAAGGCCTAATTCATGATAGTATTTTGTCAGCCTTGCAAATACTAATTCTTCATTATATTCGGTTATAACCCGCTTACGTCCTGCTTCTCCGTAAGCTTGCCGCAATTCGGAATTAGACAGCATAATTGTTAAGGCCTCGGCTAAATTTTCACTATCTTGAGGTGGTACAATTAAGCCTGTTTTTCCTGGTAAGACTGCTTCTCGAGAACCCCGAATATCTGTAGTAACAACTGGTAAACTCATTGCCATAGCTTCTAAAATAGAGCGGGGCAATCCTTCATGAGTAAAACTAGGTAAAGTAAAGACATCCAAAAGACCTAAAATTTCTGGTATATCTTTGCGACTGCCTGTGAGTGTAACGTATTTCTCAATTCCCAAATTGTGAATTTTTTCTATCAGTTCTGTTTGGAAAGGTTCAGGATCTGTATCAAGTTGACCACCAATTACCAGAATATGTAAATTAGGAAACTGATGTAATAATTTAGCAGCAGCTTCTATTAGGTACCCACTACCTTTTTTCTTAGTTAAACGCCCAATTGTGCCAATAATTAAATTAGCAGTTTCTGGAATACCTAAAGATTTGCGTAATTCACTCTGATGAATGGGATTGAGGCGATCACGATCAAAGCGATCAATATCTATACCGTTACCTAAATAACCCAGTTTCTCAGGTAGACAAAGTCCGAGTTTTTTAGCAGTGGCAATATCTTCATAATTTTGGCTGAGAATTAAATCGGTGATTAAAGCAGCAAGCTTCTCAACTATAAAGTAGAAGCGATACTGTCTAGGAGTTGATAAATCATGAAAGGGAAGCCCATGAGAAGTGTAAACAATACGCTTAGCCCCAGCAATTTTAGCTGCAATTCGCCCTAAAATAGCAGCAATTGGTGTATGTACATGAACTAGATCATATTGATTTTCCCGAATGATTTTTGTCAGGTGATAAATACTTTTGAGATTGGAAGTTAATGATATGTTGCGCTCAATATTAACAGGATGTATCTTGTAACCCTTCTTTTGTAATTCTTCTAATTTCTTTCCTGGAGAACAGGCTATACTAACCTCTAAATTTTGCGATAAAAAGTAGTTTATTTGAGGGAGTAAAAGTGCATTTGCTGTACCAGCAATGGCACAAATATGCAATAGTTTCATGATTTTATTTGTGATGTTTGCTATTTTTAAAATTTATAGAAATTATGGATTGTTTTAAACTTGGTAATATGACCGATACCATTTAACAAAATGCTCAATACCCACCTCAATCTTGGTATTTGGTTTAAAACCAACATCTTCTACTAAGGCATCAATATCGGCATAAGTTGTAGGGACATCACCAGGTTGCATTGGTAGTAAACTTTTATTTGCTTTCATACCCAAGTAATTTTCCAGAATTTCGATAAAATGCATTAATTCAACGGGCTGATTGTTACCGATATTGTAATTTTTGTATGGTGCATAACTTGTAGCAGGGTCAGGAGAATATCCTGACCAGTTTGGATTAGGTTCAGCAACTTGATCAACAACGTGAATTACACCTTCAACAATGTCATCAATATAAGTAAAATCACGCCTCATCTTGCCGTAATTGAAGACATCAATGGGTTGTCCTGCCAAAATTGCTTTAGTAAAGATAAATAATGCCATGTCTGGACGACCCCAAGGTCCGTACACAGTAAAGAAACGTAATCCTGAAGTTGGTAAGCCATACAAACTACTGTAAGTATGTGCCATTAATTCATTGGCTTTTTTAGTGGCAGCATACAAACTAACCGGATGGTCTACATTGTCGTGAACTGAGAAGGGAATTTTTGTATTTGCACCATAAACTGAACTCGAAGAAGCAAATACTAAATGTTCTACATTCGTATGACGACAACCTTCCAGAATATTTACGAATCCCACCAAGTTGCTATCTACATAAGCATGGGGATTTTTTAACGAATAGCGAACTCCTGCTTGTGCAGCCAAATTTACGACTTTATTAAAGCTCAATTGAGCGAATAATTTTGAGATGCCTTCTCGATCTGCTAAATCTAATAGATGAAAGCTAAAACCTGGCTTTTCTAAAAGTTGCTCTAACCTATCTTTTTTTAAAGTCACATCGTAGTAATCATTGAGATTATCCAAACCAACAACCTCATCACCTCTTTCTAGTAAGTATTTGCTGAGGTGAAAACCAATAAAACCAGCCGCACCAGTAACTAAAATTTTTGTCATAATTTCAGTTTCTATTTCCTTGCAAGTATTAATTAATGATTGTTGGCTAAATTATTTACCTATTTCTAATTTCCTGCTTAGTTTTCAGCTAACCACGCCTGAAACATCAACACATCCCAAAGATAATATTGCCAATTGCGATTGCCACTTTGGTGTTCGTCCCACTTTTGCCGAATTGGTTGAGGATTAAAAAACCCTTCTCGTTGCAATCGAGACTCATCTAGTAAATCTTCTGCCCATTCTCGTAAAGGTCCACGTAACCAGCTATCAATCGGAATACCGAAGCCTTTTTTTGGACGCTCGATTAATTCTTTAGGTACGTACTTGTACAAGACTTGTCGTAACAACCACTTGCCTTGATTACCACGTATTTTCATTGATAAGGGGATTTGCCAAGCAAATTCCACAACACGATGGTCTAGAAAAGGTATACGACTTTCGAGACTCACACCCATACTGGCACGATCTACTTTTACCAAGATGTCATCTGGTAAGTAGCTCATCAAATCCAAGTACATCATGCGTTCTGTAAAATCTGGTAAACTTGCACACAAATTGCGATCGCTCAGAACTGTTCTGAGTTCAGAACTACCAATGACAACTTTCTCTGGTTCTTGCCAATGGGATACCAAATCTGCATACATAATATCGGGGTTAGGAACTGCTAAGATGCTTGCTAACTTATGTAACTGATTACCCGAAGATGCTATTTTGAATTTTACGGGTAACATTGCATCTATAGCCGCAAAATATTGATTCCAACTCTGGGGGGAAACACTTGTTAAAGCCTTTGCTGTGGAATGACGAACCGCTCTTGGTATCCAGCCTATCTTCTGCCAAATACTGCGTCCCCAAAAATAGCGATTATATCCAGCAAATAATTCATCACCCGCATCACCTGAAAGACTGACGGTGACATGATTTCTGGCAAGTTGAGATACTAAAAATGTTGGAATTTGGGAACAATCAGAAAACGGCTCGTCATATAAACTTGCTAGTTTAGGTATAACTGCTTGTGCGTCTTCTGGTATGACATAAAGTTCTGTATGGTCTGTACCCAAGTGCTGTGCTACAGCCTTTGCATACTGGGCTTCGTTGTAGGCATGTTCATAAAAACCAATAGTAAAGGTTTTCACTGGTTGACTGCTTTGAGCCTGCATTAGAGCTACTACTGTAGAGGAGTCAATTCCTCCAGACAGAAATGCACCTAAAGGCACATCTGCAATCATTCGCATCTTTACTGCATCCTTAAGTAGTGCCTCTAAATTTAATATAGCTTCATTTTCTGAGCCTGTGAAGGGATAAGCAACACCTGATTCTACGGTTATTTTTGCAGACCAATAGGCTATTGGTTGGGGATAAATTGTTTTCCCATTCCAACTGAGGAGAGTTGCAGGCGGTAATTTATGGATGCCTTGATAGATTGAATAAGGTGCGGGAATATAAGAAAAACGTAGGAATGAAGCCAAAGCATCGCGGTTGATTTCTGGCTGAAAATCGGGATGGACTTTGAAAGCTTTTAATTCTGAGGCAAATATCAAAGTTTTACCGCACCAGCCATAATATAGCGGCTTTTCACCGATGCGATCGCGTCCTAAAAAACCAGTTATTCCACACATAATACTGCTTTACTCCGTCAAATATATTTTTTCACTTATTTTTGTGTCTTCAGCCATATTTCCGTGCTTTTCCGTACATAACTGTAAAATGCAATTCTTTGCTCGCGCAGAACTTCATCTTTATACTCTTTAGCTTTCTCTAGGTTACGGGCTGACATTCGAGTCATACGTTCTGGGTTAGTCACAACCTCCCGAATTTTTGCTGCTAGGGCTGCCGCATCACCAGGGGGAACCATATCTTCTGGTGGTAAAAGTTCAGGAATACCACCTACTGTAGAACCGATACATGGTAATGCCCGTGCCATTGCTTCTACCATTGCTCTAGGTAGACCTTCTTGGTAAGAAGGTAAAACAAATAAATCGGCTTGATCCAACTCAGTGATAACAGCTTTTCCCGCTGCCAACTGACCACGAAAACAGACTCGTTCTTTTAAACCCAATGCTGCTGCTTGTGCCTCTAGTTCAGTTTTGTGCTTACCATCGCCAAGCATGGTCAATTTCAGGTCTATTCCTTCCTGTACACAGATAGCCACAGCATTGAGCAGTATGTTAGGAGCTTTATAAAGTTGAGCTAAAGTACCGACAAAGATCAGATTTAATGTATTTACCTTGTGAAATTGACGGGGAGTGAAAACCAAAGACTCTTCTGAAATGTCTACGTCTGATATACCGACTGAATAGTTGGGGCAAGGGTATCTAGCTTGTAAAGCTTGTTTAGTGACATAGGCAGCTGCACAAGCTCCAACACATTTTCGTCGTAATCCCTGAGGAGACCACCAACGTAAAAACGGACGCAAAGGATGCCTAATCGAACCAGGTGCAAAGACATCATAGGGGTCACTAACCACCTCTACAGCATAAGGATGATTGGTAGCACGGAGTTTTGGTTCAATACACGAAGCAATTCTCGAACCTACTCTCAAAATCACTGCATCTTCAGTTCTCACGGCTTGTTGGGCAACACGTTTGACCTGAAGCGATCGCAATAAATACTGTACTGGTCCAATGTAGTAGGGAATAGCAATAAAAGAAACGCGATCACCATTAGCCTCTTTGAAATCAGGCGGTAATGTTGATATATCACGAACACGGGCAACCACCCGCACATGATCAAAAACCTCTAGATACCGCTTCCAAAATGAATATGGGAACTGTGTTTGTGTCCATACCACTCCGTCTGGTGTGCGGTCAAAACGATGTTCGAGTGCAATAACAACATTCATAAATTAATAGCCTCTCTATTTATTTAATTCCTAGTAATGTTACTGGGATAAATACAAATACTATAAGATTCACAATGTTTTGAAATTGATAAATTCAGAGGAACAATGTGATTCTTTATAGTCATAAGTTAATCAATATCAGACCTTAAAGCAATTGCAACAGAACATAAATATAAACCAAGAAAATGTCCTAAAGCAGGAACGGGATAGAATGTTTCTTGGCTGAATGAGCCAATTAATAACGAAATTGACACCCAAAAGATTGCCTTGTCTTTTTGTTCATGTTGATACAGCAAACACAGGATTTTATAAAATAAAAATAAAAATATTAATAAACCAATGATGCCATTTTCTATAATTACATTTAGTAGGAGCATATGAGCGTTTCCTCCTGATCCTCCATCATCCCATGCTCCTCCAAAACCTTTTCCTAGTATCCATACTATGGGATTTTTATTTAAAAATTCTATATTTTCTAACCAGATCATATCTCTACCACTTAAATTTTCAGAGTTACTAGAATCCAGTAAAGTAGCTTGGCGTTCAATAATAGAAGTATTTGGATTTTCAAAATCAATCGTTTGTGAAGTGAAGATGAAACCTGTGCTGAGAAATAATATCGTAGTCATTGTAATTACTGTCCCTAGATAAGCTGGTTTTTTCAATACATATATCCCTGCAAAAAATATCAATGAAAAAAATCCAGAACGTGAACCGCTAAGAAAACAAGAGAATGTAGATAGAAATAATAGGCAAAAGTCTAATACCACCTGTTTACCAATTCCTAAGTGCATTCTTAAACTTACAAGCATAGTCACTTGCGCTGCTACATAAGCATGGTTATAACCTATACTTCCCCAGCCTGAGCCTATATATGTTGGAGATGCAAAGAAAGCCCAAGGTCCAGCAGTACCAGGATCTTGTGGCAAATGTGCTGTCATTAGTGCTAGGGGCAGAATTCCAGTGAAAGTCAGTATAATTGACAAACAAACAAATATTAAAACAGCATTTGTAATTTTTGATAAAATATCTAGTCTTTTTTGTGTCAAGGGAATCTGTGCGGTTATCCTAAATATACAGACAAATTGAACTAAACGATAAAGTTGATATATACCTAATCTAGTACCAGGTGCATTTTGGTCAATCAAGTTACTAAGATACCCACAATATGAAATAATACTTGCTAATAAGGTAATAATTAGCAAAATAAAGATATGTTTATTAGCCTTTGAGAGGGTGAATTTTACTTGAGTAAAATTTATTAAATAGGTCAAGAGTAGTAAATATGTAGCTAAGTCAGAAAAATTTATCCAAGTTACCCAATGACCAATGGGTATTATAGGAATTGTAAAGCTCTGAGAAAGTAAGTAAAAGCACAAAGCAAAAAATAACCATTTCGTGCTTTGGATTTGGCGGTTCAAAATAAACTCTTTGCTTTGTTTTTGTAGAAAATTTACTTTCGCTAATTTTGAATTATCTAAACTTGCCAATATATTTATCATATCTTTAAGCAATAATTTATGTTGCCAGTTTGATGAACAAAATACAAGCTAAATTTTTCTATTTATTAACTAGTTTAGAGGATTCTAATAAATATATATTTTCCAATTTTTTAGTACTAGCCTGAATATTCAACACACTCTCATCAACAAGTTTTAAAGTTTCTGTCGGAGTGATTTTTAATTGATTATTCTTGCTCTTTAAGATCACTTCAGCCCAAATAGATGCTGGTTGAGATATAGATAGGCGATGCATTAGTGGTTTAATTACATCTACTTCCTCTGGTATCACATCCGATAAAATACAGGGTAATCCTGCTGCTTGGGCTTCAATTAACACTAAGCCTAATCCTTCAAAAAGGGAGGGAAATAAAAATACATTCATAGCACCGCGCATCAGTCGAGGTACATCATGACGAGATCCTGCAAAAATTACATAGTCAGTTAAGCCCATTTGCAGAACTTTTTGCTCAATATCTGGGTGTAATGACCCATCACCGACTAATAAGAGACGGATATTTGATTCACGTTTGACAACCTCAGTGATTATTTCTAACAGAAAATGATGATTTTTTTGCTGTTCAAATCTGCCCACATGACCGATCACAAAAGCATCTTCAGGTATACCAAATTCTGCCCTTACACTCATCGGGTCAAGAACCGTTTGGAAAGCTTTCAAGTCAATCCCACAGTAAAGTAGCTGCCAACGTGGATCTTTTTCCCAAGGTAGACCGAATAAACTTGTTGCTTTACGACTACACGCTAGACCTGTCGTTGCATATAAGTTAATCCATCGTTTCATTACTGCTAGATATAGACTTCGTTTCCATATGGCCTTTGCCTCTAATGAGGAAGAGTCTAGGTGGCTATGTGCAATACGGATAGACACACCAGCTTGGTTTGCGAGAAGGAGGATATAACCACTAAAGTGATGAACATGACTGTGAACAATATCATAGAGACCATACTCGTGTAATATACGTTGGAAATTGCGAGCATATAACCAAGGTTTTGAAGGCTGTAAGCAAGGAATAATCCTGCTACCAAGGGCGCGAATTTCATCATCGTAAGCACAAGGTTTATCGGTGTGAACCAGAAAGTCCATCTGAAAGCGATCGCGGTCAATATGTCGCAAAACGTGCATCAACCAGGTTTCAATACCACCCCGATTCATCCCTCCAACTACATGAAGTATCCGGATAGGATGTTGATTTCCATTAGCCATAAATTTATCCTTTGTGTAATACATAAATAATCACTCCTGAACTAATCAAAACTTGCACTATAGCTCCAATTAATAAAGCGATCACAGCTCCTAACAATCCCAGTCTTGGTAATAACAACAAACAAGCGATCGCAGAGATACTAGCCACAGCAATAAATAAAGGCATTTGAATACGAAAGTAGCGGGCTGCTGTCATTCCATAACCCAGGAACGAGGATATATAGCTAATTCCCGCAACAACCATCAGCCAAATAAATAAGGTTGTCTGTTCACTATATTCAGGTCGATAAATCAGAGTTAATATTTGCCGTCCACCAATAACAGCTACAAGGACACCTATTCCACCCAGTACAGCCGCAATTCCTACTAGCTTCAGTAAAAGGGTACGGAAAGCGATGTGATCGCCCTCTGCATAATATTTGGCGAGTCTAGGACTGGCCGACTGTCCCAGGGCGCCTACTACCATACCACCAGCCACCATCAGGTAGGCTAAAGCGGCGAAGATGCCCAATTCTCGCTCACCTAAATATCGCTCAATAAAATAACGGGGAATGTTGGTATTGAATGAAATTAGCATCATCACAAACCCCAGAGGTAAAGAAAGCCATACAAGCTTTATTAGGGTTTTCCAATACCAATGTGGTTGTAATTGTGATTTGTGATTTAGTACCAACATCCCACTACGAATGTCATAGCCAAATAACACCACAACCCAAGCAAATACTAACCCCACAACTCCCAACAAAACCTTTCCAGATAGATATACTCCAACACTTAGTAGTAGTAATGATAGAAGTCCTTTAATCATCAATGATATCGCAATCCGATCCATTCGTTCATGCTGCTGAATTAGCCCATAAAATACATCACTAATAGACTCAATTGACTTTGCTACTCCGATTAAAAATATAACTAAAGATGTTTCTATCTGATATGCACCTGAGCAGCTAATGACTGTAATAATTAGAAATGCCAACCCTGTTGATATTAGCCTCAGTCCCAAGTAATCACTGAACAAAAACTGTTGTTTAGCATCAGTTGCTTGAACTCCCCGCAACTGAAGATTTGTAAACATTATTATTGGTGCGGTAACAGCAAGCCCCAAGGTAAACTGGCCTACCATCTCTGGACTACCAAGTTTAGCTAACACCACGAGCATTCCCCATTGGCAACCTGCATAAATAGCATTACCAATAAATGTCCAAGAAAAATTATGACGTAGTGTTAGGGGCTTATTTTTTTGCATATACTTCTGTTAGTTTTAATTTATCTCCAAATCTCTTAAAGGCTTAGTAAAAACTCGGCATTTATCCAATGATCTCTGTCTTGTATGTAGTGCTAAAGGTAGATAAATTTGTTAAGAATGAATAAAATGTTTGTTGTGTTTCAAAGAAATCATACTTCTTGTAGCTAGATATTGGATAAAACATTATCACTGGGAATAGTGGTAACAACACCATTCGTAAGGTTATCTCTAGACAGATTATTTTTCAAGTATTTTGGTTTATATCCTAAGACTAGTTGTTCTAGTAAGAATATGATAGAAGTAGCGTCATTTTTAGCTGCTACTTCACATAAAAAATCTATAAACACATCCATATTTTCTGGAATAATTCGACTGGCATTTCTGACAACCAACAGCTTTTGATGTTCAGTTTTCTCATACTCTTCTCCTTCAATAAACAATTCTTCAAATAGCTTTTCTCCCGGTCTTAAACCTGTAAATACAATGTCAATATCTTTGCTAAGTTCATGTCCAGAAAGACGAATTAACTCTTTGGCTAAATCCACAATTTTGACAGGTTCACCCATATTTAGCATTAACACTTCACCGCTGAGACCAAGTACCGCTGCTTGTAAAACAAGTTGCACTGCTTCAGGTATAGTCATGAAGTAACGACAGATATCGGGATGAGTAACAGTTACTGGGCCACCTGCGGCAATTTGTTTTTTAAAAGTGGGAACTACACTACCTCGACTGCCTAAAACGTTACCAAAACGCACAACCACATAAGGTTTACCACTTGTTTTAGCGGCTTGTAGCACTAGCATTTCTGCAACTCTTTTACTAGCCCCCATAACATTAGTGGGATTCACAGCTTTATCTGTAGAAATCATCACAAAGTGTTTCACGTCATATTGCAGGGCTAAATCTAGTAAATTTTTTGTGCCTCTGACGTTGTTAGTGATTGCTTCTGATGGATTTAATTCCATTAAAGGAACATGCTTATGTGCCGCAGCATGAAATACAACATCAGGTTGGAATCGTTCAAAAGCATTTTCTAAACGAGACCGAAACCGGATATCTGCAATAAAGCTAGAGATCAGAGGTGTGTTTGTTGATAATTTGTTAGTGCTTTTGAATACTTGGATAATTTGTTCTAGTTCTTGTTGAATGTTAAATACAGAATTTTCCCCATGTCCAATCAATATGATTTCAGCAGGCTGACATTTGAAAATCTGACGGCAAAGTTCACTACCAATTGATCCACCTGCACCTGTAATTAGTACTGTCTTACCTTGGATAAATTTAGATACTCGCTCAATATCTGTTTGTACAGGTTCTCGTCTGAGTAAATCCTCAATTCTGACATCCCGGATGTTATCTACACGCACGCGATCGCTCAGAATTTCATGTATTCCCGGTAATGTGCGGGTTTTTATCCCGGTTGCTTTGCAGATATCTACAATTTCCCGAATAGTTTGCCCGGCAACTGTCGGCATGGCAATGATGGCTTTTTTGATTTGTAGAGATTCCACAATATCGGGAATTTGGTGGCGATCGCCTAATACTGGAATGCCGCGAATGTATGCGTTTAATTTTTGCGGATCGTCATCAATAAAGGCTACAGGATCAAATCCCATTTGAGGATTACTTTGCATATCTTGCACTAGAGAAACTCCAGCGCTACCAGCACCAACAATCAATACCTGTTCCTGTGAAAAGGATGCTGCTTGGCGCTGTCTGACTTTTTCTACAATTCGGAAGCTAAAACGTAATCCGCCAATAAAAAGACACGAAAGTAAACCGTCAATAAATGGTAGTGAGCGCGGAATTGTAAGCACTAATTGATACAAATTTCTGTCTACGACATTAAAGAGTATAGTTTGGATAATTACTGCACCCAACATTAATGTAGCTATATATATTAGCTCATCAACACTGGCATAGCGCCAGTAACGCCTATAAAAACCACAGAGCCAAAATACAGTTAGTTTAACTACTAGAAATAATGTGGTGATAATTCCTAGTTCCAATATATAGACTGGTAGATATAGATCGCCATCTAATCGTAAGAATAAAGCTAGCAATGGTGTGATTGAAAAAACAATCAGATCAAAAATGAACAAATGTTTATTTCCTAACTTCAACAGGTTGCTTAATAAGCTATGTATCATGTTTTTTACCCTTTTAATAGTAATGTTTAATAATAGATTCATGCTTGTCAAAACCTCTAGGATAATCTAAACAATCATTACAGTTGTATAGAAATAGCTAATTTATAGCATGATAAATATTGCTAGTTATTTTCAATAAAGAAAGTAACACAGATGAATTAATCTGAGACAATATCCATAAATAAATTTCACTAAGCTACACAAATTAATCAATACTATGGCAATTGCCATCTGTGCAGTAGTATGTGTAACGGATGGATGGCTAGGAATCAATAACGAGTATCCATTTTTGGCAGAAAGACTCAAATTGCAAGCAACCCATTAAGATAAGCATAAGCGTTTAGAAAGGATCTGGTTGACACTTTCTATATTCCACTGTGCGCCGGAAATTTTAATTCTTGCGCCAATTAATTTTTTTAATAGCAGACTCGACGGCACTCCTATCCAATAGAACACAGTTGTTCAGCTTGGTAATAGCTGTAGTTAATAATGCAAGAGTGATGTTTTTCGAGATAAGCTATAAACTTCTTAACTTGTTTGCCTCGACAATTATTAAATAAAGCCTGAATTGGTTCTATCTGTCCTTGCCACAAAAGAGCTTCAGCAGTTTTTAAAGGACTACCGACTAATTGCCCTTTTTCGTCTTGACATAAACAAGTCACTGCCGAAAATTGCTCTTTTTCGTCTGATAGAATTTTATTCCAATGATATTTAAATCTCTCTAAAGCGTTTAGCACGTAAGCATCATCAGAATCAAGAGCCAGAAATAGCTCGCCTTTAGCTTCTTTGACTCCCCGATTAAAAGCAATATGTCTACCAACATCTTCTTGGTAAATATAGCGAATAGAAAATTGGTTCTCTGCTTGCCATTGCTCTATTAACTCGTAGGTATTGTCAGTTTAGCCATTATCTACAATCACTCAAAGTCACGATAAGTTTGTACTTTTAGACTATTATAAACACGATGGAGTGTGTGGGCTCGGTTATGAGTTGCAGTAAAAACTGTAAACAGGTACTGATAAGGCTGATATTGATTCATCTTTTTTACGTTCCTTGATAAGCTCTCTCAATATTGACAAATATGCCATTCATTTAAAATCTTTGATACAGTTATGGCTAACCCGCCTTGCATGTCTGCGAGTGTATTCACCCACAGAAGAGTTCCCATGAGGATCAAGGACCCCTGTTGCCTGTTGCCATAATTCTTTTGGTGCTAGTGAAAGCTCAAAGATGCGCTCATCAGATTGACGGACATGATACCATTTTGTTTGCTGACAATCCTTACACCAAAAAGCTTCTAACCACTCACCGTCTATAGTAACTGCGGTTTTAGTAGTTAATAGCATCAATGCATTTCGCCGACTCATACCCCGTTGTTGTAACTGACCAGCTTGATCGGCATACAGTTGACATTTTTGACTTACGCTATCTAAATAACAGCGATGAAGTGGACAGTAGATAGCTCGTCGTTTTGAACGTTTGCGATTTCGATCACACCTTCTCTGCAATTTCACCTCCCATATCATTAAATATAAAACAAGGAAGGTTAGGTTAAAGAGGCTGAGATAAAAAGACCATCGAAGCCAACTCCTGCCTAGTAACTAGTATCAGCAGATGTAAACTGACTTAAAAAATGAATTTTGTGTTTGCTAAGGTAGCGCTTGTTTACAGGGCGTTGCTGAATCATGGGATGATTTCGCCCAATAAGGAACGTTAAGATTACTGTGGTGCATGATCAACTTAACACTCATGCAAAAGCATGTCTCTACAAAGCTTTTGAGCCAACTGAGGCTAAACGGATTGTAGAAAATTAGAGCTTCACTACACCCGTAAACATACAGCTGTTTAAATATGGCTGAAATTGAACTAAGTGTTTTAACTTGCCAATGTCTTGAGCGCAGAATTGCTGACAAAGAAACTTTAAAACAAAAGATCGCCGCTTGGGAAGAAGTTAGAAATCGAGAAGCCCACATCATAAATTGACGATTTACTACAGAGGATGCTTGCATAAAATTTAAGCGGCTTTACCCTTCAATTCAAATTTTACAGAGTAATACCAACCTTTTTGGCAGCGTTCTGAAACATTACCTAAATGGGATATCACGATTGTCCCAATTTGATTGATATCTTATTTTCTTGCAAGTCTCTTAGTCCTGCCAATTTTAAATTGGTATCACAAGCTTTGTCTATGCCAAAAAAGTTTAGATATGCTATTAAGCTCTACATAACTATCAAACACAAAAATTTTAGATGAATCTGCTTATCAGAAGACATTGCTTACATCCTTGCTTTTAGAAACTGTTTCGAATGCATTACTAAAATTCCCAAATCATCAAGTCTCATGACATGAATCATTTGATTAATAGCTACTTTATGCTAGCTTCAAGATAATTGCTAGCTAAATGCAATTTTAGTGCAACAATAATTTCGTCTTCTCAATAAGCGATCAGCTTGATACTGTAAATAGTAGCAAATGGCTATCAAACCAGATACTTGTATGCATCAATTATGAAACAACCATTTTCATAACCCTGTTTTGTAAATATGGGAGAAGCCAATCTCTGAAAGCCTTTCGGAGCTTTACTTTTCAGTTTTTAGCTATAAGTTTTAGTTACTGTTAGAAGATAAAAGCTTAAAGCGTTATCAAATCAAAGTTCCACTGCAAAAACTTCGCCAGCAATTTCCTGATCGCAATCTGCAAAGCTGGATCATCATTCCAGCACTCATGAAGAAACTCAAATCCTGGATTTTCCCTCAACACCTCCGCCAGTTTAAGTTTCTGCATCCGCCCTGGTCGAGCCTTAGACCGTGCTGCGATCGCTTCGGCAGTAAACAATGCCTCACTCGACCATTTATCTGGGGGCAGCCGCAGCGGAACCTTGGTCAACATGAAGAGTTTTGTCCTTATTGCCCGAAATCTGGTTTTCACCTATCAGCGAAGTGGAAAGACGGGGTTGGGCTTGTTCTTAAAAATTGGGAGCAACGGGCGCGGCGGAAAATGTGCCTTCATGACAGTCTTTTGGTTCAACACCACAATCTTGGTTTTCTCCCAGCAACAAAGCAGATTGACCCTGTACAGCATCTACGAGCGCTAGCGAAGTACAGTCCGTTACCACAGGTAACTCTTCTTTATTCTCTTCCATGCTTTCGAGAGCCTGAGGCGGTGCGCCCCCAAAAGGCGCAATCGCCGTCTCCTCACCTTGCGTATTTTCGTTTTGCGTGGAAGAATTACTTCTCACAATCTCTTCAAAAGAGATTGTGAGAAATTTCTGAGGAGTTCGTGAGGGTTCCTGAAGCGCTTGCTCTGACTGGTTTTGAGAAGGATGTACAGCCCAAGCATAGCTGTAGAGTTTGAGAGCGCAATATGAAAAATGCTTGACTGCCCAAATTAAATCTTCTGGTGGAATACCTTTATAATTCGTCATAATTCACTCTCCTGTCTATGTTGACGCACGGAAATTTCCCCCACTGAGATCGCGGGGTTTGGTATTGCCTATATATTTATAAAGTAGTGTCTAAAAAACCATCAGTATGTTTGGAACTAAAGCTAGGAGTTTTGCTAGAATCTGCCTGTTGTCTACCGTTTGCGGCGGAGACACATTTCAAAGGGTGGTTGCAGAGTTTGGACTAAGCAATCGCTCTTTGTAAGACTCCAGGCACTCCTGGTTATTCGCCTTCCCAGAAACGCAACTCCTCTCCGGAATACCTGTCAGTCTTCTTTGAGCGTTCTTGCCAACAATCCCATTGGCAGGGTGTTCTTGTACAGCGTGTTCTAAATCTTGAATACGCCGTTGTAATCGTTGGTTCTCAAGTTCTAGCTGCCTCAATCCTTCCAACTCGAAAAGCCGTTGCTGTAACTGGATGTTTTCTTCTTTCTGTTGCTGAAACAGGTGTTGTAAAGCAGTCAATTGCTCTTGTACTTGTTCCTCAGCTTTGGCAGTCGCTTCTGTTTGCAAACCAATCCTCAATTCCTGAGAAAGTCGCTCTAGTTCTTGTTTATGGCGTTCTTCAATAGCAGCGATCGCTTCTGCATATTCTGCGGGGTAAGTTCGCTCTCTGGGGAATGGAACGCTGGAGGCATCTAGATATGTATTGTTGATCAGTAGCTTTTCGCCATCAGCAAAGGTGACAATCTGCTGCCAAACGTTTGGTGCATCTGCTTCAATCACTCCTGATTCCCCAAAACGAGGATGTGATTGTGATGAAACTGTGACCGAATTACACAATTGCGTTTGACTTTTTTCTTTTTTTGTGGAGCGTTTAGCCGTTGGTGCAACCTGTTGTACTGCTTTGGCGAAATCGGCAGCTTTAGGAAAGGGCTTTTCTTGGACTGCGATCGCTACGGCTTGTTGAAGCTTGTCGGGTGTTTTGACCAGTCGGAGTAAGGGGCGAGTCTGGGAAGGTTTGGTGATCTTATCTTTCAACTCGTCGGGCAGAATATCAATTACTCGCTTGGCCGCAAATAAATCCTTGACCCTGCGATATCCACCGTGTTTGGTCAACTCGCTTTCGCAGTAATCCTTCAAGGGGCGATCGCTAGGAATGACTACAATTACGGGCTGTCTAGAATCAGCACTTAAGTTATTTTCAGCATTCAACTGAATTTAGCATTGGTTTACCAAGGGGTGGGATGAATTGAACTGATACCTCTAATCCATTCGATGTCCAATTCATTCATGGAATCAGCTAGTGGAAATCTACTTAGTTTGAGTTGCCGTAGAAGTTGATGCGTCCATAGCCTAAGAACTGCCCTAGGCTTTTCTCCCCATCTGGATAAGCGGTAACACCAAACTGATAAATACCACTCCCAATTGGATTTCTTCGAACTGCAAGTACTATCGTCACAGTGTTACCAGGCGAAACAGGTTGTTCAAACACGATCGTTGCTTCACCGACGTTAGTATTGAGCGATCACCCAATACAAACCACTCAAGTTCTTTGAGTTAAAACGCGATTTAATTGTTCTGTGGTTGAAGAAGACCGCAGAAAATAAGCTAGGAGCAATTAAATCTGGTATACTCTAACCAAAATGGAATCATTTGCCTGTCAATCTGTGTTGCTGAAACTCCCCGTCAGCCCTTGATTAAAGAAACGCCTAATATCTTAAGAAAAGATTCGCTAATTCCTTTGCACCATCGGCTGATCTATGGATTCCAACTCATCAAAAACTAGACGAGGTCGCTCCACTTCTTCTCGAGTGCGAGGAGCCATCCTATCGCCTCAAGGGTGGCAAAAGTTTCAGACGGCAAAACAGCAGGCGGAATCCGACGAAACCTGGGGTAAGCGCTTCAGCCAGGAAGATATGAGCGATCGCACCGGACTCTCCTTAAATACCCTCGCTCGCATTTTCAAGCGCGAACTGGGGGTTGATCGCCAGTCATTAGAGTATCTCTTCCGAGCATTTGGGCTGGAATTGACGCAGGCAGACCTGACATCCCCTGCCTCATCCCAAGAGACTCTGAGCCGATGGACAAATCCCCAACAGGACTGGGATACGGCAGTCGATGCCTCAGCGTTTTATGGGCGTGAGGTAGAACTGACACAACTGTGGCAGTGGATTGTATTTGAGCGCTGCCGCATAGTCGGGCTATTGGGCATTGGCGGCATTGGCAAAAGTACGATCACCGTCAAAGCTGCGCTTCAAATGCAAACAGAATTTGAGGTTGTCGTATGGCGCTCCCTGGCTAATGCACCACCGCTGGATGAACTCCTGTCGAGCCTGCTGAAGTTTCTCATGCCGCTCTATGGAGAAGATCCCATCATTCCCACCACGCTCGATCAACAGATATCTAAACTGATGCAATATCTGCGATCGCGTCGGTGTTTATTAATTCTGGATAATGCTGAGACCATTTTGCAGCGTGAGCCGGTGGGACAATGGCTCTCGGGCTACGAAGGTTACGGGCAGTTGCTTAGAGCCATTGGCGAAGCATCCCACCAAAGCTGTTTGTTGCTCACTAGTCGAGAAAAGCCACGCGAAATAGCACTGATGGAAGGCGCACAGGCGTTAGTGCGATCGCTGGTCTTGAGTGGACTAACACCTGATGATGGACGCGCTATCTTTCGGCAAAAAGGAGCATTTACAGGTTCAGAAGCCGAATGGCAGACTTTGATCCATCACTATGGCGGCAATCCTCTGGCATTGAAACTGTTGGCAGCCGCAATTGGGGATTTATTTAACGGCAGCATTACCGAGGTGTTGCCTTATCTCAGTCAAGGATTGGCAGTTTTTGAAGACATCCGCGATTTGCTAGACCGTCAGTTTGCTCGCCTATCTGAAGCCGAACAGAAAACACTGTTCTGGTTTGCAATTCATCGGGAGCCAGTCTCGATCGCAGATATTCGAGAGAATGTGGTTGATCCTGCTGCTCAACAAAGTGTACCTAATTTAGTCAACTCACTACTGAGGCGATCTCTAATCGAGAAGGCAAAGCCTACGCTAATTGAAAAAACCGATGGGTTATTCTTCTTGCAACCTGTGGTGATGGAATATGTTACAGAACGCTTTGTACAGCAAATTTGCATCGAATTTGAGACGCAGAAGCTTAACGTTTGGCAAACGCATCCCTTAGTGCGAGTACAAGCAAAAGATTACATTCGAGAGATTCAGTCGCGCTTAATTGTGCAACCTGTAATGGAACGGTTGCTGTCTCGCTTTGGCAGTGTGGCAGCGATCGAGGCGCAAGCAAGGCACTTATTAACGCAACAGGGGAAGAAACCAGGATATGTAGCAGGCAACCTGATTAACCTGCTGGTGCAGTTTCAAGTGGACTTACGCGGCTGGGATTTTTCCGGTCTTGTGGTGCAGCAAGCCGACTTACGACAGGTCGATTTAGCCGGAGCTAATTTTCAGAATGCTGACTTAGTGAAATCTATCTTTTCAGAAACCCTCAATGTTGCGAGGTCGGTCGACCTGAGTCCAGATGGACAGACCATTGCCGTTGGCGATGCCAATGGCAACATCTATCTCTGGAACATTAGCACAGCCCAACTTCTGGGCATTTTTTCAGGACACAAAGGCTGGGTTTGGTCGGTTGCCTTTAGTCCCGATGGCAGAACGTTAGCCAGCAGCAGTAGTGATAGTTCGGTGCGCTTGTGGGATATCCAGAGTGGAAGCTGCTTGCAGGTGCTAACAGAACATAAAGGTTGTGTTTGGTCAGTGAGTTTTAGTGCCGATGGTCAGCAATTAGCGAGTTGCAGCGATGACAAAACGGTGCGCTTATGGAATTTGCAAGGGCAGTGTCTCCGTGTTTTGAAAGGACACACCCAGAGTGTTTATTCTGTCCACTTCGCTCCAGATGAACAAACCTTAGCCAGTAGCAGTAGTGATACAACGATTCGGATCTGGGATGTGAGCAATGGGAAGTGCCTGAGTATCTTACAGGGGCATACCAGCGGGGTTCGGTGTGTGCGATACAGCCCAGATGGTCAACTGCTCGCCAGCGGATGCCGGGATGGGTCGATTCAGTTGTGGAGCAATTATCTGTCCCACGATCAATATCCAAACTCCCATGCCATAAATTCTAGTGCCAAGTTGCTGCATGGACATGCCGATTTTGTTTGGAACATCGCCTTTAGCCCGGATGGTCGTCTCTTAGTGAGCGGTGGTCGCGATGGGACTCTGCGCCTGTGGAATGTACAAGACGGGCAATCCATTTATGTACTTGAGGGTCATACCCACGATGTTTATGGGCTTGCTATCAGTGCCGACAATCAATTGTTGATCAGCACAGGAGAAGACCAGACGGTGCGGCTGTGGCATTTACAGAGTGGACGAAACCTGAAAACGTTGCGTGGATACACTGGTGGGGTTCACTCCCTGAGTCTCAGTGCAGATGGTCAACTGCTTGCTAGTAGTGGTCAGAATGAAACGATTCAGGTGTGGCATTTACAACCAGATGGCAATCTGTCATCCTATCACCCCTACGAAACATTTTCCAGCCCAACCAGTCGGATTTCATCATTCAGCAACGTCAGCTTTAGTCCTGACGGTCAAACGCTGGCGATCAATCGACATGATGAATCGATTGCTTTATGGAATATCCAAACTGGGCATCTCGATCGCTGGTCAGGGCACAATGCATCCATCTGGACAGTTTTGTTTAGCCCAACGGGACAAATTGTGGCAAGCAGTAGTTATGATTGCACCGTGCGACTTTGGGATGTGCAAACGCATCACTGTTTATATGTGTTACACGGACACCAGAGTGCTATTCGCGCGATCGCGTTTGACCCAAGCGGTCAATGGTTGGCAAGTGGCAGTTTTGATTTCACTATTCGATTATGGGATGTGCAAACTGGAGAATGTTCAAGGGTATTGCAAGGACATACGGGAGCCGTTTTTGCACTGGCATTTGACAAGAGTGGTCATCGACTGGTAAGCGGTAGTCATGACCAAACCATTCGATTATGGGATGTGCAAACCGGAGAATGTGTGAAGGTATTGCAGGGGCATACAGGAGCCGTCTGGACGCTTGCCATAAGTCCTCAAGGTAATACCCTGGCAAGTGGCGGTGTCGATCAAACTATTCGACTGTGGGATCTGCAAAAGGGGCATTGCCTCCACATCCTGGATGAACATAGCGGTTGGGTTCAGTCAGCGATCTTTAGCTCTAACGGTCAAATCCTATTCAGTGGTAGCGACGATCGCACTATCAAGGTTTGGAATGTGCAAACAGGATGCTGTATTGAAACGTTGACGGTCAATCGCCTGTATGAAGGTATGAATATTCAAGGGGCAACCGGGTTGACAGTAGCTCAAAAAACTACCCTGAAAGCGTTAGGGGCAATTGACCATTGAGGCAATAGGCAGCCAGATTCAGCGCCTTCGCTTGTGTTCAATGGTGTCTAGCAATTGTTGAAAGGCGTTGAGCGATCGCGCCATTTTCTCGTTCACGAGTTGGTCAATCTGTTCATCCGAAAGTGTTTCCGTTTCGCTTGTTAGAATCTGTTCATCGCTTTCATCGTCAATCAGCCTTGTAGGCAGCAGAGAAACCTTACGATACCTTTCTAGCGTTGACGGTTCCAGCATCATCACGGTTTCAGAAGTTGCTATCTGAAAATATTGCCATGCAGATTCAGGCGAAATATCTGTGCAATCCCACACCAACCGCAGTAGCTTTGCCCCTTTAGGGAGCGATCGCCAGCGTTCACTTTGACAGAGCAGATAGTGTTCATAGAGCAGCCTGGATTGCATCATGCCAAAAGATGTCTCTGAGTAAGCAATGATTGGATTAATCGCCGCATCCAACCGATCAATGGCAAAACTGACAAAGCAAACGCCGTTACCGTTACTCACGGACTTTCCTAGCTGAATCTGCTTCTCTAATCCTCTGAGATAACGGTCAAAGACCTGGTTGTATACCTGACTTTTCCCGTTAAGTCTCTTTTGCAAGCTGCCAACCTTCTCTACGAGACGCTACGCGAACACAGAGGTCGTGTAATCACAGTACCTGGATGCCAATAGGTGTTTTACTTCGATGTTCTAGGTAGCCGCCAAGACGAGCGACAGCAACAACCGCCCAACTAACTGTTAATACTTTGGGCGCTCGTAAGTGAACGCCATCACTCTGCAACTGGCTAGAAATGAACAAAACCAAATAGAACCACAGAAAATGAAAGATAACTGGATTACTGTATAGTTTGAGGTGTACCAGATATACTCTCAAGAGTTACTTTATGATTGCTCTACCTGGTATTGCTATCCAAAGCAAAATATACGAAAGTTCTAATTCTCTAGTATATAGAGGCATCAGAGACGATGGAGCAGCGCTCATCGTAAAAATGCTAAAGCTTGATTATCCCTCACCTCAAGAACTAACCCGCTACAGACAGGAATATAAAATTACCCGTTCCCTGAATCTGGAAGGAGTTGTCAAGGCTTACAGCCAACAGGATTATCAACGCACTCTGGTGATTCTGTTAGAAGATTTTGGAGGAGAATCCCTAGAGCAATGGATGCACAAGCGCCCAGGCTTCTGCCCTATGCCCTTATCCACGTTTCTCCGTCTTGCGATCGCTAGTTGCGACATTTTGGGCAGAATTCATGCAGCCAATGTCATTCACAAGGATATCAACCCTGGAAACATCGTCCTTAATCTGGAAACTGGCGTTGTCAAAATTATTGACTTTGGGATTGCTACTGAATTTAACCGCACAAATCCGACTTTTAAGAACCCTCATGTTTTAGAAGGGACACTCGCATACTTATCTCCAGAACAAACCGGGCGGATGAATCGTTTGCTCGATTACCGCACCGATTTCTACTCCCTTGGTGTGACGTTCTACGAACTGCTCACTGGACAGTTGCCGTTTCCCACAACGGACATCCTTGAGCTAGTCCATTGTCATATTGCTAAACAGCCTGTTCCACCTCACGAACTGAATGCAGCGGTACCTAAAGCAGTTTCAGATATCGTTTTGAAATTGATGGCGAAAAACGCAGAGGATCGTTATCAGAGTGCTTGGGGTATCAAAGCAGATTTAGAAACAGGTTTTTGCCAGTTCGCAGAAACAGGTCAAATTGACACTATTCAACTGGGTATTCAAGACGTTTGCGATCAGTTTCAAATTCCCCAAAAATTGTATGGGCGCGAAGGAGAGATTGAAGCATTATTAGCAGCGTTTGACAGAGTAGTAGCAACGGGGAATGAACAATTGAGACTGAAGAATGAAGAAAATTCTGAATTCCAAGTCGAGATGATGTTGGTATCTGGCTACGCTGGGGTTGGCAAATCAGCATTAGTGCAGGAACTTTACAAACCCATTACTGCAAAGCGCGGTTATTTTGTCTCTGGTAAATTTGATCAATTCCAGCGCAATATTCCCTACAGTGCGATCGCCCATGCTCTGCAAAAATTGGTGCAGCAACTGCTGGGTGAACCAGATGATCTAGTGCAACAGTGGCGATCGCAACTGTTAACAGCTTTAGGAACCAACGGACAAATCATTATTGATATCATCCCGGAAGTTGAATTAATTATCGGCAAGCAGCTGCCTGTATCAGAAGTAGGAGCAACTGAAGCTCAAAATCGCTTTCATAGAATCTTTGGGCAGTTTGTGCGGGTGTTTTGTTCAGAGTCACATCCCCTTACGATCTTCTTAGATGATTTGCAGTGGATAGACTCGGCAACGATTAAGTTAATCGAGCCGTTGCTGTTGGATGAGCAAACCCAATCCCTATTTTTAATTGGAGCCTATCGAGATAATGAAGTAAATCCAACGCATCCATTAGCATTAATGCTAGAGAGACTACGAAAAAAAGGGGCAGTGCTTCAGGAGATGATCCTGACACCATTAACGCTTGAACCGTTGAGTCAGTTGATTGCCGAGACGCTACATCGAAATGCAGACATTGTTCGTCCCTTGGCTGAGTTAGTGTTGCGTAAAACTGAGGGTAATCCCTTTTTTGTCAACGAATTTTTGAAAATGCTGTATAGCGAAAATTTATTGAGCTTTGATGCACAACACTTAAGCTGGCAGTGGGACATTGCTCAGATTCAAGCCCAAGACATCACCGAGAATGTTGTGGAGCTGATGCTTCACAAGTTAAAGAAATTACCAGAAGTCACACAGCAAATTCTCCGTTTAGCCGCTTGTGTCGGGGCTGAATTTAATTTAGATACTTTATCAATTGTTTGTGAGAAAACTGCGAAAACGGTTTTCTTGGAATTAGTGGTAGCTATACAAGATGAATTAATTCAACCTCTCTCTGAATTAGATCGGGAATTGTTAGTTCAAGAATATAAGTTTTTGCACGATCGCGTGCAGCAAGCAGCTTACGCTTCAATTGATGAGGCACATAAACAAGTTGTTCATCTCCAAATCGGCCGCAATCTCCTTGAAAAAACTTTGCCAGAACGGCTATCAGAGCAGCTGTTTGAAATTGTCGATCATTTGAATCATGGAATTGAGCTTGTCACATATCAACCAGAAAGAAATGAAATTGCTCGATTAAATTTAATCGCAGGTCAAAAAGCAAAAGCTGCGATCGCCTATAGTATGGCGAAAAAATATTTAGCTACAGGAAGAGTTTGGCTGGCGGCTTCTAGCTGGCAAGCAAACTATGACCTGACATTAGATTTATATATAGAAACAACAGAAGTTGCGTATTTATGTGGCGATTTTGAGCAGGTAGAATACTGGGTTGCGATCGTTGTGCAATCAGCCACAACAGTTCTCGATATCGTAAAAGTTTACGAAGTCAAAATTCAAACCGACATGGCGCAGAGCCAGCCATTGAAAGCGATCGATACTGCATTGCAAGTTTTGCAGCAACTAGGGATCACTTTTCCCAAAGAGCCAAGTAAGTCATATATTCAGCTTGAGATAGATACAATTACGTCACTTCTTGGTGAAAAGCCAATTGGAGACTTGAGCCATTTACCAGAAATGACCGACCCGGACAAGTTAGCAGCAATGCGAATTTTATCAAGTATCATGATTGCTGCCCAAATAGCTGCTCCTGATTTGATGCCGCTACTAGCATCGAAACAAGTTAACTTGTCAATCAAGTATGGCAATGCCTTTACTTCTGCTTTTGCATACGCCAACTTTGGGCTAATTCTTTGTGGAATGGTCGGAAATATCGAATCTGGCTACCAATTTGGACAGCTTGCTCTGAGGTTATTGTCGCAGTCTAAGACCCATGTACTCACAGCTAAGACATTTTTCATTGTATATGTCTTCATTATCCACTCCAAAGAACATATTAGAAAAACATCGAAGCGATTACCAGAAGGTTATCAAAGTGGGCTAGAAACTGGAGATTTAGAGTTTGCTGCCTATTGCGCTCACACTTACTGCCTCCAATCCTTTATCGCCGGAAAGGAACTTGTGGAACTTGAACACGAGTTGAGAACATACGGTGAAGCAATCCATCAAATCAAACAGGAAACGCCACTCGCTTGGAATCAAATATTTCACCAGTCTGTCTTAAATTTGATGGGACGCTCGGTCAGTCTAACTCGTCTAATTGGCGAAGCTTACAATGAGGAGAATAGACTGCCACACGATGAAACAGATGGAGCCGTAATTTTTCTAGTACATTTCAACAAACTTTTCCTATGCTATCTATTTTCTGAATATTCTCAGGCAGTTGAAAACTCAGCCAAAGCGGAAAAACATTTGCTCAAAGCAAGAGGGACAGCTCTTGTTCCTTTGTATTACCTCTATGACTCTCTGGCAAGACTCGCAACATATCCCGGAAGCAGCGCTCAAGTGCAGTCGGAAATCCTTAAAAACGTTAGTGTTAGCCAGGAAAAAATGAAAGAATTGGCACGCTATGCGCCAATAAATCATTTGCATAAATATCATTTGGTGCAAGCAGAGATTGCACGAGTTTTAGGTCAGTTGCTTGAGGCAGAAGAGTTTTACGAACAAGCAATTCAAGGTGCTAGAGAGAATTATTATCTTCAAGAAGAAGCATTAGCTTATGAATTAGCAGCCAAATTTTACCTATCTCGTAGTAGAGAGAAAATTGCTCAAACCTATATGAAAGAAGCTCACTACTGTTATGGACGTTGGGGAGCGACTGCAAAAGTCAAAGATTTAGAAACTCACTATCCACAGCTATTGCCTCAGTCGCTGGGCATGGCTCATACGCCAATACCAAAAACTTCTGTTACCACCTCTAATAACTCCAACATCGATTTCGATTTAGCGGCGGTAATGAAAGCTTCCCTTGCGATTTCTAGTGAAATTGAACTGGAGCAACTGCTTCGTTCCTTAATGAATATATTAATCGAGAATGCTGGCGCACAAACGGGATTTTTGCTTTTGGAAAACTCAGGAGAATGGGTAATTGAAGCTTCTAGTGAACTAAATGATAGTGAAAACATTTATGATACACAAGTGCTGCAATCTATTCCAAATGTAAATTACCTACCTCAATCAATTATTAATTATGTTATCCGTACTCATGAATCTGTAATTTTAAATAATGCGGCTCATGAAGGTATTTTTATTAATGAGCCATATATTCAGCACAATCAACCCCAATCCATTTTATGTTTATCGATGCTGAATCAAGGCAAGCTCGTGGGGGTATTGTATCTAGAAAATCGATTAGCGGCTAGGGCATTTACACAGGAGCAATCGCAAGTTTTGAATCTATTATCAACTCAGGCAGCGATCGCCATTGAAAACGCTAAACTCTACTCAAAACTACAGAAGAGCGAAAGTCAGATGGCGCAATTCCTGGAAGCTGTACCGATAGGAATTGGAGTCGTGGATACACTGGGTCGCCCTTGCTACGCCAATCAACAGGCAATTCAGCTATTGGGCAAAGGGATTATTCCTGGTGCGACACCAGAGCAACTTGCAGAAATTTATCAACTTTATCTAGCGGGAACAGAGCAACCATATCCCATTGAGAACTTACCAGTGATGCGGGCGTTGAAAGGCGATCGCACCAGAATTGACGATTTAGAAATTCGCCAAAACAATTCAACCATCCCGGTTGAAGGGTGGGGAACTCCAGTATTCGACGAACAGGGCAAGGTGATTTATGCGATCTCAGCTTTTCAAGACATCACCGAACGCAAACAAGCAGAACAATTGCTAGCAAATTATAATCGTACCTTAGAACAACAGGTAGCTCAACGAACAGCCGCTTTACAGAAAAGCGAGGCAGAACTGCGCGAGCGAGAACAGGAACTAAGATTGATTACCGACGCTCTCCCTGCTTGTATCTGTTATATAGATACAGATCGGCGCTATCGATTTGCCAACCGAACTTATGAGGAATGGTATGGCTGTAGTCGAGATGATATTGTGGGTAAGCAGGTTCGTGAAGTCATGAGCAAGGCAGCTTATCAAATTATTGAACCGTACATGAATCGAGCGCTAGCAGGGGAGATTATAACCTATGAGGCAGAAGTCCCTTTGCCGTTGGGCAAAAAGTATGTTGCTGTTACCTCCATCCCCGATTTCGATCTCAATGCTCAGGTGAGAGGATACTATGGTTTGATTACAGATATCAGCGATAGGAAACGCGCCGAAGAATCATCAATTCTAGAAGAACGCAACCGTATGGCGCGAGAAATACACGATACACTAGCCCAAACTTTTACTAGTATCATTGTTCACTTAGATGCCGCCTCCCAGCGCCTCAAGCTCGATCCAGATGCCGCCCAGTCACACCTGAAAACAGGGCGCGTTTTGGCGCGTTCTGGGCTTGCCGATGCTCGTCGCTCGGTAGAAGCACTCCGTCCGCAGATATTGGAAGAAGGGGATTTGTATAGCGCTCTGGAACGATTCATGACTCAGATGTTTTACCTGACATCTGTACAGGTAGTTTGTACTACCATCGGCGAACCATATCCTTTACCGAATGAAGTCGAAGTGAATCTGCTTCGCATCGGGCAAGAGGCGTTAACCAATGCTTTTAAGTATGCAAATGCGAGCGAAATCTGCGTTGAGTTGCGGTATGAACCATCGCAGTTCGTCTTGCAGATCGAAGACAATGGTCAAGGGTTTGAAAGCAGCAGCCTGTCTATCGGTCGGGGCTTTGGGTTACTCGGAATGACTGAACGCGCCCAACGCATTGGAGCAGAATTGACGATTGTGAGTCACCTTGGACAAGGTACAGAAATTGTAGTGAGAGTACAAACGCTATGACGCACCGCTTAACCGCTACACCTGACTCCTCTGCGATCCGCATCTTGATTGGCGATGACCATCCATTTATGCGAGAGGGTCTAGCAGCCGTACTCGATTATAAACCGGATATGACCGTAGTTGGGCAAGCCTGCAACGGTTACGAAGCAGTAGAATTATTCCGCCAACATCAACCCGATGTTACATTGATGGATTTGCGGATGCCTGAGATGGACGGCGTTAAAGCGATCGCTACTATCTGCGCTGAGTTTGACAATGCTCGAATCATCGTCCTGACAACCTACGACAGCGACGAAGACATCTATCGGGGATTGCGGGCAGGTGCAAAGGGCTATGTCCTAAAAGATGCAGAACCAGACGAACTACTGACAGCAATTCGGGCAGTTCATAACGGTAAACAGTATATCCCTCCAGCAGTGGGCGCAAAACTAGCAGAACGGCTACAGAGCCCAGAATTAAGCGATCGCGAGTTGGAAGTGCTGCGCCTGATGGCAACGGGTAAGAGCAACTTAGAGATTAGCATTGCCTTGGGGATCGCTGAGGGAACGGTCAAATTTCATGTTAAAAATATTCTCAGCAAGCTGGCAGTGAGCGATCGCACTCAAGCGATGATTGTTGCTCTCAAGCGCGGCATTATTACGCTTTAAAAATTTAGCTCTAAAGTTATCACCTGCTCTTGAGGATAGGTTATTTCTCGTCCTAAAAGTCAGGCGATCGCTATCCCTATTGCTAGCGTAAAAACTTCTCGCAGGGGATGTGACAAAGTAGGAGCAATTTCCATATTCTCAGAATCAATAAACGATATTCAATTTCTTACTGTTCTTTCCAGCATTTTCATCACCAAGATGCTAACGATGAGTCAGACAAATGATGGTGACAGGCTGCTCACGCCAATTTCAGAACACGATCATACCCAAGGAGGAATGGATGCGTCAGTCATTTTAGTGGAATACGGTGATTATCAATGTCTTTCCTGTGGTGAGGTTAACAGGATGATTCAAGAGATTCAGCAACAGAGCCAATTTTGCTTTGTTTTTCGCCATTTCCCCCGTACCCACCTTCATCCCCAAGCACAAAAGGCAGCAGAAGCAGCAGAAGCAGCAGCCGCGCAAAATAAGTTTTGGCAAATGCACAATCTCTTATTTGCGAATCAATCCGCACTTAATAATGGCTACCTTCTAGAATATGCCAATCAGATACACCTTGACCTTGATCTATTCCTTCGAGATATGACAAACCATGTTCATACTGAACGAGTTACTCAAAACATTCAAAGTGGTATACAAAGTGGTCTCAGTAGTACACCAGCTTTATTCGTCAACGAAATTCGCTACAGGGATGCCTGGGATATAGAGAGACTAATCACAGCCATCGCCCAAGCTAGAAATTCTCAATCCATGTGATGCGTGAGATATCTTGGGAAATGGGGTAATCCCTCGCCATTGGGGCTGAAGCAGTAATATCATGTCCGGCTTTACAGTTGTGATAAACGTGCATCTGCTTAACCAGGCTTACTCAATGAGGAAAAGATGCCAATGAACGCTCTAGAAATTGTCAAGCAGGCTTACATTTACCTAAACGAAAAAGATATTCCTCATTATTTTTCTCTAATGTCTTTTAATGTCGAGTTCTATCAAACAGAAGAACTCCCTTGGGGCGGTCACTATCGTGGCTTTGATGAAAGCAAGGTTTTTTTCTCGAAGTTTTCTCCACTAATTGATTCGACCGTCGAAATATCTCACTACATCCAAGCTGGTGAGCAAATAGTTGCGATCGGTAACACTATTGGTCTAGCAAAGCTAACTGGAAAAAAGTTCAGTTGTAACTTGGCTCACATTTGGACAGTCAAAGAAGAAAAAATTGTTCGATTAGAGGTTTACATCGACACTGATGCAATGAAAACTGCACTGACATCAGCCTAACAAGTTGGTTTAATTCGTCTTATTTATAAAATGCTTCACAGGTTTTAACAGGAGGTTCACAGATGAAGATTTTTGTCGCAGGCGCAACGGGAGCGATCGGTCGTCCCTTAATCGCGCAACTGCTAGCGCAAGGACATGAAGTAGTTGCATTGACACGTTCTTTAGAAAAAGCACAAACTTTAGCTGAACAAGGCGTGGAATTAGCGATTGCAGATGTGTTCGATGCAGATGCTGTTAAAGCTGCCATCACCCGCACTCAGCCGGAAGTGGTGATTGAACAACTCACTTCCCTCCCCAAAACCTATACTAGCGAGTCGATGAGTGCAGCATCAGCCCTGAACACCCGCATCCGTCGAGAAGGGGGTGCTAATGTGCTGGCAGCAGCCCAAGCGGCTGGCGTGCGCCGTTATCTGAGGCAGTCGATCGCATTCTGGGCGATTCCTGGTGCAGGCTTGGCAGATGAAGAAACGCCATTAGCTTTTGATGCCTCGCCTGCGGTTGCAGCAGATGCTCACATAGTCACTGAGATCGAGCGTGACTTACTAGGGAACCCCAACCTAGAAGGAATTGCTCTGCGTTATGGCTTCCTTTACGGGCCCGGTACCTGGTTTGCCCCTGATGGCGATGTTGCCCAACAGGTGCTACAGCAACAGTTCCCGATTATTGGGAATGGGGAAGGCGTCTGGTCGTGGTTACACATTGAAGATGCGGCGATCGCTACAGTTGCAGCAGCAGAGCGAGGCAATCCTGGCATTTACCTGATTACGGACGATCAACCCTTAGCGGTGCGCGAGTGGCTTTCTGCTTATGCTCAATGGCTCAATGCTCCACCACCTCCACAGGTATCGGTTGAGGATGCTCTGCGAATTAGTGGTGCAGATGCTGTCTATTATGGTACTCAGATGCGAGGCGCATCGAATGCTAAAGCAAAACGCGAATTAAATTTTCAGCCGCGACCCTTGGAATGGATGGTTAACACCGTCGTGGCTCATGCCAGTTAAAAATTTGAGGGAAAAGTAAAGATGAAGATTGCTCAATATGGAACAGCGATCGTGGTCATCCATGCGATCATACATGGACTGCATGGTTTAGCACATGTGGAAATTCCAGTTCCCCTCTCAATACTTCAGAGTTTATTTGTGGGTATTGTGATTTATGCGATTCCCATCATTGCAGTCGTTTTACTCTGGACACATTTTTACCGCATTGGTAGCTGGCTCTTGCTCTTTTCAATGGTAGCATCAGTCCTTTTTGGAATCTACAATCATTTGATCGTAATTAGTTCGGATCATGTGTCTCAAGTTTCCTTTGCAGGTTGGGGATTGCTATTCCAAATCACAGCCATCCTGACATTAATTGTGGATGGATTCGGCTGTTGGATTGGTATCTGGGCATTGAAAACGATTCAGGAACTAGAAAAGGTTATATAAATTGTTCACCTGCTTGCTGCCAATTTAGAGCAGTTTCTTTTCATTAGACACAGCGAATTATCCAATTTCTCATCGCACGGTATCGAACATGAACCACACACTCAAGAATAAACGCGCACTCATTACCGGAGGCAGTCGCGGTATCGGGGCAGCGATCGTCAAGCGTTTAGCAAGTGAAGGTGCTGATGTCGCCTTTACCTATGCCAGCTCACCCGATCGCGCTAACGAAATCGTCCAGGCAGCGCAAGCATTAGGTGTCCAAGCTCTTGCCATCCAAGCTGACAGTGCCGAAGTGAGTGCAGTGGTTGCCGCTGTTGAGGACACTGTAAATAAATTGGGCGGCATTGATATTCTCGTCAACAATGCAGGCGTGCTGGTGATCGGGGCGATCGACGATTTTACGCTAGCGGACTTCGATCGAACCTTTGCCGTTAACGTGCGTGCCGTATTTGTGGCGACGCAAGCCGCAGTCAAGCACATGAAAGAGGGCGGACGCATTATCAACATCGGTAGCACCAATGCTGAACGGATGCCATTTCCTGGTGGCGGCGTTTATGCCATGAGCAAATCTGCTCTCCAAGGGCTCGTGCAAGGCTTGTCACGTGATCTCGGCCTGCGCGGGATTACGATCAATAACGTGCAGCCCGGGCCGATCGCTACAGAGATGAATCCCTCGGAGGGTGAGTTTGCCGAAATGCTTAAAAAGCACATTGCGGTAGTCCGCTACGGCACCGTTGAAGAGGTTGCGGGATTGGTTGCTTATCTGGCTGGCCCTGAGTCCGGTTACATCACCGGCGCAAACCTGATGATTGACGGAGGGTTTAGCGCATAACTGCTGCCCGATTGAGCGATGGCGCGGAGCGCCCGCTGGAAGCGATCGCATTTATTTTTCATAGAGGTTGATAAGATATGTTTGATCTTGACCAAACTATTAAAGACCGACACTCAACACGCAAATTCTTATCTCAACCAGTGCCACGGGCTTTGCTCGAGGAAGCCCTCACTCTAGCGCAGCTGGCGCCGTCGAATTCAAATATCCAGCCGTGGCGGTTGGTGTTTGCCCAAGGCGGATGCCGCGATCGCTTGCAAGAGGCTTTGCTAAACCAAGCCAAGCAGCAGCCCAACGTCTCTCCTCTGCCTTCTGCCTTCCAGCATTACCGCCAGGAACTGGGAGCGCAAGTCTACGGGGCGATGGGGATTACTCGTGACGATAAAGCGAATAGACAGTTGGCCGTTCTGCGTAATTACGAATTTTTTGGCGCACCAGTTGTTGGGATCGTCTGTATGCACCAAGATTTGGGCGTTGCCGATGCTTTAAGCGTGGGGATGTATTTACAAACGCTGGTGTTAAGCCTAACCGCTCGTGGCATTGGCACTTGCGTAGAGGTTTCGCTAGCGGATTATCCCGAAATCATCCGCAACGAGTTGAACATTCCACCGGAATTATTGATCATTTGTGGTTTAGCCGTTGGCTATTCCGATCCTGATTTTCCCGCTAATCATCTGCATATAAGCCGTGAGGCCGTTGAGAAAAACGTCTCGTTCCTCGACGATTGACAAAAGGCTGGATTTTTTTCTACTAGTGATCTGTCCCATTAAATTTGAGGGATAAGAGAACGAACCGCAAAGGACGCAAAGAGCGCGAAGAAAGAAAGAAATTTAAATTTGATTCACCTATCAGAATTAATGGGACAGACTACTAGACGCTAAACGCAAGTCCAAAAGAGTATTTGCATTCCTAGTGTCATCAATAAATGATTTCTGTTGGAGTTTTTTATTTAGAAGAAATTAAAGATGAAGATTGCTCAATATGGTTTAAAAATTCTTTGATTTGTTTGATTCAGGAGATTTTATGTTTAGCAAGATTCTAGCTGCAATTGACCGTTCTTCAAATGGTAATGCTGTTTTTGATGAAGCGCTTACTCTAGCAAAGGCAACTAAAGGAAGCCTCATGCTGTTGCATATCCTATCTAGTGAAGAAAAGGATAGCCCCCAAACACCTACACTGCTTACTCTCGAATATCACCCATTGAATGGAGAACTTATAGAGGATTATTGGAAGCAGTGGCAAACTTACGAAGAAGAGGGTTTTAAGTTATTGCGATCGTATACAGAATCAGCAACCAATGCCGGGGTGAGTACTGAATTCACCCAAAATTCTGGCAATCCCAGCCGGAATATCTGTGAAGTTGCTCGAACTTGGGGCGCTGACTTAATTGTGATCGGTCGTCAAGGACATTCTGGTTTGAATGAGTTGATATTAGGCAGCGTGAGTAATTATGTGTTTCACCATGCTCCTTGTTCCGTGCATATTGTTTATACTCCAGTTCCTCTTAAACCTGAAGCAATTCTAGCCAATCAAGCTCAAGTAGTTCATTAAGAATAGGCTATGAATATCTTTGTTGGTGGTAATGCAAAAGTTAGATTCATAAACTTCAAGCTTTTGCCTTAGTTGTTGCCGTGGAATCGAAATTGTTCTCAAGTAAACATTAATTTAGGAAATTTTGACATGGATAATGTAATAGCTCCGACCAATTCACCTGTTGTAAGGCCACCCGAAGTAACATTGGTTCCTAATAACTCACTATTGACTGAGACACCAGAAGAAGGAAGACAACTAGCAGTCAAAATGTCACGGTTAATTATTAAATTGACTCAGCCGGATGAAGAAAAACGCAACCAACTGCGAGATGTATATGGCAATGATGCCATGATGCTGATTGCAGTTGGACAGACGGTTGCAACAGAGTTTGCCACGTTCACGAAGTGTCTCTGAAAGAGAATCGCAGCTGCTAATAACTACTGGCGGAAGTAATATCTCAAAATCGTCAAATCAGGGATTTGTTCTGATTCTAGAGGAATTCACCATGAAAGTTTTGATTCAAGCGATCGTCAGTTTTTTTGTATTTATTGTCGATTTCGTCTACGGAAATCGTTCTTACCCTCGATTTTATGTGCTGGAAACCATCGCTCGCGTTCCTTATTTTTCCTATCTCTCGGTGCTGCATCTTTACGAGACGCTGGGTTACTGGCGCAAAGCTGACTTATTAAAAGTTCATTTCGCCGAAACCTGGAACGAATTACATCATCTGTTAATTATGGAATCAATGGGTGGCGATCGCTACTGGATTGATCGCTTCGTCGCTCAACACATTGCAGTGGCATACTACTGGGTGGTTGTCCTAATTTATATGCTGTTTCCCAAGTATGCCTATTACCTAATGGAACTGATTGAAAATCATGCCTACCATACCTATGACGACTATTTGAAAGCCCATGAAACAGAACTGAAAGCTCAAAGAGCGCCCAAAGTCGCAATTAACTACTACCGCGATGGCGATCTCTATATGTTTGAAGAAACCCAGTTTACATCAGATCATCAATTTCGCCGCCCGAAAGTGGATAATCTCTACGACGTATTCGTGAATATTCGGGATGACGAATGCGAACACGTCAAGACAATGGAGGCGCTCCAGCTACCAGAAGCACGGCAAACTTTTAAAAGTCCCCATACGGTTTTTGAATTGGTGCCGACCAGCGTCGAGCAACAGGATTGATTCTATAAAACTCCTATTTGATTTTTGAATAACTAAGCTGCTTAGAAGCTTGTCATACACGTTAAAAAAGAGGCAATGGAGCAGTTCTCGATGGGGTCATTTCCCTCTGCTTTCTGCCTCTTCATTAAAACCCCGATCAAGCTAGCTCTAATTTTTTCTGTTTTAACTATGAGCTAGCTCAAAGAAATTATTGAGAAAAATTGTCAGAGTAAAGGTAGTTCAAGGCTATGAGGATAGCAATATGACTCTTACAAAAGTAAACACAAATATATCCCTTGTGGAAACTCTTGCTAAACTCTACCTGGAAGGCAAACCAGCCGAAATTTCTGACGAAACCATCACCCAACTCTGTGACTGGCTCATGGGTGAATTCCACCAATTACCTTTAAATCTGCAATTTTCAGATTATATGCGTTACCACAACGCTCTTGAGATGTTTGCCGATATTAAACTTCAGCAACTTTGGGTATCCGCTGATAGTTACGATTCTTCCGTTTATTCCAATCCAATCTATGGATTTATTTTTCAGGGAATGCACGATTATGACCACTACTTGACGGATAGCGACTTCAGTTTGAAGGGGGAAATCGCGACTTACAAATTCACTGCAAAACGTGCGCCTTCTTTAGATATCCAAAAGATTCTCTACTCCGAAATTGTACTGCGATCTGCTGCCAATCTTTATTTAGGATATGCAGCTAGTCCTAAAATTGTTTTTCTATGAGCAATGACACAGGAGAACGATCGTGAATAACTGTTCGTATTGTTCTTACCGAATGGCACTAAGAAAAGGTAAAACCTCGTCAGGGCAGGGTGTTGGGGGTAGGGTGTAGGGTGTAGTTTTTAAGACAATTAAATTTTAGCTGCGCCACGAAGTTCAACATCTTCTTAATTCCCCACACCCTACACCCTACACCCCACACCCAAAAGCCAGTTATATCAAGGGTTTGTGCTTAACTTAGTGCCATTCTTGTTCTTACCCATTACTCCGGCAAATCCAGCACCATGAAATTTGCTGGTTTTGTCCCCACTGTTGGACAACAGTACCTGTCTTTTCTGAAATATTAACCGAACGATGACAAAAACTACTCTCGATCTGACAACAGCACCAAGTCATGTTGTCCTGGCGGCTGCGGGTAAAACGGTTCTCCGTCCGGGTGGACGCGCCGCCACGGAACAACTCTTGCAATGGGCAAATTTCAAAAGGGATGAAACCGTTCTGGAACTCGCTTCTGGGTTAGGAAATAGCGCGATCGCTCTAGCAAAACGCTACAATGTCCAGATTGTTGGTATTGAAAGAGATCCGGATCGAGTTGCGATCGCCCAAATCAAAGCGCGATCGGCTGGCTTAGATCATCGGGTTCAGTTTATTCAAGGCAATATTTTTCAGCTAGAAACCATTTCTGGATCATTTGACTATGTGTTAGCAGAAGCCATTTTGACCATGCAAACATCTGCTGGCAAAGCCAAAATTCTGACAGGTGTGCGCGATCGGCTTAAAGTCGGCGGCAAATTTCTCAGCCATGAACTGCTAGCGCGTGACCATTTAGAATCGCTTCACCAAGACCTGACACAAGTTACTCGTGTGAATGCTACACCACTACCAGAACGAGACTGGATCAACACCTTCGCTCAGGTAGGGCTAACAGTAACACAGAGGCAAATTGGTGCGATGAGACTGCTTGATCCGGTTCAGGTACTAAGAGATGAAGGAGTAATTCACACGGTTCAGATTGCCTGGAATATTTTGACTCAGCCTGTGATTCGCGATCGCATTCTAATGATGCGACGAGTCTTCACTCAACACCAACAAGAATTGGGCTACATCGCTTTGTGTGCTGTTAGAGAATTGTAATAAACCTGGAAATGACAGGAGATAAATCATGGTGTACCCTTCAACAAATAATACTGAAATGACAGCTAATCTGCGGGAATTGGTAGATTACACGAAACCCGGAGTGACTCGCAAAGCGTTAGTACAAGATGAACAAAACAGTTTCTCTTTACTCTGTCTCACTGCCGGAACAAAAATGCCTGAGCATACTGCTCCTCGGCATATTTCGGTGACTGTAATCGAAGGACGCGGAGTACTCACTCTGCAAGGACGTGAAATTACTTTGCAACCGGGAGTATTTGTTTATTTGCCTGCAAACACCCCCCATGCACTCCATGCATTGGAAAATCTTGCATTTCTGCACACATGAAGTTGAATATACAAGTGAGAATCTCATGACTCAATACGATTATGTGGTGATCGGTGCTGGTTCAGCAGGCTGTGTTGTTGCCAATCGTTTGACAGAAGACGGTGAAACAACCGTGTTGTTACTCGAAGCAGGCAATCCAGCGACTAAACCTGAGATCCAAATTCCTGTAGCTTGGCCAACCTTGCTAGGAACACAGGTTGATTGGGCTTACTGGAGTGAACCAGAAGAACACCTCAATGGGCGGAAAATTTTGTGTTCGCGTGGCAAAGTTACTGGCGGCTCTAGTTCACTCAACGCCATGATATACATTCGAGGCAATTGCCACGATTTCGACCGTTGGCAAGAATTCGGCAATCCCGGCTGGAGTTACAAAGAGGTATTGCCTTACTTCAAAAAATCAGAAAACCAGCAGCGAGGCGCATCCGAATTTCACGGTGTTGATGGAGCCTTGAGTGTTACTAATCCGCTCGCGCCTGCTGTCATGTCAGAGCAATTTATCGAAGCAGCAGAGCAACTTGGCTACGGCCGCAATCCCGATTTCAATGGCGCACAACAAGAAGGTGCGGGATTGTATCAATTAAATATCAAAAATGGTAAGCGACACAGTGCCGCCGCCGCATTTCTTGTGCCAATTCTTACTCGTCCTAATTTAACTGTTCAAACTGGTGCATTAGTCACTCGACTGTTGTTTAAGGGAACTCGCACGGTTGGGGTAGAATATTTACACCAAGGAACACTGCACCAAGTTTATGTCAATCAGGAAGTGATTCTATCAGCAGGTGTGTTCGATTCTGCCAAGCTGTTGATGCTCTCTGGAATTGGTTCAGCGGAACATCTGCACGCCTTCGATATTCCAGTGATTGTTGATTTACCTGGGGTGGGTAAAAACCTGCACGATCATCTGCTGGCTGTTGTTGGCTACCAGTCGATTCAAGCACAACCCCCGATCGCACCTACCAGTAATATAGTCGAAGCTGGGCTATTTCTGCATAGCGGTAAAAGTAACGAAGTTGCACCAGACTTACAGTTTCTCTTTAGCCCGGCTCTGTTGTCTCCAACCCTTAGCCATGACGTTTCGGGAGCCACATTGGTTGCTTGCCTAATCAAACCTCAGAGTCATGGTACTGTGACGTTGCGTTCAACAAATCCGCTCGATCCAGCTGTTATTCAAGCGAACTATCTTCAGTGTGAGACTGATTTACAAGTGCTGGTAGAAGGCATTAAAATTGCCCGTCAACTTGCTCATTCTGCTGCCTTTGATGAAGTATTGGGAGAGGAAGTAGCTCCCAGTAAAGATATAACCAGTGATGAAGCCATCACTGCTTACATTCAACAAACGGCTAATACCTACTGGCATCCTGTGGGTACGTGTAAAATGGGCAATGATGTACTGGCGGTAGTTGATGCTCAACTCCGAGTTTACGGAATTGAAGGATTGCGCGTTGTCGATGCTTCTGTAATGCCAACCATTCCATCTGGAAATACGAACGCATCTACGATCATGATTGGTGAAAAGGCAGCCGACTTAATTAGAGCCTAATCCTTGCATGGTTCACTTTGTAGGCGGCAGCTTTTCCCTTTTTAGCCAACTCCTCTAGTTGTGATCTCTCTTTGGCTGTCAAGGTGACAATGTACTTTTTCTTCGGCATCAGTGCTTAGTGTCTTCTGAGGCTATTGCTTTTAGATTATTTTCCCTGATTTTATCCCTCAACTTTACAGAGTAATAGTTGGTACTCAGGAGTAGAAAACGAATGGCACTACGAAAAGCTGAAATAGTTGCCTGATAAGAGTGCATATATCTATTGTTCACTAGCGCGATCGCTTTCAACACTGCAAGGGAGCAATGATTGCACTTTACCCCAATCCCGCAGCTAATCGCCCAACCCATCGCACCGAGGAATATCAACAGGGCTGCTGATGTGGACTTTGGGATTGCTATTGGTCGTTCCCGTAGTAAACCTTGTGGAAAGCCGCAGAAATCGTATGAAAAAAGTGCAAGCTGTAGATTGCCTATTTGACTACAGTAAATGCTCTCCTGAAACTCAACTGGCTGTACCCCTTAATTCAAAGTCGCCACAGCAGTAACCGTGCATTATTAATTTTCATCTATTGCTTGATTGTTAGTTCTTTTCCCCCTATCCTCACAGAAGTTAGTCATGGTAAAGTAAATTTCCTTTACTTGCAATACTTCAGGGTAATTTATGAACAAAGGTGAACTAGTGGATGCTGTAGCAGCCAAAGCCAACGTCACAAAAAAGCAGGCTGATGAAATCATCAGTGCTTTTTTGTCAGTTGTGACCGAGGTTGTAGCGAATGGGGAGAAGATAACGCTGGTAGGGTTTGGCTCATTTGAGCGACGGGAACGTTCCGAGCGCGAAGGACGTAATCCCAAAACCCAAGAGACAATGACTATCCCAGCTACTAGAGTACCTGCGTTTTCTCCTGGGAAGCTGTTCAAAGAAAAAGTAGCACTATAGATGCATTGCTTTACCGTTAGCAACCTAATCCGCTGCAAAGCTGTAGCGATCGCTGTTCTCAAGGCAGCGTGGGGCAACGGCAGGGGGAACGTGAGTGTTGGGTTGCAGATGTTATACAAGCGATGGCTCATCACAAATCTATTTTTTTAGTTAATCGTGTTACTGAGCCGCTCTGCAATTCTTGAACCCAAACAAAGTGCAATGGTAAGTGATGCCGCTGCTGCTAAAGCTGCTGCCGTCCGAATGTGATTCCATAGTGTCCAGTTAGCGAGGTAGCTAGACCATAGGCTTGCACCGATGGCACTGTCCCGCTCGACTTTCGCCAGTGCTTCGTTGAGCGGGACATTGAACACAATTGTTACACCTAATGTACCAACAAGGTAGAGCAAGCTGCCAAGGAGTAAGAAGGGCGCACCGGGTTGATGCCACTTTAATAGCGAGGAGATAACCAAAAAGATGCAAGCCGCAGCCGTTCCCAAAAACGCTGCCATAAACAATGGATTGATCACCGTGATATTGATGGATTGCATAGCAGCAATGCCCTGTGCTGGCTGAAGTCGAGCAAGGGCGCTCATCACAAAAGTCGAGAAGGCGAAGAAGACTCCAGCGATTAACCCACAGCCCAGTGCTGAGAAAAGCTTCAATGCAAAATATTGTTGATACAATTGCATGGCATCCTTTCAAGTCCAAATACTCACAAATTTTTTATGGTTAGGTTACCATATTGCTGTTGCTGCGTAGATGAACAAGTTTAACGCCTTGCATAAAAGCTTAAACATTTTAGGGCGCACACTTTTTCATATTCCACCAGAGGGGCTACGATTGATAGTGGATATATTAGTGTTAAAGTCTGCACTGGATACTATAAATTTCGTTTATTTAGAGTAATCAAAGACCATTATGCATTAGCCGTATGGATTGATGCACTTGAGATGCTCACAGCCAAAACCTTGAGTCATCATTGCAAATAGCTGCTGAGAAACTTGACCATCAAGGTTGAATTTGAGCATGATTTGGTCATAGGCTTGTCCCTGGGCTATCAGGTTTGCCATTTGCTCAAACTCTATCCAAGTCAAATCACTCTCAACAAATGCTTTAGCAAGGGTAATTACTAGTTCTTCATAATCATTGTCTTCCAGTTTTGTCATCATCCGGTGTTCAATGTGAAGCGAATCATCGAAACAGTAATACCAGGATTTCAGTTGCTGCTTGACTACCATTCGGAAAAAATCTTGTTGTTTGAATCGGTTAACAGCATGATCTCCTTCACTACATACCATTAAAATAGGAGCAGAAATACAGCCATGAGCCTTTTCTAAAACCTCCTCTGCCAATTGAAGAAATATACGTAATGCCTTGAGACAAAAACCTTTATAACCAAAATTCCCAGATCCATCTTTGTTGAACCATTCAAAGTAAATTGGTAGGATTTTGATAAGTTGATCTAATAGCAAGTAACGGCTAGCCAAGTAAGGAGTGAACAATAAAGCGCGGTCAATCTCCTGTGGATGTTCTAAAGCTAACCAAGCAGCCAAAGTTCCACCTGTTGACAATCCACCAATTACAACTTGTTGACCTAGCGTTTTGGCAATCTGCAACCATTTGAGCAGAAATTGTTGATATATCTGAATATCTGTAGGTAGTGGTGGTGGATTTTGACGGTTCCAGTTGCCTGAGCGTCCATGACCAGGCTGTAAAGGTATCAAGACATTATATCCCTTATTAAATAAGGCTTTACCAAGTGGCTCAAACTGGTAAGGGCCTGCTGTAAAACCATGCAAAAACAAAAAAACTTTTGCTCTCAAGTCAGGGTGAATCAAAAATTTAGAGCGACAGGCTTCATTCTTGAGACCCAAGGTGGATTCTAGGTGGTGAACTTGCTCCAGGATTTCTGCTGTTTTTTGAATGCCAACTTTCATTGATTAATCGTCGGATTTACGCACATTAGCGTATTTTATTAAATTAACATTTTTTCAGTATCTAACAGAGGATATATTATTATTTAGCCTATTGAATGTGAAACTCCGAGGTATTGGAGGTAGGACAACATTTAAAAGTCAAAAGTTTAAATAGGGGACATCTGCCCTCATTTTTAATATGGATATCAGGTAAGTGTGCGTTACAATTGAAGTAATGGCAACTTGATTGATTTGAAGCTAGATTAAAGAATCAAGGGTAAAAGTTGCCCACAGGGCAAAGTTTAATAATTGGGTCGTTGATCAGTTGTTTATACTTCGGATGGAGTTGCCCTACCTATACAAGAAGACAGTTCTGTTGAGCAGCAAATCCTACCAGATTATTCAGCAATCCGCGAAAAAGTCCTTGGAAAATTGGAAACAGGTAGGCAGTCAGCAGCCAAGGCAATCGACGCTTTTATTAAAGAACTGGGTGCTGTAAAGAAGCAACAACAGCCAGTAGATGAAGAATTAGGTGTAGCTTAGAGAGGATGTTTCTGTTGACAACTTACTTAAATTGAATCTGCAACTAAATTCTGAAGATAGTCTCGTGTTTCTAACAACGTTAAATACAAAAAATTACCGTTTTTATCAAGTATTTCGTATTCATCAATAACGAGAGTAAAAGTTACGATTCATATAGGGCTAGGCGAAGAAGAAGCCAAAGACATAGCGCTGGCATCAAACACGACTTTTCCAGTTGATTCACATTCCAAAGTCAACGCTCTAGGTGATTACAAATTTATCAAGCAGTACTTAGCTCATTTGGAGCGGGAGCAACATAGAAAATTCCGCATCACCTATTACCAGAACCAAAGCGGCGCTCCCAAAAATGGTCAGTGTAATGTTACCCATTTATTTAAACTGCTCAACTGCTTGGATAGAAACAAATACAACCCGGATGGTAGAACAAGAACCAAACACCCGCCAGTCAGCAACACCCCTTCTGTGATTACAGACAAGGAGCGAGAAAGGTTCACAACTTTACTGCCACTCCTTTCCCAAGGGCTATGGATAGAGCAGAGGCTGTACGAAATTATCCACGAACACATCACTAGCCCAAGAAGAAAAGGTGTCAATGATTTAGCTTCAATTGATACCAGGAAAACTACCCTGTTACCAGACACTAAGTACTCATTTGGTTTTGGAGTGCCAGCAGAACTAGCGTTGCCGATAGTTGTAGCGTATAGAGTGTTCCTAGACAAAGATTACAACTGGATTTTACCATTTGATGAATTCGCAGAAGATTTTTTTCAACATCTGTGGAGAAATTACTTCCGCAAGTATTTAATTTCAGAAAAAATAGCAAGTAATACCGTGGGGGCGAAAATCTGCCGTAATCATGAGGTTTGGGAGAACCTCTACGTCTCGGCCCAAAGTTATCTTAATGGGCGTTTGGTCAAAATTGTTAACTCTAGCAAGCGTGAAGAATTAACGCTCACTCCTAACTAAAAATGGTTAGAGGTAGGTTGAGCTATTGCTAGACATTAGATGGTTGCCAGCTAGAGTTACCAACAGAACAGAAGGAGCGATAGTAGTCTCTGAATATAGCCGGATACAAGATTACTTCAATTTATTGTGGCGATATATGTAAAATTCTTGATTTTGAGATTTCTTGAATCTCAGAGCGCCAAACTATTCTGGCATCTCTTAGTGACTACGTTATAGCACGTGTTACTGTCGTTTTAACCGTATATTTTGCAGAAAGTGTAACCTGATTTAGCCCTTGTAGAACAAGGGTTTTATACACACGGGGTCAACTAAACTGTAACCTGCTTATTTAGTTCTTATTTATACTTATTTTTTAACTATATGACTTTGAGACAGTGGTAAGGTTTGACATGATTGCATACTCTACGCAGTAATGGAGGCGCTCATCTCCTCACAGCAGATGGAGAAAATCATGCAGTAACCTGCTGCTTAGGTATCTACCTTAAGGTGTAGGAAAAATAGCAAATAATGTTGTAAATACGTAAGTTATTGTTTTTAGTTTTCTAAAAGGAAGTGAGCGTGAAGTTACGCAGTACCCGCAAAATCAGTCTTACACTGATAATGACAGCTGGAGTTGGACTTGCAACCTATCAGTCAGCAGCAGCTGTAACGTTATATTCCATCACCAACCTTGGCACTCTTGGCGGAGAAGTTAGTGGTGCTTACGGAATTAATGATAAAGGTCAAGTGGTTGGTCAATCCAGTATTACTAATGGAGAACCTCGCGCTTTTGTTTGGAGCGAAGGTATAGGTATGCGAAACCTTGGTGTTCTCGATAATGGATATAACTGTGCTGCCTTAAACATTAATAATATCGGCCAGGTAGTTGGTTCTTCATACATTAATAGTGGGGTAAGCCGTGCCTTCCTTTGGACTGAGAGTACACCGATACGTGACCTTGGCACTCCAAGTATCGGCAGTGAAGCTTGGGGCATTAACGATGCTGGTCAAGTAGTTGGTGACTTATTTGATCCCACTAATGGGCAAAGTCGTGCTTTCCTCTGGACTGAGAGCGGAGGAACACAAAACCTTGGCACTTTGGGCGGCAACATCCGCAGTGCTGCTTTTGATATTAACAACGCTGGACAGGTGGTTGGTTTTGCGAACACTGCTAATGAGCAAACTCGCGCCTTTCTTTGGACTGAAAGTAAAGGGCTGAAAAACCTTGGCACTCTCGGTTACTACAGCTTCGCTACTGGCATCAACGATGTCGGTCAGGTAGTTGGTGATTCAGATTCTACTGATGTTCCAACTCGCGCCTTCCTTTGGAGCGAAAGTACAGGCATGATTAATCTTGGCACACTTGGCGCTGACAACAGCTATAGCTATTCTTATGCCATTAACAACGCAGGTCAGGTGGTTGGTAATTCTATATTCAACATCAGTAATGCTGGTGCAACACAGCACGCCTTTGTATGGGAAAAGGGTACAATGTTTGATCTAAACAATTTGCTTTCTCCTGATTCTGGCTGGACTGTATTTGAAGCTAGAGGAATTAATAATGTCGGTCAGATAGTGGGAACTGGTTCTCTGGATGGGAAAGTGCGTGCAGTTCTTTTGTCACCTATTCCCAATTCAAAACCTATCCCTGAAAGTAATTCTGTGCTGGGTACACTAGCGTTTGCTGCTTTAGGTGTAGCGCACTGTAAACATAAACACTTAAAACTACAATCAAGACAGAATTGAAACCACAGTTTTATTTATACAAATCTTTAACAGTAATCAACTTTTACTACCGTTGCACTACATCTCAACTACAAATGAGATATATTGAAACCACAGTTTTATTTATACAAATCTTTAACAGTAATCAACTTTTACTACCGTTGCACTACATCTCAACTACAAATGAGATATTTAGTTCGCAATTTTAAATCCTGTTCTTGGCAAAAAGGCTCAACACCTTAGTCACGGGCTAAAACCGCCCCCTGTTGCTTTTGAGAGAGTATCTCTTGCTGCTTGAGCCGCTCTTTTACAAGAATCTCATTCCCGGATACCCCCGATGGTGCAATTCTTTTAGGCTGGGGTAATATTGACTTCACGACCTGGGCGGCAAGATTTCCTTACGAATCATTATTAAATGCCAGCCCATTCCTGTTAATATTTCTCAGGAGTTCAAAGGGCAATTTATTCAGTTTATCCACTGCTTATTGTTTCCACTCACAGAAATACGTTTCCACAGGTCGATAAGTTCAATAGTATCGAAAAACGCCACTACCTTGACAATACGCCCATTTTTCATAGTCATATACCAGGAATAGGTGTTGGTGTATGGTTTGCCGTCTTTGGCTTTTGCTGTTCTATCCCATAAGGCAATTACTGTGTCGCCCTCGGCATAAATACTCCGGATACTAGGTACTATTCTTACGCTCAATCGCTCGTTAATTGGCGCGATCGCTTCCTCTACAGATCGAAGAAACGACCAGTGCCATTTGCCTATTTGGCAAAGCCTTCGCGTACTATCTCTTTATTCTGGCTCTCATTAGATTGTACAATCTGGGGGTAAATGAGCAACGGTACAGATAGTTGCGCTAAGGCTGTAACCGAATGGCACTAAGTTAAGCGTAAACCCTTGATATAACTGGATGAGAGGGTGTGGCGTGTGGGGTTGCAGGTATTGGGGAATCAAGAAAATGTTGAACTCCTTGACGCAACTAAAGTTTAATTGTCTTAAACACTACACCCTGCACCCTACCCCCAACACCCTGCCCTGACGAGGTTTTACCTTTTCTTATTGCCATTCGGCTGTAACCCTTGATGTATAAGCATTCTAACAATCGATATTTTTGGCAATTCTCAATTTACCAATCAACCTATAGATTATTTGGTGCAACAATTTAATACGGCTCATCTTGGGTTTGAAGCTCCTAAATTTCAGAGACTTCAATTGGTAAAGTTTTAATCGGCGTTGCTGAATTTAGATATGAAATGCAAAAATCGGGTACTCTCAATTCTTGCTATCTGCATCTCTGCGTGAAACAAATTCATATTCTCACTCAGCAACGCCTTTTAATCCTGGCGATCGCCTACGGCGGGCGGATACGCCATCGCAGTATTGAAAGTAGCTCATCAAGTCCTTAGCGTAAGTTTCGGAACGGATGCTCATTTCACCCCATCTATTAGTATTTCTCATGCAATCAAAAACACCAGAGATCAGGCTGCCTTTTCATGGCTGAGTCTTCCAACTCCTTATCTGTAATCAGTGGATTCAGCCAGAGTTCGCCATTTTGCCGTTTCTTGCTCGACGTAAGCGTTTTTCTCAGCAATTACCTGAAGGGTGTCTGTCCCTAGAGGCAACCGCAGAGGTGGGGTATCTGCGTTGGCGATCTCAAGGATCGCCTGGGCAAGTTTAGTGGGATCTCCCAGTTGTTGATAGTTATGTTCAGATGCGAGGTTACGGGTTTTACCGACGGTCTGGTCATAATCAGGAATTTGCGTTACAGTTTTTTGAAGCGAACTGCCATCGAGAAAATTGGTACGAAAGTATCCCGGTTCGACAACGGTAGCATGGATTCCCAAAGGAGCTAGCTCATCGTGCAGCGCTTCAGTAATGCCTTCAACAGCAAATTTGGTTGAGCAATAGATGCCCCACCCTGAAGAGGAACGATAGCCACCGAGCGACGATAGGTTAATGATGTGTCCAAAGCGGCGCTGACGCATACTGGGCAACACGGCACGGATCACATTCAACAGCCCGAAGACGTTCGTGCGGTATACTCGCTCAACCTCTTGAGCACTGGTTTCTTCAATGCCTCCGAGCAAACCGAATCCCGCATTGTTGACTAACACATCGATCTGCCCAAAGCGTTCCAGTCCTGCTGCAACTGCTGCTTTCACTTGAGCCTCGTCAGTAATATCTAGGCTGAGCGTCAACACATTTTGACTGGACTCAAACTGATGCAAATCAGCTTTGTCGCGGGCGGTTGCAATTAATTGGTTATCTGCTGCCAAAACTGCTTTCGCGATTTCGGCTCCAATTCCACGGGAAGCACCTGTAATAAACCATGTTCTCTGAGTCATCTGTAAATCTCCTTAGATTAAGTTAGTAACACAGCTAGATTCTTGTCCTTTTTGGGCAGTTGTAAAAGCGGTATTCTTGCTCCGTTCTCACCTCGATTTTGTAATCAAAGCGATTTGGATTTGCTTGTTGTACCCTGTTTTATTGCCTTATTCTTTCATTGCCTTTCTGGGATAGGATTATCATAAGCTTAAGCAGAAGGGTTATAAATACATAAACCTCGCAGATTATTGCCTGATCCTCTCAAGCATTCAAATAGTACTCAAAAGAATCCTCTATAATAAGCGCAGCAAAATGATCGGAGTGATCGAGAAACTGCTATGGCAATTGAACCCTTGAAACGCGAGATGGCGATTCATGCTTGTCAAGAACTGGTAGAATTAGTGACCCGCCATACGAATGACTTGGGTAATGGTATCCATTCAACCGCAATCAATCAGTTAGAATTTATGCGGGAATCTGCTGCTCCGACAGCACTCTGTGCTGTATATGAACCGACTCTTTGCATTATTCTTCAAGGCAAAAAAGAAACTTTACTGGGAAAGGAAACCTATCAGTATGGTGCGGCTCAATATATCGTTGTCACAGTGGATTTACCGCTCAGTGGAAACATTGTCGAAGCGACAGCAGACAAACCGTATCTAGGATTTAAGCTGAGCCTGGACGCAACTCAACTTTGGAATATTATTGACCAAATTCAGCGCAGCCCAGATAAAAAAGAAACTTCGGTTAGAGGCTTGTTCGTCAGTGATGCTAATGCATCGTTGATTAATTGTGCCACCAGACTAACACAGCTTCTGGATACGCCCCAGGATATTCCATTCTTGGCACCGATGATTATTCGCGAAATCTATTACCGCCTTTTAATTGGCGAACAAGACGAAGCAGTTCGCCAGATTGCGACATCCGGTAGCAATATGCAGCGCGTGGCAGAGGTAATTAAACGGATCAAAGCTGATTTTAAAAAATCATTGCGCGTTGATGATTTGGCTCAGCAAGCGAGTATGTCTCCTGCATCATTCCATCGCCATTTTAAGGCAGTCACCTCAATGAGTCCATTGCAATATCAAAAACAGTTGAGATTATTGGAAGCACGTCGTCTGATGCTGGCTGAAAACGCTGATGCAACCCAGGCGGCTTATCAGGTTGGTTATGAGAGTCCTTCACAGTTCAGTCGTGAATATTCCCGCTTATTTGGTACCCCACCCATGAAGGATATTGAACGTTTACGAATCGCCTGAACATTGCAGTTCACTATAAATAGCAGACATTACACTTCTGGGCTAATACGTGGAATAGGTGCGTCAAGAACCTAAACTTGAATTTGTCAGTTGAGCGAGTGCACAATGTAACAGTTTAATCGAGTTATCAGTCTATTGTTCACAAGTTGGCGCTTTGGTCAGAGTTCGCAAGTATTTAATCGCAGAGAAAATAGCAGGTAATACCGTCGGGGCGAAAATCAGCCGCAATCATGAAGTTTAGGAGAACCTCTACGTCTCGGCGCAAAGTTATCTTAATCAACACTTGGTTAGATGGTCAACGCCAGTAAGCGACAAGAGTTAACGCTCAAAGGATAAAGGTTAAACTTCAACACCAGAAAACAGAACAGTCTGATGGGAGCAGCAACAAGAAACAATAGAGGCTTACATTCAAGAGATCCCTAAGTATAACATTGCACTCGAATTTAGCCCTAATGACTTAAAGACTCTTAAACGCAAAAGCTACGAACTAGAAAAGTTATCCCAGCTACAGCTAGAGCAACAGTAGCACGTTGATGCAATTGTCAGTTTAAAGCAAGCGCTCACTACATTTGATATATTTAGAACTTACGCATTGACAGAAAATTAAGACTATGCAACCAAGCATAGCTTCTGTGTTAGTTGTTCTAAAATAAAGTCACGAGCTACTTGAAGAGATAAATTTCTTTGGAGTTCATACCAGTTTTCAATTAACTCTTCTGCCCGTATTAATTCTAATTGTGTAAAAGCTCGAATAGCGCTAGAAAAATGAGTTCTGATTGCCTCAGTTGTTCTAACCATAAATTGAGCAATACCACAGACTTTTTTAATCGCTCTGTGGTAACACTCAATTCCCCAATGTATTGAATGTAATTCTTTTAATTCTACTCTAGAAATTGAAGAGAGTGCATCTTTTTCAGGGGTATACATAATGTAATATCTGTAAGTTTCGTTTTTGAAACTTCTCCGAAATACCTTTACCTGACCAAAATTTTTGAGATACACTATTAAACCAGATTCGGGGATTTATAAATTTTGAACTTGGGTAAAATTTTTACCACCAACCGAGCATGAGCGATTTTTAGCCACACCAGTTAAAAACCCTAATCCCTTGTTTTTCAGTAACTTCAGGTTTTCTTTGCTGGAATACCAAGCGTCAGTAGTCACTCTTTTAGGCTTTAAACCCCAATCCATTACTTCAGTAATCATTTCTCGTAAATAATCATTTTTAGTCTTCTAGTCTTGTTTGTTATAAATGCGGTAATTTACAGACACAGATTTACCTGACAAATCCGTGTAATACAAGGTGATTAACTGAATTCACTTGACGGCACGATGATGTCTACCTGAATAGTAATAGCCGATTAGCTCTGTTATTTTTGGGTCGCTATGAGGCTTGTCAATTACTGTATCATCTCCACTTAAAGTGCCTCCCATTAGATTGATGTTTGGCTTTATTTGTTCAAATAAAACAAGAGGGTTCATACCGCTCACGTAACAAAAATCTATTGACACTATAATGCGAAAAATTTTTCATGATTTCTGCCAAACGGGTGCAGCCTGGATATTTCGATTCTGCCAGCAGAAACAACGTATAAGTATCCAAGTCACATTTAGCAGTTGATGGTTTTGTAATCGCTCTAATCGTCCGAACCCTAAATACAGATAGGTAAATTATCTATTTTTCACGCCTCTGGTAACAAGCGTTCGCTTGTTTGTTCTGTCTTTTTTTACGCATTTCTTGGCTTTATTGTCAATGCGTAAATTCTAATATTTTAAGGATGAGCATCATTAAAATGTAGTTACTAAAATTTACTAAAATTTAGTAATCACCATAAAAGTACTGGAAGAACTGTTTAAATTTATAATACTTGTTCGAAATTACGGCAATAAACTTGCTCGGTGTAATCTTGAAAATTCTTTTCTGAATAAAATGGAAACCTTGTTAAAGTAGCTTTTTGAATATATTTAATTAATGGACGACGGAAGTTTTGATATTTTTCAAAAGCTGCATTTATAACTTGCTCGTTATCCCAGTTATTTTCTTGTGCAATTTGAGCGATAAGTGTTGTAATAGAAAGTGCATCTTCAAGTCCTTGATTTACTCCTTGACCCATGAAAGGAGGCATCCCATGTGCTGCATCTCCAACTAATACAACTCGCCCTTTACTCCAAAACGGTTGAATTTCTCCAGTATGACCTTCAGTATTCGAGTTACTTCCGTTAGAAATAGAAATCTGTTCTGTAATCGCAGCGTGATGAATATGATAAAGGCGCTGTTGAATTTCAGTCGGAGAAGATAAATGTACTAATTGCTTTAAATAAGACGGAAAATCAGCTTTTTCTAACTCTTGTTCTGCTAAATCAATTAAAGCACTTCCAGTCTTATTTTCTAGAGAATTATAATGCAAAGGCATTTGTATCATGTATCTATAACTGTTTTGATTATGAAACAAGATAAACCTGATGCCTGTGGCAGAATTATTATTACTAACTGTTACAATTAGTGAGTTCTGAAGAAATTTTTCTTCAATCTCTGTTTTCAGTTTGTCTCCTACCTCTGTTTTTGTGCAAAGTATTCCCGCAAATCCTGAGTATCGAGGAGTAGAAAAATTATAATAAGGACTATCTTTATAAAGTACCTTGCGAATTGTAGAATTAATCCCATCTGCGGCAACAACTAGCTTGGCTCGAAACGATTTAATTTCTGATTGTGTATAGGTAGCATCCAAAATCTGAATTTGTGGCTCATAAGGTTTTTGCTCCCAATATGCATAAGGATTATTCTCTTCCTGAGATATGCAATCTACTCGCACACACCCATCAAATGGTTCTTCAACAACATTTACACAACGATGATTAGCTTTTACCTGCTCTTGGGGAAGTAAATTTCTAAAAGTTGTTTGTAGTTCGTACCAAGTTATTGCTACTCGTCCCTCTCCGTAAGCTTTAGACCACACTTCAAATTCAAGAGGAATCGAGCGGATTAACTCTCCTTGTAAATCTCTATAAACCCATTTAGGAGATAAATTAGGATTGACTGATTTCAAACCTATTGCCTTTACTTCATCGTAAGCATCAGGTACTAATGACTTGAGAACTTTCAAGCCATTTGGTAAAATGTCCACAATTTGTCCCACTTGACGAAAAGCACGAGTCTGATCCAGGACAAGAACATTTGTAATACCACGCTTATTTAAGCCAAGAGCAGTTGCTAAACCAATGGGCCCAGCACCAATTATCACAACATCAAATATTTTCATAAAAGACACATCAAAGTAGGAATACTTGATTAACAGGAAACTTAAGACGGTTTATGATGAAGCTAGTATAAAAATACTATTAACATAGTCGTCTATGTTAATAAACATTAGCGATCGCTTGAATATGTTCTTGGAGGGCTTGCTTTTGTTCTGGGGTCATCGGTAGGTAAATACACTCATCTTAATTATTCTGACTGATTTTCGCCCTCTTTGCAAAAAACTGGGATGCTCCCTTAGCTACTGCCTTACCAATACCTAATACTGTTTGAAAGTAGAAGGAAGAAAATTCAGCGGTTTTTATCTTTAAATTACATCAATGTTGAAGAAATTTGGTTTCCAATTATCAAAAGCTGGCTAGAAATAAATTTCCCCTTAACTGAAGTTGTTTACAGCATTTACGGCTGTTATGAGGTACAGTAGCAGCAACTAGCAAACCAGTTTCTTAAATGTTGAGGATTTATTAAATCGAGTGCAACTGAGATTAGTTGATCAACCATTTCTGTTGTAGTTGGAGCAAAAGTACGTAAAAAAGATTTAAGTTGTGACCACCATAATTCAATTGGATTAAAATCGGGGGAGTATGGTGATAAACATATAACTTTTGCACCGACAGCTTCAATCATTGGCACAATTGAATCTAGTTTATGCGCGGATAAATTATCCCTTACTACCACTGCTCCTGACCATAAATTTGGCACTAAAAACTTTTCAATAAATAATTCAAATGCAATGCCATCCATTGAACCATTTATTGTCATTAATGCAACTACTTCTTTAATACTAATTGCTCCAATTATCGTAAATGAGTGAGCCTCTGTAGAAGGGGTTAATAGAGTAAGCTCTTGTTCCCATTTGTGAACGCGCATGAGTCCTAGTTAACCCAAGTAGAGCACCAGTTTCATCCAAAAATACTAAGTTTTCTGGCTCTATATGTTTGACCTTATCCCAAAAATTTAGTCTTAAATTTAGGACTCTCTCCGTCCCTGCTTGGGTACTCCGCTTTGTTTTTTTTTCCGATTTAATCCTAATTTCTGTAACGCACGACACATTGCACTTTGACCTACCCAATTACCAGTCTTGTCTGCAAATAATTCACACAACTCTATCAATGTTGCATCTGGATATGATTCAACTAATTCTCTCAACTCTGTGTCAGCATTTGTTAAATGACTAAATTGGGGCTTTCCTCGCGGCTTGGATTGCAAATTTCCTTCAAGTTTTTGTTGTTTTACAAGCTTTTGTACTAAACTCTTTGAGACTGAAAAAATGTCAGCCACTTTCCTGATTGAAATGTTTTTCTCAAGATGTGCTGCAACTATTTTTTCTCGTAGATCGACAGAGTAGGACTTCATTTAAAAGTATTTATATTTTTATCTAGTGTACCTCATAATAGACGCAAGTGCTGTATGCATGGTTTAGATTGGGAAGAGTATTTAGAAGGACAAGGGTATTTTTTGGGAGCGAATATTTTTGAGTTGATCCAAGCTCATCAACACTTTATTATTATCATATATCCTGACGAAAACACCTTAAATCTATCTGGGAAATTTTATGCTGATTGGATGCGGTTATTTTACTATCGTCACAAGATACTTTGGGCTTATAATCAAAGTCGTCAAGTAAAACTTTCTTTGCAAACTTATTTTCGTACAATTAAAGTTGGCAATGATTATATTGAGCAAACAAGAAATAAATACAGTGAGTTAAACACTCTAAACCAAATGTTAGTAAATATTCAAAATACACTCAATGAGTATACAAAACAGTTAACTCTTTTTGATTTACAAATTGCTACGATTGATATTAATTTAAGTAACTATGAAAAACGTTTAGGAATAATCAAACAAAAAACTACCCGCATTCAAGAAAATTCAATAACAGATTTAAAATTTTTTACAGAATTTAGTAGATTAGTGAAGGATAAATATCGCTTAAAAATAACGAAAGATTCAGAAATTTCAGAGCGATTTTTAAAATTCCAATCAGATACTATTAACGCTGTTTGTAGTCGAGTGGAAGTAGAAAAAGCCGAACGAGATCGCTAATTTCAAAATTTCGTTACTCTCCTAGCGGGAGGATGGGCTTTTGGCTCGTTTGTTGCAGCACTACCAGGATTAGCCGAAAAGAACGATAACCCCGTTAGGTCTATCCTGATCAAGTTATCTAACTTGAAACTGGATACGCTACCACCAACAACTACACAAGAACCCTGGTGGTTAATGCCAGCTACTAAAGGGATATATACTCTAGGCGGATTTATTATTGCTATTTTACTGTTGTTAATTTGGAGGCGTTTTTGGAGAAGATACCGTTCACCTACGATGCCTAATAGAAGAAGGACATAATAAAGAGTAAATGCTCTTGGCTCTCTAAATTATTGAATGACGAAATCTTCCTAAAATTGATACTATGCAGCTAAGCCTAACTTTTGTGTTAGGTGTTCTAAAATATAGTATAAATATACTAAGAAATAGAGAAAGGTAGCGATCGCTGATGGTATGGAGGTTGAGCAGACTTGTCGCCGTCAAGGTCGGTAATTGATTTTTTTGCACAAGCTTTACTGGCTGACTCTAATAATTATTTGTCTCGTCCTTCTTTGCTTCCGCAATATTAGACCTGAATCCTTACGTCTTTTCTTTGGCTGAAAGTCATTTTGGATTAATCCATAGATCAATCTAATGGCGCTGGAACACAACAAATCCATTGGCTGGAACTATGGGATGAATATATCCGTTAGTTGCAGAGATATCAGCGCCAAAGTTGCCTATACTATTTCCTCCATAGAGTGCAGCATCACTATTAAATATCTCGTGCCACTGACCATCTCCAATTCGAGAATTATTAATGGTGTACCCTGAAGAGAAGGGTTGATTATTTAAACTAGCAACCACTAAAAATTCTTCACTGATATCCCAACGTCTGAAAGCAATAACTCGATTGGCATTGTGGACATAGAGAATATCAATCAAATGCGATCGCATTCCTGAATGGTTGCGGCGCAACTGAATCAGGTCTTGGTAAAATCGGAACAATCTCTGACCAATAGTTTGGCGATCGCCTAGCAAATCCTCTCGGTTAGCCATGAAGTCGCTGTATCTGTAGGGTTTTTGTGCGCCAATCTCCTCACCCATTAAAAACATCGGAGTCCCAGCCGACAAAATTGACATTCCCACAGCAAAGTGACAACGTGCTTCAGCATAACGTCGGGTTTCTCCAATCAGTGGAGCTGAGTTTGCAGCCGAAACAATTGTGCGCCGAGACTCAACTCTAAGGCCTCCTTGTTCATAATATGAGTTGCCTGCTTCATCATGAGATTCATGATAGACAACCTTTCTATGGCCAGACCATCCCAACGCCCCTGCAAATCTATCCAGAGCTAGGGGTTCATTTGTACCGTATCCAGCCGTAGGAATTAATTTGGCATATTCCGTTCCTTGTCTAGCATCACCAATTAGATGGTGATAGAAGTTGGCATACCAAGCTGCATCAAAGCCCAACCCGCCAACATCAGGTGATTCAGTAACTGGCTCCCAATCAGAATGATCCTCTGCTATGAGAAGAGCATTCGATTGGATTAACTTCATTGTCCTTGTCCATTCTCTGAGGAATTTAGCACCAAAAATATTGGCATTACTTACAGGTCTACCATCAGCGTGCAATTGGTTGTATGAATGCATCGAAGTCGTTTGATCAACCCGGAACCCATCTACATGAAATTCCTCCATTAAAGTTACTGCACTACTGATGAACATTTTCCGCACTATCTCTTCATAAAACCGAGGTGCAAAACCTGTAGACAAGTTATCAAGATAGCCACCTTCGGGGAAACTTCTGCCGTCTGGGTAGAAATAATCGCTAGAGTTACCCTCATACCAGTAATAGCTATTGTGTTCGGGAATATCCGAGTCGTATGCCCATTCTGCCCGTTCTCCATCAGGATTGAAGTGGTTGTACACCACATCTAAAATCACCGCAATTCCATAACGATGGCATTCTCTAACAAAATGTTTCAGTTGGTCTCTACCACCAGCACTGTATTCGAGAGCAAAATAGTGAGATGTTTCATAGCCCCAATTAACTTCGTCTCGAAATTCTGACATCGGTAAGAGTTCAACAGCGTTAACTCCCAATTCTACTAAGTAGGGTAGTAAATTTATTGCATCCTGAAAATCTCCTGGTCTGTTTTGGCCATACCCTAAAGCCCCTACGTGGAGTTCGTAAATTACTAGATCCTCGACACGCTGGGGAACAGGACGTTCCAGTGAAAACTCATTACTCCAGAACTCCTCCTCTGGGATAAATTCCAGTTCTGGCCAGACTGGTTCTTGAAAATTTCTAGTCACTGTATCAGGATTTACAATTACAGAGCAGCTTTTAGTACCATCCAAATCTTGATAATTTCCCGAAAAAGGTCTGTCCTCTGTATCTCTATATCGATTAGAAAAAGGTTTACCGTCAGGATTGATGTTGCCTTTCCCAATTTGGCAGCGAGAATATAAATCAGTGCGATAAACTACCCGTCCCCCTTCATTGACAATTCTAAACATATAAGGAATATGGTCAAAGCGGGAGAAATCAGCAAGTTCTGGTGATACTGTGACATCTGTTTGCCAAATACCCTCATCTGTCCGCAACAGAGGAAATGGCCCCAGGTTGGGATTCATGCCAAAATCAGGATCATTGCGAAAAACATCATCTGCAATATAGCCACTACTACGGTTACCAAACACAACTTCTACATTACGGGCATTTGGCGACCAGACAGCAAACCGCAGCGCAGGTTGAGATTGACCAGGAATATAATATGGTTGCGCCCCTACTCTGCGGCTGTGAACTAGATAATATATTTGTTGTAGAGACTGACTGTTGTCAGGAGATTGTAAGGTAAAACTACGATAGCGATCGCTAGAATTACTATCGTTAATCTCAGTTGGGATTCCCCAAAGATTATTACCTGCTGGACTATCTACCATTACACCCCAGCGAAATAACCAGCCAATTTGGGAATCATCAAGTTCAACCGTAGTCTGGAAGCAGGGACAGCCATCTTCTCCAATCATTTGCTGCATTTGTTGCGATCGCCATTGTTGAGAATAGCGACCGTTTTCATCCCAACTCCCAATTAAACGGGGATTGTTAAAAATTGCTCTTTTAAAACCTGTGAAATAGGTAAACTGAACAGGAATTTTAGCCATGATGGCATCCTTCAGGTAATTAGATTATAGTTTTCTGCTTGATCACCACCACTTTTTGCAAGTTACGCAATATGTGCAGGCTGAGTTTTCCCACCTGTTAAATCTGTCTCTAAAAGCGGTGGATTATCTTGATCAATAAAGCCTTGGCTAATCTCCACAATTCTGCCGTCTGGGTCAGCAATCCAAACCGATCGCCATCCTGGGATATAATCATCAAAGTTAAGCGGCCCCAGGGTGATTTTTGCATCATTGCCCATCTCTGCCAACTTAGCGGAAATATCATCAACTTGAAAAGCAAAATGTCGCCATGCGGGATATTGTGGCCCATCTCTATCAGTGGGTAAAACAGGAGATTCTCCTTGTGCTTGGAAAATTTCTAGGTACATTTCACCCAATTTAATAAATACTATTTGCTGGTCGCCAAGTGATACAACCCGTGCGCGCACAAAGCCGAAATATTTAGTGTAAAACTTTTCTGTTGCGATCGGGTCTTGACAGCTGATTGCCATATGAGAAAAGACTAAAAAACCCATTACCGCTCCCCCGATATAATTTGGATTTACGCATTAAAGACTCCCAGTAAGTAGGTAGATATCATTTCTCTGCCTCCATCTAGTTATCAAACGTGTAAACTATACTCATCTTTGATGAGGTCAGAAACTTTCTCAGCAATCATCACAATACCTGTATGGCAGTTTCCCGAAGGTACTACAGGCATCACACTAGCATCAGCTACCCTAAGTCCCTCCACATCATAGACGTGCAAATGAGGATCTACTACTGCCATATTATCTAGACCCATTTTGCATGACCCAACTTGATGATGATAAGAGTCTGCTCTTTGTTTGACAAATGCTCGTAGTTGTTCGTGATTCTGCACATCTGGCCCTGGCATCACTTCTTGTTTCACCCAACTAGAGAAAGCTTTTGTAGCAAATATGTCCCGGGCTATTTTCACACTTTGGATTAAGCGCTCAAGGTCAGCTTGAGTACTAAGATAATTGGGGTTAACAAGCGGCTTATCTAGCGGGTTACTACTAGCCAACCTAATCCAACCGCGCGACGTTGGGCGAACAACACCAGGTAAGATACTGACAGCATTAGGATAATTTTGACCAATAATAATGTCAAAAGGGACGTGAACAAAACCCAGTTGCAAATCTGGGCCAATCCAACCTGGTTCTGATTGACAAAATAAAGCACTTTCTGACAGATTCAAGTTCGGTGGTGGTATGGCTTTTGTTGTTTCATAAATCACACCAGTCAGGACATGATTATGAAAGTTTTCGCCTACACCAGGTACATCGGCTATGACAGCAATACCGAACTCCTGCAACTGACTAGGATTACCGATACCAGAAAGTAACAAAAGTTTAGGAGACTCAATCGCACCAGCGCAGACAATCACCTCATAATTGGCATAGGCAGTTTTAATTTCATCATTCTGTGTGTACTCCACGCCGTTACAGCGCTTACCTACAAACAGCAACCTGGTAGCTTGGGAGTCCGTACTGAGAGTGAGATTAGGTCGCTTCAAAACCGGATTGAGATAGGCATCTGCCATACTATGACGCTTACCGTCCTTGATGTTGATATGATGCCAGCCTACCCCTTCCATCTTGGGGCCGTTAAAATCTGGTGTATAGGGGTAGCCTAACTCCAAACAAGCATTAATAAATACTTCAGAGGTTGGATTCGGGTTGTGCAGTTTAGCATTGATGACATTAAGTGGGCCACCTTTACCAGCCCACGGACTAGAGTCGTCTTCTTGGTTTTCCAACTTCTGGAAGTAGGGCAAAACATCCTGATAGGCCCAACCGGGACAGCCATTGTAAGCCCAATTATCGTAATCGGATGTATGCCCCCGGATATGCATCATAATATATAAATTACTGCTGCCGCCTGGTATCTTACCCCTTGGTTCATGGGTGATACGCCCCTCCAAACTGGGTTGTGGAACACTGGTATAATCCCAGTCTATTTCTGAGCCAAGCAACGTAGGCCATATTGAGGGGTTATCGACAGTTGGGGGAATATTGGCCCCGCCAGCTTCTAAAACCAGCACCTTAACTGCTGGATTTTCGCTGAGACGATTGGCAAGAACTGATCCTGCTGAACCAGCCCCGACAACAATGAAATCAAATTCACTCATATAGCCCCTTCTCAAACTGATAGGGTTTTAGTTCAACCTTTGATTAACAAAAGGGTCAAATGGTCTGGTATCATGGAAGTTAGCCATGTAAGTAATTTTGCCGTTCTTAAGACGAAAATAGTTGGCGACGTTTGCCTCAATTAGTACACCAGTAGCGTTGGCGGCTGAAATGTGAGAGACGACGCAAGCCTCGTGGCCATTAATGACTATTTGTTTTGGCAGGTTTTGGAATTTGGAATAACCCTTCTTTATACCGCCGACAGCACCCTGTAAAACACCGACCCCCTCAATATGACCTGCTAGCTGTTCATCTACAACCACATTGTCATCAAACAGCGTTAGCCAAGTATCCCAATCACCAGCATTGACAACTTCGTAGTATTTGTTAATGATGTCTCTAGTGTTCATTTATTTTCTTCTTGAGCTTTCTTCGTGTTTTAGTTCATTAAATTAGGTATTATTTAGCCTGAAGTTGATATAGATAAAAAACGTTCATGCTTAACCTAAAATACCGATTCACTAATACTAAAAACTAGGCTTATTCAAGTTAAGCTGAGGAAATTGAGGTCTTTCCAGAAATAAAAACTGGGGGTTTTCCCCACAATTAAAATTACTGAATTGGTGTTATGTAAAGGATTTCAAAGATTTTTTGAAGGCTCTAAGTACACTTAATCTAGGGAAACTTGAGTTTAGGCTAGAAAACAGCTAAACATTTACTCTAATTAGAAGCTTGCGAAGATGGAGGAATGATTTCTACTCCGTACTTTGGAGAGATCGCTAAAATTTGTTCCAGCTCGTCGGGTCTGACAGGAGGAGAGAGAGTAAACTCACCTTCTGCTGGGACACCCGCTTCTGCAAAAAATTTTTCTAACCCTGCTGGTGTCACCCAAACAAGCATTCTTGCTGGCGTAGAGCCTCGGTTGATAAAACTGTGACGCTGACCTTTGGGAGAGTGGATGAATGTTCCAGCAGTGGCAACAATGTTCTCGTCGTCAAGATGGAACTCAACTTCTCCATCTCTAACAAAAAATGATTCGTTTTCGTGAGTATGTCTGTGGGGAGGCGGCCCGTTTTGTGGTCTAACCACGAACTCTACGAGCGCATAGGTTTCCCCAGTATCTTTACCTACTGCCTTTATGGTACACAAATCACCAAAAAACACCCAGTACTTTGGATCTTGACCTTGACCATCTTGCAACCATAAAGTGGCTTGATTAAGCGTCATTGTGATTTTCCTCTTAAGGCATTACTAAACTTTTTCTAAATACCCAAATCCTTAAATTCCTCTTCCTGACTTACGGAATATCAGGAAGTCCATAATCATAAAATCGGTGTTCGCCCCAGGTTTCACGATGAATGAGACCTTGCGAATTGACTACTGAGAACGTTGACTCGATGGGCTTGCCTTGGAAACGATCAGCAATCCAATCTGCAATATAAGCCCATTCGCTTGGGCCTAGGGCGCTTGAAGGTCTACTGTGAAGCGTATGTCCCTCACCTTTGTAGAGCAGCAACTCCTTCGGTGTAGTAATTTCGTTTAAGACATCAAAAACAGATTCGATCGCGGCAAAATCATCATCCTCCCCTGCGATAACGAGATAGGGGCACTTCACTTTTGCTCCCAATCCTTCAGCATTGATATCCTGGATAAATTTGTCAAACTTTTCTTCATCCGTATAACCTGACATATACATAAAACGAAGCTTGAATGAGGGTGAATACATATTGAAGGCTGTTTTTTCGCCCCTTTCGTAGCTGGGGTAAGCAACAGCACAAGCTTTAATGGCGGGGTCACTCACGGCAATTTGCGTTCCCCAAATCGAGCCCATACTTACGCCTCGCACTGCAATCCGGTCGTGGTCTAGCTCATTTTGCTGACGCAACCAAACCAGCACTGCTTTCCCTGCCTCGTAGAATCCCGTTTCTGTGACAAAAATTTCGCGGAGGGCGCTGCTAAATTGCCCTGGTCCATCAAACATGAAGACTGCGATGCCGCGACTGAGAAATTGATCGCCATAGAGTGCAACGGAAATTTCTTTTGTGCTGTCCATTCCACCAACTGTAATCACATATGGCACGCGGTCACCCAGTTGATAGTTGGGTGGTAAGTGTAGCCAGCCTGGTATCGACTTGCCTTCGTAGGGAATTTCCGCCTTACGCACTACATGATCAGCATAATCAGCATATTTGGCATAGCAGTAGTTTTTACGCTTCTCGTACTCAAGATTTTGTTTTGTTGGTTCAAAAATCGGCCACTGGGCCTGTCCATACAAAATCGCGGCAATAAAGTAATTTTCCCGCGCTGCAACTGTATGTTCCAACTTCTCTAGTTTCTCGGCCTGTGTTTGCCGATGAACAGCAGCAGCACCGTACTCACGGGCGATGTCGTTGTACTTTTTGACATTCTGTTCAACCCGGATAAAATCGCCAAGTGCTCCGATTCCACATGGAAATAGGGCAAAATCAATATCCCCCTGATCCCAAGTCACGCCTACAGTTCTGATGATATTATCTAGAATCCAGCGTTGTTCTTGGAAACGCTTTATCCGGTTTTCCACTTTATTTGACATTACTGGCATGATGATCTCCTGTGCATTAAATGTGGACCTTTTTGCGTCCAACCCATCTTAAGCAGTAGCTGAAGCAGCGATCGCACCAAGCTGTTGTATCAAACCTAAGGAATCCTCGCTGACCCATATTTCTTCAATTTGACCACCAGTAAGATGGAAAAGGTCATTCCCTACATCTTTCACCGATTTGCCAGTCGGGGCAATACCGAGAAACTCCCCTTTATGAGTGCCGGTCAGCCAGTAACGACATCCTATCTTTTGGCCCTCAACAATCTGACGCTCAACTGTGAATTGGACATCAGGGAAAGCGTTACGCAGTCCAGTGACAAATTGCTTCATCCCGTTATGTCCACGAACTGGGTCTGGTAAGGTAGGAATTCTAAAAGCGAAGTTGGCAGCCATAATTTCATCTATGGCCTCCAGTTTTCCTTGATTCATCACCTCATCAAAGTAACGACTAACAGTTTCTTTGTTGACTTCTGGTGAGGTTTGTTCTGGTGGTGTTGGGGCTGTTTGTCTTGGGAAAATACCTTGACCGATCTGTTGGAGCAGCCCCAAAGAGTCCTCATTAGCTATGACTTCGGCAATTTTGCCATTAACGATGCGATGCCAACTCATGCCCTCGAGTAGGAATGATTTGCCCTGGGCAGGAATGTCCCCTATGGCTGTAGGAAATGGCTTACCAGTATGATTCCCCCTTGCTGTCCAACGAGTCAAGACCATATCTCCTTCAGCCAACACATCTTCCATAGCAAAATGAATACCAGGAAAAGAGCCGATGAGCATATTAACCAGACCCTTGTATCCTTCAACACCGCGAAATGGTTCGGCGTGAGTGGGAAGTGTAAAAATAAAATCAGGTCCACAAATCTCCTCTAGGGTGGTTATGTTCCCTTCATTGAAGACTTCATAGAAATAACGGCGGACGATCGCCTTGTTTGCATCTGTAGACATAGGTGATACTCCGTTGAGTAAAGTTGATTCAATTCTGGGAAATCTCAAAGTCTGGCAGAGCCTTCGGCATAATCTAGTAAGTCCACAATGTAAAGTGAAATCACTGGCTTTTGGGTTTTTGGCGATCGCTTCACCATCCAGGTCTGATTCGCATCGGCAACAATTCGTTGACTTTTAGCTGTTGGTGGCTCCCAAGTGCTGGCTTGCCAGTTGACAATAACTTTAACTTCTGTATGGTCATTGCCAGTCGATGTAGACGCTACTTTTTTGAGAGTGTGTACTTCATCAAAGAAAATACCAGTTACACGCTCATACCAACCCTTAAAGCCATCAAAGCCATAGACTGTGCCCTCAGGAAAGCGCATTTCTAAATCTTCTTCAGCTAGCAAGGGAACATATTCTTCAACTGGAACGTGAGCGTCGAGTTTCATATACCAATTCGTTGCCAGTTGCTGAATTTCCAAATCCGTTAGGGGTGCTAGATTATTTACTACCATTATTTTTCGACCAGGGAATCAGTGAAGATGTTACTGAAATTTCCTTAAACTACTGTCCGCAGCTAATGTCTATCATTTCCGGGTGAACATTTGCTTCCAAAACCACATCGATAAGAAATGGGCCCTTGTGGGCTAATGCCTGTTCAAGAGCTGGGGCTATCTCTTGCGGCTTCTCGATGCGCACACCCTCAACTCCCATCGAACGCGCCATTTCGACAAAATTAATCTCTGGCTTAGATAAATCAAAACTCAGGGGATAGTCATGCTGTGATATACCCCGTTCTTGCCAGTAAGCTTGAATATTCACTTGTAGCAATCTGTAGGAGCGATTATTACAGATAACAAACTTGGCATCTATATTGTGACGAGCAGCTGACCAAAGTGCCTGAATTGTGTACATAGCAGCGCCATCACCAGTAAACCCAATTACCGTTTTGTCAGGATTAGCAAGTTTAGCTCCAATCGTTCCTGGAATTCCCACCCCTAGAGAACCACCACGAGAAAGAAAATAATGCCCTGGTTTGGTAGGGATTAAATAACGTGTCAGATCGGGAGAACTCGTGAGAGCTTCATCGAAGATAATTACATCTTCTGGTAATTGATCTGCTAATTCTGCTGCAAAGCGAGAAAAGTGCAAGGGGACAGAATCCCAATTTTCTCGATCAGCTTGCAACTCACGTTTATGGTTCTCTTCTTTAGCTTGAGCAATATCAGCAGTTCGCACCTTAGCAGTTTTTTTCTGCTCTGGTGTCATAATTGCTGACAAAATTTTTGCCAGATGAGCAAGCGTTAGTTTTGGATCGCTAACTAGTCCTAAATCAACTGAGTGATTTTTCGCAATCTCATATGCATTTAAATCAATATGAATAACCTTAGCTCCTGGTGCAAAGATATTGCCCAGTTCCGGGAACACCTCCGGCAAAAGGTATGTGCCACAAACTAAGTTGACATCGCCTCTAGAGGTGATGGGTCGGCTTTGATAGCCAAACATATGCCCCGTCATACCTTGATACAGAGGATGAGCGTGACTCATGTTCAATTCACCAGCATCAGTTTCCCAGACTTCTGCACCCAAGAGTTCAGCAACACGGGTCAATTCATCTTGTGCGCCAGAATAAGCAACTCCATCGCCGACAAAAATCATTGGCTTGTGAGCAGATGCCAACATGGTTGCGGCTGTTTTGAGCAACGCTTCATCTGGCAAAACTTTGGTGGATGGGATAGAAGTTGGTCTGACTTCTTCAACTACGGGAGCATCCAAAATATCTACTGGTAGACAAACATAGACAGGCCCCATTGGCGGGGTGGCAGCAATTTTAATTGCTCGACGCAAAACTCGCAGCAATGAAGATGGCTCTATTACCATTGTTGACCACTTGGTAACGGGTTGAGCAAAAGCCACTAAATCGCCTGCCATTTGAGCGTCCATTGCTTGGTATTTAATACCTGCATCACCACCGATGACTACCAGTGGTGAGTGACCTCGGTATGCCTGATAAAGTGCGCCGATCGCATTTCCTAAACCTGGAGTACTATGAATTTGTACCAGAGCAGGCTTTTTCGTTGCTCTAGCGTAACCATCTGCTGCCATCACAGCAACGGATTCTTGCAATGTCAAGATGTATTTCAGGTCTGGATATTCCCGAATAGCATCCAAGAATCCTTCTTCTGATGTGCCGGGATTACCGAACATATAATGGATGCCATCTGCCAAAAATTGTTCCAGAATGGCAAAGCGGCCTGTTTTGTTAGTCATGGATTCTACCTTCTGCAATCATCAATTGCATACAGCGTTATCGTGCAGTACCATCCGGAGATTTAAAATCCAGCTTTACCAGCCATAGCGCTTCAGTCCTTTTTCGAGGACTTCCACCACCTTCTGACCAGTCAAATAAGAGTCTGGTGTAGAGCGCCCCGTAATAAACGGATAGTCAACAATCACTGATGTTGATCTACCGACATTGCCGTGGTACTGTCCATCTGGGCCTGTGGCATCACGGAGTATGTATTCTAGAGGATAGAATGGCGTGCCAAAGTTAATATTGTTCAGACATGGGTCGATGTTAGTACCGTTAAATCCAGTACCATCTTTATAGTCATATTCCAGGCAATGCCCTGTGACGTGCTTACCCCAAATAATGCTTTTGCGATCGCCAATATCACGGGCAAATGCCAGACATGCAACGCCGTAACATTCTGCGGCCACTGGCTTACCCATTTGGTAAAAGCTCAGGATGAGATCGTGTACCCTCTGGTTGTCAGCTAAATCAACCATCGGGCCACTACCACCGACAATGAGAATGGCATCGTATGTTTGCAAATCTCTTTGTTGCACTTCCTCTAGCTTTCTGTAATATTCCTCCATTTCCCGTAAGAATTTTGGTGAACTCCAGTAAGGTCTTTCTGGTAGCCACTCTCTAAGATTTTTCGGGTTGTTTAACCGTGGATTGTTTGTATTATCTAGCTGTCTGACCTTATCGGACATATCTTGGGTAGTGACTGGTCTGCCTAATGGTGGGTCAACAAAAGTTGGATCCATGCTTACCCCTAGTGCTACGGGTCTTTTACCATTTGGGGTGGCGAAGTCAACTTGATATCTAGCTGCATCAAAGGTTTCTAGGGGGCCTACTAGTTCTTCTCCCCAGTAACCCCACTCGGATAGCACAATCAAAATCTTTGTCATCGCATGATCTCCTGTGTGTTTTTAAGTAACTCCTGCTAACTCTTGACTTTGAGATACAATTTGCTGAGCGATCGCATCAATAAAGGCATACACATCATGTCCGGCTCGTCCTGTTACTAGGTCTCTATCAACCACAATATTTCCCGGATCATTTGGTTGAGAATTTACAGGTGGCGGTACGTAAACAGCACCAGCATTAGTAATATCTGCCAGCACTACTTCATGACAGATTACCCTTCGTCCTCGGAGTATTTCTGGCATTGGGGTCAGTAACCACAATCCATGACAGAGTAAGCCTTTGATAATTCGACGATTTGCCATTGCTTGAGCAAAAAACTGAACTGCTGGTGCAGTACGTGTCAGTTCTGGCCTAATTTGCTGTCCTGGTGGTGGTTCAAAGTAGCGCAGACGTACACTGGTGTAATTAGCTGCCATAATTACAGCCGCGTATTCATTGATATTTACTTTCTGAAAGTCAATGTTGACATCTAGATATTGCAGAGATTTACCAACTTCATCTACATCACTGACAAATCGGACACTTTCATTTCCCCAAAGCCGAGACATGAAATGCACAGTTGCTCCAAGTTCCTGAAAGTGTTGCCGATAAGCTGCAATTTCCTCAGGAATGAACTCTGTTTCTACGAGAATGGCAATTTTCTTTCCTTCTAGCATTCGGGTAGTCATAACTTCTCTCCTAAGTCTTGGGGGTAAATTCCACAATGATTTCTGCTTCTGAACCAAGTTGAAATTCTTTCTCTCCCAGTTCAATTTGAAAATTATCAGGATCGATTGAGGTGCGATCGCTACCATCAATGCTGACTCTGCTGATTTCCAGAGTATTGGGTCTAACAAAATCAGGTAAAACATTGATAGAGCGCTGGCGACAATCAAGATTAGGTTTGAAATACAAACAGAAGGGTTCTTTTGTCACATAGCTACTGATATAAATATGAGCCAAATAATTTAGCTCAAAGGCATGGTATCCAGAAATTGCATGGCCACCTTTTTGTGCATACTGTCCTGAAGTAATTGCATCACCACTCTCACTGACTCGAAAGAAAATACCTTTATTGTCTTGATCAAGAAAGAATAGATTCCAAAATGCGGCTGTTTCTCGTGCTAACCGTAAATACTCTTGTTTTTGGTCATGATTTTCATTACTGCAACCATGAAGAATTAAGTAGGCTAATAGGGATTGTTCTTGTTGCCAGAAGTCTTTAGTGTTGAACCAAGGAAATTCTAATGGCGTTCCATTTTGCGGATTACGTTCTAAAGTATCAAAGATTCCACCCCTAAATAGGTCTACGCCAATCTCTGCCATCTTCATGCCTAAATTATCTGCTAGCTTCATCAACTTATCGGCTAAACGTTGTGATTCTTCGGCTTCTTGCGCGTTATCAACAGCAGATTGAGCAGCTAAGGAGTAATGATAGTTAGCCACACGAGTCAGGTTCCAGGCTATCTTCAAATTGTGTCCCACAACGGCACGATTTTGTTGCCACCGCCAATTATGGTCTGGTTTCCAATCTCGCAAAAATCGCTCATTCACAAATGGAACGTTGGGATCGGGATCAGGAAATCTATCGACAATGATTGTGGAAGTTGTTTTGAGAATCTTCTTGCAAGTGTCTAAAAATTTCCCGATTTCTTCGTAACCATGATCAGTTAATGGCAAAGGTTCTAATGCCAAAATCACGTTAATTAAATAAGCCGGTATATGATCCCCAATTGAATTCCAATTTTTTCTAGCTTGGTTATCACCAAGAGCCGGACTATCCCAATTTAACGTCACATAATCAAGGTGTGAAAAATAATCACCATAAGCATGTTTGCCGTACTCTGATTCAGGATCGGCGAAGAAATCATTAAAGACACGAACAGTCCGCTTGATATCATCAAGTACTTCCCAATCTAGAGTGATTCGATAGTACTGAGCTAATCCAGCTAAGGCATAAATTTGTTCGTAAAGTGGGATTGTATCTCTATCATCCTCGTTGAGAGAGCGTAAATACAACTCATAACTGTACTTCGTCTTGCGCTTGCCAAAAGCCCAAAAACAATGTTTGCCATCAGATGTTAAAGTGCGAAAAGTTTCTCGTTGGTATTGAACTCCAGCACGAGCAGCTGAAAGGTAGCGTTCGCCTCCAGTTAGCAAGTAAGCAGAGGAAAGACCATAGATCAGCCTGGAAAGAGTTGCACATTCCTGGATATCATCATCTGTTGGTAAACCGATGATGTTCAAGTTAGTTCGGTAAAGAGCAAAATCATCAATTTCATAGGTTTGTTTATTTGGAAATAAATTGCCTAACCAACTATCTGCTAAACGAGCAATTTGCGTCAGCCACCAGTGAGTTTGCTCAAAAAGATATTCACCTTGTCCTTTATATGAATTTAGTAAGCTAATAATGCGAGCGTTATATTGGCAGTTACCATTATTTTCTATATACACCCCTTGTAAAACTACTAAGCTATCAGACTGGATGTATTTTCTCACTGAATCTGCTGGCGATGACTGATGAAAATTTTCAGGAGTTGGGACGCGATCGCGGTTTACACCATCCAAATTTTGTAGAAATTGAAATCGTGTTTCCCTACCAACTGCAACCTGGAATTCATCTCCACTACGGCATTTAATACTAAATTTTCCTTGCTCCTCTGCAATATCTGTAACTTTGCCCATTATGGTTGTGTTCACAGTGAATTTCTTCATGTTTATTATCCTTTCATTCTTATCTCAACCAAATACTTCTTATTACTGCATAGAAATATCGCAGCTAACTATTCGTAACGATATATCTAAAGAAAAATCTTATTTTTAAGAATTATCATAAACTTGCAATCAGGTATTTGAAAAAAGCCTCGTCAATGATTAATTAAAGAGAGCTTTGTAAAACATTAGAAGCCAGTTCATTAATTTTTACAACTCATAGAGGATTGCTATACTTGTTTTTGGAGTGAAAATCAAAAAGTTTTTAAAAACAATCCTGTTAAAATTTACCTTGATTTGCTCCGACTATAGTTGAGTCAATTGGCACTAATTCTCTATCTATGGTTAGAGAAAGATGAATCGTTAGATATAAGATATAAATAACCTTATTTGAAGCAACACTTTATACAAAGCTTATATAGCAAGAGTGAAAAAGAATAGAGTATTTCACTTATCTTGAGAAATAGAGACAAGCTCAAGAGCGAAAGTATGAGATGAGCTTTGTTACTCAAGCTTTTTAAGACTTACTCACAAAAATGGTGAGCAAAAAAGTAATTAAATTTAGGTTTATAAAAGACATATTGTTATTATCTACCCAAATAAATAATAACAATCTAACTTTAGGAATAGCTCCCACTATTAGGTTTGTTGCTTAATAAAGAAATATGTAAATAAAGCAATATCATCGTTTTGTTAAGCAAGAAGATGTTGCTAATGTTTTTACAAAACTTAAAAACTTGACTTGGGACTTGTAATTGCAAACTTAACTAAATTTAAAATTGCTTAACTTGTTAAAAATCGCCACACTTTATCAAATTTAATAAGAGAGATTCAGAATGACTCGTAATATCTATGCATTGCTGGTTGGTATTGATAATTACCTTAATTCTGTCCCTCCTCTCAAGGGCTGCATAAACGATATTTTGGCTGTAAAAGAGTATTTGTTAGGGCGGGTTTCTCCCAATCAACATAAGCTAAATTTACACATACTTTTAAACCAAGATGCCACTCGTCAGGCAATAATTAATGGTTTTCGACAACATTTATGTCAAGCTAGTAATGAAGATATTGTCTTTTTTTACTATTCAGGTCATGGTAGCCAACAAGCAACACCTGAAGAGTTTTGGACTTTAGAGCCAGATCGGCTAGATGAAACTCTCGTTTGTTATGACAGTCGGAATCCTGGGTGTTGGGATTTAACAGATAAAGAATTAGGGAAGCTAATTGCTGAGGTAGCCGAGAAAAACCCTCATATCGTGATTATAATGGACTGTTGCCATTCAGGTTCAGGCATTCGCGGCGATTTAGAACTAGAAACTGCTGTTCGTAAAGCACCCATTGATCACCGTCAGCGACCTTTAGACAGCTTCATTTTCTCTTTAGTAGAAGCCAAACAACTCTCAAATTCCCGCAGTTTGGCCAAAAATGCTGCTGGTTGGACTTTACCTCAAGGAAAACATATATTTTTTGCGGCTTGCCAAGATTACGAGGAAGCTAAAGAGTACATGGCAGATGGGCAAATCCGAGGGGCATTCTCTTACTTTTTACTTGATACCTTAATAAAAGCCAATGGTAGCCTCACTTATAGAGATTTATTCAAACGCACTAATGCTCTAGTTTGTAGTAAAGTTGCGGCTCAGTCTCCTCAAATAGAAGCCACAGTTCAGGGTGATTTAAACCAACTATTTTTAGGAGGAGCGATCGCTTCACACACTCCCTACTTTACAGTTAGTTATCACAAAAACCATACATGGGTAATTGATGGTGGTGCTGTTCATGGAATTCCTGAACCTTCTGGTGATGAAACAACTTTACTGGCATTATTTCCTTTTGATACCCCCTCTGAACAGCTACATCAATTATCAAGGGCAATAGGTGAAGCTCAAGTGCTTGAAGTCATGCCGCAGTTGAGCAAAATTCAAATTAGCGGTATCAGAGACTTAAATACTGAGATGATTTTTAAGGCAGTTGTCACTAGTCTACCTTTACCACCTAAAGGAGTATTGATTACTGGTGAGGATGTGGGAGTAAAATTAGCACGTACTACACTGCTGACATCTGGGCCACAGAATCAACAATCCTTATACCTGCGAGAAGTAACTACACCTGAAACTGCTGAGTTTAAATTGCTGGCTCGTAATGATGAATATTTGATTACACGACCCGCCGATGACCGTCCTTTAGTCGCTCAAATTCAAGGTTATACACAGGCGACTGCCTCGCAGGCAATACAACGATTAGAACATATTGCCCGTTGGACAAATATTTACGAACTTTCTAGCCCTACCAGTACCAGAATTCCACCAGACGCAGTACAAATACTTATCTATCAAGATGGACAAGAGCGGCAAGATATCCAAATGCGCCTGGAGTATCAACAAGAAAATGGTAAATGGAAGCAACCTAATTTCAAAATTAAGTTAAAAAATACGAGTAATGAACCAGTATATTGCGCCCTCCTGAATCTAACAGATCGTTTTGCAGTTAGTGCTGATTTGTTTGAAACAGGAGGAATTTGGCTGCGCCCAAGTGGACAAGTAGGAGATGAAGCTTGGGCTTTAGGCGGTAATTCAATTTATGCCCAAGTTCCCGAAAAACTATGGCAGGGACAGGGAATTACTGAAGTTAAAGATATTCTCAAATTAATTGTCAGCACTGCGGAATTTGACGCAACCTTGCTCACACAAGATGAGCTTGATTTACCTTCTCGTTCCACACCAACACCTCGTCGAGGTCAAGGGACACTGAACCGTTTGATGAACAGGATTCCATCGCGCGACCTTAGAGCTAAACCAGAAGAAGAAATGTGCGACGACTGGGTAACTAGTCAAATCATCATTACAACTATTCATCCACAAAACACCACATCGATTCCTAGAGGACAAGAAAGTGTTTCTCTGGGATCTGGTGTGAAATTGCGATCGCATCCCAGTTTAAAAGCTAATGTTCGGCTGACAACAGTCTCCCAATCTTCCAGGGATTTAGGTAATCATTTACTACCGCCTCTTTTGCGGGCAGATCATTCGGGAATTCGACCCTTTCAATTCACTACCAGTCGTGGAACTGATCCAGGGTTGAGTGTATTGGAATTTAATCAGGTAGAAGACTCATCTGTTGTCACGCCAGATCATCCTTTAAAGCTAGTTGTTGATTCCTCCTTAGAACCAGACGAGTATCTCTTACCAATCAGTTATGATGGCGAGTTTTTCATACCTTTAGGACGCGCTCACAGTACTGTGGATGGTACAACAGAAATTGTCTTGGAGCGTTTAACCGAACCTGTGAGTGAAGGAAAACGCAGCCTTGGGGGTTCTATTCGGATTTTGTTCCAAAAAATAATGTCTCAAAATTTAGGATGGCAGTTTGATTACCCAATTTTAGCGGTAGCAGATGTTAGTCCAGATGGTGTAGTTAATTACATTGGTGCCATCGAGCAAGTTAAGCAAAGAGTTGCCCAAGCCAAGCGAATTGTTCTTTTCATCCACGGTATCATTGGCGATAGTCAAAACATGGTTGGGAGTATACAAAGGGCAAAACTTACTGACTTATATGATCTAGTTCTCAGCTTTGACTATGAAAGCCTCAACACTTCCATTGAAGATAATGCCAAACTCCTGAAGCAAAAACTCGCAGCAGTTGGTTTAGGAGAAAATCACGGTAAAGCCTTGCACATTGTCGCTCATTCAATGGGAGGCCTGGTTTCTCGTTGGTTTATTGAAACAGAAGCAGGCGATCGCGTCGTGCAGAACTTAATTATGCTGGGTACACCAAATGCTGGCTCTCCTTGGTCTACTATCGAAGATTGGGCGCTAACTACCTTGAGTATTGGGCTAAATGGTCTGTCAACAATTACTTGGCCTGTACCAGTTTTGGGAATGTTGCTTAAGGCAATGAACAAATCTGTCGAGGTAATTAAAACTATCGATGTTTCCTTAGATGAAATGCGTCCTGGCTCTCAATTTTTGCAAAAATTGGCAGCCAGTCCTGATCCTGGGATTCCTTACACAATCATTGCTGGTAATACATCAATTATTCCCGCCGCTCTCCAACCAGAAGCTAATCAGCAGTCCAGTCCTTTAGAGCGACTAATGCAAAAGCTGTTTTATAAGACAGCAGCATTAGCGTTTTTTGATCAACCAAACGACCTTGCTGCAACTGTACACAGCATCAAAAGTGTCAGTCAAGAACGTCAGCCTCCACCTCAAGTTAAAGAAATTGACTGTGATCATTTTGTTTATTTCACTTATCCTGAAGGGTTAGCAGCATTAGCAAATACTTGTATGTTGTACGTTCAGCGCCATCATTTAGAGGCGGCGATGAGTAATTCTTTCAATTCAAAGAATTATTTAACTACTCACCCGGATCGAGAAGAGCTTTCTCACACACCTCTACCCTCCTCGGTTGACATGGCTGTTATAGACAATTTACTTCCTAATCAGACAGTGAGTTTACTTCCACAAAAAGCCGATAATCCTTCTACTGTCAGCGCTTTTCATACCACTACTAACCATGATTCAATCCAGAGCAGAAGACATCAACAGTTAATTAGTGTATTGATTGCTGTATTAGCAGCAATAGCGATGATGGCATTATGGCAATATCAACAATTCAAATACACAGAACCCAAAAATCAAAGTCAATTTAATCAGTCTCTACAAATGTGATTGATTAGGACAAAAAAGGATTAATACCATGTCCGAGTTTTCGCACAACCTGGCACTTGTGATTGGAATTAACAATTACGGCAAAGGAATTTCCCCACTCCAAAATGCTGTTAATGATGCTAAACAATTAGTGCAGGTTTTGCGCAAACAGCACGGATATCAGGTGTGGTTGTGTTTGGATGAAGTGGCAAATCTCTCCAATCTGAATGAACTACTTTGGAAAACTCTGCCAGAACAAGTACATTCAGATGATCGTTTGCTGTTTTACTTTGCAGGTCATGGAATTGCTCTGAATGCTGATGATGGGCCAAAGGGTTATTTAATTCCCCAAGATGCCATCCTTGGAGAGGTTCAAACCTACTTACCGATGACTCAGTTGCAGGAAGCTTTGGAGAAATTGCCTTGCCGTCATTTTCTGGGATTCCTTGATTGCTGTTTTGCCGGAGCCTTTCGCTGGTCTAGCACCAGAGAATTGTTAACTGTGCCAGAAGTGATTCACCAAGAACGCTACGATCGCTTTATCTCTGATCCAGCATGGCAGGTGATTACCTCTGCTGCCTATGACCAAAAAGCTTTAGATGCTAATGCACTCGATGCAGATTACCGTGGTCAAATTGGGGATCATTCACCCTTTGCTAGCGCCCTCTTGGAAGCACTGACAAATGGAGTTGATTTATATCCTGCTGCTTATGGTCAGCCTTCAGGAGATGGAGTAATTACTGCTACTAAACTTTACCTTAATTTGCGCGATCGCATTGAGCCTTCCACTGTCAAAGATCATCATCGGCAAACCCCTGGTATTTGGCCGCTGAAGAAGCACGACAAGGGTGAGTATATCTTTCTGACTCCTGGACATGTATTAAATTTACCTCCAGCACCACCACTCGATGAATCAAAAAACCCTTATCGCGGCTTAGAATCCTTTGAAGAAGAACATAGCCAACTGTTTTTTGGTAGACAAGGTTTGACTGAAAAGTTACATGAATTTGTCAGTAGTCAGCCGTTAACTGTAGTACTTGGGGCTTCTGGAACCGGGAAATCGAGCTTGGTAAAAGCAGGATTGATCCCATACTTGCGAAGTCAGCCTCAGTGGCAAATTCTAGGAACTATACGTCCTGGGGAATCTCCGGTGAAGGCTTTAAATAACATACTATTGCGGGAAAGTCTGAGCGCCAGTTTAGCAACTTGGAGTCAGGTTTATCCTCAGTCAAAGTTGCTATTAGTAATTGACCAGATAGAAGAACTTATCACCCTCTGCCAAGACGAGCAAGAACGGCAGAAATTTTTAAATTTATTGGCGCAAGCAGTAGTTAAATATTCAGATAATTTTCGCCTCGTACTAACTTTACGCTCGGATTTTGAACCTCAGTTGCGAAATTCCGCCTTAGAACCATATTGGCAAAGTGCGCGGTTTATCGTACCGGCAATGACGCGGGAGGAATTACGCGCCTGCATTGAAGAACCAGCATCCAAAAGGGTGATATATTTTGAGCCGCACAATCTGGTAGATACGTTAATAGATGAAGTAGCACAAATGCCAGGAGCGTTACCGCTACTTTCCTTTACCTTAAGTGAACTTTACCTCAAGTATTTAAAGGCTGTCCGTCAGGGTAAAAGGAATAACCGAGCGATTACGCAAGCAGATTATGAACAACTGGGTGGAGTGATCCAAAGTCTTACCCAAAGAGCCAACTCTGAATATGAGGAGTTAGTCAACGACAATCAAGCCTACGAGCAAACTATTCGTCATGTCATGCTGAGAATGGTGGCTGTGGGTGGAGGAGAGTTGGCGCGTAGACGAGTACCTTTATTTGAGATGGAGTACCCAGAACCAGAAAACGGGCGCGTAAAAGAGGTAATTCGGCGCTTTTCGGCAGCACGTCTGCTAGTTCAAGGACAAGATACTGAGGGTCAAGCTTATGTAGAGCCTGCCCATGATGCCTTAGTGCGGGGATGGCCAAAGCTGCTGGCGTGGCAACAAGATGAGGCAGAAAGTTTAATTTTACAACGACAACTTACACCAGCTGCTTTTGAGTGGCAAAGCGTTAAAAGTAGGGAAATACCATCAGGTTGGCAAGCCAAGGTAGAACCTGTTTTGGATTGGTTGGATAGCAGTTGCTATGTTGTGGAAAACTCATTTGACAAAATCAACGCTCAACTGTTGCGCCTGTGGCGACGAACACAAAGTCAGCAACAGCAACACCGAGAAAAACAGGTACAGTTTCTTTGGAATGCTAATCCTTATCTCGATGTCTTGAATGAAAAACTTAAGTCCAATGAAAATTGGTTCAACCAGTTAGAAGCGGAGTTTGTACAGCGTAGCGTTGTGCAGAAACGCAAGAATATTGCTTGGCGATCGCGTATTGCGATCGCTGTCATCCTGGGGTTAAGTGGATTAACTCTTTACGCTCTATTTAATTTAAGAAACGCACAAATAGGTCAAGCTAGTGCTTTTAGAGAAAATGCAGAAGTAGACTTGGGAACGCCAGCCTTAGATGGGGCGATCGCAAGTTTACGAGCCGGAACAATGCTCAATCAACCTCTAGTGCAGTTATTTAAGCCAGAAAAGCTACAAAATCAAGTGCAAGGAACACTGCAAAAAGCAGTTTATACAGTCAAAGAACGCAACCGCTTGGAAGGTCATCAAGGCACGGTCAGAAGCAGTTTTAGCCCAGATGGGCAGTTAATAGCAAGCGCTGGAGAGGACGGCATTGTTCGGTTGTGGAACTTACAAGGTCAGGCGCAGGTTGTATGGAAGACAAATCTGGTCAGATACGTCGATTTTAGCCCGGATGGGCAGCTACTCGTTACAGGCACAGAGGACGGCATTGGTCGCTTATGGAACTTACAGGGTCAACTATTAGCAGAATTGAAAGGGCATCAAAGTCGGGTAAGGAGCATCCGTTTTAGCCCCAATGGCCAGCTAATTGCTAGCGGCAGCGATGACGATACAATCCGCATTTGGAACTTACAAGGTCAGCAGTTGCGAGGATGGAAAGCAAATCAAAACTCGGTCAATAGCGTCAGTTTTAGCCCCAATGGACAGCTACTGGCTACAGCCGGAAAAAACAGTACTATCAGCCTGTGGAACTTGCAGGGTAAGCTATTAGGGAAACCTTTTACAGGACATCAACAGCCTGTCAGTAGTATCAGTTTTAGCCCAGATGGTCAGTTACTGGTCAGTGGTGGACAGGACAAAACTATTCGCCTGTGGAACTTGCAGGGTCAGCAGTTGGGGAAAGCTTTTACAGGGCATCAAGGCCGAATCTGGTGTGCAATGTGGAGTCCAGATGGTCAACAAGTAGTTAGTGCAGCCGGAGATGGCACTGTTCGCCTGTGGAACTTGCAGGGTCAGGAGTTGCAGAGATTTGCTGGGCATCAAGGCCCAGTTAGAAGTGTCAGGTTTAGCCCAGATGGTCAACTACTAACTAGCGGCGGAGATGATAAAACTGTCCGTGTGTGGAACTTGCATAGTCAGCAAGTAACAGAATTATCAGGTCATCAAAAACGAGTTCTCAGCATTAATTTTAGCTCGGATGGTCAACGAGTCACGACAGGGGGAGATGATGGCATCATTCGCGTTTGGAACTTACAGGGTCAACAGTTGCTAGGATGGACAGCACATCAAGGTAAACGAATCCACAGTATCAGTTTTAGCCCGGATGGTCAGTTGATGGGTAGTGCCGGAGATGATAGTACTGTCCGCCTATGGAACTTGCATGGTCAACAGTTGACAGCCTTATTAATGGCAGAATCCCTCAGTTATCCAAAGCATATATGCGATGTCAGTTTTAGCCCGGATAGTAAACTAGTAGCTAGTGTGGGAGAGAACGGTATTGTTATTGTGTGGGACTGGCAAAAGCGGTGGCAGTTAGCAAAGTTCTCTATGGTAAAATTCCCCCGTGAAAAGCACTTTTGCAAAGTCAGTTTTAGCCCAGATGGCAAGCTGCTGGCTAGCACCGGAAATGACGGCATTACTCGTGTGTGGAACTGGCACAAACAGCAATTGATCACAAACGTTTCGGGTCATCTAGGCCCTGTCTCTAGTGTGGCATTCAGTCCCGATAGCCAGCGACTAGTTAGCGCTGGAGATGATGGCACTATTCGCTTATGGAACTTGCAGGGTAATAAACCATTCCAGGAATTTGTGGCAGCAGTAAATTTTGGTGCGGCAGTAAATTCTGTAGCATTCAGCTCTGATGGCAAGATGATTGCCAGTGGGGATCAAAAAGGCAATGTGCAGTTGTGGGATTGGCAGAATAGGGAGCAGTTTGCTGCCTGGAAAGCACATCAAGGCGAGGTCAGAAATGTCAGTTTTAGCAAAGACGGTAAGATGCTGGCTAGCGCCGGAGATGATAGCATTGCCAAGTTGTGGCCGATTCAATCATACGATGAGTTGATGAAGCAGACTTGCAATGAAGTCCAAGACTATTTGCAGAATCACTCTCAGTTGCCAGAAAGTGATCATCATCTGTGCCACATATAACCTAAATCTTTCAGTAGTAGGCTTTACTAATATAGCGTTTATCTATCTAATGAAGTACACTTAATCAAATAAAGGTGCGTATCCTAGTGAAAGGTAAAAATGAAAGCATATTCCCTCGATTTACGCCAAAAAATTCTTGATACATATTTACAAGGGGGAATATCACAACGTCAATTAGCCAAAAGATTTTGTGTAACTTTAAGTTTTATCGAGAAATTACTAAAACAGTATAGAGAAACAGGTAGTATCGCACCTAAAGTCAGGACGGAACAAACACCACCAAAACTCAACTCTGAACAATTTAATATTCTCAAAGAAATAGTAGAAGCCAATAATGATGCTACTTTATCAGAAATTCGCTCAATTTTGGCAGAAAAAACAGGAGTCATAATTGGTATTTCTACAGTAGATAGAATGTTACAGAAGATGGAAATCAGCCTTAAAAAAACATTACACGCCTCGTAAAAAGAAACTGAAAGAGTTCAATCATTAAGAGTACAATCTGGCTCCAACTTCAGGGTATACCAGCTAAAAACCTCATATTTATTGACGAAGCAGGAGCTAATCTATCTTTAATAAGACACTCGGCTCGCTCTAAAAAAGGTACTCATGGCGCATGGTTCACGACCTCAAAAACGTTGTAAAAATGTCTCTATAATTGGTGCCATCGCTCTGAAAGGGGTGATTAGCCAATATAGCATTTTAGGTGCAACTGATGGACTCACATTTGAGGCTTATATCTCTCAAAAATTAGTTCCAAAACTTTGGGAAGGTGCTTATGTAATCATCGACAATTGTTCAATTCATAAAGGTGCAGAGATTGAAAAGATAATCCAGTCTGCTGGAGCTAAGTTGATTTATTCACCACCATATTCTCCTGATTTTTCCCCTATTGAAAATTGTTGGTCAAAAATTAAAAATCTATTACGTTCTATTGGTTCTAAGAGTTATCCAGATTTAGCAAAAGCGATTGAAACTGCTTTTAGTCAAGTCACATTAAATGATATTTATAATTGGTTTACCCATTGTTGCTACTGTACTTCACTAGACTAAGAAATGCTATAGTGTTAGACACTAATAATATATAACAACACCAGTTCTTAACACATAATGAGAAAATATTTCTTTCCCGTTAGTTATCCTCTGTGAATTTATAATATAATTATTAAATATTGATAACCATATACAATTATTTAGCAGTATTCTTATTAACTTTTAAATTATTATTAAAATAAGCTTTTAATATTATTTAACTAACTGTTATTTAGTAAGTTAAAATATCTATTGAACAAATAAAAGTTTGATAAAATTATGGCAAGCAAAAAACATAATTTACTTAATCACGGTTGTTTACTCAATTCCACGAATAAAAAGATAGTCGTCAATTTAGCTACAGGTGATATCTTAAATCTAATAACCCAAGAATTAAAAACTCGTTACTCACCAGAAACTCAAAAACTTGTACTCGAAGGGACTTCAAAGTTAGTACCTGATTATGTCCTTCAAGAACTATTGCAGCGTCAACAGCAGCTAGTCAACCTTAACCCTGATAGTCTAATTGTAGTTAACTGTGGGATAAAAGAGGCAGAGGTTGATGAATTTGGCTTAAATTTAAATGTCGAAGTATATTTTGTAATTGGAGATGTCAAAGGTCAAAATCATTTTCGCGCTCATCGGATAGTCCTTTGGTCTGATATCTGGGGTGATGAAGAACAGCTTTTCGATTTAGAAGATGAGCTTGGTGAACAATTCTTTTCAGATTATCAAATTCAGTTGCTTTTTGATGAAAAAAATCAGGAAACAATTGAATTAGAAGTTTCACAAACAGATGATTATCCAGCAAGGTTAGAATTTCACCCATCTGTGAAAAGGTTTTTACCGTCCCTAGTTCCTTTTACTGATAATGATTTTTAAAATCAGTTGAAAAGGTAAATGGTCGAGGTACTTGGAGGGCTTTCTTGAGCAAGGAGGGTGAAGAAGTTGCAAGAGAAAGAGTTATTGAGCAATAATTCTTCTTTCTCCCTTGTCCCCCTGCCTCAAAAGTCCCTCTGCAAGCCTTACGCTGTCTACCTTTAGGCTTAACAAGCCGGAGATTCGGCGCAGGGGCAAGATGCGAGCTGGTCAGTTCTACATTAGAGTTTGTTTCCTCATTCGGTAAGGCTGTTGGGACTGCTGATAGTGAGCTGTTCACCGAATGGATATTTGGGGCAGTGGCAAGTGGCTGTTAACTTTGGGGACAGGTGTAAATCTGTTGTTTGCGATTGGTTGGCGGTGGTTTAGACCATGCCTTCACAAAGCTCATTCTGATTAATTTGTAACAACAGATTTGACGATTACGTAATCAGCGTGAGCGGGAAACTTCATAATGAAGTTCCGCAAAGGCATTGCCATATACCTTTGCAGATAAAAGTTTTAACGGAGGTGTAACAATTTTACGTGGTAGCAATGATGCTCCACTCCCCAGTGTGACTGACGCAATCTGAACAATTACCTCATCAAGTAACCCATGATCATGAAATTGACCAACTAAGTCTCCACCGCCCATCAACCAGATATTCTTATTGCCTACCACCTCAATCATCTCTTGATGAACACTCCGGACATCCCCTTTAACAAATCTAATATCCGCTCCTTCCACAGTAGGCAAAACGCGAGTAGTAAATACCCAAGTTGGTTGCTCATAAACCCATCGTTGCTGATGCTGTGCTTGTTCATTGATCTGATGAGTGAGAATCCATTCATAGGTTGTCGAACCCATTGCTATTGCCCCAACAGAGCTGATGAAGCCAGAATAGCTGCTATCTTCAAGTTCGCCAAATTGCAATAGCCAAGAGAGAGAATTTTCTTCATCAGCAATGAAGCCATCTAAGCTGCTGGCAGTGTAATACTGAGTTTTCATGACAAAATTCCAACTCGACCAACATTAAACTAAATACAGTGCTGATAAGTGCAAGAGACAAATCGCACAGTGTTATCTCAGGTTAATATATCTCATTTGTATTATATGTGTTACAATAGGCGATATACATAAATACCAGAGGCAAAAAATGAAAATGCAGGACGCATAAACGGCGGCTTTAAATTAAGTCGCCAAATCGAACAACAATTTATTAAATTTTATAAAGAACACGGGCATTATCATTTACCAGAACATTCCTTAATCTCGCAAGATAAGGATTTACTCTACACAATTGCTGGGATGATACCATTTAAGCCCATGTTTGAAGGGCATCAACAGCCTATACATAAACGAGTTGTAACATCTCAAAAATGTATTCGTACCAATGACATTGACTCGGTAGGTAAGTCTAAAAGACACCTAACGGGATTTACAATGTTAGGACATTTTAGTTTTGGAGATTACTTCAAACAGGAAAGCATTTGTTTAGGTTATAAATTAGTAACTAAAATTTATGGTATCAATTCCAATAATTTGATTATTACAGTTCACCCAGATGATCAAGAAACTCAAGAAATCTGGTCTAAATATTTGCCGCAAGAGCGTATTGTCTTAACTTATGAAAACATTTGGAGTTCAGGACAACCTGGAATTTTAGGACAGTGTACAGAGTTCTTTTACGATTTTGAACCGCACAAAAAACTAGATAGCATTGACCTAGATTCAGACCGATTTTTGGAGTTTTACAATATTGTTTTTGTTGATTCTCAAGTTGACATTAATGGCAATATAGCTCCCACCCCTATTAGATGTATTGACTCTGGTTTAGGATTAGAACGCTTAACTTATGTATTAAGCAAGAAAAAAAGTATTTATGAGATAGATTGCTTCTGCCAAACTTTTGATAATCCTATTTTAACAGACCACTACCGAACCTGTAGTTGGATTATGAGTGAAGGTATAACGCCTAGCAATTCTAAGCATGGTTATATCCTCCGCAAATTAATGAGAAGAATGTTTCATCTTGGATATAAGCCAAATGATAATTTGATTTTCATAGAAGAATATGAAAAATACCAAAAAGTCTTATCGCTTGGTAAGCAAAAGTTAAGCAAAATTGCTAACCCCAGCGAAAGTGATTTATTAATTCTTTACCAAACTTTTGGTATACCTATTGAAATTAGTCAACAGATTATTAATAACAAAAAGATAATTTAAAAATCCTATACAGCAGGGTCAATGAATCAAAAAGAAGTAGTGAAGGCTATTTTGCTCGCTTGTCCAAAATGGAAAGTTAAATCAATCCGCTATCTTGATGAAGGAGACTTCTGTTGGGCATATCTTATCAATGATGGGTGGGTCTGCCGCTTAGCGAAACATGATGCTGCGCGTCAAAGCCTCCGTCGTGAATACTGTCTACTCCCTAGTCTGGCAGGTCAATTTACGCTCAAAATTCCGTCACCACAGATTGCAGGCATGGATGATCAGGGGGAACTGCGATTCACCGTCTACCCTTTTGTGCCAGGTGTCTCATTATCACAAGAACGATACCTTAGCCTCGATGCAACCAGTCGTACACACTGCGCCCAACAGGTTGCGACGTTCCTGACCCAACTTCACGCCAGTAATCTGTTGACCGCAAACACCTGTAGTATACCCGTTCAGAACTATGCCGAGCAGTATTCTGACCTGTTATCACGATCACGGGCAGAGTTGTATCCAATCCTTAATAAACCAGAGAGACATTTTATTGAGCAAGCGATCAGCAAATATTTGGAATCTGCTAACACACAGGCGTTTCATCCAGTATTGCTGCACGGCGATCTCAGTCCTGATCACGTCCTTTTTGATCAGGGGTCAAAGTCAGTGACCGCCATCATTGATTTTGGAGATATGATGATTGGTGATCCGGCATGGGATCTTGTCTTCATCTACGAGGACTATGGCTTAGATTTTCTGTCGCGTCTGCTAAACGGATATCCCAGACAAGAGCTAATTTCATTATTACACCGCGTCTATCAACACTATTTAATTGCGGCGATTGATTGGGCAGTTGGTTCACTCTTACGTAGTAATGACGAATTTGCGGCGGCGATCGCCCAATTACACCTGATCAGGATTCAAGAGGAACAGCACCGTCAAGCCTTGTTTTCTGCCTGTGGAGTTGCCTAACAAGCACCAAAAATTGCCCCTCGGTTTGCTGGAAAATACTCCCCAATTTTGGACAGGATTTGCGATCAAGTATTCGATTTCTGTTGCTTTCTCTTTCTTTTTTTGTATTTGCAGATAATTCATAAAATATTATTGTTAGTTAAGAATGAAGATGAATAAAGAACGGAGCAGCACGTCATGAACGACTGGAATTTGCCTTGGTCAGGCTCCTGCCGTTGCGGACAGATACAGTTTCAGGTGAATGCCCCGCCTCTGCTGACGATGGCTTGCCACTGCACAGGTTGCCAGCGAATGACTGCCAGCGCTTTTTCTTTAAGCGTTGCGATTCCAAGCGCTGGGTTCTCAATACTCAAAGGTCAGCCGACCGTCGGCGGTTTGCATGGCGCGACTCGCCATTACTTCTGCCCACACTGCATGAGTTGGATATTTACTCGCCCAGAAGGAATGGACGAGTTCGTTAACCTTCGTGCGACAATGCTGGATGATGTGTCATGGTTCACGCCTTTCATCGAAACTTGGACAAGGGAAAAGCTGACATGGGCCATAACTTCTGCGGTTCATAGCTTCGAGACCCTGCCCAGAGAAGAAGATTATGCTCCCCTGATAGAAGAATACGCCAAGCAAGCGTCGAAACCTGCACCATGACTCTAACTTGAAAGCTTCCCCAATCTTCGACTCCGTTCTTGGCACCAAGTTCTGTTGCGATAGCGTGCGAATGTCCTATTTCCACCCTTTGCTAACGCTTGGGCGGCAGGGAAGTTCTACCGCCAAATCTTGCTGTAGAACGGGATAAGGGGGGAATGGTACGCTTGTTAAGCGTAAACCCTTTATATAACTGGATGAGAGGGTGTGGGAAATCAAGAAAATGTTGAACTCCTTGACGCAACTAAAGTTTAATTGTCTTAAACACGAAGGGAGCAACCCTACTCCCAACAAGATAGCCAAGCGCGAGGTTTCACGTTTTCAAGCGTGACATTCGGATAAGGGGGAAAGAGAGCTACTAAGAATCTGCACCGACTGGGGCAATTATTCTACATCCTGGCTCATGCGTCATCGCTTGGGATTGAGCTACTGCTTCCGTTGATAGTTTACAGTCATAAACTGATGCCATTGCCCGTCATCGCCCAGCACATGAGATGTCATCACCCGATGATTATCACTCTTGAACTCAATTACATCTCTGTAGTTTGCTATCTTGTCATCGCCCGTCATCGCGGGGCCTTGAGAATTAAGCCTTAGTATGTTTTCATCTGCGTCCAATTCACCCTCGTAAAACCACAGATAAGTCATCATTGACCCAATCCAGGTACCGACATAGCGTTGTTTGTGCGGGTCATATCCGAGGGTTATTACCATTGTTACTGCACCACAACCGGGCATTTCCCCCTGTGCTTCAGCTAGAACCCAGACCTCACCGAGCGTTCGCACGCTTTCCGTTCCTGTTGCTCTTTCAGGCGGCTGCTCTGGACTCATCATTGCCTCTGTTTCATAAGTCCACTCACCAACAAGTTTATGTAACCACTGATGTTCTTTTTGTGGCTTAGTATTCATTGTCGGCTCCTGTTGTGTTTTGCTTGTCTTCATTGCTTTAGCTCCTTTTGATGAATCATTGAGGGATGTGATTAGTGCGAAGCCCAACTTCGTAGGCGAAGGCACTCTAAAGGGCTAGAACCGCGTTAAATAATAGAAATTCAAGACTTAATTAGTACATCAGCACTATCATCCTGGAACGGCTGATTGAGATTGTTGACTTACGGGGGGACAAAAACTTTGGTATCCATGATTTCTTCTTTTGAAGTTGATTGCAGAGCGAAGAATTAGCGAGAAGCCGCTGGTGATGGAAATGATGGGAGATACTTGTAGATATTTCCTACGAATAACAAGTCAGCCAGTCTCCTGGCAGTTGATCATCCAGGGAATACCAAATTGATCAACCAACATCCCAAAGCGGACAGACCAGAAGGTTTGAGCAATCGGCATCTTCACTTTTCCTTTTTCTGCCAGGACATGGAAGACACGTTCTGCTTCTGCTGGGTCGTCAACGCTGATTTGTACATAGAAGCCCTGGGGTGTTTCAAAATACCCAGGCGGGCTGTCAGACCCCATCAAGAGGCGATCGCCCAGATCAAGGCAGACGTGCATGATTTTGTCATGCCAATCGGCAGGTATATGTTCTGCTGTAGGAGCATCCCCATGAGTGAGCATCATCACGATTTTGCCGCCTAGACATTGTTCGTAGAACTTGAATGCCGTTTCACAGTTGCCGTTAAAGTTGAGATAAGAATTGATTTTCATGATGTATTGTTTGAATTGGTTGATGATTGAGTTAACCTAACTATGGGTTAAGCGTGAGGACGGCTTGAGAAGTCTGTGGCTCGAAAGGGACGGAACAATGCTCATGCACAATCTGCCATTCACCTTGATTGCGTTAGTAGCCAGCAGTGAACCGCAGCCAAGTCTGCATCGCCGGATGATCCGAAGCCATGTCTGTGAAGCGTAAGAGCCAGTGGGCAAAAGCCAGGTCGCCGCTTACAAAGATGTTGAGATCCCGCGTCTGTATCCCGAAGGAGCTTGGAAAGTAAGGCAAACACTCCTCCCAAATGCGGCGGAAGTCATTTGCACTTCGGGTTTGGAATGGCGGTTTACAATCGAAGAAAATGACATCTGTACTGTAGTAAGCCATTATTCGGTCTACATCTTTGGCACAAATGGCACTTTGTTGCTCGGTGATTAGTTGTCGAATCTGAGCTTCGTCTTGTGTATTGGTGGTTTCCTGTGTCATTTTGGTAATCATATTTTCTCTTTTTGAAAATTCATCAGTTGGTATCTTTCCCTTTGTAATTGCTTCCGCACGTGGCAGATACTAATTTTCAGGCAAGCCTGCGACTTCAATCACAGGGCGGATTTCGACAGTGCCGACTTGCGCTGCTGGAATCTGGGCGGCGATCGCGATCGCTTCGTCAAGATCCTGGGCATCGATTAGAAAGAATCCGCCCAATTGTTCGCGTGTTTCTGCAAACGGCCCGTCGGTTACTAGCGGTTTGCCATCGCGCACTCGGATGCTGGTTGCAGTCGCTACAGAGTGAAGCGGGGCAGTGGCTAGATATTGCCCTTTTGAATTGAGTTGCTGTGCGAGCTGCGCGGATTTCACATAACAGTCCTCCCGCTCGGTTTGGCTCAGGGCATTTTCTTCCAGGTAAATCAGCAGTACATATTTCATTGAATTGCCTCCGTTGTTTGCCTTTGTAATTAAGTCGAACGACAATTGCTCAAATCGACACCTCTCTTAAAATTTTTTGATCAGTTAGATACAATCGAGCTTTATCTGTGTTCTTTCCTTTTGTGAGTAAGTCGAACGGCAATTGCTGAAATCGACACCTCTGGTAAAATTTTTTCCGGCGTCAGCTATGACCTCAAACGCACAATCAGATGTAACAATCGCGATCACCTCCATTTATCGCGCCGAGTGGGGTCGGATTGTTGCCACGCTCATGGGGCTGGTTGGGGATTTCGATGTGGCTGAAGAGGCGGCACAAGAAGCTTTTAGTGCTGCGGTGAATCAGTGGCAGTCTACAGGTATTCCCGATCTCCCCTGTGCGTGGATTATTAAAGCAGCTCGATACAAAGCCATTGATCGTCTCCGACGCCGGACGCGGCTAACAGAAAAATTAGAATGGTACACTGCATCTGGGTTAATCCCGACAAGCGAGGAGCCAACCTACGACACCGATGAAATTCCAGATGATCGACTGCGGTTGATCTTCACTTGCTGCCACCCAGCGCTGGCGCTCGATGCTCAGGTTGCTCTGACACTGCGAATGTTAGGCGGACTTGAGACGGATGAAATTGCACGAGCGTTTCTCGTACCCACGGCAACGATGGCGCAACGGCTGGTGCGTGCCAAGCGCAAGATCCGTGATGCAGGTATTCCCTATAAAGTGCCAGACATGGCCGAGCTGTCTGCACGGGTAGACGCAGTGCTGACGGTGATCTATCTTATTTTCAACGAAGGCTACGCAGCAACAAGAGGCGAGATAATGGTGAGAGATGACCTTTGTACAGAAGCTATTCGCCTAGGTCGCCTCGTAAGCATATTGATGGCACCGCAGCCGCCAGCAGAAGTAACTGCACTTCTTGCGCTGATGTTACTGCACGACTCGCGGCGCGATGCCCGTCTTGATGAAGCTGGCGATCTTGTCTTGCTCGAAGATCAAGATCGTAGTCGCTGGAACCAAGAGCAAATTTCTGAGGCACTACCAATGGTCGAGGAGGCACTGCGGGGCGGAACTGGCCCATTTGCAGTGCAAGCGGCGATCGTAGCACTACATTGTCAGGCAACACGGGCACAAGAAACAGACTGGTTGCAGATTGTCCGCCTCTACGATTTGCTCGAACGCTTACAGCCCTCACCAATCATATCGCTCAACCGCGCGGTGGCAATCTCAATGGTAGACAGTCCTCAGACGGCGCTTGGACTCATCGATGGGCTTGCCTCCCAGCTTGATGGCTACCATTTATTTTACGCTGCGCGTGCCGAGCTACTACGCCGTATTGGAGCCTACCAAGAAGCCGCACAGAGCTACACGCTAGCCCTCGCGCTGGTCACGAATAACAGCGAACGTCGCTTTTTGGAGCGTCGGCTGCGCGAAGTTCAGTTCCAATGTCCAGCATCGCCGGACACAGGTACAAATTATTGACTATGTGGATCTTGTGCAGGCATGGAGTAAACTACCCCACACAATTCTAAAAAGAATCGACCACATTTATCTCTCTCAGTATCTGATTTTTGGAGAGACATTCTACGACTTGGTGATGCAGAAACTCGAACAACACAAGGGTGATAAGGTTATTACTGAAGAACCACACACTTATTACTTCAGTCTGCAATTTCAATTGACGATTTCACCTGCAAGGTCAGCACAAAAACCTTGCCAGGAGACAGGATATCCTAAAATGACTACATAATGAAGGATGTAGCTATTTATAGTAAAACAATTAGGCACTGGTACTAATAAGGGACTTCCAAAAAATAAATTATCCAAAATTATTTGTACATTTGTAGTAGGGGCGCAAGGCCTTGCGCCCCTACGATAGGATGTTTTTTAAACTTGAAGTCCCTAATAACGAAAAACGCTGAAATAGGTTTAGTTTCGGTTGTCTAAGCGAAGCAATAATGCTGCTAATATCTTATTTCAATTTTGACGGCACAATTATCTTTGTGCCTTTGTGGTTCCAAAATATTCGTTTAACCACAAAGGCACTAAGGCACGAAGATTTAAAACCACAATTTTATATGGCTATTTCATCTTGTAATAATGAGTTTTAGACTTTCTGAAGTTGAAGGTTATTTTTGAATATTTCTTGAACGTTTTTCCAAGCATCAGCAGCAGCTTCGGCATTGTAACTAGCACGGTGGTTGCAGAAAAACCCATGCCCTGCTCCGGGATAGCGGAAGATAGCATGAGGAATTTGATATTTCTTTAATTCAGCTTCAATCTGCTCTGTATGTTCTAAGGGAATTCCTTGGTCATCAAGACCAAAGAAGGCGTAAATCGGATTTTTAATCTCTGGAGTGCGAGTGATGGTAGGTTCTCCACCGCCAGGAGTTGAGTTAGTAATGCCGCCACCATAGAAGGAAGCTGTAACTTTGATATCTGATAAAGTAGCAGCAAGGTAAACAACATGACCACCGAAGCAGAAACCAATGGAGCCGATCGCATCTGGTTGCACATTTGGTAAAGTTCTGAGATAGGCGATCGCTGCCTTAATATCACTTAATATTTCATCTGCTTTCGTCTGCTCCTTATATCCTCTGCCTTTTTGAATATCTTCAGGATTATATCCAGCCTCGAAACCAGGAGCAATGCGTTGAAAGAGAGTCGGTGCGATCGCCACATATCCATCTTTGGCAAACTTTTCAGCGACTTCCCGAATGTGAATATTTACCCCAAAAATTTCCTGAATCACAATCACAGCAGGAAACTTTCCCTCTTTTGCAGGTTCAGCTAAGTAAGCGTCAATTTGCAAATCACCGTTAGGAACTTTAACTTGACTAGTGCGAATTTCTGTGTTTGTCATTGTTAGGAATTAGCTCGCAATTGCTTTGAAAACTGGATTTTGTATGGTAAGTTTTGTAAAAACTACTTAAACCTTACCGATATACCGTAGTTTAAGGAGTAGTATTTCACAAACAATGTGCAAAGGCAAGTCCTTATTTAAGAAGGGAACAGGTTACAGGTTATATGGGATAGTTCTTTTTTCTGTTCTCTGTGGCCTGTCCCCTAAATTCTGATCTATATCAATGGGAGAATGAAAATGGCGCTGAAGGCAGTTCATCATGTACAAGTGACATACCCTCTTGAGGTGGAGAATGCAATGCTGTTTTTTTACAGCAAAGTGTTAGGATTAACTGAAATTCCTAGACCGGATGTAATCAAAAATGAATCAGGAGCGTGGTACTTACTGGGAGACATAGAAATACACGTTAGTACAGAGAAAAACACCAATAACCAAACATCTAGACGACATTTTTGTTTCCAAGTCGATAACTTGAATACTTTTAAAGAACACCTAAAAGCACATGGAGTAGAAATTATTCCAGATCAACGGCCACTTCCAGGATACATTCGGTTTTTCCTGCGCGATCCTGGTGGTAATCGTATAGAGATTGCAGAGTTAATCAAAGGTTCAACTGTAAAACTAATAGCAGATGAGTTGTCATTTGACAAACCATCAGTAGTAGTAAGTTAAATGAAACTTTCCGATTAAACAATGTCCAGTAGAATTCAGGTGGTCGCACCTGCGCTCGGCGACCACCGAGCGCACTTGTGCTGAGCATAGCCAAAGTAGCCGAGGTGAGTCAGGAGTCAGAATTCAAGAGTAGAGACGCGATTATACTCTTACGACAAGCCGCTCTTCGAGCGTCTACGCGTCTCTACAGAATTCAGAAGTAAAACAGGCTTTTTACCTAACTTTACTTCGACTACTTCGGCTGCGCTCAGTACAAGTATGCTCAGTAACCATAAGACATATATTATGTACTTCACTTCTTTGAAATACGCTGTAGACATATGAACAATCTACGCATTTTGCAGTTTGCTATGTGCGTGGACTTTAATTAATACCAAAATTATGTGGATTGAAGCTGCATCTGCGGAACATCAGAGAGCCTTTGACGAATGGGGTAAATGCGATCGCCTCGAAATAAAAACCTGTCGTCCTATTATTGACGGTAAAAGAATTCCCGCAAGTCATGAAGCAATAGTTTTTGCATTTTTAGCTGATGGATTAGAAGAACCTGTGGGTAGATTCAGATATTTTGATATTAATCCCCGTAATCGTTCGGCAGAATTCGGATATACAGTCAACCCAATATATAGAAAGCAGGGTATGGGGACGAAGATGTTGATTACTGCTATAAATCAAATATTTTCAACAACAGAAATCAATAAATTATATTGTCAGACTGCTGCTTTCAACATTGCCTCAGTTAGGCTACTCGAAAAGTTGTGTTTTTGTAGAGACGGAATTTTGAGAGAGCATCACGAGTTAAACGGAAAGTTATGGGATGATTATATTTACAGCATTTTACGTAGCGAGTGGGAAAATAGGAAATTTTTTAATAATAAATTTACTTAAAATATTAACATTAAACAGAGTAATTCTAAATTAGTTGTAAAATTTATTAAGTAGTAAAATCTATCTATAAATTGTTTACAAAAATTAGGCTGATATAGAGGTAAATTAAGTTATGGCAGATTTAATTAATAAACAAATTTTACTTAAAACCCGCCCAGTTGGTGAGCCAAAAGAGAGTGATTTCGTATTAGTAGAAACGCCAACTCCAGAACCGAGTGAAGGCGAAATACTGAGCCGTACTGTTTATTTATCTCTCGACCCTTATATGCGTGGTCGCATCAGTGCAGGTGAGTCTTATGCTGCATCAGTCGAGTTGAACTCAGTTATTGTAGGTGGAACAGTTAGCCAAGTAATTAAATCAAATCATCCTCAGTTTCAAGTAGGAGATTTTGTTCTTAACAGTAATGGTTGGCAAACTTATGGTGTCTCCAAGGGCGAAACGCTGCGTAAAATTGATCCAAGTCAGGCTCCTTTATCTTATAGTCTAGGTGTACTGGGTATGCCTGGTTTCACTGCTTATGCTGCTCTTTTGGATGTAGGTCAACCTAAAGAAGGTGAAACTGTTGTGGTTTCAGCAGCTTCAGGTGCTGTTGGCGCAGTAGCAGGTCAAATTGCCAAAATTAAAGGTGCAAGAGTAGTAGGAATTGTTGGGAGCGACGAGAAGCGGGACTATATAGTTAAGGAATTAGGTTTTAATGCTGGTATTAACCGCAAAACTCAAGAACTTTATCCAGCACTCAAAGAAGCTGCTCCTAATGGCATTGATGTTTACTTCGACAATACCGCAGGGGTGATTTTAGAAACGGTATTGCAGCAGATCAACCTTGGGGCAAGAATTCCATTAGTAGGTTTGATTTCGCAATACAATGCTACATCTTCTCCTCCAGGGCCAAACTTAATGCCTTTGCTAATCAAGCGGGCTTTAATTAAAGGGTTTCTAGTTAGCGATTACCAACATCGCTTTGATGATTTTTTGCGTGATGTTTCTGGATGGCTGCACTCAGGTGAAATTAAGTATAAAGAAGATGTGGTTCTTAGTTTGGAGAATGCACCGCGTGCTTTTATCGGTTTGCTGCGAGGCGAGAACTTTGGCAAGCTGATTGTTAAGGTGAGTACAGAAGAGAATGGGGACTAGGGACTAGGGACTGGGGGCTGGGGAGTAAATTCAAAAGGTTAGTTCCTCTGAAAACTGTAGCTAACTCCAGACAGAAACACCCCAACACCCTGAGAAATAAAATCTCAATTATTAGGCAGCATGGGGCATTGAAAGTAGAGACGCGATTAATCGCGTCTCTACAAGAGTCAAGAATTAGTATTTATCCTATTTGTCCCCCTTGTCCCCCCCCTTGCTCCCCTGCCTCCTAATAATCCTGCCAAACGATGCTAAGTTATCAAACTCTGGGATGATGAGCTTTTAGCATTTAAATTGACAAAATTACTCTATAAAGAGTGATATTTAAGCGATAGGCAGCGATTATCGCAAAGGATAAGGGGCATGATTAAATCTTGGATGGTGATTGGGGCCGTCGCTTTTGTAGTTGCTCTAGCGGCTAACTTCATTACGCCAAGCGATCGCCAATGGTTCAAACGCTTGCAGCGACCTAGATGGCTAACTTTTGAGGCAGCAATTCCAATTATTTGGACTGTAATATTTATTTGCGGTGCTTGGTCAGCTTACATTGTTTGGGAAAATGACCCAGGAAGCAATACAACCTGGTTAATGATGGGTTTATATCTACTACTGGAAATTGTCACCATTGCCTATACACCTGTAATGTTCAGGCTCCGGAGTCTTAAGGTAGGTACAATTCTTGGTGGCACAGGTTTTGTAATCGGTCTTTTATTAACACTTGCTGTTTTGCCTATTTCTGGTTGGGCAGCACTATTATTAGTTCCCTATTTACTGTGGAGTCCTATTGGTACTTATACCACTTGGCAGATGATAAGCCTCAATCCTCAAGATGCTTGATATTCAAACCAACGAATGATTTAACTCTTGCTCTAAATTGTCAGACTTGCAAAATATGAGTCGAAAAAACATACAGGCATAGGGTAAAGATGATTAAATCTTGGATGGTTATTGGAGCTGTAACTTTCGTAGTCGCACTTGGTAGTTTCTTTATCACACCACGCGATGTCAAATGGTTTGCACAGTTAAGTCGTCCTCGCTGGCTTGTTTTTGAGCCGCTGATTCCACTCATTTGGACTGTGATTTTTATTTGCGGTGCAGCTTCAGCTAATATTGTCTGGCAAAAAAATCCAGGCAGCATAATTACTTGGCTACTAATGGGTTTGTACCTTCTATTGGAAATTATCACCATTGCCTACATACCTCTAATGCTGAGGTTTCGCAGTCTCAAAACTGGAGAAATTATCGGGCTAGTAGGTCTAATTTTAGGCATTGTCCTGGCAATCTCCGTATTACCAATTTCTCCACTGGCGACGGGGTTACTCATTCCTTATCTAGTTTGGAGTCCAATTGGTACTTACACCACCGACGAATTAAAAGACTTAAATCCTCAAGATGCATAGTAGAGCATGGGGCATGGGGAGTAGAGACGCGATTATACTCTTACGAGAAGCCGCACTCCCTGCGTCTACGCGTCTCTACAAGAGTTAGTTATTTTTCTCTCATCTCCCTCAGTTCCTCCCTGCAACGCACCTAAACAAAACGCCCATAGCGTGCTGTGACAATATTGGCTGGATTGGATTGATTATTTAGCCAAGCCCACATTTGATCTCCAAGGGAAAAATGCCACCATTCTTTAGGATTGCGCTGAAACCCAGCTTTTAACATCACATCTCGGAGTAACTGACGGTGAAGATGATAGTGTTGTGCATTAGTGTGGTTACTATTGGCATAGTAATCGGGATGCGATCGCTCTGACATTTCATCAATCGGTGCACCCATATTCACGATTTGCCCTACATCATCTACCAGCGTCACATCCACTGCTGCACCCGTACTATGGGGAGGAGGAGTTTTTTTATCCAAACTTGGTACAGCCCAAATTTCGTAAACCGCTTCCCAAATTGCTTGGCGTTGATTTGGTGATAACACCGCCTCACTCAGTCCTCTTTCCTGCACTGCTTGGGCAAAGCTATAATCCACCATGAACTGCTGTACACCTACTGGGCGATAACCATCAAAAATTTGGATACGCCAGTTAGGATGCAGAAAATTGAGATAATTCTGCGCTTGAATCAAATTTTTAATAACACTCTGGCGAAGATAATAGGGAGAATGTTCTCCATAAGGCGCACCTAATTTTTTATAAGGATGGGGAGATTCCACTGCAAACAATTCTAAAGGAATCTCCATCAACGGTTCACCACACTCAAATATTGGTATCTGATGATAGGGTCTCATCTTCTCAGCAGCAGAGGACTCACGCATTTTAACGAAAACACACGATTTTGTATGTATCATCAGACTCTACTTTAAGACTATGCTGCTTTACTGTTCCCGCCTATTTTCTAATTCAGATAAAAAGCTAATTGTCAAGTCTTCTAGCTTTCTAGATGCAATAGGTTCTATAAATTTATCTAAAGGATTTAAATCAACTATATAATTACCTATTTGAATTCCAAGCGGTTCTAAATGTTTTCCTGGAATTTCTTTGTGAATCAGCCCGAATTTTTTATTATTTAAATGAGTAATTAGCCAGGCTACATCGCTATTTTCTCTTGTTTTTTCATCTTTGTATATATCTTTTTCACTACCAGCGATTGTATCCTTATTAAATGAGATGAGCGCTGTTAAATTAAATAAATCACTGTTTTTGATAAAGCACTGAGTCTGTTTTCTAGTAGGCAGTACTCCAAGTCCTACTCTGTCAAGGAAGTGCGCTACAAAAGCTAGAGGTTTAGGTATAGCACTTTGGGTATCACTAATATCTGGTGCTATCAATAAAGACCCTTGACCTTTAATAGATAACTTTTCATGCTGAATTTTTTGGAGACTATCTTCTATACTTTTTAACTGAATCTCACTGTTTTTAGTACACTCGTCTAAAATATTTTTGCTGTCTTCTCCGCTTAAAAATTCTAATAGAGTAATATATTTACAACCTAAACTGTGACCAATCCATAAATATTTATTTTTATCCTGATATATATCTGATTTATAATTTAATTGTTTAGCTATTTTAGTAAGCTCCTCTGCTATGATATTCTGCTCTTGAAATAAACTAATAGCAATAGGCCAGTGACGAAAACTAAACCTGAATGGTAGAGCAACTATTGTATAACCTTGCTCAAATATTTGTCTGAAAAAATACCGATAAAATAAAGTTGGGAAACTACCAAAGAAAGCGCCTCCAATAAACTGTACTACGCCCTTTGGGTTGGGATGAATAGTAACCCAACTGAAGGAAACGGGTCGAAATCTAAATTCTGCATTCATATAAATGTTCCTCGGCGTTCAATAAATATTTATAGTTTAGAATTACCTCATACTCACGTTCACAGGTATACAGCATTTGTATATCTTAGAGAACGTTGGCTCGGGTAAATTTTACTTTTGTTGAATAACGGAAGCTACAAAATCAAATCGCAACATTCCGGATAACACCAAGAGATATTTTTTTAAATCTTTAATTTATTAGAGTTTGGCATCGCAATTCTAAATTCTTCGGTAAGAACAAAATTCCCGACTTATTTAACAAGTCGGGAATCTAAGCCTTTCGATTTCCATAAATCAAAAAAAATTGCTGTAAAGATTACTTATCTGTCTCCTTGTTGAAAGGAACTGATTTGTATTACATTACTGCTTTGTTATTTTTTCTACCACCTCTGGTACTGGGTCATAACCACCTGGATGAAAAGGATGACAACGGAAAATACGTCGAATTCCCATCCATCCGCCACGCCAGACTCCAAATCTTTCAATTGCTTGAATTGCATACATCGAACAAGTTGGTTGAAAGCGGCAAGTTGGAGGATACAACGGTGAAATAAACATTCGGTAGCCCCGAATCAACCAAATAAATAATACTTTCATTGCAGTAACAAAAATCTAATAAAGTAGTAACAAAGGTCAAAATTTCTCAGTAGCATCTTTGTTGAGTATATTTCCCGGTTTAGAATTAATTCCCCCCTTATGGCTACAAATTGCCATTATTGCAGTTTGGGTTTTACTCATACTCCTAATCGCATGGGGTGTAGACCGCTTCACCAATGGCGATTCAGAAATCGTTAGGAAGATAGTTCATATTGGCACTGGCAATGTGATTTTGCTTGCTTGGTGGTTAGATACTCCTGCAAGTCTGGGGATTACAGCTTCAATTTTAGCGAGTGTAATCACTTTATTATCCTACCGATTTCCCCTGCTTCCTGGTATTAATAGCGTCGGACGCCAAAGTTTGGGAACATTTTTTTACTCTGTCAGTTTCGGTATTTTAGTCGCCTGGTTCTGGTACTTGCAACAACCCCAGTACGCAGCATTAGGAATTTTAGTAATGACTTGGGGTGATGGACTAGCAGCTTTGATTGGACAGCGCTTTGGTAAACATAAGTATAAAGTTTTTGATACGCAAAAAAGTTGGGAAGGTTCTCTAACTATGATGCTTGCTAGTTTTGTCGTCAGTAGTTTGATTTTACTGGCAACGCAAGGCAACATTTGGCAAACTTGGGTAATATCAATGGTGGTGGCATTTATTGCTACTGGTTTAGAAGCTTTTTCATCTCTAGGTATTGATAATTTTACAGTTCCTGTAGGCAGTGCTGCACTGGCTTTTGCATTAGTTAAGCTAATGATTAATACGTTTTAATCGCTTGTCTGAACGACAATACGTTTAGTAGAGACGTTGCATTGCAACATCTCTACACGCATATCCTCTACTTAATAGTCGTAATAGCGGTGGTGACGGTCATATCTGTAACGATTTTGATAGTACCTACGGTAATGAATGTATAGAGGATCGTAAATCCCTTGCTGGTAATATCTGGATCGATGATAATACCGTCTTCGATGATGATATCGGGGATAGTAACCTCTGTGATGGTAATACCTGTATCTTCGATGATGCGACCGATGACAACGATAGTAACGACGGTGGTTTTTGTAATAGTGGCGGTATTGTTTATTTTTTAATTTTTCTCTCTCAGTTTCCAAATCCTCCTGAGTTGGGTTTGATTCTGCAACTATAAGCGGTAATGACTTGACCACATCCTGATTTGCCTGTGTCTGGCCAACTGATGACAATTCTTCAGACTTGAGTAGCATCTGAGATTCATTTGTTGGGGATGCTGTGGCTATCTCAAGTCCAAGGCAACTAGGCAATAATAAAACACTGATTACAAATTTCCAAAACATTGCTTCACTCTCCTAATTTCTCGTTCTCTAGCAAAGCTAAAGAATGCCTAATTTGAATTGAACTTGGGCTGAAATAGGATTTACGCAGTGAAACAAACAAAATTGACAATGATTTTACTCAAGGCATAGTAGAGCCTATATATATTATTTACCATACGGAAGATGGTAAAGAGACTTATTGGCGATCGCTCATCGAATTCTCTGTAAAACTTAACTTTTTATTACTATATGTTTACAAATTGAGATATAAACTTTGTTTAATTCATCAATCAAGATAGAGCTAGTTAAACGGTGGCATAATTTTAATAATACTTAAATAGTAATTGACAATTTAAAACTTAAATATTGATTAAAGTTGTTGTATAGGTATTAACCGATTTAAGTACTTTTTTTGGTCAAAGTTAAATATTAATACATCTGTGGACATTGTTGTTAGGATTAAATACAGCTAGCTATCTATGTACTGATTTGAAAATACGATACCGTAAGATCCTGCCGGAAGCGATCGCGCACGTTCATTTTTACAACTATACTTATCATACTAAGTATTTTTATCTTGCCTTATATTAATAATTGGCAGTTTCTCATCACTGATTTTTTGATGTTTTTCTGCTTATTAATGTTAGCTGAGTTTCGCTGTGACTATGTATGAATTAGGTTATCGTTAACACTATATAAGAATAAATTAGTATTACGAGTGATGAATAGTACAATCGTGCAATCAGTAAAAGTTGTGGTTTTATATCTCTAAAATCTGTGGATATCTGTTGAAATAGTTTAAATACTTTTAAAAACATCGAATATTGGCAATTCCTACTCTTGGGATAGGGGGATATCTAAAGAAAATGAAAGATTTTATCTCTACTTTTAGAAGTAAAAATATAAGCTTGATTTCTATCTTTGGATTTATGCAATCCTGACAAACAATGCTTATAGTTGGTTATTTAGGTGGACAACCACCCGATTACGTAAGTGAGGCTAACAATCATGTCACATCCAATCATTGCATCCAAGTTGTTTGTTGAGTTATCTGATGAGCAACAGGAGCTTTTAGCTGGTGGAACCGATGTTGAGCTAAGTAATACCAAATTCAAGCAGAAACAGATATTTTTACAAGGCACAACCTTTTCTGGCCCACAAGGTAGCTCCGCTAACTCTCAAGGAAATAGTACTACCTTAAGGACTTCGGCAAAAGATTTATTAGGCTTGGGTATAAATACCCCTGGTCGTGTATCTACTCCAGGTCGCCCTAGAATGGCTCCTGGAACGGCTACAGAAACTGAGTAAGAAGATTAACCATATCCCATAGGTGACCCGGAAACATTAGCTGTCACAATAGAGCGCTTCGCATATTTAAGTAGGGATATGGTTAGTGGGGGTTAACAAACAGTACATAATGAGGAATAAGCTGTTTTTCCTTCTCACCATCCTAGTCCATTCCCCCTACCGATAATTTGCGACTTTGAATTGAATAGCTAATATTGCAAGGGTCATCTATTGAGTTTCTCAATCCGATACCTTAAACACCATTGAAGTGGTGACGCTGAAAAATCTAGGCACTCAAGGTTTCCTTTCTTGAGTGCCTGAACAAGCCACAAATTTTACAGCTTTTTTGTTATTTTCTCTTTTGTATAACCTGACCATCTGACTCAATGCTTGAAGAAAAACTGCATCAACGAGTTATTTCTAAAGCAACAATGAGCAAACATAATAATTTTACCCACCAAGCCTATTTTTTAGCCTTTATTACAGCTAATGTGCAATGAGTATCTCTTAAAAAATGTCTCGCATATTAAAGTAAGGAATGGATGGCAACTAGAGGTTTTTAAACAGTTAAGCATCAACAATCAAAATAAACTGTTAGATGAGGCTTATTCTTCCTTCTTTCTCAACCCAATATCTGCAATGTTGTAAACGCTCAAAGTTTCTTCTCATTTGGTGTGTAGGAGCGATTGGGCGAACCTTAGTAACGCTTGTGGTGATTGCACTGCACGCAGTGGCAAAGCCAATCGCACATTCTAGTAATTTTCTGTCTTTTAGCTAAATACGTCAGGCAAAACTGCAATTGCAAGTCACACCATTTCACTTTAAGAATGATACAAATACTTTGGTAGGGACACGGCATTGCCGCGTCCCTACGAGAAATCTATATGTATCAAGTTTTTCGTGAATTGGTATCAGTCTCTGGAATCCTGATTTCTCGTATAGGCTTACGTAAGCGAGGCTAACAATTATGTATGGTCAAATGATTACATCTGAATTTTTTGTAGACTTATCTGATCAACAACAGGAGCTTTTAGCTGGTGGTGCAGACTTTGATTTGAGTAATACCGAGTTTGTTCAAGAGACTGCTAATGTACGCAAAAGCAGCAGTTCTAGTCCCCAAGGAGATAGTAGTAGCTCTACTTTCCAGCAAAATGACATCAGTAGCTCTGCACAAGATTTTTTAAGCCCAACTAGAGTATTTCCTTTAGGTGTCACAGGTTTAGCTTCTAGAGCCATTGACACCCCAGTTACCTCATTCATCAATAATACCAACCGAGGGTAAGCCAGCACAATCATTGCTAATTCCAGAACTTTCCTTACATATTTATCTTTGCACTCATAATCATCTAGCTGAGTGTTTCTGATAAAATCTAGCCTGCGAGTCAACTTATAAAGTTCTTTTCTGAAGACAAAAAGGGGGAGAGGAGATAGTTATGACTCGCTCAACGTAAGTGAGGACTTTGAGGGAGTTTGAGCGTTCTCCTCTGTTTTTCTAACGCGTTGCCCACGTTATCTAGATGAAAAAGGTAATTCCAGCGCGATCGCGCATACCTTTTTCTTCCCCCTTGACTGATTATAGCTAATTATAAAGCCTATGTATGCCACTGTTAGCAGCGTATGTTACCGTTTTGCTTTTTAGTAGTGAAGTGGCGGAGTGGAGGAGTAGAGGAGTGGAAGAGTGGGGACGAGCATAATAAGGGACTTCCAACTAAAAAAATATACAATCGCTTTGGTGAGTAGGGAAGGCAGGGGAAGAATCTAAAATGATATTTGCTCCCACCCATTGAATAATTTATTTTCTGGAAGTCCCTAATTCTTTTCTCCTCTTTAATCGCATAACCCTAAGATTGTTGATGTATCAATTAAAAACAGAAGGTAGAATACCGTGGACTCCCTACACAGAGAAGAAAATCATTTTTGGAATAGGTCTAATGAACCAAATCCAGAGCAGCTCCATTTAGTTGAAGCTAATGAGTTTCTCCCCCATATCAGTAAATGGACTAGCATCGGCGGGGGAGTTCTAATTACTATCTTTGTGGCAGGATTGACTCTGACATCTGTTCTTAAGTACAACGTTACTGTTAAAGTGCCTGCAACTATCCGACCTGTAGGAGAACTACGGCTTGTTCAATCTGCAATGAGCGGAAGTGTACAAAGGATTGATGTTCAGGAAAATCAGTTAGTAACGCAGGGACAACCAATTGCTCAGGTTGATGATTCCCGTCTCAAAACACAAAAGAGTCAACTAGAAAATACTATTCGCCAGAGTCAATTACAACTCAGTCCAATTCAAGCCCAGCTTGGTGAAATAGATACCCAAATCGCAGCTCAGACGAACTTAATTCAACGCACAATCGTAGCTGCACAAGCGGAGTTAGGTGGTAGCCAACGCAACTATCAAGATCAGCAAATTAAAGCTACGGCTGATATGATGCAAGCACAAGCAGCTTTGACTTTAGCTAAGGTGCAACGAGACAGATTACAGCGTGAAAAACTATTAAAAGCAACTGTAGAGGAAACAGAAGCAGCTTTGGCGTTAGCCAGGGTGCAACGAGACAGATTACAACGCGAAAAATTATTAACAACAACTTTACAAGAAGCAGAAGCAGCTTTGGCGTTAGCCAGGGTGCAACGAGACAGATTGCAGCGAGAAAAAGTCTTAACAGCAGGTGTCCAAGAAGCAGCAGCAGCCTTGACTTTAGCCAAGGTGCAGCGAGACAGATTGCAGCCCATAGTGGCAATGGGAGCAATTTCTCAAAATTTCTTTGAGGAAAAAGAACAAGCAGTAAAATCTGCTGAAGCAAGGTTAGAAGAAGCGAAAGCCAACGCTAAAAATCTCCAGGAGGAAAAAGAACAAGCGGTGAAAGCTGCTGAAGCCAAGCTAGAACAAGCTAAAGCCAATGCTAAAAATCTCCAAGAGGAAAAAGAACAAGCGGTGAAAGCTGCTGAGGCGAAACTAGAAGAAGCCAAAGCCAACGCTAAAAATCTTCAGGATGAGAAAAACCAAGCCCTGACAGTTGCAGAAACTAACCTAGAAAAGGCAAAAACCGCTATTAATCCTAGTAATGCTCCTGTGACTGTAGCTTTAGAAAAGATTAAGCAAGAACAAGCACAAGGTGAAGCTACCTTAGCTGCTTTGAAAAAAGAAAGAGAGACTCTGCTCCAGCAACGCTTAGAATTTCAAAAGCAACTCGATCACACTCGTAAAGAACTACAACAAGTAGAAAGTGACCTGAATCAAAGTGTGATGCGATCGCCAATCGCAGGTACTTTACTGCAACTGAATCTTCGTAATCCTGGACAGGTAGTGCAACCTGGGGAAGCTATTGCTCAAATTGCTCCCCTCAACGCCCCAGTTGTGATTAAAGCGCAAGTGCCAGCTAAAGACATTGATAAGGTAAAATCCGGTCAACAAGTGCAGATGCAGGTTTCTGCTTGCCCCTATCCAGACTTTGGCACACTTCACGGCACTGTCAAAACAGTTTCACCAGATGCCGTACCAGTTGAAAAAAATACCCAAGCTCAAAGTGTTCCACAAGTAGCAGCCTATGGGGTAATTATTGAGCCGCAAACTTCGTATGTGGGTAGAGGCGATCGCCAGTGTCATCTTCAATCTGGCATGGAGGGTAGAGCTGATATTATTTCCCGTCGAGAAACCGTACTTCAGTTCATTCTCAGAAAAGCCAGATTAATTGCGGATTCTTAATTAGTTGGGGCATAGAGTAGAGACGCGATTATACTCTTGCGAGAAGCCGCTCTTCGAGCGTCTACGCGTCTGTACAAGAGTTAGGAATTAGTATTTTTCTCCCTCATACCCAATCCCCAGTCCCTAGTACCCAGAATAGGTTTATCAACCATGTTTGATGTATTCAAACCCCGAAAGAATTATCAGTGTGTTTCGCAGTTAAGTGAGGAAGACTGCGGGGCAGCTTGTCTAGCTTCGATTTCCAAGTATTACGGACGTTTTTTAAGCATCACTAAAAGCCGAGAAGCAGTAGGTACTGGGCAACTAGGAACAACTTTACTAGGTCTCAAACGTGGATGTGAGACGCTAGGTTTTAATGCTAGAGCAGTCAAAGCTGCACCAGCGATCATAGACAGAATTAAAGAAATAACCTTACCTGCGATTATTCATTGGCATGGCTACCACTGGGTTGTTTTATACGACAAGCGTGGCAGTAAGTACGTAATTGCCGACCCATCTGTAGGTATCCGCTATGTCAGCCGAGAAGAGTTAACAACGGCTTGGAATGGGGTAATGCTCTTACTAGAGCCAGATACAGAACGCTTTACTAACCAGCCCGAAGAACAAGCTAAAGGTGGCTTAGGGCGTTTTTTAGCCCGTATCTTGCCCTATCGTGGACTACTAACTCAGGTTTTGATGATCAATGTTGTCTTGGGTCTACTCGCTCTAGGCACTCCCGTATTGATACAACTGCTCACAGATGATGTCTTGGTACGTGGAGATACTCAGCTACTTACAGTTGTGATTACAGCTGTTATTGTGATGAGTTTGTTCAGCAGTAGTCTGCAAGTATTGCAAGCCATCATGATTGCTCATTTTGGTCAACGGTTGCAATTGGGGCTAGTCTTAGAATTTGGGCGAAAAATTCTTCAACTGCCCTTAAGTTACTACGAAGCTCGGCGTAGTGGCGAAATTACTAGCCGGTTGAGAGATATTAATGAAATTAACCAGTTAGTATCGCAGATTGTAGTTCTTTTACCCAGTCAGTTTTTTATTGCGGTAGTTTCTTTCTGCTTGATGCTGTTTTATAGCTGGAAACTAACATTAGCAGTCATTCTGTTTGCTGTTTTGATGACCCTATCTACCCTACCTTTTTTACCCATTCTTCAACAAAAGACTCGTAGTCTGTTGGTATTGGGGTCGGAAAATCAAGGCGTTTTAGTAGAAACGTTTAAAGGCGCACAGGTAATCAAAACCACAAATGCCGCTCCACAATTTTGGGATGAATTCCAAAGTCGATTTGGTCGCTTCGCAAATTTAACTTTCAGCACCATTCAAATCGGAATTATCAATGGTACTATTGCCAAACTCTTAGCTACCCTTGGCGGCGTAATTCTACTTGGATTGGGCAGTGTTTTGGTGATTCAAGGAGAAATAACCATAGGTCAAATGCTCGCTTTTAATACCTTACAGGTCAATGTTTTGAATTTTATTGATTCGTTAGTTAGTTTAGCAGATGACTATGTTCGCTCTCAAACAGCAATTTCTCGTCTTTTAGAAGTTATCGATGCGACACCAGAAGTAATTGGAGGTAGCCCAAAACCAGTTGCAAAAATTTCTGAGGATGCAGACATTCGTTTTTCCCATATTCAATTTCACCACGCTGGCAGAGTTGACTTATTAGAAGATTTTTCTCTGAAGCTACCTGGAGGGAAAGTAATTGCTTTAATTGGTCAGTCAGGCTGTGGCAAAAGTACTTTAGCCAAACTGATGGCAGGTTTATATGAGCCAAACTCTGGCAATATCAGAATTGGTTTTTATAACATTCAAGACCTTTCCCTTGAGTGTCTACGACAACAAGTAGTTTATGTACCGCAAGAGCCGCATTTCTGGAGTCGCTCGATTTTAGATAATTTCCGGTTGGGAACGCCATACATTTCTTTTGAGGAAGTTGTCAAAGCTTGCGAAATTGCTGATGCAGAAGGCTTTATCAGCCAGCTTCCTAACAAATATCAAACTGTTTTAGGAGAATTTGGGGCAAATCTCTCTGGTGGACAGAGACAGCGATTAGCGATCGCCAGAGGTATCCTCACCAATCCACCTGTACTGGTTTTAGATGAAGCAACCGCTGGACTTGATCCAATCAGCGAATCTCATGTATTAAATCGGCTGTTGGAATACCGAAAAGGCAGAACCACAATTTTGATTACTCACCGCCCCAGTGTAATCAATCGCGCTGATTGGATCGTATTACTAGATAAAGGTCAAGTACAGCTACAAGGTACGCTGGATACTTTTCTCTCTCAGCAAGGAGAGCATTTAAAGTTTCTATCACTATAAAAGTAAGGAAATAGTTATGTATGACAATAGCAAACTCCAAAACTTAGAATTGCTCAGAGATATGTCTGAGCAAGAACAGGAAATTTTAGCTGCTGGTCAAAGCTCAAATCTAGAAAATAAGGGTAACTTATTCTTACAAAAAACTAACTTAGAAACCCAGGCAGAGAACATATTAAATCTCAAAAATGGTGATATTTCTTTACAAAAAACCAAATACACCTTATCCCAGATTACATTAGGTGCCTCCATTAAATTTGGATTACCAGATTTTAAGCTAGTTGAAAATAGTGCAAGCAGTTTTATTGGCAAATTATTAAATGGCTTAGTTTCATAAACCTTGCTTTAGCTTTTTTAGCAAAAATTACTAGTTATGGAGGCATGATTAATTCTGTCTCCATAATTTTTCATAAATACTAATATTCTCGTATTTTGCACTATTTTTAAAAACTATAGTATGGGTAATATCTAAAGTGCAGAAATCAGATTTTTAACTTGTATAGGGTATTGTCTATTTATAAAAATTGCAATAGTATACTGAAAGAAAAGTAATTTTTGAAACTATTAGTTTGGTAAAAAATATAATATTAAAAATAATATTATTTGATTAATAAATTTACATTATTTAACCTAAGTTGCAAACAGGAAACCAGTGATTTGTAGCTTAGACTAAATCAAAAGTAATAGACTATATCTATTAATATCTAACTTTAGAATAGTTCAAAATTTCAGCTAATTATTAATAATAAAAAGGTAGGTAAATAACACCTACATTAAGTAAGTGAGGTAAAGAATTTATGTCAACTCAATTCATCATGTCTGATCTGCTTGTAGAGCTATCTACAGAACAACAACAGCTTCTAGCTGGAGGACAACAATCCGAGGATGATTCTGATGAAACAGGTTCTGGCACAGAAGAATCTGTATCTACAGATAAGGGTATCGGTCGCCCACGCCGTTACAGAATTAACAGTTCCAGCCTCGTTACCGTCCGTAGAATAAGTTAAATTTTGCAATTGCCAGGGGAAGATAAGACTCATACAATTCACTCTGAAGCAACAAGTTTTAGAGCGAGTTTTGACAGTATACTCTGTTTGTCAAAGTACGAATTTAGCTGCTCAAAGCACAAATATCAAGTGCTAACTTGAGTAGTTCAATTTCTACGCCCCTGGTACTAAATGCAAATAGTTTTAAATAGTTGACGCTTATATTATTTGACGTTGAAACTCAAATTTTATAGCCGTCATTTTGCACCCATTTAGGTATGAATCCATTATGGGTGCTTGCTTATTTATAAGCATTGTTATTTTCTCAATCTAAAATAGATAAATTAATAAGCACTCGGGACAATATACTTTATCTCAAAAATGCAACAATTTAACACAATTAATAAAAATTAAATTATTTGTAATATATTTTTTACATATCAGACATAATTATAATAATATCTAACTCTAGATAGGTTAACGCCTAGTACAGACTTCTATAAATAGAAGTATAGATATTATAGGTTTATGCTCTTAGTACATATATATGTAATATCTATACAAGTAAGTGAGGCAAAGGATTATGTCAAACAAAACCATTTCATCTAATCTACTTATCGAGCTATCTATAGATGAACAACAGCTTCTAACTAGAGGCGAAAAAGGCAAGATTAATGCAATTGGTAATTTTATATATAGGGGTGCAGTTTATCCTGCTACCATTAAAATACGTTTAAAATTTACCTAAAAAGCAAATAACTAACAAGGTAAACCAACTCAGGTAATTAGCTCAATTTCAATCAAATATTGAGATGAACTTGGGTAGTTTATACCTGCAAAATTCTTAAATAAAGATATATAGAAAGGTATGTACTATCAATAGCCCTTACCTTTCTATTTTAGAATTGTTATGAATATAAGTAGTTTTGATGATGGGGCAATTTTTTTGATATTAAAGCGTTTAGCTTTAATATTACAAGTTTAATCATTAAGATATTTTCTGATCAAGAGTAGGAAGATTACCTACTTCTGAACATTAAAAAATCTATTAGAGCCAGATGAATATATCAATCAAATATAATTGATTGATTAATAAAATGGGAAGCGATCGCAACATAAAAGTTTAAAACTCTATGGTAATCATTGTTAAAATAGATACTAAACTCACCGTTAAACAAAGATTAGAAATTTATTTTTTTTATTTATTACTTTTGGATAGTTTAATTATAAAAAACAGAGCTATAAATAAGAATATAGGTATTAGATACCTATGTAAGTAAGTGAGGCAATTCATTATGACAGTTCAAATCATAGAATCTGACTTATTGGTGGATTTATCCACAGATCAGCAACAACTGTTGTCTGGTGGACAGTTTTTTCCACGACGACCACAAAATAATCCCGATATTATAGTCACGGGTAATCTTACCACTTCTCAAGGCGATCAATTTCCTATTCGAATTTTAGGTTTTAGGCTCGATCAGTAATCCTTATCTAGCCAATTCACTAGGTTAAACATTCATGGGGTGAGAAGACTCATATAAGCCGCTCAAAATAAATCTGATTTTGAACGAGTTTAAGCAGTCTCAAATGTTCTCTAAAGATATTAAAACAATTGCTAGAGGCAAGAAAAGTATATACTAGAAATAGCTATATCTTTTCTAATCACCCCCTTTATTAAATTTGGCAAAAAAGTTTAATTCAAATAAGAATACTAGGTAAAACATTACCTAATCCAAAAGCAATATTTTAAGCTTTTTTATTTCTAACTTTAGGGTAATTTAATCTCTAAAAAATATGTTTAGAAATAAAAGTATAGGTGTTATGCCTTATATATCTTATACAGATGTGTGTAACACCTATTAGTAAATGGAGGTAATGAATTATGTCTGATTCAATTAAGACATCTGATTTGTTTGTAGAGTTATCTACTGAAGACCAGCAGCTCTTAGCTGGTGGACGACGTGACTACGATGATGATTACGACGACTACGACCACGATCACGATCACGATCATGGCAGAGGTAAAAGATGTTATACACGATGCAAGCGTGTCTGTGAATACTAAGTTGTGAAACCACGCAAGCTTAGTAGTTTCGTAGTTGGAACTTTGCCAATAAGAGGAGAAAAAAACTGACATAATTTGCTTAATATTAATTAAACTTTGCAAGAATATGAGCAGTCTATTCTCTTCTCTTCAGGCATATAATCAACAAACTCAAAACAAAAAGATAGTTGCTATTAATAGCAACTATCTTTGTACAATGTAAAAATTATTATTCTTTAATGAATTAATTACATTAAACATCAAACTACATACTTATCTGAATTTATCTTAAATTAACAATAAAATTTTTTAAAGTTTAAAGTGATATTTAATATAAAAAGTTAAAAATGTCTGACTTTATTTAAATAACTTTAATTAGTCCGAGCTTTGTATTTAATAAAGCTTTTATTTTATTTACAGTTACTAAGCTTAGTCTATTTCAATAGTAATAAGTTTATTACTTTTATTTCTAACTTTAGGATAATTTAATCTTTGTAAAATCTGTATAGAAATAAAAAGAAAAGTATTACACACATTTATTTTTTGCAAATATGTGTGTAACACGTCTATACAAAATTGAGGTAACCAATTATGTCAAATCAAGACAACCATTCTGATTTACTTGTAGAATTATCAGCCAAAGAACAGGAGCTACAAGCTGGCGGCTATGGCGGTTGTTACCCCTATGGCGGCTACGGCGATGGTTTCTATGGTGGTGGCTACGGCCGTGGTTTTTATGGTGGTGGCTACGGCCGTGGTTTCTATGGTGGTGGCTACGGTCGCGGCTTTTATGGTCCTGGCTTCTACTAAGTTTATAAAGTCTATTGGCTCAGTAATTAGCTAGGTCAAAGGTTACAATTACTGGGGAGAGAAAAGATTTATATAACTCGCTTTAGATAAATCAAACAAGCTTTCTGAGAGTTTAAGTAGTCTTTTCTTTCCTCGCAACCTAATACCAAATTAAGTGAGCATGCATAATTATAAATATTAAAGAAAGCGATCGCTAAAATTAAAAAACAAAAAAATTTAACATTATCCAATTAATATGGGTGAAATTTTTTGCTGGCTATCCTAAAAATCATGAATCTATTCTCCAATAAACTTTTCATGAGCTAAAAGGAATAAAATTAGTATTTTTATTTCTAACTTTAGGATAATTTAATCTTTGTAAAATATATTTAGAAATAAAAATATAGGTATTACACAAATATTTTTTGTACATATGTGTGTAATACCTCTTTAAAAAAGTGAGGTAAATAATTATGGCAAATCAAGAGAATCAATCTGATTTACTTGTGGAATTACCCAACGAAGAACAGCAACTTCTATCTGGAGGCCGCTGGGGCGGCGGCTGGAGACGAGGCCACTGGGGCGGCGGCTGGAGACGAGGCCACTGGGGCGGCGGCTGGAGACGAGGCGGCTGGTAAGCTAATCGGCAAAGTCCACTAACAGATGAATCAGCATAACTCGATTGATATAAATCAGTTTTGAGAAAATTTAGTACACTCTTGTTTATTTTCTCAAAGCATTCAATCGACAGGCTAGAGATGAGAAAGGTAGGTGCTAAGAATAACGCCTGCCTTTTTCTTTTTGTCTTACCAAATTCAAGATAGTTACTTAGTGTAAATTACGCCTCCAATTTTGCCGAGTTTATTACTATCGATCGCTCCGAAATCCAGTCTTGTAAAATCGGATTTACTAACTCAGGAGCTTCATCTTGAGGACAATGCCCCACCCCTTCCAAAGGAATAAACTTTAGTACTTGGGGGAAGTTGCCTAATTCTCTCCCCAATTCAATTGGTTCCCAGGGATCAGCCGTTCCCCACAAAATAATTGCAGGGCAGGGCAATTGTGGTAAAAGGTCTTCAGGTAGAGGCCCTGTAGAATAACTAGTAAAAGCCAGAAATACGGCTACAGCACCTGGATCACTTGCGGGCGCAGTCAGAATATCTACTAACTCATCTGTCACCACCTCAGCATTCGCATAAGCTTGCAGCAAAATCTTCCGCACTGTTTTTGGTTTAGCAACTTGATTGAAAAAGAACTGGCCGAGCGGTTTAATAGATAGCAGGCGTTGTAACACAGGCGCTCCGACACGACGAGTCCAAGGTAAAGTTGCACGTTTGCGATCGTGTAATAGTCGGAGTGAACAATTAAGCAAGGCAACTCCTAAAGCAATATCCGGGTTGCTTACCGCTGCTTGCATGACGACAATACAGCCAATAGAATTTCCCACTAAAAAAGCTGGTTCACCAACCACTTCCCGGCAAAAATCTGCTACTTGCTGTCCCCAAGTTTCCAATGTGTAGTGCATTTGTTCACCTGGTTGAGGTTTCGCTGAAGCCCCAAAACCAATCAAATCTATAGTATAAACACGGCAATTTTCTGCTAATGCAGGGATATTTTTCCGCCAGTGCCACCAAGAAGCCCCAAAACCATGCACTAAAACAACAGCCGGCCCAGTATCTCCTTCGGCTTGATAGCAGATAGGATAATCTTGCCAAATCCAGGTTTTTGTGGGGGTAAGTGTTGTTTTTGAACTAGAGTTTGTCATGGTAAATTTTGTAAATATAATCTTATGAACATAAAGTAAAGACACCCAAGAAACAGTATACAAGTTAATTCATAGGGACTATTTTGTGCTTTTTACAACTTAAAAATACAGTATTAATACTGAGAAGACAAAAAAATATTATTAAGGCTATATAACGGCTTATATGAGTTTGTCAGGGCAAACTACTCAAGCCTGTTTCCAAAACTGTTAGCTCAAAGCCAGTTCAATCGGCGTGCTAGACGCTTGGAGGGAATGCTGGAAGAATTAAGACGTTTCTGGGTTCTTGAGTTGGGGGCAATCTTTGAGCGCACCTTACTGTTATATACAAAACAAGTGTCAGTAGTTGGCTACAAACGTGACAAACGCCTTCATTGATTTTACTGGAAGTGCTGATTATGGTTGGTGTGCTAGTCGGAAAATGAATTACTTTAGCTACAAATTGGTACTCATCAGTACCCTCAACGGTATACCCCTAGTTTACTCCTTATACCATTTCATTTTAAAAATGATACAAATACTTTGGTAGGGACACGGCATTGCCGTGTCCCTACGAGAAATTTATTATCAAGATTTTCGTGAATTAGTATTAGTGCCAGCTAGTACTGATGAACGTCTAGCGGCAGAATCTGTTTTAGAATGCGTTCGTGGCTGTCGCATCTTGGTCGATAAAGGATTTATTGGCGGCGAATGGCGAAAAGGTATTTCCCAAACCACAGGCAATCAAATTTTCACTCCCAAACGAGCCAACCAACTTCAACCACAGCCAAAAGCTTTTGAGGGTTTATTAAATAGCCTACGCGAGCGTGTTGAAGGTGTATTTAACGAGGTACAAAATCCCTACTCCCCACTCCCTGCCTCTTCTCCTAGCCTATTTCTTCTAAGTAGCGAGAAATAGCATTATCAAGGTGTGGCATTAATTCACCTCGACTGCTACCGAGAACGCTGTAAGCTGGGCGAGGAGCGATGAAACCCAATTCTTGCGTAGGCAGAGAAATTAAACTACTGGCACTTACGCCAGCCTTTTTAGCTGCTAACAGTGCCAAATCAGACCATGCGACAGCACCCTTGTTAGCCAAATGCCACAAACCGTTCTCACCATCAATCAGCAAATCAAGGCTGGCATGAACAAGATCAGGTACATAAGTTGGCGAGACGATCGCATCTTTGGCAGCAACGAAAGTATTACCAGCAGATAATTGCCGCAGGGCGATTGTGACGAAGTTGTATTCATCCCAAGGGCCAAAAAATGCACTGGTGCGAATCACTAACGATGTGGGATAAGCCTGCAATACCAGCTTTTCTGCTAAAACTTTACTACACCCATATACATTGAGAGGCCCAACCGTATCACTTTCCACATAAGGATTAGACTCAGCACCGTCAAATACTAAATCTGATGAGAAAGTTAACAGCGCCACATGATGTTGAGCGCAAGCAGCAGCTAAAATCGCTGGGCCTTCAGCATTGACTTGCAGGCAAATATGGGGTTCGCGTTCTGCATCGTCCACCCGCACATAGCCCGCAGCGTTTACAACTGCCCACGGTTTCAACTGGGTAAGCACTGCATTCACAGAGGCGGGATTAGTAATGTCCATCTCTTGGCGTGTTAGCAGGTGATATGTGATCCCGCGTATTTCACACAAGCGAGCAAAAGCCTTCCCTAAAGTTCCTGTGGCTCCGATGATCGCCAAGGGACGCGGGGAGGTAGGAGTAGAAGCGCGATTAATCACAGAGGTTTCCCCGATCACTGCACTGCAACTTAGTGCAGGGTATAACAGGCGCTCTTGCCGATGCCACCAGCCAGGGGTCTCAAGTAGCGGATGATCTGGTTTATGCCCATTTGCTAAATCCTGCACCATTTTTGCGATCGCTGTTGGTCGAGGATGTGGCGACCGCAAATCAAACACGCCTGACTCGTAGTAGCCGTGAGATTTTGTGACTAAACTATTCCAATCGTAGCTACCAAGGAGCGCCCAAGCAGTGACAGCGCGGATATCCACCCCCTCACCTTGTAATTCCTGTGCGGCATTCCACACTTCATATAACCAGCGTAGTTGTTCCTCGCGGGTGCAGCTGATATGAGCTTCCGTAACCGCAAGTGGCAGATTATAGCGTTCCCATGTTTCTTTGAGTAAAGTTCGCGGCCCTGCCAAACCCTCAGCACAAACTCTCACCGCTTCTACATCTGCATACTTGTCTCGTCCATTACCTCCATGCGTCCCAACTGGATAGTTTTCTAGATTTTCATCCAAAAAGCGTTCGCTTGTCAGGTAATGATTAATACCGATGATGTCAGGTGGACAAGTATTTTGCAAAAATCCCTCAAGTTCAGCACCACTAATACCGCAGTCTTGAAGGTAACCCCACATTGGATGAGTTGGGCTGATTCGACCGCACAATAAATCAAAACTCAACCAGCGGCGCTCGTTTTCAAATTCTGCTTGATATGCCAGCTTTGATGTACTGTAAATCTTCCCTAAATCTTCAGTTTGCACTAGTTGAGCATTAGGGTTGACTTGGCGGATTGCTTGCATCGAAAGGGCGATCGCTCGACACTCTCCCAACAAAGCACGAGCAAAAGTTAAATCATCCCGACCGTGAGGATACCAGTGACCGTACATCCCACTGAATCGCGCTGTTGTCAGTGGTTCATTTACTGGTGTGTAATGCGTTACCCAAGGATAGCGTTCGGCAACCGCACGGGCAAATACCGCTAGTTTTTCGGGAAATTCTGGATCTACCAAGCTGGTATCACGCGGGCCACTACCATGATGCACTAATCCCACAATCGGACGAATGCCGAGTTCGCGCAACCGTTCCAGTCGCTCATCTGCCCACAACCAGTCAGCATTCTCCAAACCATTGGGCGCTATCTTCTCCCAAAGGATGGGATAGCGAATCGCATCTATACCTAGTTGGGCAAATAAGTCTAGGTCATCCAAGCGTGTTGCATGACCATTGCGTTCTAACTGGTCAAAATACTCTTCACCCACACGATTAACCGTACACTCTACACCAGCCCAAACTTCTAAAGGAAGTTTTGATTTAGGTGTGTTGAGTGTCGAGTTGAAAGCAAAAGCCATAAATTACACCAATTCGTAATTCGTAATTAAAAAAGTTAAACTAAATGCAATAAAGTTCAGAGAAGTTGAAAATCTGTGCCATGCCAGTAGTGGCGTGTTATGCCGTAGGCTAACGCACCTTAAATTGTTGATGGTGCGGCGCTTGGCGACAACGCACCCTACATTGCTAATTCATAGATAGTTTAGTTTTCTTGTTTTAACTTAGTAGTTCGCAATTGATAATTCATAATTCGTAGTTAGTACTTCTAATTACGAATTACGAATTACGTAGCTTGCTTCTCGCTTTTGGCGAGTATTACGAATTACTTAAGCCTTAACCGCGATTTGGTTGTATACAGAAAGGGCTTGAGCAACACATTGATCCATGTTGTAGTACTTGTATGTCGCTAGTCGTCCGACAAAATATACTCCTGGTGTTGTATCAGACAGCGCCTTGTACTGCTTGTACATTTCGTTATTTTCTGGGCGCGGTACAGGATAATAAGGGTCTCCCTCAGCTTGAGGAAACTCGTAAACAATGCTAGTTTTCGAATGTTCTTGACCAGTCAGGTATTTAAACTCAGTTACACGAGTATAAAGCTGTTCATTGGGATAGTTAATTACTGGCGCTGATTGAAACACTGAGGTGTTATGCGTTTCATGCTTGAACTCAAGTGAGCGATACGGTAGTTTTCCGTAGCGATAATCAAAGAATTCGTCAACTGGGCCAGTGTAAACCATCTCGCGGCAAGGTATCGCCTTCTGGATTTCCTGATAATCAGTATTTAACATTACCTTGATGTTCGGATGATTTAGCATATTGTCGAACATCCTGGTAAAGCCGTGCAGTGGCATCGCTTGGTAGCTATCGGTAAAATAGCGATCGTCACGATTAGTACGAGTCGGAATTCTGGCAATTACTGATTTGTCCAGTTCCGATGGGTCGAGTCCCCATTGCTTACGCGTATAATTCCGGAAAAACTTTTCATACAGTACTCGACCAACTTTGCTGACTACCACATCTTCACTAGTGCGGATATATTCTACGGGTTCAGCAAGTGATTTGTAAAACTCCTCGACCTCAAATGAATTGAGATTCATGCCATACAGCTTGTTGATGGTATCGAGGTTGATCGGAATAGGAACAAGTTGCCCATCTACACTAGCAAGGACACGATGTTCGTAAGACCGCCACTGAGTAAAGCGTGAGAGGTATTCAAAGACTTCGCGGGAGTTGGTGTGAAAGATGTGTGGGCCGTATTTGTGTACAAGAATGCCATGATCGTCGTAATGATCGTAAGCATTGCCACCAATGTGATTGCGCTTGTCTACAACCAGCACTTTTTTACCAGACTGAGTTGCTAAACGTTCAGCAATCACGCTACCAGAAAAACCCGCGCCGACAACCAAGTAATCAAAGACAAATTTTCTGGTAATAATATTTGGTGCTTGTTTACCAGTCGCACCTGTGGAGTTAACTTTGTCTTCATTATCGCGGGCAGCAATGGCAGAGTCTATAAGCTTCATCATCGATGCCCAAGTCCGATCCCAAGAAATCTTTTCTAAAAAGGTATCTACCCGATTCAACCATTCTGATGTTCTTATGTCTTCTTGCATTGCTTGTTCGGCGGCGGCGACGAATTCAGAAACTGTGTCTGCAATTCGTACCAGTTTTAAATCTCCATAAGGCCGCACTACATCTCGAATGCTAGTAGAAACCACAGGTCTACCTGCGGCAAGATACTCTGGAGTTTTAGTAGGACTAATAAAGCGTGTTGACTCATTACGCGCAAACGGCAGCATCGCCAAGTCCCACCCAGCCAAGTAAGTGGGTAGTTGTTTATAGTCTTTTCCACCGAGATAATGAATATTCTCATGCTGTGGTAGAGTTGCCAGATCAATTTTCACAACTGGCCCAATCATCACTAAATGCCAATCCGGACGTGCCTCGGCTATACCAGCAAGCAGTTCTATATCCATGCGTTCATCAATGACGCCAAAGAATCCCAGGCGAGGATGAGGAATATTTGCTTGATCTGCTGCTTCTTCAAGATTTCTTGCTTGGGCAAAGTGGGCTACATCTACGCTGCTGGGAAATCCATAGACGTTGGGGTGTTGGTTGACTTTACTTTCGTAAAGGCTTTGTCCTCCTGTAAATACCAAGTCTGCACGGCGGAATAGTTCAGCCTCGTATTTCTTTAAAGTGGGTGATGCTCCTTTGAATGCAGATAATTCATCCATGCAATCGTAGATAATTGCTTCTGGTTTTAAGTGCTGGGTAAAAGCGATCGCCATTGGTGTGTAATACCAACAGATATACTTATTGATGCTTTGCTCTGCAAATAAAACATCAATTAGCATTTGCAAGTCTGCATTGATCGCTTCCTCATTCAAACCTTGTGGTAAATGTGGTACAACAACCACTACCCCACTTTCATCTTGACTAACATCTAATCGTCCTAATGGTTCTTGGGTAAAAATTGGCTCTTCAATAAAGAATACCCGCTTTCCTTGAGCGCAGCGACTTAATAAATGTTGTGGTCTTTGGTAGACAAAATTCCAACGCAAATGAGATAAGCAAACTACATCAGGCGTATCATTAAAGGTTTCTGTTGGTTGAACATTTTTATTTGACGAATTTAAATTCAACAGTGATTTACCTGATGCTTGCGTTTCGTCTACTAGCTGCGATCGCTTTGTTTTACGCTGCTTAGACGAAACTATATTGCTAACACTGTTGCTTTTTATTTTCGCTTTCTCACTTGTCATATATGCTCTCGATCTCTAGTATTTTTGATTAAACAATTGTTAATACCTTTTCTTTATAAGCTTGTACCAAACTCTATGACACGAGATAGTTCTCTGCCCACATGGATATACGAACTATCGTTTGGTAAATCTTCATATCGAATTGGTAAAACCAATATTTTCATTTTCTAAACCCATTTTTATAAATACTTGTTTATTTAAATTTTTTCATCTACCAACAAGAATACAAAATTCAGTTGATAATATCAGTCTTAAGATAAATTGTTAAATAAAAATTTGATTTTTAACTCATCTAAAATAGATAGACAGACTATATGTCTTAATCTGACTTTTAGAAATTTATAATATTTAGATACTATAAATAACGAGTATACCACAATTAATGCTTTAATAAATGGTATTAAAATATATAAGATTTTCAATATGAAATATGCACAAAGGAGTCATTTAGTCTGTTCTTTTTCGTACATAGCAGCTAAAACTTAACTAAGCAAGAATAGGACTTATACAAGAATCTTTGGATCTCTGATTTTTAACCTACCCTTTGAGAACTCTTAACGGCTAATAAGAAGTGACTAAGCTTATAGCTGACGCTGCAAAAACGTGTCTATGTATCCTTTGTAGTTCGTTTTTTCATAATTTAGCGTCAGCCTTGAAGCAGTTAGAAATCAGAATTCAAAATCTAAATTAGTGGGCAATTGAAGCTCGTTAAAAAATAATCAGATATACTTAAAATTCTATAAAGAGTTACAAACCAAGGAAACAAATTAATACCACAGCGTATTTCAAGCTGATGAAGTATAAAAATTAGGTCTCAAAACCAAGCATAAAAACTGTTTTAATTCCCGATTTTTGCTTTTGGCTTTTGACTTCTGCTGTATGCAGCGAGCATAGTGGTTACCGTCAGTATTATCGTCCTAATTGTTACATAAATCAGGGTAATAATTGCATCAGTAGCCAATGATAATTAAGCAACTAAGGATAAATGCATCAATTTCGTCTAAAAATGCATTAACCTTGTATTACCTGGAATAAAAACCATTTTTCGTCAGTTTTATGAATCTTGCTAGTTTTTATTGCGTTTTACTCAATTTTAAAAATTGATTTAGTTAAATAATTTACAAATAAACTTTCTCTATAAAGACTTTATATAATAGATAGAAGGGTAAGCTTAGGCTAATTATTACCAACTATAATTCAAGGCATTTTTTTAAATGACCTGGCAAAAAATGGGGGTGTATGTGCCATAATGTCACGAGCCAGGAGTAATAATTATTTTCATACCTCCTCAACGCTTAAGGTGAGAGAGGTATGAATGTTGCTACGAAAAAATCTATTTTTATTGTCAGTCGCGGCACTAGCTTGACTCGACAGTAGAGTTTGCCGAGAAAAATTCTTGGTATGTTGACATAACCTATAGACACAATTGTTGAGTTGCAGCTAGGGAGGAATGTTAATGAGATTATTGAATTTGGAAAATGCTGAGGTTGAACTAGCCTCAAGTCCTGCTAATAAAGTTTTGGATTCAAAAACAACAGCACATCCGCGTCCTTTATTACAGCGATCGCACTGGCAAAGCTTAAATGGTCAGTGGAAGTTCGCGTTTGACGACCAGGGAAAGTGCTTTAGACCCGGTGATTTTAAGCAGTGGTTTAATCATATAGAAATTCCCTATGCTCCCGAATCTACCAAAAGTGGTATTGGTGATACTGGATTTCACCCAAACTGCTGGTACGAGCGAGAATTTCAGACAGATCCAGGAAAAGGTAAATTACTGTTGCATTTCGGTGCTGTAGATTATCGCGCTCGTGTGTGGGTTAACGGTGAATACATAGGTGAGCATGAAGGTGGACATACCTCTTTTTGCTTCGATATTACTCATGCCTTGAATGACAGTGGCATAACAAAAGTCACAGTGTGGGCGCAAGACGATCCGCAAGACCTCGCTAAACCTCGTGGCAAGCAAGATTGGCAGTTGGAGGCACACAGTATTTGGTATCCTCGTACCAGCGGCATTTGGCAAACTGTTTGGCTGGAGCGTGTAGGTGCGACTTATATAGATCATATTCAGTGGACACCTGACTTTGAACGGTGGGAAATTGGTTGTTACGCTGCACTTGCTGGGGATGTACCTGCTTCTGGCTTACAAATCAAAGTGAAACTGAGCGTTGGCCATAAGGTGTTGGTAAACGATACCTATGAAGTGTTCAATGGGGAAATTGGTCGCCGCATTTCCCTCAGCGATCCGGGAATTGATGACTGTCGTAATGAATTACTCTGGAGTCCAGAAAAACCGACGTTAATTGATGCTGAAATTCAGTTGTGGTGCAAAGACCAACTACTGGATGAAGTAAAATCTTATACAGCGATGCGAACCGTTACTATACAGCGCGATCGCTTTATGCTCAATGGTCGCCCTTACTATTTGCGGCTAGTGCTAGACCAAGGCTACTGGCCAGATACATTGATGACAGCACCCAGCGACGAGGCATTGCGACGCGATGTAGAACTAGTTAAAGCAATGGGTTTTAACGGAGTCCGCAAACACCAAAAAATTGAAGATCCTCGCTTTTTATATTGGGCAGATGTTTTAGGGCTGTTAGTATGGGAAGAGATGCCCAGTGCCTATCGCTTCACACCGAAAGCGGTAGAACGCATGGCACATGAGTGGACTGAGGTGATCAAACGTGATTCCAGCCATCCATGTATTGTGGCATGGGTTCCGTTCAATGAATCTTGGGGAGTGCCAAATTTAGTTGAGACGGCAGCTCATCGTAACTACGTATTGGCAATGTATCACTTGACCAAAACACTAGATCCGACTCGTCCAGTCATTGGTAATGATGGTTGGGAAAGTATAGATACAGATATTCTTGCTATCCACGACTATGAAACTAATCCGCAACGATTAGCACATCGCTATAGAGCTGATGTCCAGCTATCGGATTTATTGTCACGTAGCCGTCCTGGAGGACGCATTCTCACCCTCGATAACTATCCACATCAAGGGCAACCAGTGATGCTGACTGAGTTTGGCGGTATTGCCTATGCCCCTACTGATACACCAGATGCTGATAAAGCTTGGGGATATGAGCGTTGCTTCAATATCTCCGAACTAGAAATGAAATACGCCCAGCTACTCGAAACCATCAATAATACCGAGCTGTTTAGCGGATTTTGTTACACCCAGCTTACAGATACCTTTCAAGAAGCTAACGGTTTATTATACGCCGATCGCACACCCAAATTTCCCATTGAGGCAATTCGGGCTGCAACCCTTTCAGGACAAGGATTATGTACTCCCACAAGCTGTTAAAGCCCGATGGACGCAAGCTGACATTATATAGTCGCTACCCAATTTCTAGTCAGCTACAAGCTACTAGCCCTAGTAACGAGCCAGTGCAAGCAAACCCGCACCTGCGCTGGCATCCCCTGCGCGGCGAATGGGTAGCTTACGCTAGTCATCGGCAAGGGCGGACATTCATGCCGCCCCCAGAATATAACCCCCTCGCACCTACCAGCAACCCGGAGTTTCCTACAGAACTACCTCAAGGTAAGTATGACGTAGCGGTGTTCGATAACCGCTTTCCTTCGATGGCTCTTACGGCAAACAACCCACCTGATAGCATCGTGGAAACGTTACCTGCTAATGGAGCGTGTGAAGTAGTGGTTTTTACGCAAGATGCACGTGCTTCTCTCAGTTCCCTAGAAGTAGAACATCTCGATTTGCTGTTGTCGGTATGGGGCGATCGCACCCGCGAACTGGGAGATAATCCGCAAATTCAATACGTGCTGCCGTTTGAAAACAAGGGTATAGAAGTAGGTGTAACTTTGCACCATCCCCACGGGCAGATTTACGCCTATCCCTTTATCCCACCTGTTCCTGCACGGATGTTAGAAATGCAGCAGCAGTATTATCAAGAACATCAGCGGGGGTTACTGGAAGATTTAATTCAAAAAGAGATTGCAGACAATCAGCGGATTATTTATCAAGATGAGTATGCGATCGCCTTCGTTCCAGCGTGGGCGCGTTACCCTTACGAAGTATGGATTGCTCCGATAAAAGCAGTTGGCACTTTTACGGATCTTAGCCCAGAACAGCGTAGGGGACTTGCTAAGGCATTAAAAACTGTCACTCTCAAATATGACGGCTTGTGGAATCGCCCGTTTCCTTATTTAATGGCTTGGTTTGGCGCACCAACTGACGGACAAGCACATCCCGAAGCACATTTACACGCCGAGTTTTATCCACCATATCGCACAAGTGAAAGGCTGAAGTATTTAGCAGGAACAGAATTGGCAGCAGGGATGTTTGCCAATGATGCTTTACCGGAGGAGAAAGCAAAGGAATTACAAGCGGTAAGTGTAAATATTGAAATGCCGATTTCAGTATGAAAACCTAATTTTGAATGTAGAACCGCAGATGGACGCAAATGAACGCAGATCAATTTGATAATGATCTGTGTTTATTTTTTCTCATAAACTATGAGCGAAGAAGTCTCCAAGAAACTGGAGTTAATCAGGCAAACCCTATCTGAAACAAAAGCAGAGGGTTTACGCCTACGTGGTACAGACTGGTTTGCTTGGGCGACTGCTGGTGCTTCTAATACTGTGCTGCTGACTACTGAAACTGGTGTAGCAGAAGTATTAGTAACTGCCAAAGATGCGTGGGTATTAACGGATGAAATTGAAGCCCAACGCCTCAAAGATGAAGAACTGCCAAGTAATTTTCAGCTATATATCAACCCTTGGGCAGATGCTGTCCGCGAAGATTTTGTTCGTGATGCTACTGCTGGAAGAGAAGTTTTAAGCGATCGCCCTACTTCTGATCTAGAGCAGCCACTACCATCATCTTTACAAGCCCATAAACGAGTCTTAATGTCAAGCGAGCTAGAACGATATCGCCAAGTAGGGCAAAAAGCTAGCACAGCCATGACAGAGGTACTACAAGCCGCCAAACCTACTTGGACAGAATATCAGTTAGCGGGTGCAGGTGCAGAAGCATTGTGGACAAGAGGTTTGCATCCAGCGCTAACACTAGTGGCTGGCGAGAGACGCTTACCGCTGTATCGTCATGCTACCGCAACAGGAGAACAACTTGGACGGCAAGCGATGCTGGTATTTTGCGCTAGAGGATATGGTTTGTTTGCGAACCTGACTCGATTTGTTTGTTTTGGCGCACTCCCAGAAGAATCCGCGCAATTGCATCGTCATGTCCGGGAAATAGAAGCCCAAGCCCTATCTTTGTGTAAACCTGGAACTCCTCTGAATGCTATTTATCATGGACTAGCTCAAACTTATGAACAGCACGGTTTTGCTAATGCTATCCGCGAACATCACCAGGGAGGAACTACTGGATATCTAGCGCGAGAAGTTGTGGCAAATCCACACACAACAGATACTTTGGCAGAAAACATGGCTATGGCTTGGAATCCAAGTTTAGTAGGTGCAAAGATTGAAGATACTTTTGTCATCCTCAAGGATGGAAAGCTGGAAAACCTAACTTATGATCCTAACTTTCCTAGCGTTGAGGTAGAAGGAAGATTGCGTGCAGTACCTTTAGAAATTTAATCTACTACTCTGTCTGTAGTTGCGCTGTCTTTGAAGACAGCGCAACTACGAACCTATAAAATCAAACTTGACAGAATACTAGGATATTTCCATCTGCAAATTAGGAAACGGTCGAGATTAAATGAGTCTTTGCAGTATCGAGGGCTTTGAACATAGAGAAATTCCCCTCTAACCTCATGGGATAGGGAGGAATGATGGCTAAGGCCAGAGGATTTTTATAGATTTCAACCAAATTTACCAGCGGTTGAAGCTATGAGGAATGCTGCATACGTAAGGATGTAGCCAACGGTGAAATGAGCAACACCAACTAACCAACCTTGGACAATAGACAGAGCAACAGGCTTATCTTTCCAACGAACTAAGTTAGCTAACGGAGTGCGTTCGTGCGCCCAGACAAGAGTTTCAATTAACTCTTGCCAATAGCCACGCCAGCTAATTAAGAACATGAAACCAGTTGCCCAAACTAGGTGTCCAAAGAGGAACATCCAAGCCCAGACAGATAGATTACTTGTGCCGTAGGGGTTGTAACCGTTAATTAACTGAGCGGAATTAGCCCAGAGGTAGTCACGGAACCAACCCATGAGGTATGTAGAGTTTTCGTTGAACTGAGCTACGTTACCTTGCCAAATACCTAGATGCTTCCAATGCCAATAAAAGGTTACCCAACCAAGGAGATTCAGCATCCAGAACATAGCGAGGAAGAAAGACTGTTCCCAAGAGGAAGTTTGGCAAGTACCACCACGACCAGGCCCATCGCAGGGGAAGGTGTAGCCGAAGTCCTTCTTATCGGGCATCAGTTTAGTACCACGGGCATCCAACGCACCTTTGACGCAAATCAGGGTAGTTGTGTGCAAACCCAGAGCGATCGCATGATGAACCAAGAAATCGCCTGGCCCAATCGTTAAGAATAGGGAGTTAGTCCCAGAGTTAATCGCATCCACCCAGTTTGGTAACCAGACGTTGCCGTAGTTTGGCCAAGCTGTGTAGGCAATACTATCTGGATTAGATAGTAAGGTATCCATGCCATACAGCAATTTCCCATGAGCAGATTGGATAAATTGAGCAAACACTGGCTCAATCAAAATTTGCTTCTCAGGAGTACCAAAGGCAACTACAACATCGTTATGGACGTATAGCCCAAGGGTATGGAAGCCCAAGAATAGCGACACCCAGCTCAGGTGGGAAATAATCGCTTCTTTGTGCTTGAGTACGCGTTCGAGGACGTTACCTTTGTTTTGCTCTGGGTCATAGTCTCGTACCCAAAAAATGCCAGCATGGGCGAATGCACCAATCATCAAGAAACCAGCAATATACTGGTGATGGGTGTACAACGCCGCTTGGGTTGTGTAGTCCTTAGCTATGAAAGCGTAAGGAGGCAGCGAATACATATGCTGCGCCACCAACGACAGTGCAGTACCCAGTGCTGCCAAGTGTATGGACAACTGGAAATGCAGCGAGTTGTTATAGGTGTCGTACAGTCCTTGGTGCGGTAGGTTGAACTGACCTTCGGTTTGGATACCAAAGAAATTCCTGGCGTTGAGCATCTCTTTGATGCTATGACCAATACCGAAGTTAGTGCGGTACATATGACCGGCGATGATGAAGATGACTGCGATCGCCAAATGGTGATGCGCCATATCCGTCAGCCACAGCGATTCTGTTTGCGGATGGAAGCCACCCAGAAAAGTCAGAATTGCCGTCCCTGCACCTTGGGATGTTCCAAACACATGACCAGCCGTATCTGGATCTTGGGCATAGACACCCCAGTTCCCTGTAAAGAAGGGTGTCAACCCTTCTGGGTGAGGTAAGGTGGTGAGGAAATTATTCCAACGAACATGAATTCCACGAGATTCAGGGATAGCAACATGAATCAAGTGACCAGTCCAAGCCAATGCGCTGACACCAAACAAACCTGCCAAATGGTGATTCAGACGGGGTTCAGCACTCTTAAACCAAGCCAAGCTAGGACGGTACTTAGGTTGCAAATGCAGCCAACCAGCGAATAGAAACAATGCAGCTAATAACAACAAGAATACTGAACCCTGATAGAGGTCAGTGTTTGTCCGCATCCCAATGGTGTACCACCAATGGTAAACACCAGAGTAAGCAATGTTGACCGGGTTGTTAGCACCACCTTGAGTAAACGCTTCTATTGCTGGTTTACCAAAGTGAGGATCCCAAATTGCATGAGCAATTGGGCGAATATGCAGCGGATCTTTAATCCACTGTTCAAAGTTACCTTGCCAGGCTACGTGGAACAATAGGCTAGATGCCCACAGGAAAATAATTGCCACGTGACCGAAGTGGGTAGCGAAAATCTTTTGGTAAAGATTTTCTTCGGTCATACCATCATGGCTTTCAAAATCATTTCCCGTAGCGATCGCGTACCAGATTCGACGTGTAGTCGGATCTTGTGCAAGATCCTGGTTAAATTTAGGATATTTTGTGGCCATGTATTTTAGTCACATCCTCCTTAAACGCTTATGCAAATTGCTACTCATACTGAGCCAGCAATTTCTTGCAATTAAATCAACTGCCTTTTAGCCTTAAATTGGAGGTTAATCTAATAACAAAAACTGGCGAGTATTACGATAAAACACGCTTAATTCTTGGACTTACATCCTTGGTTAGGCAGTATGATGCAATTCATTCCTATTGAAGTAATAAACAAGTTTCTTACTATTACTTCCATCTAACTTAGGGCGGATTTAACTATAAAACGAGCTTGTAGCCTTCAACACATTTTAAATGGCGCAGATTATGTCAACTAATTAGCGATCAAGACAGCTTCATATTTAGCAAAGACTATATCAATTTTAAATATTTTGAAAAATGTTTACCAAAGATTAAGCTGCTTTTTATAGAGAAGTTGGTAAGTTCTGATGCCTACAATTTAAATTTTTTATGGGACTGGCTGTGGCTAATGACTTAAGGATTGATAATTCCGTAGTAGATAGCGATAATAAATAAGAAAATCGTCAATATAACCAGCGTAAAGCCATAACGTAAACGGGGGTCAGGTAAATCTTGACTAGTGATTACACTATCCTTTTGTACTTGAGTCTTAGACTCAGATTTACTTGGTTTTTTTGGATTCATATATTCAGGTGTGTTTTTTCCCAATGGAACATTATTTTCTGGGTTCCTTGTTTGACTTTCTTGTGATTGCATATGTTTTTGTGGCTCATATGCTGTCATATTTCCAGATATTGGCAAATAACTACATCGTTCTTGAGAATTACCTTGAGTGTACGAGTAGTCCTGTTATAAGGTTTATTTGATGTGAATTTTATTTGTAATGATAAATACTTTTTTTTAGACAAAGGCATCAACTTTGATTTTTAAGTTTTAATATAAAGTTAACAGAGTTATACTTTATGCTTAAACTCCTTACTTAAAATAAACCTACAAATGGAAATTTGGAAACCCAGATGAAAGATGACGTCGCGTCTCCATTAACCAAGAATAATTTTCACAACTTAGATAGAATTGTTTAGGAATCCGCCTTAATCTTGCTAGGAATATTGAGAGGCAAAATCTTATTCAGCAAGCTTTCAGTCAGCTTAACCTTTTAATTAAATAGAAGTTCTGCATATATGACTTTTCAACAAATATTCGGTAAACCACCTGAAACTCAAGCTAGTGCGCCAGGAAGAGTAAATTTACTTGGTGAACATACCGACTACAACGATGGCTTTGTTCTCCCAACAGCGATTCCTCAAAACACTACAGTACAGCTAGGTTTTAGCAGTGATGACAAGCATCACATTTATTCGGAAAATCTCCAAGAGCAAATTAGCATTTTAGACGTTGAGCATCCACCCTCTGGATTTGCAAGTTATATTTTTGGCTGTATTGAAGTTTTGAAAAAAGCAGGATACACAATTCCACCGCTTGCTTTATATGTCAATTCTTCCGTTCCTATGGGTTCGGGTTTATCTAGCAGTGCAGCTTTAGAAGTAGCAAGCCTTAGAGCAATTCGCCAACTCCTCAATCTCCCTATTGATGATGTTGAAATTGCCCAACTTTCGCAGCAAGCAGAAATTCACTATGCTGGCGTACAATGCGGCATCATGGATCAAATGGCTTCTAGCCTTGCTGACACCGAACATATCCTATTTTTAGATACCCGTACTCTAGAACGGCGTGTAATGCCTTTACCAACTGGAGCAGAAATTATAGTCATGGATAGCGGTGTGCCACGTACCCTTGCAAGTAGCGGTTATAACCAGCGTCGTGCTGAGTGTGAAGAGGCTGCACGATTATTGGGAGTCAAGGCACTGCGAGATGTAACTGATGTCAAGCTAACAGAAACATTACCCGAACCACTAAACCGTCGCGCTCGCCATGTGGTTACAGAAAATAACCGCGTCTTGGAAGTTTTGCAGGGAGTAACACCTGAGCGTTTTGGTCAGTTAATGAATGCATCCCATGCAAGTTTGCGAGACGATTATGAAGTTTCGGTGCCAGCACTAGATACATTAGTAGAAATTTTGCAGAACACAGCAGGTGTGTTTGGCGCAAGGCTAACAGGTGCAGGTTTTGGCGGGGCTTGTGTTGCTTTAGTGGCATCAGGTAAGGTGGATGCGAGGTTTGCAGCTCATGTTCTTGAGCAATACAGCCAATCAGGTTACACCGGACGCGTTTTAGTTCCTTCTTTGGGATTGAATGATGCAGCCTAAAGTTATTTATGGTAATGCCGCAGTTGAAGGGGCCAATCGCTGGGGTTGGTTTATGGGTCATTTTATCAGTCCAGATGACGACCCGCGGTCAACGGCAGTCCTAGAAGTAAAATGGGGTGTCCACAAAGCAGGAGATCAAAGAACTGAATGGGCAGTAAATAACGAAGCTACTACCATTTCCATCCTGATCAGTGGAAAATTTTGCCTTAAATTTGAGGATAGGGAGATTATTTTATCTCGTGAGGGTGACTACGTTCTTTGGTGTCCAGGTGAGCCACACTGTTGGGTGGCTGAGTCCGACTGTACTATTCTTACTGTTAGATGGCCCTCAAAGCCAAGCGATAGCGTAGCTTTGCCATTGTAAGATAGTAAGCAAAATCTGTACTCTGACAAACTTATAGTTTGTACTTTGTATTTTCAGAGTACGGGCATCGCAAATAGTTAGTAGATTATTATATTTCTCTTCTTTTAGGGCTTTAACGGCATCTAACTGCAAATGTCGCTGATTTTATCTTTTTATCTTTTCCTAACTGAAAAATAAAACTGATAGTTGCTTCTAGTTATAGTTATGGGTACGAGTAAATGTTAGATTTACTCAGTATAAAAAGTCAGCCAATTTAAGTTTTAAGTTTTGCGATCGCTTACCGTGGTTTTCCGCTCTATTAGTTATAGCCCGGTTAATAATTATGAATATTCATATCTGACAAAATTATTTGACATTGCTGTATTTACTAGATTCCTCAAACAATTTTGCTATAAAAATTGACAAGCCAATTTTGAATATGCTGCGCTATTATCGACAAGCGATCGCAAAAATTTGCTGTTAGAGTCTGATTGAAATTCGACTCTGAAATCATAAATTGGAGAGGATAACAACAATGGTTCAAAGTATAGGCGGTATAGCTAGCTACTCAGCTACCGACCTAGATCGATTTGCAGAAGAACTCAAGCGAGATGGAATTTGTATAATTCGCGGACTTTTTGAGCAAAAATTAATTGACGAGTGGGCGCAAGCTTTTGAAAAGTTATTTCGAGAGCGTCAAAATCAACCCGGCGGACTGGCTCCCCGTGAAGTTGCCCGCTATTATCTGACGTTACCTTGGGTTACCCCGTTTGCGAATGAGTTGGTTTTTGCTAACCCAGTGATTATGGCAGTTATAGAGCGCGTGTTTTTCCAAGAATACGTGATGGTGCAGTTGGGAGTTGATCTCCCGGTACAGGGTTCCGATTATCAAGAAACTCATCGGGACTTTCGCCCACTGTTCAGCGACCAGATTGTAACGCCACTTTACGCTCTAGCAGTCAACTTCCCCCTTGTGGAAGTAACTTCAGAGAACGGGCCGTTTCAAATGGCGCGTGGTACACATCTTTTACCGCGTGAAGAGGGACTAAGGAAGATTGCTACTGGTGAAATTCCCATAGAATCTTTCTATATGCAGCCAGGTGATGCGATTATTCGCTCACCTTTAGCACTGCATCGGGGTTCGCCAAATCGGACAAACCAGCCAAGGCCAATGGTAGTCATGGGCTACGCTATGCATTGGTTACACACGCCAAAAGTAGATTTGACTCTCCAACAAGACTATTATGAGAGCCTGCCAGAGAAGTTAAGGCAGATGCTCCGATGTCAGGTGGTGGAGCGCTTGCCTAAAGAAAAAGTTGAAACTTACGTAAATTTCAAATACTAGGACTTGTTATTACTTAAAAAAAGTAAAACGCTGCGGTTTATTAATCCACTATTTTAATCCGGTCACGCCAGTAGCCAGTAGCGACTGTCTTGATTGTCAAGCGCTCATTAACAAAAAAGCGAGGGTAGGAGGATTGACGCAACTGAGGAACGCAGCGCTAGATTCGACGGTGTTTGGTACGGTCTATAAGACTTGTGGCTTGTAGTCTAAATAGTCAAAGCCCGCACCAGACAATCCGCTGCGCCGCCGAATCTTCCTTAATTGCTGGATCTCTGGTGTAGGTAAAACAGCAGAATAAATTGACCCAAGGAATGCGATCGTTCACGAGTGAGACTAATTAAAAGTATAAAAATGATGAGGTCACTAAGCGTTAACAATTGGTTGTTTATAGTTAGAAATGCACCAAAGTAGATTATCTCTAACCATTGCATTTAAAATGATTAACATTTTATGAACGTAAGCAGTCAGAGCCAATTTTTTTGATTTACCACGCTCAACAAGGCGCTCATAAAAAGCTTTGATAACCGGATTATGACGCATAGCAACAACAGCACCCATATAAAGAGTGGCGCGAACACCATTAATCATCCGCTTACCTTTGTGTTGCCCGCTATCATGATTAATTGGTGCGACACCAACTAAACGAGAGATTTGTTTGGCGGTTAGCTTCCCTAGTTATGGTAAGTCAGAAACTAGGGTTGTAGAAATAACTTGACCAATACCAGGAGTAGTTTTGAGTAAATTAACTTGATCAATCCATTGAGTATTGTTTTGAGTCAATTCCTGAATTTCTTGATTGAGTTGTTTGAGACTACCTTCAAGATATTCAATATCAGCCTCAATATCTGCCAATGCTTTACCACAAGAACGTGAGCGGCGATTTTTTTCTGCTGTCTGCATTTCAACTAATTGTCTTCTACGACTAATTAATTCACTCAGTTGACGTGCTGTTTCTGATTCAATTGCTAACACTTAGGGTTTCATTGCTTCCCCAAAGTGTGCCAAAATTTGTGATCAATAGCATCCGTTTTGGCAAGCTTCCCTGTCGCTTTAGCAAAATCTCTGCCAAGGCGTGGATTAATTAATGCCACGGGTAACAAAGCGGCTTGTAATTGAATTACTAGTTCGACTTTAGAAAATCGCGTTGCTCCCGTGGCAATTCAGCTTTGTCAAAAACTCCCCCTGATCCACAAACATATATTCCTGTTGTGGACGACCCCAAGGCTTAATTCGGTTATCTATCCGGTCGAGGTTATCGACTATCACCACCAGTCCTTTTTTCCCTTGCTGCTTTAGTTTGGCGATCGCTGGTTCTAGTAATTCTCGATTAATCGCTTCCAGTAGTCTGGTTTTTTGTGACCCCAGGTACTGGTTGAGTTTCTCCCGCAGCATCGGGTTGCTTTTCGTCTTCGCCGTGATTTCTCCGTTACCTAGAGCGAGGGAGAATTTTTCTTTCCCCCCAGAGAAACCAACATCACCAACTGGTGTTTTTACTTTAAACCCCGTCACCTCGGAGTCGAGCACCCTCAATGCCCCTTGCAGCAGTTCATGGAATTTGTTCGGTTCAGAGAGCGTGATTTTCTCCAAGCTTTGGCTTACACGATGGGCGATAAGCGAAGCTTAAGCCTTCGGCGATCGCGAGTAGCACATCTGCAATGTCCACATCAGTCATTTCCAAGTCTTCGCTGGATTCAAAATACACTACATGGAATTCCAGCGCTTCGAGTTCTACCTCTAGCCTTACCAATTCTGTCGATTTCCCGCACCCGATATGACCAGTAAACAGGGTGCAGGTCGGTTCGTTCGCCTTGAAAAATGTAATTTTCTACTTCAGCTTGCCAATAATACCCCTCTTCTGTCACTCTCCGTAATAAGCAAGTAGTAAAGAAGCTAAATTATCTAGAAGCATAACAGAGTTTCAATTGATTCATTGTGGCAATTAAATGATTGAATCCCAGTAACAAATGTGAATTAGGGAAAATACTTAACCAGGGATAAATTAACCAAAATAGTAAAAGTGGTTGGATAATGAGACGCAGATTATTTAAAGTATTCTTCCATAGCCGTTCGCTGTCTTCGTCTCCATTGACGTAGCCTCTCACGAGTGGGAGAAGGAGAAGGCTTAAGCGAGAGCTTATCGCCTGCTCCAAAATCCGGTTGTTTGGCGTCAGTTCAACTTAAGACAGCAGCACGTAGCCTAAAGTAGTATAAATAAACTCATAAATTAACGAAAATTATCCTGCCGAGTGGTCAGAGCAAGCGCCATGCTATAAACCACCGTATTTGTACCTTGTGAGCGACAAAGGAAAGCAATCTTCTTTTCTATGTCAGGCGAACGCCTTGCCCAGACCACTACTGCTACCTTTACCAGAAGAGGTTGTAGTATAAGTCTTGAAAAGTTCAGAACGCCTTTACCCAGCGCACCGACACCAGTCAAGCCCAAGCCAGGAAACCCGCCCAGGCGACTGGCCCGACTTTTCGCACTTATCCCCCACTTACAGCCATTCTGACAAATGTATTCTGTAAGCCGAGTCACTTTTGGAAACACATGAATAACTATAGACCAAATCAATTTTTATTAAAATATCTTACTTAGACAAATTCCATAATTATCTCTTAAGAGAGAAACATTAAAGACAAGCACTCTCTCAAAAGTATACTGTCTTCTATCTAGAGGAGTATTTTAAGTAGTTATATAGCCCTTAAAGAACAAGCAAAAGGCTAGCCTATTAAACAATTTCAGACATGGCTTGAAAACAGAGAAACCAAGCGTAATTAAGATTACTAGTATCTATGACTGTCAATTAACATGGTAATGAAATTGCGAGTGTAAAAAGGTAGATAAAGAAGGAGAAAGCACTAGCATTAGGAACAGTACCATTTTGCTATCTAAAAACCATCAGTTAACAGCAATAAATAATTATCAAATGCTGAATAGATGCTTTTTTAAACTAAACCTCATTTATAAGAGCTTTTAATCGTTTATAACGCTGATTCTCTTGTGACCACTTTTGGCAAGCATCTTGAACGATTTTTATCTCTTCTGAAGTTAAAAGCTCATCCCCTTGTCCAGACGCTATAATCTTGGCTGCTATAACTGCTTTATGATACTCAACACCGTACTTAACCAGTTCTGTGCAAAATATTTTTTCTCTTTCTTCTATCGATGTAGAGTAATTACTTGACATTGCTCAAAGTATGTAAGACTTATTTTGAAACTACATCAATGAAAATAAATTTCCGTTTCAAATCCTACGATTTTTATAAATTTATAACTTCTCTCTGGAGATAGTTGCCTGTAAATATCTAATCTGTGTTAGAGCAGCAAGAGGACTGTAAAGGTTTAAGAATATCAACCCAGGAAAATATTAAGAAATAATTAAATATGATTTTAAATTTCTGGGATAACTAAACTTTTTCATTTTAGCCAAGTAAGGGGCTAGCTCAATGGCACGCTTGAGAACTACAAAACCTTGGTATGATTGTTCTCTAGGGTGTAAGGAAAAGAATAACATTTGAAGATGTAGCCATTTCCCAAACCCACACATAGTATGTGTTTTAGCCCTTAATTATTGCCTAAATAAATAAGGGTAACGGATTAACCGATACCCTAAACTATATTGATACAACTGGTTAAATATTACACCTCTACTACAACCGAGTCAATCGCATTGCTATGAGTCACAGACAATATAAGCAAGAGAATTCTGGCGTTTAACGCTAATATTGCTATTTTTTGAAGACAGGAAATTGTTCGATCTACTCCTATAGATAGGAAAAGAAGACGAGCTTTTACTACTTTGGGTTGAGTAGTTTAGTATACCTAATATCTTACCTTGTTAACTTGTACTGTAAAGAGCCGAAAGCGCTCTTTAATTGGTTTGTATCTAAAAATAAATACAACCTTAACTAGAAAAGGCGGTGAAATACTAGGCCCGATATGTTTGCACTGCTTTAAGCAGTCATGTTTATCCTTATTGAAGAAATAGGAGGCTCACATCAATGTTGGCATTTAGCGTCACTAATACCAAAGATAGTGGTACAGGTTCTCTACGGCAAGCAATCTCAGATGCTAATGCATCGACTGGACTTGACATCATCAACTTTGATGGAGTGTTCGCAGACAAGATAGCTGATACTATAACCCTTTCTGGTAGTAGTTTGCAAATCACAGATGATCTGAGTATTCAAGGCACAGGCGCAGACTTACTAACTATTAACGGAGATCATACAAGTAGTGTTTTTGAAGTCAGTAACGGCTTGAGTGTTGAAATTGCCGGGCTGACTGTTACCAATGGCTATAGTTCTAATCTCAGCGGTGGCATCGTTAATAATGGCACTTTAACGTTATTAAATAGTGCCATCAATAATAATTTTGGTTATTTCGGTAGTGGGATTTATAACTCTGGTTCTCTGACGCTATTGGATAGTAGTATCAACGAGAACTTGGGATACAAAGGGAGTGGTGTCTATAATTCCGGCACTCTCACAGTCCAAGACAGTACTGTCAGCAAGAATTACACTCAATCTGACGGTAGTGCTGGCGGCATCTATAACTCCGGCACTCTCACAGTCAAGGGTAGTACTATCAGCGACAACGTAGTAGTTAATGGGGAAGCAGGTGGCATCGAAAATTCTGGTGGCACTGCAATAGTAATTAACAGCACTATTAGTGGTAATCATTCATCTTACTCCGGTGCTGGGGTATACAACTCTGGAATTTTTAGCGTTCTTGACACTACCATTAGTGACAACCAAATCACAGTTAATAACGGTGGTGGTGGAATCTATAACTCTGGCACTCTCACAGTTGGCAATAGTACTATCAGCAGTAACTTGGCAGAAGCTGGTGGTGGAATCTACAATCAAGGGAAACTAGCACTGAATAACAGCACTATCACGCTCAATACTGCTTACAACTACTATGACAGTGGCAGCGCTGGTGGGATTGATAATTCGGAAAATGGCACTGCGGTAGTCAAAAACAGCATAATTGCCGGAAACTTTGACACACCAGACAACGATTCAACTAATACTACTAACCCTGACGTAGTAGGTAGCTTCAGCAGCAATAACTATAACCTCATAGGCAACTTAAATGGCACTAGAGGTTTTGATGCCACCGAACAACTCAACGTTGACATCAAACAGGTGCTAGATCCCAGCTTACAAATTAACGGTGGTAGCGTGAAAACTCATGCCCTTGTTACTGGGAGTAAAGCTATCAACACTGGGTTAAATGCAGATGTGCTTACTGATTTTACAGACTTAGATAATGACGGCAATACTACTGAGACCATACCCTTTGACGAGCGTGGGTTCAGCTTTAACCGCATTTCTAATGGAACAGTAGACATTGGTGCGTTTGAAACTGTATGAGAAGGAGTCAGAACACAGAATACTCTACCCTATATTGGGTAGTAGTCTGCCAAGACAACTTTGCGTTGTGGTCAACAAGGGAAGTAGGGGAGGCAACGGAGGAAAAAGAGTTACCGTTCATTAATTCTTCTCCCCCTGCTCCCCCTACACAGCAATTTTGGGTTGGTGAACTAGTAGAGTTTTTTTTTAAAGTCTGCAACGGGCTACGCCTACGCCTAAATTCCTGTCAATCAGCAACGATTAATGCAAATATTTTTCAGCTTTGTTGACAATTTAAGAATCTTGTTGACATGATACGTTTGCCCTGGGGGTGTAGAGGTATTGGGTGTTGGGTGTAGTGTTCTAGATAATTGAATGCGAGTGCGTCAAGGAGTTCAACATCTTCTTAATTCCCTACACCCGAACCTGCAACCCCACACCCTTTTATCCAAGAATACCAGGGATTTACGCTTTTCAAGCGTGCCATTCGGCTGTGCTTTCTTAAGTTTGCGTTGACTACAGAACACGTACATCTATAAAACACATACCAGCACGACGAGCTGCTTCTAAACCACCATCGCTATCTTCGTAAACAATACAATCTTCAGGAGCAACACCTAATCTTTCAGATGCAAATAAGAAAATGTTTGGTTCTGGTTTCCCTTTTTCTACATCATCAATACTTACAATATATTAAAAAACTCGTGTAGTTTAATATTACTGAGTGTTGCTTCAAGTACAACCCTCTCTCCACCTGAAGCAACCGCCATTGGAATTAAACCGTAATGCTCGCGAACAATTTCTGCAACAGCTTGAATTTCCTTAACTGTATTGATTAAGGATTGGTAATACCTTTGCCTTGAAGCTATTACTAATTCGGAATTAAACTCATAGCCAAAACTGGCTTTGAGTATTTCCAGCATCTCCTGTGCAGATGTACCACAGTACTTATAATACCAATCCTGATAAATATCAGCTCCAACCGCTTGTAATGATGCAGACCATGTTTGAAAGTGAACAGGTAAAGTATCTGCTAGAGTACCATCACAATCAAAAATCAATGCTTTATAAGGTGGAATTGGTGCAATTAAGTGTGGAGCCATAATTCAATGCTTTAGATACACCTAAATGCTAACGTCTACTTTGATTACTGTAGATTAAACACAGATACAATCGTTGCGTGAAACACAACTTTTGAAAGCAATGTCATCGAAAAAGTTGCTAGGTGGAGGCTCTTAAGAAATACATTCGGTAGCGTTAGAAATAGGGATGAGTTCTAAGCCAAAAGCCTGAGCCGCATCAAGCGGGCGCTTACTGCTCTTGAGCAGACAGCGCCTTGCGATAAACGATTTTGTCAGCGCCCGCTTGATAGAAGTCGCGTATCCGTGCTTCCTCCTCATAACCGCAATTGCGGTAGAAAGCTCGCGTGCGCTCAAAGTCCTGGGTCCCCGACGTTTCTATCAGCAGTACACGCCCGCCGCGTGCCATCAATGTTTGCTCAACGTAGCGTAGCAGGGTCGTACCACGTCCTTGTCCTTGGCGGTCGGGTCGGATAGCAATCAACTGTAGATTCCACGTTTGATCAGTCATCCGTTCCATCTCACAGTAAGCGATCCCCACCACCCCGTTGTCATCGTCGGTAATCCAAAAGCGTTCGGTTTTGTCGTCTGGTAGAGAATCGCTGTCGCTGCTACAACTGAAGTACTCGGACAGCATTTCGCCAAGCTCCTCAAGTTGGTTCGGTTGGAACAGTCCTGTTGCATCGGCTAAGGCAATCAGCGCGGTCGTATCATTGGGCATGGTCGGTCGAATCATCGCAAACTCCGTGTGCGTGTAAAATAGGTTCTCTCTGGAGAAAATATCACAACAGTTGTTAAGGAGCTAATGAATTTTATCAACGTACTACTCCATATCCTCATTACATAGCACGTCATCCGAGCGATCGCTCCCTCAAATATGGGGTGGGGAAGTTGCAACAGCTAATCAAATGCCCACAATTTGTGGACAAAATAAGGGTAACGGCTTAACTGATACCCACGTTCCTTACAAAACACCAAGCAAAGAATATTACAACTTTCTTTCCAAGTCAAACACAGCACAATTGGACAATCTCCCCCTGCTCCCTAAGTACCTCGACCATTTACCTTTTCTTAAGACTTGTCCGAAAATTCCAAAGCCAGACTGTTCAAAGCTTTGGGGCAAAACTTTGATATCTTCGTAAATACGTAATTATAAGGCTTTGAGATAGTTAGTGATAATTTAGAGGCATAAAAATTAACTCCTAATTTCTAAAAATTTATGATTTTTGCTACTAGCTAAGTTGGCAGAACTAAGCTACCAATTCTTAACCTAACTAATCCGCAAACTGTTAAAATAATCTGCTCATACGTCTCAAGCTTTAAGCGAAATCTTTGTGAGGCTATGCGGAATATTTTAAGTAATCGAATCAAATGTTCAATGAATATCCGATTACTAGATAAAGCCTTATTTTCATCTTTTTGCTGTTGAGTTAATTCTCGTTTTGGTTTCTTTTTATGAGGAGTAGTGATATTCTCACCTCCTTGAAAGCCTTTATCACCTGAAAAGGGTTGAGATTTATCAAATTTATTTTGAGATTGACGAAACAATTTTATATCTGCTGTTGGCCCAGGAACACCTACTTCTACCTCTACAATATCTTTGCCTTCTGGTATGCCAATTATCAGACTTTTTAATGTATGTTGTCTCTTCTTTCCAGAAAAATATTTCTGTTGCTCTTTTTGGTCAGAATCCCTATATATTGGCTGTTCTAAGCTATCGACTAATAGCCTAAAATTTGTTAATACTTCTTGAACAAATAGTAAATCACTTTCATTATTTGATACTTGTTCTAATAAACTAGCAGGTAATATATCACGAAGAATTGGTATCCAGTCGTGAAATGTATCATTAGCTTCGGTTTTGGAAACACCAAATAGCATTCCTAATACTTGGAATGTTGGCATCTGTCTTAGATAAAATAGACATAAACATACTTGTTCTTCGGTTGATAACTTTTCGGGACGACCACCACCAGCCGCATTAATTCTAATTTTATGACTCTCTTGTTTAGCTTTGATGTATCGATTTCGTTTTAAGGCGCAATTTAGCAGTGATTGCAATTGTTCGTAACTAATCCCTAAAATCTGTTTTGTTCGTAGTGGATACTTTTGTATATAATCTAAAATCATAACTAATTGTGGAAAATGGTAGACGCCCAATCTAACGTTTTACCATTTTTCTTTTCCTAAGTTAATATTTCGGACAAGTTTAATGGTTTACATTCGCCACTGAAGCGGCATAAGATCATCACCCCGAATAACTCCATACAGGGACGAGTGCGATGGCGTACCCGCCCACCATAGGTGATTGCTCCATACCTGAAGGAGCGCACAAGTAGTCAGCAACTCACACAAAGCGTCTCTGAACTGATAAGTACAATCAATCTTTATTTTGAAAAGCAATTGCTCTGTTCGTAGTGCAAAGAGAGCAGCAATCACTAGAATCACAGAATAATCAAGCTTCTGGGCTTGTTCAACTTAGTAGCCGCTGTAGCCCCCACTCAAATTAAGGCTACTAAAGTCAAAGCTACCATAGCCACGACCGTAGCCACCACCAAAATTGAGGCTACCAAAGTCAAAGCTACCATAACCACCATCGTAGCCACCACCAAAACCAAGACTACCAGAGTCAAAGCTATAGCTACTAAAAAATTCGCCGCCAGTTTGAAGCTTCTGTTCTTCAGTAGATAAATCTATAAGGAATTCGGATTGGATCACTTTAACTGATATCATTGTTTACCTCAATTTTGTACATAAGTGTTGTACAAATGTACAAATACGTAAGACCTACGCTTTTATTTATAGATATATTTTTCAGAAATTTAATGATTCTTGAGTCAGAAATAATATATTTAAATATATTACTTTTGGATTAAAAAATATTTTTAAAATTAGATCAAGAATAATTAATTAAAATTAATGTTCAAATCTATCTTTTTAGACATAATACCGGAATTTTTGTCTTTAAGAATAGACAACTTCATACCTATAGTTAAAGCTATATCTACAACAGGCTACGCTTATACGTTCTCCTCCAAGCAGTCTGCACCCATACAACAAACGGCAAGATGTGCGAGGATTTGGTTCTAATTTACTGTATTGTGGGATATCCTACCCTGTGTAACCCGAATGAATACTCTAGAAATGCGCCGACACCTCAAAAAAATTGAAAAACCAGTTCGTAAGAAAATAGAACTAATCCCGCCACCAGAAGACAAAATTGCACCTTGAATTATTGACGGTGCGATGGTGCTATAAATTTATTTCCCGGCTCAAAATCTTCGCAGTATCACCTCACATCATCGCCACTCTTTGGCTTGAATATTTTAAAAGTTAACGGGAAAACTATTGTTTCTAATACTCCATAAGCATTAACTGATACTAGACCATTTTCTACTTTACCCAAATTTCCTATGTATTGTCTCGATACGTAATCTGTACTGTGTCCTTTTTTCTTGTCTCCGGTTTCATCTATTACTAAAATAAATGATTCTCCTTTCAACATTGATAATGTTATAGACAATCTCCTCTCCCTCAAGGCTTTAATCTCCCACGGGGATTCAGTTAAAAAATGATGGGGAGCATCCCAGTTTTTTGCAAAGAGGGCGAAAATCAGTCAGGATAATTAAGATGAGTGTATTTACCTACCGATGACCCCAGAACAAAAGCAAGCCCTCCAAGAACATATTCAAGCGATCGCTAAAATATTGTACGAAGACACGTCACCAGAAAGGCTAACCAGTCTTGCAGGAATAGAACAAGCAGTGCGGAGTCAAATGCTTTGATCACGTAATGCCAGAAGTAGGGGTTTTTTTATCGAAACGGTTACAGGCACAAGTGCAGGGTATCGACGACGAATGAAAAGTATTTTGGGAGAATTGTCAATCACAAGTAAAAGCGCAGAAATTGGAAGTCCCTTCTAGCAATCAACTGAGCCGGTATCTGCAAATTTGTTGTCTACGCGTGAGTGCCAATGTCAGCTATGAAGATGCAGCATCAGATATTGAATATTTCACAGGTGTGCGAGTTTCTCACAGCAGTCAACAGCGATTGGTACACCGCCAAAACTTCGATTTACCGAAGCAAGAAGACAAAGTTGAAGAATTAAGCGTTGATGGTGGAAATATTTGTGTCCGCACTCAATCAGGTGAAATAAGCGCATGGCTGGGCTATAAAGCGATTAGCTTACATCACCATGAAACCGTGGGAACGTCTTTTCAAAATAATCAGGTTGTAATTGATTGGGTTAATCGCCAACAACTGGATAGTACAGTCACTTGTATTGGTGATGGACATGACGGCATTTGGAATATTATTGACCAATTAGCACGTGATGTACAACCTCGAGAAGTACTGAATTGGTTTTATTTAATAGAAAACCTTTACAAAATTGGAGGTTCACAAAAACGCTTGAAACAGGCACAAGGCTTACTTTGCAATTAAATCTATTTTTTGTTTGTATGCTGTGGATTAATTGCTGATGAGTATTATTTAGCACCTGAAAAATAAGTGCTCATTGTATTCAGCGAGACATAGCTTAAGCTGTTGTTTGCTGTAGAGTCGCATTAATGAGATATTATCTAACCTCGCCTGCACTTGGGACGGGGTTTTACTTTTGCAGTCCAACACCCGCCCCATTAGCTGGACAACCTTGTGTTAACGCTTCTTGCCCTGTGGCAATACCTGTTGATTCTGTGGTTGCAGAGATGCCCTCGCTTCTGCTTTCGAAACTGCGGGTAATGCTGGTACAGTCTTGTTTGCGTTATCTGCCCAGCGTTCGTAAGTTTCGTTGGTCACCCAATGCAGAGTTGTCCCATCTTCAGCGCCACTGCGAATCATCTCTGCTGCTTCTAATGCATCCCTTTCAAAATCAGATTCCGGGTTGCGGTAACTCCACTGAATGAACCAGTACGTTCCAAGCGCTCCTTCCACTTTCTGGAACTCGGCACAGAAGATGTAGTTTTTGAGGACAGATGCGATCGCCGCATAGCAAAACTCCTTCGGATCTCCTGGCATCCCTTCTTCACACCACTTTTGGAAGGCACGATGGGCGAAGTGATTGTACAGTGCGGCGAATGAGTCTTTACTGCGACGGTGCATTAAAAAACAAAGCAGCATTGAGACTGGCCCCTTAAACTGGTCTTTGAGTTCACCCGCTACCGGAATCACCCACAGTTCAGTAAACGGCTCGTTGGTAAAGTTTTCGTTGATTGTGAATAAACGGTCTGGACGAGAGATTGCAATAGCGAAGTCTGCTTTATTGCCTTTGAGATAACCGCCTGCTTGTGCCTGTAGAATTGTGAGTTTCGGGGAACAATCGAGTAAGAATTGCCCGTATTCTTGAGCACAATTAGCTTGCAGTTTTGGCTGGCTGGGAGGGATGAGAAAGATGCTGTTGTTAATTAAACTTGTCCGAAATATTAACTTAGGAAAAGAAAAATGGTAAAACGTTAGATTGGGCGTCTACCATTTTCCACAATTAGTTATGATTTTAGATTATATACAAAAGTATCCACTACGAACAAAACAGATTTTAGGGATTAGTTACGAACAATTGCAATCACTGCTAAATTGCGCCTTAAAACGAAATCGATACATCAAAGCTAAACAAGAGAGTCATAAAATTAGAATTAATGCGGCTGGTGGTGGTCGTCCCGAAAAGTTATCAACCGAAGAACAAGTATGTTTATGTCTATTTTATCTAAGACAGATGCCAACATTCCAAGTATTAGGAATGCTATTTGGTGTTTCCAAAACCGAAGCTAATGATACATTTCACGACTGGATACCAATTCTTCGTGATATATTACCTGCTAGTTTATTAGAACAAGTATCAAATAATGAAAGTGATTTACTATTTGTTCAAGAAGTATTAACAAATTTTAGGCTATTAGTCGATAGCTTAGAACAGCCAATATATAGGGATTCTGACCAAAAAGAGCAACAGAAATATTTTTCTGGAAAGAAGAGACAACATACATTAAAAAGTCTGATAATTGGCATACCAGAAGGCAAAGATATTGTAGAGGTAGAAGTAGGTGTTCCTGGGCCAACAGCAGATATAAAATTGTTTCGTCAATCTCAAAATAAATTTGATAAATCTCAACCCTTTTCAGGTGATAAAGGCTTTCAAGGAGGTGAGAATATCACTACTCCTCATAAAAAGAAACCAAAACGAGAATTAACTCAACAGCAAAAAGATGAAAATAAGGCTTTATCTAGTAATCGGATATTCATTGAACATTTGATTCGATTACTTAAAATATTCCGCATAGCCTCACAAAGATTTCGCTTAAAGCTTGAGACGTATGAGCAGATTATTTTAACAGTTTGCGGATTAGTTAGGTTAAGAATTGGTAGCTTAGTTCTGCCAACTTAGCTAGTAGCAAAAATCATAAATTTTTAGAAATTAGGAGTTAATTTTTATGCCTCTAAATTATCACTAACTATCTCAAAGCCTTATAATTACGTATTTACGAAGATATCAAAGTTTTGCCCCAAAGCTTTGAACAGTCTGGCTTTGGAATTTTCGGACAAGTCTATTTTGATGGTTTCCATGATTGCGTGAATTGTTGGGTTTGTGTTGTAGAGTTAGCTGTTGACGATATTTGGATAAATTGCTTTTAACTCGTAGGTCAGCAGTTCAATTTGATACAATCGTTTCTTAATCTCTGCTTCTAGAAGCGTTTTTAATTCCTGTGGGGTTAGTAGTTGAAGTTCGTTCTCTGTGTGGGATTGTTCGTTTTTGGAATTGTTACCAGGCATAACTACATAACGCCAATCGTCACCGTATTGATGGGCTAAAAGACTACCTTGAGGATAATATTTGATACCAATGATCAGTCCTTCGTCTGTACGCTGTCCCAAGGTAAAGTGTGGGTATTTCCAGCCCTTTGGTATTGATATTGTTGGTTCCATGTCTGTAATCATGAAGTTGACTATGCTGCTAGAGGTTTATCTGCTGCTCTGGATTTCCCGGCTACTTTCATAAAGTCATCCAATCCGATAGCTGCATCTTCCGGGTTGGTGTACCGAATCTGATCTACAGCATTTGACCAGTGGCTAATGTGTTGAAAGATTACACCCAGCATGGAGTGAGCTTTGTATACGCGGTAATTCCTGGGGCAAGCTCCATTCACGTAAACGAGTCTGTAGCCAAGAATTTGGATGATCTCTGCATTCGGATCTGTAGGAGGTAGAAGAATTTTCTCTGGGGAATTATCCAGCTCGGCAAATTGAAGAGAAGGCGTAATTTTTGCCATCATTTTATTAACAAGTCTCGTTGTGAAATATTAGGATTATTAATCTCACTTGCCTATACCGCTGCAACTATATCTGGTCAAAAAATTAAACGTATGGGTGTTCAAAAATATGTCGGGCGAATTAAAGAATTCTTAAGGACAATTCGTCGTCATAGCAGTTTTTATATTGGGTTATATGGGTCTAACTGGGTTAATTTTATGGAAAATCTTATGATTTAATTGCACTTTGAGAACTTGACTTGGGATACTGTGAGTCTTTAAGACAAATAGATAACTAAGGCTGTTTTTCAAATGAATATACTTATAATGATTGCAGCATTCATAACCTGCATTTATCAGTCATGGCAATACTTCAACTGATTGAACCCGAAGTTAAAGATTTAGGTGGGTTTACTGCCCGCCGCAGTTTGCCATATCTTAATCGCCAAATGGTCGGGCCATTTATCTTTTTTGATCATCTTGGCCCGTCCGTTTTGCCCCCCAACAGAGGTATTGATGTGCGACCACATCCTCATATCAATCTTGCAACGGTAACTTATTTGTTTGATGGTGCTTTGATGCACCGCGATAGTTTGGGTACTGTGCAGTCAATCCAACCGGGTGCAGTGAACTGGATGACGGCGGGGAAGGGGATTGTACATTCAGAACGATCTCCCGATTCTGACCGACATAACGAAGCCAGCATTCATGGAATTCAAACCTGGGTTGCCCTGCCTGTAGAATATGAAGAAACAGATCCAAAGTTTACTCACTATCCTGCTGAAACTCTTCCGACCTGGGAAGAGAATGGCGCTATCATCAAACTCATTGTTGGACAAACACTTGGCCATACTTCACCTGTGAAAGTTTTCTCACCCATTCTTTATTTAGATGTGGTGCTGTCTGCCAATGCTCACTTCACTGTCCCCGATGGTTATTCTGAGAGGGCAGTATACAGTGTCACAGAAGGGTTAAACATTAATGATGAACCGCTAGAGCCATATCGGTTCGCCATTTTAGAGCCAGATAATGAGATAAAGGTTTCTGCTGTCGCTGCTGCTCGATGCATTATTATTGGTGGTGAGCCATTGGGTACACGTTACAAATGGTGGAATTTTGTCTCTAGCCGAGCAGAGCGAATAGAGCAAGCTAAAGCTGATTGGCGCGATCGCCGCTTTGCAAGCTTACCAGATGAAACAGAGTTTATTCCATTACCAGAAGTGGTAACAGAAGCTAATCCCTTCTCCTAGTAGTTCACCAGCCCAAAATTGTTAGGTGAGGGCAGGCAAAGGAGCAGGGGAGCAGGGGAGAAGCCTGCCCCTCTGCTAACCGCCATGCAAAGTTTACGAGAGCAGAGTACTAGTAGCAGGCCTAAATTCCTCACGTTTTTGTTCTAAATTCTGAATTCTTTTTCAATCTTGTAGCTGTTCGGCTGAACCAAAATGATCATGCGATTAAAGTAGTTTGCCACTCTCACAACGTCGTTCAAATTTACAAGTGATATGCAGCCGTGAGTTTACCAACAGCTACAGACAATTCATCTGTGTCTCTCACTAATTAGTTGTTCTGGTGCTAAAGCGCCAAGTCAAGATTATTGCAGCGAGGGCTAAACCAATAGCCAATCCCCACCAAAGACCAATAGCTCCATAGGCCGACGTGATTCCAAAAGTATAACCAGTGAATAAGCCAACACACCAATAAGCAAAAATTCCAATCAACATAGGGATTCGAGTGTCTTTGAGTCCACGTAATGCTCCTGCCGCAGTAACTTGCACACCGTCAACTATTTGAAAAATCGCCGCGACTCCGAGCAATTTCACTGCCAGGGCAACCACCTGTGCATTGTTCTGGTTGTTAATGTCAATGTAAAGAGAAATAATCGACTTTGGCACAAGCCAAAATGCAATGGCTGCTACAGCCATAGATAAAGCTGCAATGGCAATGCCTACATATCCAGCCAGACGAGTGCCAGCGAGGTTATTTTGTCCGGCTAACTGCCCAACACGAATTGTTGTCGCAATAGAAACGCCCAGCGCAATCTGGAACGACATAGAAATAGTTTGTAAAGCAATTTGATGAGCAGCAAGGGCATTTGTTCCTAATTGCCCAATCAAGAAAGTGACGACAGTGAACAGTCCTACTTCTACTGCAATCAGTCCGCCGATGGGCAGCCCAACCTGAAAAATCTCGCCAATGATATGGCGATGTTCTAAGGTAAAAGCTTTGTAAAATGAGGGTTGAAAAATACCATATACTGCAAATTGAGGTTGATTACATACATAAATTGTCAAAGCAACAAACATACTCCAAAGTGAGAGTGTGCTTGCCAAACCGATACCAGCTAAACCCATTGCTGGAAAACCCAGCTTGCCAAACATCAGCACATAGTTAGCAGCAATGTTGAGCAAAGTACCCAAAACTACAGTCACCATCACTAATTGCGGTTGCAACAGAGCAGAAAGAAAACTTTTAAGTACCGCAAAGCCTAAAGCAGGAATGAAACCCAGTGCGATCGCTCTTAAATAAGTCTGTGCTAATGCTGCTGTGTTAGCATCCTGCCCTAGTTGCAGAAGTAAACTACCTCCATTGCAAAACAGTAAAGTAATCGGTATTGCTAGTATCAGAGATATCTCTAGTCCCAGCCGTACAATTGTCCCGACTTTCTCTTGATTTCCAGCTCCGTATGCTTGGGCAGCTAAGGGACTAACAGCAGAAACAATACCAGTAAAGAGCAGCAGACAAAAGCCAAAGATACTAGCTCCTAAACCTCCAGATGCAATGGTCTGACTTCCTAGCCAACCCATCATTACCGTATCCACAAAACCAGTCGCTCCCTGAGCCAGTTGTGCCAAGGAGAGAGGTATGGCTAACAAGAGGCATTTCTTTATTTCAGAAAACATAATAACCCGATGGGGAGAACAGAGGGTTTTTGAAAAATGTAATCCTGATTTGGGAAATGTTGCTCTTTTGAACTAAAGCCTTTGCTGTACCTGCCATGTGCGTAAAGAGTGAAATATGGATTATATAGCAAGCAATCGCCTTGGCTCAATTTATGCTACTAATAGTTGCAATAATCGCTTATATCTGTAAACTAAAAGTTGCATAATATGACTAGTCAAGAAGAAGTAGAAGAGATTGTAATGTTACCACTAACTGAAGTAGGTTCTATAAGATGGACAACTGCGCGTGGGCAGAAAGTGCGTGAGCTGCGGGGCGATATACCGTTAATGGCTTTATCTAAAAGGCTTGCTGAATTTGAAGTAGATATTTCCCGCCAGTACTTGAACAGGATGGAGACAAATACAGATGTCAAAAACGCTTCTCCAGAACTCATCACTGCTTTGTGTAAAGTATTTGGCTGTACTTTAGCCGAATTACTATGTTTGAAATCAACCAAAATTGTGCAATTAGGGATTGACAACTGCAACTAAAGGTTGCATAATAATGCTCAAAGAGAGCAACCTGCTTTCCTCAAGCACGAAATCCTAGAGCAACTAAATTAAAACTGAAGTGCCGCCGGGGAAAGTAGCCGGAGCTAATCCGGAGTGGCCGGAAGTAAACTTCTAATGCTGAAGTCACCGGAGAGATTCCGATGACCTACCAAGTCTGAAAACTGGTCAAAAAAAAATCAAGATTACAGAAGGCGATCGCTGACTGAGGAGTAGCGATCGCCTTTTCAATGAATACCACATGGCCACACAGAGGACACGGTAACATCCCAATATCTTCTCTACAGCTTAATGATGTCTGGTGTTTTGACATCAGTTGATATGCTTCACCCTGGAATATTCTCATGAGGCTTCGCCAATTCTAGATTGAGAGTGTTGTGCTTGCACAACAAGCTGACACAAAAATAGAGGCAATCGCGCACCTTGGACAGTCTGCGATAGTACTGGAGCGTGAGGGAGGCTGTTGAGGCGCTCTTACGTGTGAGGGCTGTGGTTGTGCCGTTCGATAGTCGGGAGTTGGCGGCGTAAAATTAAAGAAGGCTGAACAGTGGCTAGGAGAAATTAGAAAAACTGTCCACTTTCAGATTTCAAAACCGATATCCTTTATTTAGTTGTAAAGATAGAAGCAATTCTGAAATGTTTGCATGGTAAAACATTCTCTCAGTATTAGTTCAAAGATTGAAGAGATAATACGATGTTTCAAGCTGTACCAGAACCAGTTACTTTTGAAGAATTTCTAGAGTGGAAACCAGAAAATGGTAGATATGAATTACGTAAAGGAGCAATAGTAGAAATGCAGCCAACAGGAGAACATGAGCTAGTCAGGGCATTTTTGATTAGAGAACTTAATTTTGAAATTCGCTCTTATAATCTAGCTTATACGATTCCTGGTCAAGCATTAGTGAAATCCATTGATAAGAAATCTGGTTATATTTCAGATGTACTAATATTGAATCTCCCTAACTTGGTCAATGAACCACTTTGGAAAAAATCATCAATAGTTACTCAAGCAGAGTCAATTCCATTAATAGCAGAAGTTGTCAGTACAAACTGGAGAGATGATTACTTCCTTAAATTTGGTGAATATGAGGAAATTGGTATTCCCGAATATTGGATTGTTGATTACGCTGCTTTGGGTGGCAGGCGATTTATTGGAAATCCTAAACAACCGACAATATCAGTTTATAATATAGTTGAAGGTGAATATCAACTAACTCAGTTTCGAGGAAATGACCGCATTCAATCAGCAACTTTTCCAGAATTAAACTTGACTGCTGAACAAGTTTTTCAAGCTGCTTTGGGAGAATCCTAATCAAAAATGCATACTTTTAAAACCCACATTCCGCAGGTCTATCAGTTGAGAAGATAATATTTTCTGCAAGGCGCACCAAGAAACTGTAGAATCAATCGTCGTTCATCAGTAAGATTAGCAATGTGCTTCAAGCCGGCGATCGTTACCAGATGAATTGACATGAAACATTGAAACACCCACCGCATCGTAGGAGAGGCAGTAGGCTTACCCAACTGATTGTTGATGGTCTGTTTTGCTTGATTAAGAGCTTGGCGTAAAGCCCTTTGCCCCAAACTGTAAACTAACAAGCACAGACCCATAACCCTTGCTAAGGCTGCAACTCGTTCTGGAGAGTTAAGGAAAACACTACTGGTAAAAAACAAAGGGTCTTTGAGAAAACGAAAACCACGCTCAGTCGATTGTTGGACTTTGTATTCTCTGAGTAAATCATCATTGCTCAATTGGTGAGCATCGAGGACATTAGTAGCCAAAATAAACCGTCCAGCCCGTTGTTTTTCGGTAGCGATTGCTACCTCGTCAGGTACAACAATGGCGCGAACTTGATAGTAACACGGTTATGGTTGAGCGTCTTTACGTGGTCTGCCTGATCTGGTGTGGCGTTTGTGTTCCATAACTTCCAACTCAGCCAGTTGATGAAAGCGTTGCTGAGTTTCAAAGTATTTTGCTGCTTGTATCGCATCTGCCGCACAAGCAAATTCTTGTTGTGATAACTGTCGCAGTTGAGATTGTGCTTGTTCGAGTTGCTTGGTCAGACGTTTTTCCAATTGCTTTAAATCCGATTCAGTACGAGCTTCACTTTCCACTACTAGCCAACGCTGTTTCACTCCACCGTAATCGCAGCAACACTCAGCTATTCGGTAGCCTGCAACTACACTAGCCACGAACGCTTCCTGACTTATATTCTCCAATAGCAATTGGGCAGTCGTCAGTGTCGCTGGGAATCTCGACAACCGTTGAGTTGTTGGCATATTCTCCGTGTACATGAAACGAACTTGAGTCCAAGTGTAAACTGTCCTTTTCCACCCCAAACTTCTTGGCTGCTGCCAATGCTACACTCACAAATACTTGTGTTAACCCTGCCTCATACAGTTTGTCCAAGACTCTGCCCAAACGGTCATCATTGAGATGTTCTGGGCTGATGCCCTCTCCTAATAGATGTTCTGTGGCTTTGCCGACAAAAACTTTTCAAACAGGTACAATGGCGCACTCACTAAACCCAAGCCATTGATAATCATTGCTTTGACTGCTTGACCTGCGCTGACTATTTCTTGGTGATGTGTTCCTAGTATTTGGTTGATTTGCTCTTGCCTTACACATTTGGTCGATGATGCCTGCCACTATCCCACAGTGGTCAATATCTTGTACTCTTATTTCTGATGCTGATGGTGTCATTCACCAAAAATACCATTGATCTCCTCTCTTACCTGCGGAATGTGGGGTGTGTGCCTAGCTTCGCGGCTTGCCGAGCGCGACCTGCGGCATGAACAGCGGCTAGAAAGGCTTTAGAAGGTGTGCAACCATAGTTGATGCAACTGCCACCCAACTCATCGCGCTCAAATAGAACGACGTTTCGACCTGCTTTGCCAAAGTCAGCTGCGAGTGGAACTCCGCCCTGACCGCTTCCAATCACAATTACATCTGCTGTTTCCATTGTTATCTCTGTTGATAGTTGGTCATTTTGTCTGCTGTTTGTCGCGTGAATCGATTGATCTTCAACTAACGTAGTGACCCGAACGCCGCACGGATCTCCTCAGAAAAAAGCTGTGGCTGCTCCCACGCCGCGAAGTGACCGCCCTTGTCGACCTCATGGAAGTAGTTCAGGTTGCGATAGGCGCGCCGGGCCCACGTCTCTGGAGCTCGATATTGCTCCTCCGGAAATACCGTGATGGCCACCGGGAGTGATATCTCGGCGGTCTTCTGCGCGGCCGCGTTCAAGATGCTGGTGTTGTTCTCCCAGTACAGCCGAGCTGCCGAGACCGCGCTGTTCGTCAGCCAGTACAGCGTGATGTTGTCCAGCACCTCGTCTTTCGTCGGGGACTTTTCGGAATCGCTGCTGCTGCTTGTCCACTGCGCGAAGCCTGGATGCCCGAGTATCCACGCCGCGAGTCCGGTCGGCGAGTCCGTCAGTCCATACCCGACCGTCTGCGGCCGCGTGCCCATCACCACGGCGTAGGCCCGTTTCTTCTTATTTAAGGTGTCGAGTGAGTCGAAAGCCGCGCGTTCCTTCTCGGAGAGTCCCGCTGGCGCGGGTCCGCCGCCGGCGAGCACCGCGGCCACCTCTGGCGGGATCGTCGCCGGCAAGTTGATGTGGATGCCGAGTAATCCTGCTGGTGCCTGGCGCGCCATCGCGCTGGAAATAGGTGACCCCCAGTCGCCGCCCTGGGCAACGTAGCGGGTGTACCCAAGGCGCTTCATCAGCTCCGCCCAGGCTCGCGCAATGCGGTCGGAACCCCACCCCGTACCCGTCGGTTTGCCGGAGAAGCCGAAGCCGGGAATTGACGGGATAACCAGGTCGAAGGCATCCTCCGGGCGCCCCCCGTAGGCCGTCGGGTTGGTCAGCGGGCCGATGATCTTTAGCTGTTCAAATACCGATCCGGGCCATCCGTGCGTGACGATCAACGGCAAAGCGTGAGGATTTTTGGAGCGGACGTGGATAAAGTGAATGTCCAGTCCGTCGATGTTCGTTACAAACTGCGGTAAGGCATTCAACTTCGCCTCGGCTTTCCGCCAGTCGTACTTTGTTCCCCAGTAACGGACGAGTTCCTTCATTGTCGCTAGTTGCACGCCCTGCGACTGGTCGGCGACAGTCTCCTTGTCAGGCCAGCGAGTCGCCGCAATACGCCTGCGGAGATCGACGATCGCCTCTTGCGGGACGTGGACGCGGAAGGGACGGATGGCGTTGTCTTCGGTCGCGATCGCCTTGCCCGCGACTTGGGTTTGTGCGCCGATCTGGGCGAATTGCTGTGCTAGCAGGCGAGCGGGCGGTGCCAGAAACACCGTTGCCGCCAAGAGCGCGACGAGGAGTCGCGACAGGACGAAGGCACCTGCGGTGCGGGCTTTGGTTTTGTAATGTACTTTTTTTAGTTTGGTCATGGTGTTTTCTTTTTGCTGCAAATTGTCCGTTTCACGGCTCGGGCTAAACCCAATCAGTAACCGTCAACTTCGACGACGGCCTTGGCAAACTCCCGCGGTGCTTCTTGCGGCAGGTTGTGACCGACACCGCCCTTGACGATCCGGTGTGCGTATTTGCCGGAGAATTTTCTTGCGTAGGTACTGGCATCTGGGTGCGGTGCACCGTTGGCATCACCTTCAAGAGTGATGGTGGGTACGGCGATCACGGGGGCTGCGGCGAGCCGCTTCTCAATCTCGTCATACTTAGACTCGCCTTTGGCTAGGCCGAGCCGCCAGCGGTAGTTATGGATGACGATACCGACGTGATCCGGATTGTTAAAGGATGGGGCGCTACGTTCAAATGTAGCGTCATCGAAGTGCCATTGCGGCGAAGCAAGCTGCCAGATGAGCTTGTTAAAGTCATGCCGATATTTTTCGTAGCCGGCGCGGCCCCGCTCCGTCGAAAAATAAAATTGATACCACCATTGGAGTTCGGACTGCGGCGGCAGCGGTGTCTTATTGGCTTCAGGGCTGCCGATCAAATAACCACTCACGGAGACGAGCGCCTTGCAGCGTTCGGGCCAGAGCGCCGCGATAATGTTGGCGGTGCGCGCCCCCCAATCAAAACCGGCGAGAATCGCCTTCTCAATCTTGAGCGCATCCATCAGTGCGATAATATCGACAGCGATCGCCGACTGTTGCCCATTGCGGAACGTCTCGCTCGAAAGAAAGCGCGTCGTGCCAAAGCCACGCAGATATGGGACGATCGCTCGGTACCCCGCCGATGCTAACAAAGGAGCAACATCGACATAGCTATGAATGTCGTAGGGCCATCCGTGCAGGAGCATTATTGGATGGCCATTCGCGCTACCAGCTTCAGCGTATCCGATATTCAGCACACCAGCATCGATCTGCTTGAGTGAGCCAAACGATGTGTTTGTCCCCGGCTCATTCATGGCCAGAACTGCTGGTTTTATTTTGATCGACTGTGCGATCGCAGAAGCAAATATACTTAGCTGTGTAGTAGCAATGGTCATAGCCGCAGTGCCCAAAAAGCGGCGGCGCTGATAGTTGATTTTTTCAGACATTTATCTTTTTCCAATTGGATTCAACTCAACTTGCTTTAGCTGGCGACAAGACTCTATCCAGGAGATTCCACCAGAGAGTCCAGCCCAGACGAGGCCCAGGCACTACGAGCGACCTGCCCCTCAAGCCGTAACTTCACTTCGCATGAATTGGGCGGCGTGCAATTTCACAAAGTCGTACATGCTCGTCGGCGTCTTGCCAGTGAGCTTGAACAGGTCATCCGTCATGCGGTCATACCGCCCCTGCATGTGAAGTTCGGCCATCACCGCGAGGTGGTTGAGGAGGTGTGTTGGCACTCCAAACTCACAAAGCATATCCGTCCACTCGGAGAGGGGCACATTACGATAGCGGATCGTTCGGCCAAGTGCCTCGGAAAAGACGCGCGCATAGTAGTCTAGATCAGCCGACTCAAATCCAGTCAGATTGTAAACATGACCAATGTGCGGTGCCGGGTCGTCGAGAATCACGGAAACGGCGCGCGCCACATCAACCGCCGAGATCGGTGAGGTCTTGCTGTTCCCCAGCGGTAGCGCCAGTTCGTCACTGTCCCGGACTCCAGCAGTGGCGAGACGCAGGAAGAAGCTTTCAAGGAAGGCCGTCGGCCGCACCGTGACGATCGGCAGCCCCGACCATGCCAATGCCTGTTCTGCCAGCCAGTGCAGCTTGTGCTGCGGACTCAGGGTGGTCTCGGTAATACTCATCTGCGTCACCGTCATCTGCGACATGTTCACGAAAGCCTCAACACCGTGATGGCGTGCCACCGCAGCAGTGTTGACCGTGGCTTCGAGATACGCCGCCGAGACTGACATGCCGAAATAGATGCGGGTGCAACCTTCGATCGCGCGGTGCATCGAGGTAAGATCAGTTAGATCGCCTTGCACGACCTCGGCCCCAAGCTGGCGTAGACCTTCAGCGCGTTCATCCTCCCGGCGAACTAAGGCACGCACCTTATGCCCTTTGGCAAGCAGCATTGCAGTGAGGTTGCGGCCGATCGCACCGAGATCGCCAGCCGCCCCGGTTACGAGGATTGGGCTGTCATGTGTTGATTTCATCGTCATATCATTTACCTTGCGTTCATTTTCTTGTCGCTCGTTGCGAAGGTGTATCTGTTTGCGTTATCAACCGAAAGTGAACGCAAAAGCCTCCACCCCGGAATCCAGAAACTCGATCTCGAACTGTCGATCGGTGATAGGCTTTGGTTGTCGAATCAGTTGGTATAATCGCTGTTCGGTAGCCGTGCCTTCGCCTCGCACATCGACATCAAGTCCGCGAGCCGCGGCTGCCGGCTGCCCATCTACAAGTACGCGAAACCGCAGGGACATTCCTCGCTCGGCCGGTCCCATGACGAGATGAAGGTCGCGTGCATGGAAGCGGTATGCGATTCGCCCGCCGGATTTGTTCAGTACAATGGCTTGTCTTCCAATTGTCCAATCGCCCGAAAGCGCCCATTGATTAGGTTTCAATTGCGCGGGGGCGGTATATAAATGACGCTTGTTTAACACTGCGCCGCCGGGAGATGCAAAATTCTCCGTTCTTTCGTAACCGAGGTAGTTTTCAGGCGATTTCAGGCTGCCCCAATCGGCGGCGGCTTCAAAGCCGCGAGCGTCGACTTCGACCATTTTCGGACTGACATGGCCAGTTCGTGACTCAGACAGTAGCTGTTGAATGACCCTTTCCGATTGCTCGTACTCGCCCTCGCCGAATTGGTGATGACGAATGCGTCCTTGCGTGTCTATAAAATAAAGGGCTGGCCAATAATGGTTCTCGAAAGCACGCCACACCACATAATCGTTATCTACGGCGATCGGATAGTCAATTTTCATTTCTGTTGAGGCTCGGCGGACATTATCGATATTCTTCTCGAATTCAAACTCCGGTGTATGTATACCAATTACTACTAGTCCCCGATCCTTATACTTCTCGGCCCACGCGCGAACGTAAGGGAGTTGGCGCAGCCAATTGATGCAGGTATAAGTCCAGAAGTTGATCAGCACGACTTTTCCACGCAGTTCGTCAACTGTTAATGGCTGCGAATTGAGCCACGCGATCGCGCCGACAAGAGAAGGCAGTTCACCTTCAATAAGTAACTCAGCCGTTGCCGACGTAGCGTGTTGTGTGGTGCAGCCGATCATACCAAGCTGGGTGGCAGCAATAGTTTTAAGCATAGTTGTTAAAAAGTAGCGGCGATTATGATTGATTTTTTTAGACACGCACTGACCTCCCTGTCGTTGCGTTCGGATAGGTACAGTGGAATTAGAAAACCTCGACAGTTCTCTCCTCGACGACCAAGTGCGAGCCATTACCATTGGGGTGTGGGGTGCGCTCATGGACGGGCGACGTGGGTGTTCGATCAATCAGCAAGCTGAGCAGTTCGGGGCGGCTGTAATGACCGCGTGCGTCCATGAGTCGCTTGCGGGCGTCAATCTTGGCAAAGTCAAGATCGGCAATCACTTCGCCTTCGCCCACTTTGAGAGGCTCGCCGATGATTTGGCCGTCCGGACTCACAATGGCAGTGAAGCAGCCGCCAGAAATCGGCTCGATAGCGCAACCCGTGTCCTTCATGATTTGAGCCTGCTGATCAGCATCCAGCCACGCGGTCGCACAGACGACAAAGCAGGCGGATTCAAGAGCGTGCTGGCGGACGTTAATTTCCGCTTGCTCCGCGAACAGTGGGCCGGCGAACGATCCGGGATACATCGCCGAGTGGATTTGCTCACCATCAGCGATCATCGCATACCGTGCCAAAGGATTGTTATGCTCCCAGCAGGCAAGTTGTCCGATCCGCCCAACGGTACTATCGATGGCGCGCAGACCCGAGCCGTCACCCTGGCCCCAGAGTATCCGCTCGTTATAAGTTGGCGTAAGCTTGCGGCGGCGCTGAATCAGCGTACCGTCTGCGTCGAAGAGAAGCTGCGTATTGTAGATCGAGCCGCCGTCGCGCTCATTGACGCCGATCGAAACAACCATGTTTGCTTCCTTCGCGGCTTCGGTGATCGCCCGGGTTTCAGCAGACGGCACCGTAACCGACTCTTCAAGCAACCGCAGATGTTCCTTTGCCAACGCGAACGGGGCTAGCACATAGGAGAAGTAGGGGTAATAGGGAACGATGGTCTCGGGGAAGGTCGCGAACTGGACGCCTTGTTTGCCCAGCTCACGGATTTTCTTCACAACCTTCTCGACGGTACCCTCCCGGCTGTACAGCACGGGACTAATCTGCACAGCGGCGGCTTTAACGATCGTACTAGCAAGGATATTTTTAGTCTTTTTCATTGTTTTAAAATTTTACTGTTCATGTTAAGTAACAATTTCCTAATCTGATACGGATACGGAGTGAAGGAATGCTGCCGACACATCTGCGTAGGTTCCGAAGCGAGGACGCGGACGGATCTTGCTCCCGTCCGCGTCCTCGGGTTCAGCGCAGCGACCTGAACGCTGCCCTGAGTTCCTGAGCAAAAATCGTTGGCTTCGTAAGCCTCTGCCGCTACCTAGTCGTCGGCGTACTTGGCGGGTGTGGCAACTCTGACCGCATCATCTGGAAAAAACAGGAAAAACATCCTCTATGTAACGATCGGCCGCGGCGGCGGCCTCTTCTGGACTGCTGCCGTTCTGACGCGCGCTCAGGTAGGGCGCGTACCAGTCCCACCAGTGGTGCTTGGCGTGTGTCTTCTCGTAATGGTCGTGGTGCTCCGCCGTCTCACGGAGGAGATTTGCAAGGGTTGGAATATCTGTGGCTCGTGCCTGCGTCAATTTCCACTCGCGGCCGGGAAGTCGCTCCTTGATCTCCTGGAGCAGCCAGAGGTTCCCGTCTGGGTCCTCGAACGAGGCAAACGAGAAGTAGGAACGGCCTTGCGGGTCACGTCCGCCAACGCGCGGGTTCTCCACGGTGTTATTGAAGGGAGCACCGGCGTAGTGGAAGACTTCGCTCACGTTGACACCGCGAGCGATTAAGTCTTCGCGGGCGGCGTCGAGGTCGTCCACGGCAAGGACCAGGCTGTACGCCGAGCCAGAATTGTTCGGAGTGCCTCCCTTGCCGAAGATGATCGAGGCTTCCGAGTTGGGCGGCGTCATCTGCACGCCGCGGAAGTCGCCCTGCACGATGTCGATGTCGAGTCGCCAGCCGAGATTCTCGTAGAATGCTTTCGCGCGGTCAACGTCGGAAACGCTGAACACCACAACTTCGAGTTTCATGTTTGGACTGTTTACGCGATCGCTACTCATCTTGTTCTCCTTTTGGTTGGTAAGTTTGATGTTCAAATTGGTTACTTTTCATTCTTCTACGATTGCCCCATGCACACCACTCAAGTTCTTTGAGTTAAAACGCGACTTATTGCTTTAATTGAGTCGGCTATTTGTTTCAAATGTGGGTATTGGTGTTGGTGTAGCGCAGAAAAAGCGGAAGGATGAATGCTGCAATCTATTCCTGCTATGCGGGTATTTCGCGCCTTTGAAGCGTCTCTAAACGCGATCGCACCCCAACAAACTTTTATTTGATCTCAGCCGGGTCAAACTCGGTAACTCGTCCCGGACGGGCAGCTAAAAATACATCGTAGGAAGTGCAATAGGCAATTGTGACATCATTAACTTGGTTATAAAGATGAACCACCGTATTCGCTCCTCCAGGTTGGAGCGCAATGGCGCAATGGGTTCCAGATCGCCAAAAAACAGACGACGAATGGTATCTCCACTGCCCAATTCATCTCTTAATTTCTTTAACAGAGTCAATTTCCCTTCCAGGGTTGGGGGGGTTGGATCAGCGGAATGCTTAGTTTGACTCATTGTTGCTTCACTCATGATTGTTACTCTCCAATGGTGTTGAAATGGACTGGTCAAACTTTTTGATATCTTCACTTCACCGAGGAAAAGGCAGTCGGTGCCAGCAACTCATTGCTGATGCTCTGCACGAGTTGTCCGTCCTTCTCAGTCTCGGTGCTGACCGCGATCCATTCGGGGTCGGCGAGGAATGCGTTCCAGCGCTCCTGGCGTTCAGCCATGCTGTCCCAGGCAAGCATATAGGTAAGCTGCTGATTGCTCTCGCCAACTAACGTTGTCCAGAATCCAGCCTGACGGATGCCATGCTTTTCCCAAATCTGTAACGTATGGTTCTGGAAGCGCGACAGCAGCGCGGGTAGTCGTCCGGGCATGGCGTTATAAATGCGTAATTCGTAGATCATGCTTGTGTTCCTTTAAAGGCTAAGCGGTTGAGCAATTCTGGTTGAGAGCGTCAGAGTGGAATGGCACTAAGAAAAGCGTAAATCCTTGGTATTACTAGATGAGAGGGTGTGGGGTTGCAGGTTCGGGTGTAGGGAATTAAGAAGATGTTGAACTTTTTGACGCATTCGCATTCAATTGTCTGGAACACTACACCCAACACCCTACCCCCAACACCCTGCCCTGACGACGTTTCACCTTTTCTTAGTGCCATTTCGTCAGAGTGATTCTTCTTGGCGCAAAGTGGTGTCAGTGTCCCGCACTCTGTCCACCATCGACGTGAAGGATTTCGCCCGTGACAAAGTTGGCTGATTCCAGGTAGAGGATTGCATCGATGACGTCGGAGATATCGCCCATACGACCGATCGGGTGCAGAGCATCGAGCTGTGCATGGGTCTCAGCGGGATGCATTGGCGTCTTGATGGTACCCAGCGCGATCGCGTTTACCCGGATACCGCGCTTGGCATACTCGATCGCCAGCGATCTGGTCGCAGCATTCAGTCCGCCTTTTGTAAGTGATGCAAGTACAGATGGTACGCCAGCGATCGGGTTGTCTACTAGGCTTGTCGATATCTGCACTATATGACCGCTCCCCTGCTTCTCCATTTCTGCGATGGCGAGTTGCGTCATGTGAAAGAAGCCAGTGACGTTAGTGCCCAGGTACGCCGCGTAGTCAGCCTCGGTGTATTGAGTAAATGGCTTGGCGATGAAGATACCCGCGTTGTTGATGAGCGTGTCGATGCGCCCAAAGCGGGACACGCCTTCGGAAATCGCACGTTCGGGGGTTTTTCGATCGGCGATGTCACCTGACACTGCAAGGATTGCATCATCATCCGATGGCTGAATTGAGCGTGAGATAGCGACCACCCGATAGTTGCGATCGCGGTACGCCTTGACAAGGGCTGCGCCGATGCCCTGCGACGCGCCGGTAATAACAGCGACTTTCTGTTCAATGCCCATAGTAAAACTCCTTTATGCTTTTGAGGGGTTGGTGAAATGAGGGAGGAATTTATTGAACGGCACAATGCAATGCAGTCTGTTCTCATTACAGAACTTACACATTGACAAATTTGTAATTATGTGATATCAGCTATGGGATATAAGACATAAATTACCTCAACTTAGCAGAGTTTTGAACCTAAAGAACATAAGCGTCTTTATAGTTATCATTCTCCTTTGGAGATAATGTGTGAATGTTGTAGGTCAGGCTATGGTCGGAGCCGTTATGCGGTGGTCATGGTCGGTGCTGGTAGCGACTGGCAGCCATGCTTCGATTTCCTGTGCCATTTTCGCGGCGTTGCTCTGGTACATCGCGATCGTGTCCTTCCCAACGAGCAAATGCAGCGGCGGACGTTCTGTATTGGCGAGTTGAATAATCACTTGAGCAAACTTTTTCGGATCGCCAGGTTGGTGACCGTGTAGCGCATCGGCTCCGCTACGCATCGGCCCTACCGTTTCCTGGTAATCGTCGATAATGGTTTTAGCGGCAACATAGGATTCAGTGCTCAGGAAGTCAGTACTAAAAAGACCGGGAGCTACTGCCGTGACGTAGATGCCGAGCGGTGCTAGTTCGACTGCTAACCCTTTCGAGAGACCCTCGACTGCAAATTTAGTAGACCCATACAATCCCCAGCCCGGAACTGCATCGTAGCCGAACAGCGACGTTATATTGATGACCCGACCGGATTTTTGCTGGCGCAGGTATGGCAACACGGCACGAGTCACGTTCAGTAAACCAAATATGTTGGTATCATACTGTTTGCGGACTTCGGTATCCGTGGCTTCTTCGATCGCAGTAACTATGCCAAACCCGGCATTATTGACTAAGACATCAACCCGGCCGAAACGGGCAAAGCCTTGCTTGACAGCCTCTTGTACCTGGTCTTCCTGGGTGACATCCATCTGCACAACGTACAGATCGGGGTGGTTGTGCAGGGTAGCGGCGAGTTGTGCGGGCTGAGAGCGAACCGTCGCTACTACTTGGTCGCCTGCTGCCAGGACTGCTCTGGCAATTTCTAACCCAAAGCCCCTGGACGCTCCGGTAATGAACCATACTTTCTGCGTTTTCATTTTGTATCCTCGTTTTAGGTGTTGTCTAGTTTGTTGGCTTTAGCTGTTTCGGTTAGTGCATGACTGCTGCACTGATCGTGAGTATCAAAAGGAGTGAAAAACGTGTTACTGGCTCCTTTTGATCCTTAAGCGATTGATGTCCCGTTACCGTCCGGGAGCGCGCGTCTTTACTTCTTGGAGCACCCAACCATTGCCGTCTGGATCGCTGAATGAGGCAAAGGACGCATAGTCGCGACGTTTTGGATCGGGGCCAGGTACCCGTCCCTCAGTTCCGGCGTGGTGGAATATCCCACCCACGTCGTGGAACACCTCACTCACCTCGACACCACGCTCGACGAGTTCGGCGCGGGCTGCCTCGATGTCGTAAACTATGAGGTACAGACCCTGAACTGAACCCGGCGCGGCTAACGTAACTCCTTTACCGAAGATAATTGAGGCTTCCGAGCCAGGAGGAGTCAATTGCACCACTCGGAAGTCCTTATCGGTAACGAAGTCAGCATCTAGCCGCCATCCCAACGTCTCATAGAAGTGCTTGGAGCGATCAACATCGGAGACGGGTAATACCACAACTTCAAGTTTCATGTTTTGACTGTTTACGTGATTGCTACTCATCTTTTTCTCCTTTAGATTTGTGAGCTTGCTGCCCACCTCGATTAACTTCATTTTTCTGCGATCGCTCAATTTAGACCACTCAAGTTAGTTGAGTTAAAACGCGACTTAACTATTCGGCATTGGAGGAAAGTAGCAGGAAGTGAGCCACAAGCAATTAAAGCTGATATACTTCAGCGAAAATGAGCGCATTCGCCTGTCCATCTGTGTTGCTGAAACTCTTTGCTAAACCTTGATTGAAGAAACGCCTAATATTTTGAGGAAAGATTCACTTTGTCTTTCACGCCATTGGTTGATCTATGGATGCCAATTCATCAAATAGATCAAATAGATCAAACTTTAGAAGAATTTCCAATTACCAAAATTTTGTCATTTTCATAAAATTCCCCACGCTGTTCTAGTGCAAACCCACCGAGCAGTAGCCCCAGCTACACATCCACCATAGGCATTTTCAGTTTCCGTTGCAGCTTCGTCAGGGCAATTTCATCTTTAACTTGCGCTAGGTGTATTCAAAGTCTAGCTCTGTCAGGGACTACTTGTATTCTGCCTCAACTACACTCAACAACTTCTCCTCCATACCAGTCAGATAAGGGACTTCCAGTGAATAAAATATACAGATAGCGAATAAAATATACAGATATATTAAAACGATAATCATTATAAGAATGGGAGTTTTGGGTTGCCGTTGGCAACCCAAAACTCCCTAAATGCACATCAAAAATTTGCAGTTTCCGGCTTTGCTGGAGAGTACTGTTTGATAATGCTAATATTATTAATTTCTGCTATATAAAATTTTGAGAACTATTTTTAAATCTATGTTGTTTCATAGCAAATATCAATAAACTATTTGCCTAAATTTGGGAAAGTTTCGTGACCTGAATTAGTCAAACGCTTAATTTGATTTTCAATTTTTGACATGGCTTCTTTCGAGAGATTAACTCCTAATTCATAAGTTTTAGTAACTAGTTTAACAACAGGCAGGATGCTTCCCATTCCATGTCATGTTATGAGCAAAATATAACGCTGTTTCAATTTTATCTAAAATACTTCCATTCCACTGATTCTCTAAAACTGCCCAAGTTCGTTCAATGGGATTATACTTACTATGATACGGAGGATAGTAAGCTAAACGTAAGTTAAGTTTGTATTCTTGAGAAAATTCAACTATGCGTTCCATAAATTGTGTGCGGCTAGAGCTATTCTCTCCTCCATTATCTTGATTAATGACTAAAGTTTTTATTTTGGAAAATCGCCAGCTTTCTCTTAACCAGAAATCTGTGAGAACATCAACAATAAAATCACTGGTTACTTGTGATTCTGTGAAATATAAAAATAGTTCGTCAAATTCTGAAATCCAGATAAGCTCACATACATTATTCTAGAAGCTTTGAAAAAAACTCATCAACGTAGCATCATCTTGTCAGGCTGGGGAAACGTTGGGAGAACAGTAGGGATCAAAGACTCGTTACGCGCGTTTGTTCGCAAGGAAGTTCCCCATGATTGGCTGTTTCCTCAAGTGAAGGCAATGGTACATCACGCAGGTGCAAGTACAACTGCGGCAGTGTTACGCTCCGGGATACCTTCAATCGTTGTACCCTTCTTTGCAGATCAGCCAATTTGGGGTGAAAAGCTGAATCGGTTGGGAGTCAGCCCATCACCAATCCCGTATAATCACGTATCAGAAGAAACTCTAGCAGAGGCTATTGAAGTTGTACTAAGCGATGAGGTAATGAAGAAGAAAGCCCAAGAGTTAGGGCAGAAGATAAGGAGTGAAGATGGTGTAGCAAATGCTGTTGAAGCATTCCATCGACATCTAGGATTATTGCGGGATGAGTAGTGATGAGCGATTGCCGTTCGTGCTAGCGTCTCCTTTGGAGAAGCGCTTAAGCGGGATCTGCTCGCTTGCCTATCTTAATGTGTTACAGAAGATATCTAAGTTTTTACTTAGATATATTGCTCACATATTTAAAATAGAATTGATTCGTTCTAGCCCACATTCCGCACCTACAACTGTCACACCCCAAAGGAACAGATATATTTAGTACATAAGAACTAATAATTAAAAGAATTGACTAGAATCTATTAGAGCTAAATAGAAATTATTATAATTAACTTAGATATACAGTTGAATATTTACGACTAAGTACAAAATTTTAGTTCTTAGGTTATTTTGATGTCAAAAAGGGTTCAAAATCATTGAAAGCTTTATCCTCAATAACTATAAAAAGATAAAAAAACGTTTTGAATCGGCATAATTAGGAGAAAATTTCAACAGATATTTTAGTGGAATTTCTGTCTGTTGTTATGTTTAGTACCAAAGACCTTGAATTGAAGAAGATTGACCATTTAGGGATAGTAGCAGGAATAGTAGATTCAATTGGGATGGTAGAAATAATTAATAAATGACTAGGGGCAGAGCCAGGAGAAAAAGTCAGTGCAGGTCAGGTGGTAAAGGCGATGATTTTAAACGGATTAAGTATGATGTCACAGCCTTTATATATGTTCCCAAAATTCTTTGAATTAATCGCTTGCGAACACTTAATTGGTGCAGAAGTAAAACCAGAATATCTCAATGATGATAAGCTGGGAAGAATATTAGATAAATTATTTATAAAAGGACTAGATACAGTATTTTTAGCAATTAGTTTAAATGCTGTACAAATATATCAGATATCACTCTCATCATCACACTTAGATTCAACATCAGTAAGGATTCAGGTCTAATATTGAGGAAGTAAAGAAGGGCGAGATAGAGAATTACTAGAATCAGCAATTAGAGCTTGTGTAAAAAAATCAATGACAGACCTACCTTGACGGCAACAAGTCTGCACCACTGTCAGCAAATTAGCAGTATGTTGAAACCGCTCCATCGAACGGGAACCACCACTAACTTTACGTTTGGTGACAGCTAAACGCAGCGTTCGCGAAGCGTGTCCGAAGGACTCTCGTTCAGCCTGATTGTTATCAGGAGGCACTTCAGGGTTATCTAAGAAATACCACCATTGATGAGCTTTATCGCGCAAAGAACGTAAAAGCTGCCCGGCTTTTGCTCCGGCTAAGTTAATCCATTGATCAATAGAGGATTGCAACTTGAATTTGAATTCATTGACCCAATCGTTGTAAAGGCTGGAATTAAGAGTTTCAAACCCGAAGAGCGTAATTTCTAAAAGCTTCATCAATTAAATTAACGAATGCTTTACCAATAACTTGGTTGTGAAGACCTGGAAGTTGAATTAATTTCTTGAAGTGACGGCGTAGATGTGCTAAACATTTCTGTTGAGCAACAGCTTGATAGCCGTTGTAAACGCTAAAATCATCGCTGCTGAGTACGCCTGTATATTTAGTGCCTAAAATTGTTTCTAACTCGGATCGTGAACGAGTATCAGCCGCAGTAAATAGGCAGAATTCAGAATTGGCAACTACCCACAGCCACTCTTTAACTCCCTTGACTGACCAAGGGCTTTTGGGTGTGGGGTGTGGGGTTGCAGGTTTGGGAAATCAAGAAAATGTTGAACTCCTTGACGCAACTAAAGTTTAATTGTCTTAAACACCACACCCAACACCCTACCCCCAACACCCTGCCAAGCGCGAGATTTCACGTTTTCAAGCGTGACATTCTATTTCTATGGGATGTTCCACTAATTGCGCTACTGACTGTTTTTCTACTTTTAATGCAAGAGGAGCAAATGCTTTGTGACCACAACAGACACAGTTGCCAGGGCGTAAAATTTCATAACGAGCTACTCTGCCAAATCCCTTACGGGTTTTGCCTTGATGTCCTGGTTGCCCACCCGGTTTCTTCTTCGGCTGATTTGATTCCTCTTGTGGGGGTGCTTTTTTGTTTTCACTCTTCTTGTGGATGTCCCCTGATGGCGGTTTGGACGAATTAGAACTGCTCTATTTCTCTACTGACTTTTAAACGCTCTATTTCTTGCTGTAATTCACGTATTACCTTGCTCTGCTCAATGATCATGTTTACCAGTTCTTCTTTCGATAACTGGCCCAAACTTTCTCTCTCTACTTCTTGAGGCAGGTTTTGGTTCATATTTGTGATACTCCACCTCAACTGTCCCCTTTGTCAATACTCTGTTACCTGAATCCTTACGTTTTTACATATTGCATTAGGCTCTTTGAGAGAACTTGATACCCAATTAATCATTGCTAAAGAAGTAGATTTAGCTGACAAAAACCTTTTCACTCCCCTATTGAATGAGGTCGAGGAAATGCAAAGTATATTAGTTGCTAGCTTAAACAAAATCAAAGCTTGAATTTATTACTTCTACCCTTCCGACTTCTGCCCTCTGCCTTCTGCCTTCCCCAACCGAGATCACCAAAAGTTGCCAAGAACCAAGTTATGATTCAAAGCATAGTAATTTCGTAGCCAAACTTGGCGATCGCACCTTTTTCACCAAAAATGCGTAAGAATGAGTCTCAAAAAACAATATGTCTGGATTGATAGGTATTTTAGAACTTAAACCAAGGGCGCGTGCTTCACGATGCCCTCAAGGGGTCGCTTCCCATTAAGATTCGATCGCTCCTAATGCCCTGAGTGAGGTTTGCTGGGCGGTAGTTAATCCTTGAGCGCCCTGAATGTTCATCCCTTCGTACAGGCGATCAGCTCTCAATGTTCTGATGCAGTGTCCTGTTTCTATATTCCAAAGTTTAATTGTTTCATCCTGGCTGCCGCTAATCAGTAGTTGTCCATCGGCACTAAAGCTGACCGAAGATACCCACCCTCTATGACCTTGCAGTTTCTTGATGCACTGACCCGTCTGAACATCCCACAGCCGAACCGTTTTGTCTTCACTACCGCTGGCAAACCACTGACTCTTCCCCTCTGAGCTTTCTAAACCAACTGGACTGAAGGCAACAGACCACACCCAACCTGTGTGACCCTGGAATGTTTGCAAACAATTGCCTGTTTGAACATCCCACAGACGTATTTCTTGATCGTCACCGCCACTAATCAAGAATTGACCATCGGGGCTGAAGGCGATCGATCGCACACCGCTGGTATGTCCCTGTAAGACGTTGAGACAACTTCCATCCTGCCCATTCCATAATCGAATTGACGAATCATTACTGCAACTGCCCAGGATTGCACCATCGGGACTAAAGGCGATCGACCAGACCCAATCTGTATGACCAGACAAAACCTTGAAACAGATTCCGTTGTTAATGTCCCAGAGACGAATAGAGGCATCAAAGCTACTGCTTGCCAGAATATATTTTTCTTTATCTGTTTGAGTAGAAAGCGGGCTAAAGCTGAGCGATCGCACGCCACTGGTATGTCCTTGAAACACTTTAAGGCAAATACCTTTATCAACGTCCCACAAGCGAATTTGAGTATCGTTACTACTCGTTGCCAACACTCGACCGTCGGGGCTGAACGTAACTGCGCGCACCCAGTTTGTATGTCCCGGAAATACTTTCAGGCAAGCTCCACTCTGCTGATCCCACAGGCGCGCGAATCCATCCTGGCTGCCGCTTGCTATCTGTCCGTTAGGGCTAAACGCCACTGACCAGATTCCTCTCGGATGCCCCTGTAGCACTTTGAGGCATGTTCCATCCCGCCCATTCCAGAGCCGCATCGAGAAATCTAGGCTAACGCTGGCGAGAAGCAGGTTATCGGCTATGCGAGGGCTAAAGGCGATGGAGCGAACTGCGCTAGTGTGTCCTTGTAAGATGCTAAGACAGGTGCCATCTGCAATATTCCACAAGCGGATGGAGCCATCATTGCTGCTGCTTGCCAAGGTTTGACTATCCGGGCTGAAACTCACAGACCAGATCCAGTCGGTATGCCCTTCAAAGACGCAGAGGCAGACTTTCTTCTGAACATCCCACAGCCGCACCCAACCATCGTTGCCACCGCTAGCGAGAAGTTGACCATCGGGACTAAACCCAACCGCCCATACTCCACCTGAATCATCCTGTAGAACGGTATCGCAGGTGCCGTCCCAAGCATTCCATAGTCGGTTCGTTTGATCGTGACTGCCACTGGCTAGGGTACCGTCAGCAGGGTTAAAGCTAATTGAATGAACGGCACCACTGTGCCCTTGCAGGACATGAAGGCAATTCCCGTTTTGCACATCCCAGAGGCGAATCGTCTGATCTTCACTGCCGGTAGCCAGAAGTTGAATCGGCTCTGATAACGGGTTAGTGCAATCGCAAAAGGCAACAGACCAAACGGCATCGGTATGACCCTGCAAGGCGTTCAAATAACGACCATCCTGAACATTCCACAACCGCACTAAACCATCACTACTGCCACTGCACAGAAGTTGATCATCCAGGCTAAAAGCCAGTGACCACGCCCACCCAGTATGTCCCTGTAACGTTAGTAACGGTTGACCATTCGCCATCCATAGCCGAATTTCACCATCGACATCTCCCGTTGCCAATAACTGACCATCGGAGCTAAAGGCGAGTGATACTAAACTTTTGAGGTTTTCAGCAAATACAGACGTTGCTAAATGAGCATTGCAAAAATTGACTCTGGACAGATTCACCCGCCGCAGGTCGGCTTGCAACACGGTTAAATTTGAGAAATCCCATCCCTGTAAATTGGCTTGCAAATGGATCAGCAGGTTGAGAAGATTGCCTGCAACATAGTTGGGTTGAGTTGTGCTGCTCCGTAGATGCTGCAAAGGTCGCTGTTGCTGTTCTAGCATTGCTTTCAACTGCTGCTTGATCGCTTGCTTGCTGCCCAGTTGTATGAGCAATTGTTCGACGATCGGTTCAAGAATCAATCGCTGTTGCATCACTCGCACATAGTCTTTTGCCTGTGCTTTCATCAGCGCATGCATTCTTAATCGTGTTGGTGTTTGGGTCGCAATTTCTTTAGAAATAAACTGCACAAATTGCTCGGTTGCATACTCCAGTACCACAGGTTGCAGAAAGAACCGCCCTTCTTCCCGTTCAATCAGTGTAGGCTCGACCTTCTCGATTAAAGATCGCCGCAATAAAGACTGAATTGCATCCGGTAATCTGCGTTTAGAAGCGGTCGTGATTAAATCTTCACCCAACTCCGACAGTGATAGCGGTTCCCGGTTAATGGCAAGCCAGAAGAACATTTCCTGCTCAATTTCAGATAGGCGATCAAACTGTCGCTGGAGTAAATCTCGAATATCATCAAAAACCGCTAATCCCTGCTGCACATAATTCAAAATCTCAGCAATTCTGCCATTAAATAGTTCTTGAGTTGCTGCCGCCACCATCTTTAACGCTAAAGGGTTACCGCTGTAATGAGTCACTAATGTTTCCCACTCCCATTGCGTCCCTGCAAAGGTTCCTAGATACCGAAATAATTCTTGCCCAGCTTCGGGGTTGAGTCCATTGAGTCGCAGTGTTCGTACCGATCGCTCCGCACCTTCCAGGGGCACAATCTCTCTAGGCTTTTCCCGGCTTGTGAGCAGTAGGCAACTCTGATGGGATGTCTCCCCAATCTCCTTAAACAGGCGACCGTAGTCTTCATAGCCAACTCGATACTGTCCGGGTTGCCCTGCATTCAAAATCGTCTCGGCATTATCCAGAATCAGCAAACAGCGGCAAGCGCGTAAACTCTCCATCAACTTCAACAGCTTGCCATCCAGGCTATTGGGCAGGGCAACATCTTCTCCCCGTTCCCGCAATAGAACAGGTAATACACTTTCTAGCCACTCTTCTAAGGGCAGTGCATTTTGCAGCGATCGCCACACCACCACTTCAAACTCAGGTTGAATCTGCTGCACTAATTTAGCAGCCAGAGTGCTTTTGCCAATGCCACCAATTCCTAACAGCAAAACCAATCGACATTGTTCCGCCAATACCCACTGTCTCAGTTTTCCCAGTTCTTCTGTGCGTCCACAAAGCAGAGCAGTATCGATCGCACCGCCCCAATCAAGCTGGGATTGTTTCGGAACAACCTGGGATGGATGCGCTGCACTGTGATCTCCTAATTCGTCAGGGGCACTTTTGGGTCGGGCATAATCATTTTTGCTTAACTCTAAGTTAAAGGCTCGAAATGCCAACTGCAACGACTGCTTATCCACGGGTTCTGTACATCCCAACACTTTAACAATCGTGCTGAGAGATAAGTTCATGCGCTCACTCAGTTCTTCCAGAGTGAAGCGATCTCCGGCATTCTCGCTGAACTCTGCCTGAATTTTTGCCGTTTGGAACCGATCCCACCCCTGTGCCGTCAGGACAACTCCTCGATGGCGTCTATTTTTTTGCATTGGCATTAAAATTACTCGGAGCGAGTGTGTATCGATCCGCTTAGATTTTGAGGAATTGATTTGAATTCATCTGCTTAAGTCGAACTTAAGTTAAGGGTTATCTTACCAAACTTATCTGGGCTAATCTAGCCGATCACCCAAGAATAAGAACAGCTTAGTCACGACAAAAAACAACGCACCGCGAGGTAACAATCATGGGATTCAAATATATCAACGAACTAGCAACTCCTGAAAATGTTGATAAACTGCTGTCTTTAGTTGACATGGTTGCTGGGGGGAGAGTGGACACACAAAACATCTTCGATATTGAGGATGCTTTAACTGATAGTGAGCAAATGAAAAGATGTTTGCAGGTTGTCCGTCAAAATCCAGACTCAGCACAATTAGTTGATGAGCGTTATATGGGCCCAGAGTTTGATCTGGAAACCTTGCTGAAGCTGCCGGAAGGCTCATTGGGTTGTACCTATGCTCGGGTACTCAGTGCCATGAACTATGATCCACGGTTCTATCGCCTCCGAAAAATTGAATCAGATGTCGATTACATTACCCATCGCGTTCGCAAAACTCATGATCTGCATCATATTTTGACGGGCTTTAGCTTTGATGACTACGGTGAACTGGGAGTGATTTCAGTGACGGTTGGGCAAATTGGCTATCCCGCATTCACGTTCATTGATTTGATTGGTTCGTTGCTAGCGTTCATGGCTAATCAAGCACGGGAAGGCATCGATTCTCCTCTGGAATATAATTTTGACCTGGTTTCTCAAGGCATCCGCATTGCACGGCAAGCAAAACCCTTGTTTCCGGTGAAGTTTGAAGAAGGACTGGAACGTCCTATAGACGAGTGGCGTGCCGAATTAAACATTGTGCCAGTGACCGAAGGACTCTGGAGTTGGTATAGCCGTCCTTATCTGCGGGATGCGATCGCCCCCACTCTCGCAGCACAGCGCCCATTAATCAACTGTTGAGGACATCATCTCCCATTGATCAGGCTTTGAAGGGCATCCAACAGGCTCAGATGCCCTTCAAGTTTTACGCAATTCTGATAAATCGATTGGAGACATAAATTGTATGATTGGCAATCAATTGGTACATTGCTCTGTGCTATCACCAGATGAACTGGAGCGCGCGATCGCAAGACTAAATCATTGGAAGATTGTAGACGGTAAACTCCACCGCTACTTTGAATTCACCTCATTTATCGCAGCATTTGGTTTTATGACTCGCGTTGCACTGATTGCAGAAACTCAAGGCCATCATCCAGAGTGGTTCAATGTTTATAACCAGGTTACAGTTCAACTGACAACCCACGATGCAGGTGGAATTACCATGAATGATGTTACTCTTGCCCAAAGCATTGATACGTTAGAGTTGTAAAGTCCTGCTTCAGGTAAGGACTTCATGGGTATCCGCCGAGATATGTGCAAAATGGGACGCATTGTAAAGTTTTGTAAACTCAATTGTCAAAACCCTTGATTTACCTTCGTTTCAGCCTCGACCATTACTTGACTATTCAAATAAAAACATTCCCTAAAAGGGTCATTTTTGGGCAAGTGTCAGGGACAAAAAGAGGTGAAAGCTTGGTTTTACCGTGCAAAAATTTGATTCGACCTCTATCATTTTGGGGCAAGGCGCGTAAATCAACAAGGGATTGTTTGCAATATTTATTTACAACGTGTCTCTTTTTGCAGGTATCTCGGCAGCCACCTTCTTACGCTTCTGCTCTGGCGTGACATCCAGATAAAGCTACAACGTCCCCAGGTCGCTGTGGCCTTTTTTGAGTAGTCCTCAAATCCCTGCGCTGGACATCTGCGGTTCTGGCAGTTCGCCTAAAACGAGTGGGTGCTGGCTCCCTAACAGAGATGTTGTCATAGCACCATTACCCGACAACAAGCGAGGCGATCGCTCAATTGGCTGGCAGGTTACATCATCATTTAGAGTATAGAAAAATACCCGTGTTTAACTGATTCATCCCGCATTTATGCAACGCCCTAAATCTGATTGAAGGTGAATATGAAATTACTGACCCAAGCTAAATGTATTCATAAGCAGCGAAAAATCATAGCCAATCCTGATAGAAAGCTACTGGCAAAGTTTGCAGTAGTTCTGGGGGGAATGGTTTCTGCGATCGCATCTGCGATTCCTGCTTGTGGAGCTGAACGAATTTCGTTTTACTATGCACCGTTTGGGCAGTTTGATCTGCCTGTTAATTCATTAGAAACCTTTGCTAAGAAGGGAAAAATCGACAGTGATTTTGCCTATTATGCCAAATTTGCAAATTCAGAGGAATTAGCAAGTTTGCGAGATTTATTGCAACGGCGTTTTGATGTCACCCCAACTTTAGTCTCCCAGTTTACCTACTCTCCGGTAGGAGAAACGGTAATGAAGCGGTTGGGAAATGATTTTCAAACAGGTTCCAAACAAAATGGGTTTTATGCACTGCGATCGGCATTCATCTTGGCAGCAGCAGACTCTGATGGCTTAACGCTTGTGAATGTGTTGCGGAAATTTCCCAGCCATACGATTTGGTTTAACTTGCCCCGTGTCCGTGGAATCGTTAGCAGTCTGTCAGGAATTTTGAAACAGCGAGATTCTCTGATTGCTGCCATTCAGCAAGATGCGATCGCTGAGGCATCTCAGACACTCATTGATTTTTCCCAACGCTCTGATTTGCGAAAAGGTGGATCGTTAAACTGGCAAAAAGCAACGCTGAACCTAAACGATCAATCCCGGAATCGTCAACTGCTAGTGGATCTGTACCTACCTCAACCAAAAAACGGGGATGTTAATCCAAGCCCGATTCCAGTCATTGTGATTTCCCACGGGATAGCATCCGATCGTCAGAGCTTTGCCTATCTGGCAGAGCATCTTGCATCCTATGGATTTGCAGTTGCTGCCATCGAACACCCAGACACCAATGGGAAAAAGTATCAGGATTACTTTTCGGGATTAGCAAGTCCGCCTAGCGCAATGGCAGCAATCGATCGCCCGTTGGATGTGAAATTTTTATTGGATGAACTACAACGGCTTTCCCAATCAGACTCCAGGTTTCGAGGACGGTTGAATCTCGATCGAGTGGGCGCAATCGGTCAATCTCTTGGCGGATATACGGTACTGGCATTGGCGGGTGCTGCCATTAATTTTCAGCAAGTAGACAAGGATTGTAATCCAAATAACTCCCTGAACTTATCGCTGTTGATTCAGTGCAGAGTTGACGAGTTAGCCTCCAAAGACTATTTGCTCAAAGACGATCGCATCAAAGCTGTGATTGCCATGAATCCCCTCGATAGTACCGTATTCGGACAGTCGGGATTAGAGCAAATTAAAATTCCGGTGATGTTGGTTTCAGGAAGTGATGATATTTTTGCTCCGGCAGTCCCCGAACAAATTCGCCCCTTTAGCTGGCTAACGGCATCCGATAAATATTTGGTATTAATGGACAAAGCAACTCACTTTTCGCTGCTTAAAACGGATTCAGGACGCGGAGTGCTGCCCGTTCCACCAGAGTTTATTGGCCCCAATCCGGCGATCGCTCACTCTTATGCAAAAGTTCTGAGTGTTGCGTTCTTTGAAACCCACATTGCCAATCAACCAGATTACCGTTTTTACCTGAGTGCTTCTTACGCCAAGTCTATCAGTCAGTCCCCGATAAACCTTGAACTGGTGCGATCGTTTGCATCTACCAATGCCCTGTTAAACAAGAAATAGTGAACAAGGCAAAAGAAATAAGAAAAAATAGATCCCCGACTTCTTTAACTTGACTTTAGCCATTAGGGCAGAAGTGCTACTATGGTTTCCCATCCTTGAAAAAATTTTATCACGCTTATTTAAGCCTCAGTCACAATTGATTATTGCCCTGGATAGAACCCAATGGAAAGACAATAATATTTTGATGGTGAGTGTGATTTATCAAAAAAGGGCACTACCAATATTTTGGTGTCTACTTGATAAAGAAGGTTGCAGTAACCTCCAAAAACAACAAAAAGTATTACGCCCAGTAATTAGGTTATTGGAACATTATCAATTAGTCATCATTGGCGATAGGGAATTTTGTAATTTGAACTAAAAAATGAGATTTTAACTCATGATATGCTTCAAAAATGAGTATCCAGTTTATAGTTCACTTTTAACATTCGAGTTTTTTTACTAATAATGATTATCGCTTAGGGGATAAAAAGACTGATAAAAGCAACGTTACTATCAATTTTTTAGCTTGATAATCATTATTATTAAGCTACGATTTGAGTAGGCGTTCACGAAGTGTGCCGCAGGTATCGCTTAACAACAGAGCGTTCGCTTGGACAATGAAATATTTTATTTTTACTCAGATATCTGCTAAAACAAAAGTTTTGAACCATAACATGGGCGTTTGAACCATATTTTGAATTGAAAGTTTAAGTTAGAGAAATTTTTTCAGGGATTTTTTATGCAAGTTTTGTCCAATTCTGTTTTTTCAACTCATTCTCTAGTTATGGTTCAGAATTTCAACTCTTACTCATGATTTGATTCAAAGTTTTATTTTGTGATTGGCGCATAAGCCTGAATTTTCGTTAACTTTTTTCTAATTTATGGTTCAAAATTTTTCTCACATTATGATTCAAAGCATAAATTTCATGGCAATGAATTAGGTTGTTGGTTACATCGTCAGGGTTTGAAGTTTGTGTTCCGGCAAAAAAATCCACTACTTTTCGAGAAAAAAGACAAAAATTTCAACCCCTACATACAATTCCAATTTATCCCGGTGTCCGCAAATTTTATTATCAAGTTAATCTTACGCAAAACCAGGGTTTTGGTCGGTGCAATTTAGCCGTTTATTGGAAACGCAAATATCGTGGTAAGCAAGAGCCATCACCTTGGTATTTAGCAACCAATCTCTCAGATGTATCAACAACTGTAAAAATCTATAAGCAACGTTTTGGGATTGAAGCTATGTTCCGTGACTGTAAAACCGGAGACTATAATCTGGAAGGTTCTCAACCTTCTCTCGATAGGCTTGTCCGGATAATTTTATTGATTGCTTTATCATGGCTCAATCGGCAGATTAAGCAATGTTTCGCCAGCAGTATCATTTTGGTGAATTGCGTTCAACAGTACTCTGCAACCCTTGTAATTTCGTAGCCAAACTTGGCGATCGCACCTTTTTCACCAAAAATGCGTAAGAATGAGTCTCAAAAAACAACATGTCTGGATTGATAGGTATTTTAGAACTTAAACCAAGGGCGCGTGCTTCACGATGCCCTCAAGGGGTCGCTTCCCATTAAGATTCGATCGCTCCTAATGCCCTGAGTGTGGCTTGCTGAGCAGCGGTTAGTCCTTGAGCACCTCGAATATTCATACCCTCGTAGAGGCGATCGGCTCTAAAGGTTTTCAGGCACTCACCTGTTCTGACATCCCACAGCCTAATGGTCTCATCATGACTGCCACTGGCGAGCATCAAACCGTCGGGGCTGAAGCTAATGGAATAGACTGCCCCTGTATGACCCTGTAAGACCTTGAGGCATTCCCCGCTTTGCAGATGCCATAGGCGAATGGAAGCATCCCAACCACTGCTTGCCAGCATTTGACCCTTGGGGCTGAAGCTAGTGGAGCAGACCCAGCCCGTGTGTCCTTGCAACTCCTTGAGACACTGACCACTGCGACTATCCCAGAGACGAACAACCGCATCAAAATGTCCAGTGACGAACGTTTGATCATTCGCGCTGAAGCAAGCAGACCAGATACCACTGGGCGTGTTTATCACCTTGAGGCACTCACCGTCTTGCACCTGCCACAGTCGCACCGTGCGATCGCTGCCGCCACTGAGCAAAGACTGACCATCGGAACTGAAGCTAACTGACCAAACCCAGGCTGAATGTCCCTGTAACACCCGGCGGCACTGACCCGTTTGCACATCCCATAACCGCACGGTCGTATCCTGACTGCTGCTGGCGATCGTCTGACTACCGGGACTGAAGTTGACGCAGAGAACCCAGGATGTATGACCCTGTAGTACTCTGAGGCATTTACCCTCTTGAACATTCCATAGTCGCACCGTCTGGTCTGTGCTGCCGCTTGCTAAAAACTGACCATTGCCACTCAAACTAACCGCATGAATCCAACCGGAATGACCCTGTAATACACCCCGGCACTGTCCGTCTTGGACATTCCACAGACGAATGGACTGATCCGTGCTGCCACTGACTAAAGACTGACCATCCGAGCTGAAACGCAGGGAGCGGACTCCAGACGAATTTCCTCGAAGAACTTTGAGGCACTGCCCCCGTTGCACATTCCACAGGCGAATCGAGAAATCATAGCTACCGCTAGCAAGGGTCTGACCATCCGGACTGAAGTTGACTGAGCGAATTGCCTGCGTATGACCTTGCAGCACCTTAAGACATTGCCCCGTTTGCATATGCCAAAGACGAATCGTGCCATCGAAGCTGCCGCTGGCGAGAATTTGACCATCTGGGCTGTAGCTGACCGCCTGAATGACGCTCGTATGACCGTGCAGGACGCTCAGACACTGACCGTCCTGCACATTCCACAAGCGAATCGCTGCGTCATCACCACCACAGGCAATCGTTTGACCCTCCGGGCTATTGGCGAAGCCTGCGCTTGGTGCATAACTAACTGCACGAATGCCACCCACATGACCCTGCAAGGTTTTGACACACTGACCGTTTTGCACATTCCACAGGCGAATGGTGGTATCATTGCTGCCGCTGGCGATCGTCTGACCATCCGGACTAAAGCTGATTGCCCAAACTCGCCCACTGTGTCCCTCTAATGTTCTCAGGCATTGCCCCGATGCCACATCCCACAAGCGAATGGTGGAGTCCTCGTCGCCGCTGGCTAAAGTCTGACCATCCAGACTAAAGCAGACAGAGAAAATGGAATTCCTGTGTCCCTCTAATGTTCTCAGGCATTGCCCCGATGCCACATCCCATAAGCAAATGGTGAAGTCTTCACCACCACTGGCAAGAATCAAACCATCTGGGCTGAAACTGACCGATAAGATCCAACTCTGATGCCCTTGAATCGTCAACAACTGTTTGCCATCTGCCACTTGCCAAAGACGGATTTTGCCATCTACACCGCCTGTTGCCAATCGTTCACCGTCTGGGGTAAAGGCGACTGAATCAATGCCGCTTAATCGTTCAGTGAACACAGAGGTTGTCAGGTCAGCGTTGTGAAAATTGACCCCTGCCAGGTTGACCTGCCGTAAGTCAACTTGCCACACGGCTAGATCCGAAAAATCATAGCCGCGTAGATCGATTTGCAAATGCACCAGCAGGTTGAGGAGATTCCCTGCCAGATAATTCGGCTGAAGTGTTTGCTGCTGACGTTTCAGCATCGCTTTCAACTGCTGCTCGATTGCTTGAGAATTGCCAAACTGGATTCGCAACTCTTCAGCGATCGGTTCTACAATCAATCGCTTTTGCATCTCTCGAATGTAATCTTTCGCCTGTGCTTTGATCAGGGCTTGGCTTCTAAGCCATTTTGGCGATTGGCTAGCAATCTCTCTAACAGCACACTCTACGAGTTGATGAGTGGCATACTCCAGCACGACGGGCTGGAGAAAAAACCGCTCACCCTCCCTTTCAATGAGCGATCGCCGCAATAAAGACTGAATTGCATCCGGTAATCTGCGCTTAGAAGCGGTCGTGATTAAATCTTCACCCAACTCCGACAGTGATAGCGGTTCCCGGTTAATGGCAAGCCAGAAGAACATTTCCTGCTCAATTTCAGATAGGCGATCAAACTGTCGCTGGAGTAAATCTCGAATATCATCAAAAACCGCTAATCCCTGCTGCACATAATTCAAAATCTCAGCAATTCTGCCATTAAATAGTTCTTGAGTTGCTGCCGCCACCATCTTTAACGCTAAAGGGTTACCGCTGTAATGGGTCACTAATGTTTCCCACTCCCATTGCGTCCCTGCAAAGGTTCCTAGATACCGAAATAATTCTTGCCCAGCTTCGGGGTTGAGTCCATTGAGTCGCAGTGTTCGTACCGATCGCTCCGCACCTTCCAGGGGCACAATCTCTCTAGGCTTTTCCCGGCTTGTGAGCAGTAGGCAACTCTGATGGGATGTCTCCCCAATCTCCTTAAACAGTTGACCATATCCCTCATAACCAGCGCGATACTGTCCGGGTTGCCCTGCATTCAAAATCGTCTCGGCATTATCCAGAATCAGCAAACAGCGGCAAGCGCGTAAACTCTCCATCAACTTCAACAGCTTGCCATCCAGGCTATTGGGCAGGGCAACATCTTCTCCCCGTTCCCGCAATAGAACAGGTAATACACTTTCTAGCCACTTTTCTAAGGGCAGTGCATTTTGCAGCGATCGCCACACCACCACTTCAAACTCAGGTTGAATCTGCTGCACTAATTTAGCAGCCAGAGTGCTTTTGCCAATGCCACCAATTCCTAACAGCAAAACCAATCGACATTGTTCCGCCAATACCCACTGTCTCAGTTTTCCCAGTTCTTCTGTGCGTCCACAAAGCAGAGCAGTATCGATCGCACCGCCCCAATCAAGCTGGGATTGTTTCGGGACAACCTGGGATGGATGCGCTGCACTGTGATCTCCTAATTCGTCAGGGGCACTTTTGGGTCGGGCATAATCATTTTTGCTTAACTCTAAGTTAAAGGCTCGAAATGCCAACTGCAACGACTGCTTATCCACGGGTTCTGTACATCCCAACACTTTAACAATCGTGCTGAGAGATAAGTTCATGCGCTCACTCAGTTCTTCCAGAGTGAAGCGATCTCCGGCATTCTCGCTGAACTCTGCCTGAATTTTTGCCGTTTGGAACCGATCCCACCCCTGTGCCGTCAGGACAACTCCTCGATGGCGTCTATTTTTTTGCATTGGCATTAAAATTACCCGGAGCGAGTGTGTACCGATCCGCTTAGATTTTGAGGAATTGATTTGAATTCATCTGCTTAAGTCGAACTTAAGTTAAGGGTTATCTTACCAAACTTATCTGGGCTAATCTAGCCGATCACCCAAGAATAGGAACAGCTTAGTCAGAACCCTGCAAAACCTATTTGCATCAATTTCTACAAGCACTGCAAGAGCAACAATACGGGAAAAGAGTATTAACAAAGCAAATTAGAAGATTGTTTAGCTGTAATCTGGCACACCTCTAAACAGCCAACAGAGGAGGAATTGTGCGATTAGAGGTGTGTATCGATACGAATGTCAAAGGCTTCACTGGTTTAAGCCAAATGGCACTAAGTTAAGCACAAGCCCTTGATATAACTGGCTTTTGAGTGTGGGGTTGCAGGTTCGGGTGTGGGGAATTGAATGGCACTAAGATAACGGCAAACCTATTATTCGTAAGGCTTTTGGGTGTGGGGTGTAGTGAGCAAGAAGTTTATTAATGTTCTTATCCTATTCTATTTTTCTTACTCTTTCCCTACACCCTACCCCCAACACCCTGCCCTGACGAGGTTTTACATGAGTCTTAGTGCCATTCTGTGGGGAATTAAGAAGATGTTGAACTCTGCCGCGCAACTAAAATTTAATTGTCTTAAACACGAACCTGCAACTCTACCACCAACACCCTGCCCTGACGAGGTTTTACATGAGTCTTAGTGCCATTCGGTTTAAGCCAAAGCGTTCTTTAGGAGATTTATTGATGAAGATTTTTGTTGCAGGCGCAACCGGAGCAATCGGTCGTCCAGTAATCGCACAATTGCTTTCCAATGGTCATGATGTTGTTGCATTAACCCGTTCTTTAGAGAAGGCGCAAGCGTTAGCCCAACAGGGCGTGGAATCCGCGAGTCCTTCGGAGTTGCGTTTCGCAATCGCCGATGTCTTCGACCCAGATTCCATTAAAGCGGCAATTCTCCAGGCTCACCCCGAAGTCGTGATTGAGCAGCTTACTGCCTATCCCAAAACCTACACCCGCGAGTCGATGAGTGCTGCCACCAAGTTCAACACACGCATCCGGTTAGAAGGGGGTGCGAATGTGCTAGCTGCCGCCCAAGCAGCCGGAGTACGGCGTTATCTAAGGCAGTCGATCGCATTTTGGGCAGTTCCCGGTTCTGGATTGGCAGACGAGGAAACGCCCCTCGCGTTTGATGGTTCGCCTGCGGTTGCTGCCGATGCTCGCGTGGTTACAGAGCTTGAACGCCGTTTGTTGGAAGCACCTGATCTGGAAGGAATTATTCTGCGCTACGGCTTTTTCTACGGGTCTGACACTTGGTTTGCCCCTGATGGTGATGTTGCCCATCAGGTACGACAGCAGCAATTCCCGATCGTGGGCAATGGCGAGGGGGTTTGGTCGTGGTTGCACATTGAGGATGCGGCGATCGCCACTGTATCAGCGGCAGAGCGAGGCAATCCTGGCATTTATCTAATCGCAGATAATCAGCCCTTGAAGGTACGCGAGTGGCTACCTGTTTATGCTCGATGGCTGAATGCTGCACCACCACCTCAGGTATCTGTTAAGGATGCGATACAAATCGGGGGAGCGGATGCGATTTATTACGGCACTCAAATGCGTGGCGTGTTGAATGCTAAAGCAAGACGGGAATTAAGTTTTCAACCGCGATCGTTGGAATGGCTTGTTAAATCTGCTGCTCATACCAATGAATCGTGTAAGGAGGATAAAAGATGAAAGTTGCTCGATATGGAACCGCGATCGTTGTCCTTCATGCGATCGCTCACGCATTGCATGGTTTAGCGCATGTGTGATACCAATGCTGACGTGATCGAAGATTTAGATTACCGCATTACGTTTGGAGAACCCGATTCTAACAACGTTCAGCGAATCGAACTGCGGCGTTTAGAGAGCAGTGCCGCTACAGAATTTGATAGCAATGGCACGCTGATTGCGGAAGGTAATACAGGTGAAGCGATCGCGATCAGTGATGGTGGACGACTTTGGACGGGTTTGGTTGCTGATCCTTTCTTCTTCAACCTGGGCGAGTTTGGGCAATTTGCCAAGCTGATTCTAGAAGAAAATCGGTTTGATCCCAGTGTGTTTGATACGATTGAGAATGCTTTAGCAGGGCATAATGTAACCGCGATCGTCTTAGAGTTACCTAATACTGCTCTAGGGGCTGAGACTATACAGCTTTGGGGAACTACCACCATTCAACATGAAGGCAAGTGGAAGACCATCAATCGGGCGGCGACTCCGCTGATTCAGCAAGTGTTTATTCAGGATGAACATTTGAAAGATGTCTACAACAAAAGTCTGCCAAAAGACGACGTTGCCAGATATGGGGATGCGATCGCTACATTCACGGCAAAGGTGACTCAACTTGCAGGCACGACAACTGATCCTCAAGCATACGCGCAGGAATGGCACTAAGAAAAGGTGAAACGTCGCCAGGGCAGGGTGTTGGGGGTAGGGTTGCAGGTTCGTGTTCCAGACAATTGAATGCGAATGCGTCAAAAAGTTCAACATCTTCTTAATTCCCTACACCCGAACCTGCAACCCCACACCCAAAAGCCAGTGATACCAGGGATTTACGCTTTTCTTAGTGCCATTTGTACCAGCAGGGTTGTTGCCATCAACCTGAACCGAATAAGCTTGCTGAAGTAATTCACTCACCTCTTGTGCAACAAAGGTAAGCGCACTATTCAAACGGGAGTTAAAGTGTTGTTGCGGAAAGCTGCGCGACACTTCAAGGCTATCGACAGGAGTAGAGTCAAGGCATTGCAAATCACGACTCATGAGTTTGTCTCTTAATCTATATTTTACGGTTTAGAACGGAATGGCACTAAGTTAAGCACAAACCCTTGATATAACTGGATGAGAGGGTGTGGGGTTGCAGGTTCGGGTGTGGGGAATTAAGAAGATGTTGAACTCCGCCGCCCAACTAAAATTTAATTGTCTTAAACACAAACCTGCAACCCTACCCCCAACACCCTGCCCTGACGAGGTTTTACATGAGTCTTAGTGCCATTCGGTTTAGAACGCATTACCTTTTACGACACAACCCGCTAAACTGCCGCTGATAGCTCTGGTTGAAACTTTGCTTTCTTCGTGCGACAGACTGGACATTTCCAATCTTCCGGCAGATCCTCAAACGCTGTTCCTGGAGCAATTCCAGACTTTGGATCGCCTTCCGCCGGATCATAAATGTGACCACAGACCGGACATTTATATCGTTCCATAAGTACTTCCTGAGTAGTATGAGAAAAGCTTGGAAAATCTATCATTTGTTCACTACGTTACTGGTTCACCAACGTGTTCAATCAAACAACTCCTCTTCTTTGTGCGTCTCTAACACACAATCTGCTTTGGGATAAGCAACGCAAATGAGCACATACCCTTCAGCCATCTGCTCTTCACTGAGAGAAGATCGTTCGGATTGGTCAACTGCGTCTTCAATCAGTTTTGTCGTACAAGTAGAACACACACCCTGCCGACAGGAGTAGGGCAAATCTATTCCTGCTTCTTCCGCCGTTTCCAGAATGTAGCGATCATCTTGAACTGCAACGGTTTGATCAATGTCTTCGGCTTCATTAAACAGCCTGACTTGGTAACTAACTCCCATGAGACAAAACCTCTAATTTCTCTAAAAAAGTGCTGGGAAATTGGGTCATTGCAAAAGGTTAGGGTAACTTCAGAAACATTGGTATAATTCCCCGCCAGTGCATTTCGAGTGATTGAGCAAATCGGTTCAGAAACCCAATCGTTCCCTATTGCAGATATTTCTTCAGTTCAGCGGCTGCCTGGACAAAAAGAGAACGGGTGCCTGGAAGCTTGGCTAAACCATTCAGCAGTCTGAAGTCATGAATCATGCCGTTGTAACGCACGGTGGTCACAGTTACCCCAGCTTTATCAAGCTTGCGTCCCTAGGCTTCACCTTCATCCCGCAAGATATCGCTTTCTGCAACTTGAATTAACGTCGGGGGCAATCCTTTGAGTTGCTCAACTGTAGCCTGCAAGGGAGAGGCATAAATGTCTTTGCGTTTTTCTGGATTAGCGATGTACATGTCATACATCCACTTCATCAACGGCGTTGTGAGAAACCGTTTATCGCCAAATTGGTGATAAGACTCCGTTTCAAAATTTGCATCGACGATCGGCCACATCAGGATTTGCAGCTTGATGTGTGGACTGCCCTTTTCTTTCGCAATTAACGTCGTTACCGTTGACATATTGCCTCCGACACTGTTGCCAACGATCGCCAGGTTTTTGCCATCCACTCCAATCTCCTCACCATGCTCGGCAACCCATTTTGTGGCGGCATAGATTTCATTAATTGCCTGGGGATAGTTCGCGTCTGGCGTGCGGGTGTAGTTGACAAAGACAGCCGCAAACTCTGAAAGTACAACGAGATCGCGAACCATACGCCTGTGGGTTGGATAATCAACCAAGACCCATCCACCCCCATGAATAAACATGAAAACGGGCAATGTACCTTTGACACCCGCAGGTCGCACGATGTTGAGCGTAATTGCATAACCATCAGCAATAATCGTTTTCTCAGACTCATCAATGCCTGAAAGATCAACTTGAACAGAAGCTTGAGCATCCACGAGGACTTGCCGGGCTTCGAGTGGAGTGAGTGTTTCTAACGCCACACCGGCTGAATTTAACTCCTTCAAGAATGCTTTTGTGCCCTGAGAAAGACGTGGATCATTTGCAACTTCCAAAATGTTTAGCCTTTGTGGTTTTGCTTGAACAGTCATACATTCTCCTTAAATTTGTAAATGGTTGATCAAACACAGCGGTATAACTTCCCGCCAGTGCATTTCTAGATTGCTCAGCTTACTCAGACCCTGAGATGTGTAATTTTGCGTTCCACTATTTGTCGGGTGTGACCAGTTTCGTTGCATCGGTATCGACGACAAAGACAGCTAGCATCCGCATGGGTTGAGTATCACTGGCATTTGCGCTGACAAGATGATGATTGCCAGGTACTTCAAAAAAACTCTCACCTGCGTGATACACCTGTTCCGGATTGTCATTGATTTTGCTACGAATCGCGCCCTCCAGAACCGTTGTATAGATGAAAGCCGAGCTTGGATGGGTGTGAGCAGGCGATGAGTCACCGGGCGCATATTCGACTAGCACGCCTTTCATGCTCTTGCCGGGCACATTGGGAAGGGCATGATCAAAGACCAGTGTTAAGCTAATCGGCACGTAAGTTGCATAATAGAAAGATGAAGACGTTTCAAAGCAAAGATGCCACCACCAGCCAAGAACTTTTTAACGCCGTCACAAGTTAGTAAGCTACAACAAGCTCTGAAAGAGAGCGAGCAGCCACACGTCAGGGAAAGAATTCTCATTATTCTGCTACAGAATGATGGGAAACCACAATACGAGATTGCTAAATTTTTAGGTTGTTCGCATAGAACAGTAGCATATTGGTGTATGCACGGTGATCCTGATAATTTGGAAACTCTACATAATAAAAGAGAGGACGAATATTACCGAAAAGCTACGCCTGAATATATTGAACTGTTATTAAAAACTGTTGACCAAGAACCCTCAGATTTAGGGTATGAATTTGGAAAATGGACAGCAGAGCGACTAGCTACATATTTAACCGAAAAAACAGGAATTGATTTAAGTAGCTCTCAAGTAAGGAGGATATTAAAGCGAAAAAAGTATAGCTATATCTGGGCTAAGTATAACCTGGAAGATAAACAAAACCCAATAGAGAGAGCGAAGTTTAAAGAAAAACTTGCTCAATATTTATCAATAGCGCGAGAACAGCCAGAGCGTTTGCAGGTATGGTTTTGGACGTTAGCGTAGCGGGCGCGCGTACCCGCGCGACGAGTGGTTTTAGTTTACGCGTGATTCGTCGCAAGGGTTGGGGTAAAAAAGGAAAACGCAAGAATATTCCAGGACAACGACGTTGTGGTCGAGTAAACGTCATGGGAGCAATTCGAGAATTAGACCGGAAACGCGTATGCTTTTTTGTAAAAAAGGGAAATGCAGATATTTTTTATGAGCAATTACAACAATTAAATGAACTAATAAAACAAGAGTGGGTAAGTAAAGGAAATGTGGGTAAAGATTTCTCGAAGTATGGGCCAAAGATAATTTTAATTTTAGACAATGCTAGTTTTCATAAACGCAAAGATATTCTAGCTAAAATATCCCAAGAGTTCCCGAATTTTATTTTAGAGTTCTTGCCTGCTTATAGCCCTGACTATAACATTATCGAATTAGTTTGGCATTCATGTAAAGAATATATTGCTCATCGCTTATTTAAATCAGTAGATGAATTACAAACACTGCTAGATAAGTTGTTGAATCAAGGCGAGTTAGTGATTAAGTGGCATCGGAAAATCAAACATAAAACTAATTTCAGCTATGTTGCAGCTTAAATGCTGATTAGCTTAGTCGAACGGTCAATCTAAGGAATTACAGAAAGTATTACATCAATCCCAAATTTCTCATCGCTTTCCACAAATTAGGTCGTCGTTTGTGCTGGACTTCCCACTCTGACAACAACCTCTGATAATTCTCCGGTGCTAACTCCTTTAATGCAGACATCCATTGTGCATTTTTTGTATAATCCGAGCTTTTGGACGAGTCTGGTTTCGGTATAAAGTTGTGTAAATTTGCTTGCCAATAAGCCATCACTCTTTCCCACAAATTGAGTGGTGCATATTCTTCGAGATACTTTCTCCTAGAAATATCATCCCGTGTCGATAGTTGATTCGGTAGAATTACAACCTCATAAAACTTAGGGTAGGGGGATTTTCCATGATACTTTATCTCGGTCAAATCTTTTGTTAACAAATGCAAAACACTGTATTCCTCACCCAGTTGTCTCTGATCTCCAGGTAAATTCTCCAACCACCCTATAATTTGTTTCCTAAACCAATTATGTCCTTTTTCTTCAGATGTAATACTATCGAGCAACCAATGCAACCACCAAGTATCTACGGATTTTGCTTTTGTATATAAACCTGAATATCTGTACGGTGTACCACGTTTAATTATCGATTCACGCCAAGATGTGAATAAGGCTTGCTGAGTATTTTTACTAACTGTTATTTCAGCAAAAGCTTTGAACATACTCGACCAGTCATAACAACATTCAAAAGTAATCTGCTGAATTGACAAAGCATTCGCTCGTTCTATTTCTCCCAGTTCTCGAACAGCTTGTTGATAATAGCGAAGTAAAGTTTTTTGCTTTTCCCCATTTCCAGGATCGTAGGAAAATCCATCCATAACAACAAATAGCAGCGAATTTTCTGGTGTCCAGGGATTTTTATCTTGTTTGTTTTTTAACAACGCATCCAAAGTCTCTTGAATTACTATCAGACTTTCTCGATACTCCTGTTTACCCAACAAATCCTCAATTATAGGTAAACCATTTTGCCATTCCTGGGAAATAGTAGCCCGGAGATTGTTCAAATATATCTCTGGGGTTGCAAATTGTTGCATTAATTCCATGTAAATTATATGCCAACAAGAGTGGGTATTTTCTAGGTCATCTTTCCACTCTTGAACTTCTCGATTGTCCGTCATTTCGTCAAAAATTAGTTTTTTTTGAACATCAGGTAAATTGGAAAAGAAATCGATCACAGCATCATCATCTAAACTGGTGTCGGAAAATTTTTCTGACCATTCCCTAATTTTTTGAGCAAATTTGAACCCATCTTGTCCTTGTGACTGCACCAACAACCATTCCCACTCCAACAGGCTGCTTGTTGTCGCTCCTTCCAAATGAATCCCGTTAGCAATTTCCATCCAGTCGGGTATACCATTAGAGATTTCGCTTTCTGCTAATAACAAACTGGCTGCAAAACCATCGTCATGACTAAAGCCATTCTCAAAAGCTATTTTTACTAATGGCTTCATCTTTTGTGCAACTGCTTCTAAATCTTCAACAAAAGTACAATCATCAAAGTAAGGTTCTTCCCAGCTTACTTCTTGAACTATATATTTCCCCTCTTCTTGGGATGCTTGCCAAATAATCTGATTCCATTGTTCCCATAGTTGCGACCAAGTTTGCTCTAATTTCGCATTAGAAGTTGGTCGAATATTGCTTGTTTTTACCTGTTCTACTGTTTGAGGTGGAGCGATAATTTGAGTTAAAGTTTCCTGGGTATTGGCTTGCAGTTGAGCAAATGCAGTGACTCGCTGTTCCTCGGATAACACCACAAATAATTCATCGAGTAGCTGAGAAATTTCACCTTTGGTAAGTGCTTCAAGGATGCGCGAACCAACGGAAGCTTCTTGCTTAACGTTACCTTTAGAATTGCTTTGGCTGTTTTTTGGCATCTCGGTAAATTCCCTCAGCACACTACATAAATAGCCTATTTTAACCAGAAGTAATGAGCAGGACAGTCAAACATTACTTAACAAACGTTAACCTTCAATTTCTAACTCCAGGAAGTTCAACAATTTCTCTTCTAAAATCGTCAAATAGGCATGATTTATCTAACCTAACGACTCCAAAAACCTCTGCACCGATTCCTCCAGTTCAATGGAATACATCCGTGAAATGGGATAGCTGTTCGCCGTCTTCGTCTCCATTGGCGTAGCCTCTCACGAGTGGGAGAAGGAGAAGGCTTAAGAAGAGCTTATCACCTACGGTGTGCACTTGGGCGATCGCAAAGAGCTGCATCTGCTTACATTCAGCAGGCAAGTAATTGAATGTAAGCAGATGCTTCACCCCAACAGTGCATTCACCATTCCAAGTTCTCACGGTGCAACTGAAGCCGTTCTAACCATAGTAATTACATATAGTTGTCTATGGCATTAATGCTGAAAAACATAGAGTATCTTTGTAAGAATTAGGCTGTAAATCTGGGGTATAGTTAGCACACAAAGTGATGTCTTTATAACCATTCTCTTGTAAGCACGATATAAATTCATCCCTGCCAAACCAATGCAGTGGCAGACGTTGAAGTTCAGTAGCTATGAGGTTACCATTTAACCACTTTTCATAGCGAATGAGCGTCAAGTTTAGTTGTTCTAACCAGTCAATACTAGAAGAAGATTGCATGAGGATGATTGAGCCGTCAGCACACTCAATTGGCTCCCGTTGCTTAACAATGTTCTGGGCTTTGAAATCTTCAATCGGAAGTTCCAAATCAATAAAAATACGCCCCTGTGGTTCCAGGTGTCGTGCAAAGGCTTGCAATGCCGCAATAGCAGCAGAGCGTGACAACAACATGAACGAGCCAAAGGTCACGACTATTGCATTGTACTTTCCAGGCAAGTCCAGATTCTCTACCTCACCTTGGTAAATGACAGGCTCCAAATCTCTTTCTAAACAATGTTTGCGGCAACAAGCAAGCATATCTGGTGAAGCATCAATGCCTTCAACGTTAAGACCTGCTTCTAACAGTGGGATGAGTAGTCGTCCCGTACCCACCATGACTTCCAGAGTTCTGCCACCAATTTTGTCAAGATATTTTATGTAATAATTCAAGTTGCTAGTTACTCTCCAAGAGAGATGACATAGGGGTACATAAACAAGAAAATCCCTCCAGACAGACAATGAGGAGGGAGAAATGTTAAATGAAATAGTTACTATATATTCTGTCATAGATGACCTCTTGAAGATGATTGGACATAAGGAAGATATTCGTTGCCAAATGAGTGATGCAGAAATTATCACAACGGCAATAATCGCGGCGATGTTCTTTAGTGGTAATCAGAGTCAGGCTTGCAGCTATATGAAAGAGCATAACTTGATACCCGGAATGTTAGAAAAATCACGATTTAATCGGAGATTGCATAATGTCTCGATGTTAATTAACGATTTATTTCATCAAATAGGAACAGCCCTGAAAGAAATTAGTGAAAATACGGAATATCTTTTAGACTCGTTGATCGTACCAATATGCGATAACATTCGGATCTTTAATGCGAAGTTAATTCAATCGGAAGAATATCGGGGTTATATCGCATCCAAGAAACGTTATTTTTATGGTGTGAGAGTACAGTTATTAGCTACCAAAACAGGTATTCCTGTTGAATTTGTGTTCATGCCAGCTAGCGCAACAGATATACGGGGATTGAGTGCTTTGCCCTTGAATTTACTGCCTGGGAGCCAAGTTTATGCCGATTCTGCCTATCTTGATTACACTGTGGAAGATGACTTGATTGAAACTAGTCAAATCTCGATGCAAGTCATGAGAAAAAGTAATTCTAAACGCCAAGATACACCGTGGAATCAATACATTAAACAGTCTATTCGTCATTACATTGAAACCGTATTCAGCGGGATTACTAGTTGTTTCCAAAAATCGATTCATGCAGTAACATATGAAGGGTTTTTACTGAAAGTGCAAGCTTTTATTTTTGCCTACACTCTGCGACGAGCTTTTATTGACTAAGTTGCAAATGTAACTTTGTATTCAACTAAACTGAACATTCCTGATTGCGCTTTTATAGTGGTTGTAGCTCGTACAACTGCTTATTTACTTTGCCTACACTTCCCATATCCTCATTTATATTCTATTACCCGCAACTTGGGTTAATATGGAACATCAGGGTATTGTCCACCGATAGGCTTGGTAATATCATATACTTCCGTGCATAAGGTTCCATATTTCGTCAGTGTCATCGTTAGCCTTTCATCTCACATTCAAGCTCTATCAAACTTAATAGCTTTTGTTCAACATTTGTTAAATACGGCCGCTTCAGTTCCCCCAAATATTTCAGCACAGCACGGGACAGCTTTTTTGTAAACTGATATTTACTCCAGGTAAGACTTGAATTAAGCAAATGTTACTCTACTTTTGGTAGGTGCAATCGCCCAAGGAGAAAGACAGATGAGGATTGATGATTACAATGCAGCAAAAGCACTGACTGAAAAATTAAAACAAAGTCTACCAATTAAAGTCAAGGCTGGCAAACAGTTTTTTAAAACGTTAAAACAAAAAGGAGAACCTGCCAATCCAGACAGAGAATTTGAAATTGATTTCGTGGGTTATTCAGGAGATGAAGGCGGGATTATGTGCGGGCTAAAAGAGCCAAACAGTCCCGAAAATCAAGAAAAATACGTTTCTTCTATTACTCATCTAAAAATTGACCATAATCATCCCTTAGCTTCTGAAGTTCAGGCTTACCAACATCAGCGAATTCATAAATTAATGTTGCAAAATTCTAGAGGTTTTACAGCAGAGTTAATGACAATAGAGCCGACAAAAAAGAAAAAATCTGCTAAAGGTTTTGGGAATTGATTAACTCTAAACTTGTAAAGACAAAAGGTCAGTATCTGCAACTCCGTTTCAATCCCTAACAGTAGATGAAATTGTGGTAGGTAAGTAGCGGACTGTTCGCCGTTATAGCAGTTTTTACTATGTTGCCTTTGTTCCAGTCAAGGGCATCGGCATCATGATGATGGCGAACAAGAACTATCCCATCCTGGCTCGCGTCAAAGCCGCCTACCAGATATTGATGGCGCTAGATAGCAAGCTCGGATTAACGAGTACTCGTTGAGGAAGCTCCTCTTTAAATCAAGTTGTGGCTTGCCACCGTCTCAAAAATGAACGAACACAGGGAAGGCGCACCGCCTTAGTTTAATAGTTCTTTACCTGTTCATCCAAAAAACACCATAACCACTGTTCTCCTAACTCCGCCGAGCTAATCACTGAATGTCCAGTTTCCTCATAATGCTGCCGTGCGTGTTAATGTTCAGAAGAATCACAGCACAGCATCTTGCCGCAACTTTGGCAAATGCGAAGATGCACCCAGCGACTGTTGATCCGGATACACTCTTCACAGCGGAACATTGGATAGTTTGCTTTAGAAATCAGAGTGTCCACAGTCAGATTATCTAAATGTTCGCAGCTCATAGAGATTTGAGTGACACGTTAATCAGAGTATAGATTGGTGTGGGGTAACACAGCTAAATTTGTTAGTTAAGCATTAACGTTCCCGTTCATCCGATGCAGCCAAGGTTTTGCAGACTTAGTATTAATCCCATAGCCTACATCAGCAAGGCTTTCGCCATTCTTGGGAGAAGCGATTGGGGAGGCGCTAGCCTACGCATTGCCTAATAGAGCGATGTCCACTTTTAGGGGTTACACCTACACACCTTAATCTATCCCCAAGTTTCTTTTCATCAGCAACCGCTCATCAGCAAGCATATTCTGTAGTTCGCCATTGTTGGGAGATCCGATGGAGGAAGTAATTAGCTGTGGTATTAGTTCAAAAGACAATCACATTATCTTGTCAGTGAAGCGCATTCGCTTTTGGCATTGGTGCAGCGATCGCCTCTGCAACATCTGCAATTCCACACTCACGTTCCCCCGCCGTTGCCCCACGCTGCCTTTATAAGAGCGATGGCTGCGCCAACGCCAAAGGCGAACGCTACGCCTTTGCAGCGATTAGATTGCTTGACCACTAGCAATAATTCATCTATGGTGCTACTTTTTCTTTGAACAGCTTCCCAGCAGAAAACGCAGGCACTCTCGTAGCTGGAATAGTCATTGTCTCTTAGGTTTTGGGATTACGCCCCTCGCGCTCGGCACGTTCGCGTCGCTCAAATGAGCCAAAGCTTTCAAGAAGAATTGCTCAAAGATGAGTTGGCTAAAACGCGCAAGTCTGAGGTGGAATACCCAAATTAACTAGCTTTTGAAGTGATCGCTAATAAAAACCCTTTCAATTTGTCTCTTCGCAGCATGAGTGCGCTTGGGAATGAGAAGGGGTTGGATTATTTAATCATTCATCATCACTCTTGTTGACTTATCCCTGGTCTTGTATTTAAGGGACTTGCATTCCGCGTTGCACAGCCGGACGTTGCTGCACTATCTCCACCCAGCGTTTAAGATTTGGGTAATTGTCGAGTGTTAAACCTTGAAATTCATAAATCGCTACCCACGGATAAGTTGCAACATCCGCAATAGAATAGTTACCACAGATAAATTCATTGTCTTGCAGTTGTTTATCTAAAACACCATAAATGCGTAAAGTTTCCTTTTCGTAACGTTCGATGGCATAGGGAAGTTTTTCGGGTGCAAAGCGTTTAAAGTGGTTAAGTTGCCCAAACATTGGCCCGACTCCTCCCATTTGGAACATCAGCCACTCTAGGACTTGAAAACGGCTTTTTTGTTCAGTGGGTAAGAGTTTACCTGTTTTTTCGGCTAGGTAAATTAGAATTGCACCCGATTCAAAAACTTTAATCCCAGTTTCTTGGTCAACAATGGCGGGAATTTTACTATTGGGATTGATGGCAATATATTCAGGTGTAAATTGCTGTTGAGTAGTAATGTCAATTTTGTGGACATTGTAGGGTAATTCGACTTCTTCCAGCATGACGGAAGCTTTGCGTCCATTGGGCGTGGTGAAGGTGTAGAGATCAATCATCTGCTGCTATCCCAAAATCTTGACATTTTCCGATGATAGTGTAGCTTTGATTAAGAAATTAGGGTATTAGCCGATAGAAAGATAACAGCAATACTGAACAGGTAGGTGATCACTTTTTTTCTTCGCTTATCCGTTTGGACACTAGCTCTTAAATATGATTAGGGGTGCAGGGGTTGATCCGAGGGAAGCGATGCCAAACGCGGGGAGCGTCTCCAAGAATTGGCGGTAAACTACGCCTCTGGGTTCCAGTTTCAAGCTAGAAAAATGGCGTAGGCACAGCCCTAAAAGTAGACATCGTATACCACTGATTTCCTCTTTTGAAAAAGCACTTACGCAATCGCGTGCAGAATGTGTTTAGTGATAGCTATCCTATTAAATAGAGTTTTAGCAAAACAGTCAGTCAATTTCATCGGTGTCTAACAATCCACAACAGCAATGCGAACTCTGCCAAAGAGAGATGGAATCTTTGACTGTCCATCATTTGGTTCCGCGACAATATACCAAACGCAAAAAACAAGACCCTGGCCCAACAGCAAATATCTGTTCTGCCTGCCATCGCCAGATTCATGTTTTATTCGATAATAAGCTGCTAGCCCTTGAACTCGACACTTTAGACAAGCTCAAAAATGAACCGCAAATGCAGAAATTTTTGGTTTGGGTAAGAAAGCTTTCCCCAGGTAAGCGGGTATCAGTCCATCGCTAAAAAATAAGGTGGGATGGCGTAAGCGCGTTGCTCCCGGCGAATATGCGATCACACGACTTGTACCCTAATGATAGATACGCTCTTGAATTTAGAGTAGTAAGCAAGGGTGATATCAGTTATTGCAAACATTACTATGACTAACCCTCAACCTCTACTGCCACAACCCGAACTAGAAAGAGCAGGAATTACATTTGAGCAGTATGAAGAATGGCTCTCCCAGAGTAACTATGGTAAAATAATATAAATAATTAAATAAATCTTAGATAATTTAGATTTTTTAATAGAGCAAACCCAAGCTATAAATAGAATTCTAGACTAATTAAATAATATAAAAATTCAAAAATATTGATATTAAAACCTTTGTTTTAATAAATATGCCATCTAATCCCTTACTTCATTTCATTACTAAAGTTATTAATCTTGAAGATGTCAAGGTTATTAATTACCATTTTCTTACAGATGATGAAATAGTAATAGAAATTGAAAATAAGCTGAAAGTTGCTAAATGCCCTCACTGTGGAAATACCTCCGATAAAATCCATCAAAATCATTGGTATAGAGTCAGAGATATACCCCTAAGCGATTATCAAGTATTGTTAAAAGTAAATCGTCGTCAGTTGAAATGTCAAAAATGTCAGAAAGTATTCAGTGAAGAGTTAGATTTTATCAAAGCCAGAAGAACTTATACAAAAAGACTGGCGATGAAAGTAATTAAGGAAGTATTAGAAACTAATGTAAAAAGTGCAGCCATCAGAAATAGAATGACAACCTCTGAGGTGGAAACAGTATTAAAATAACTGGAAGTTGATTTACTCACAGAAAAACCTAATAAGTTAAAAAAGTTGGGGATAGATGAAATCACCCAGTTAAAAGGAGGAAAAAATTATGCGGCAGTTCTGGTGGACTTAGAAACAAAAAAACCAATAGCATTATTGGAGAAAAGAAATAAAGCAGTAATAGCAGAATACTTATCTAGTCTAGGTTTAGAGATTTTAACCCAAATAGAAGAAGTTAGCATAGATTTATGGATACCATATAAAAGTTTAATCCAAGAAATGATGCCAAATGCTCAAATAGTAGCCGATAGATTCCATGTCATGAAACAAATAAACGAGGAGTTAGATCAAAAGAGAAAGAAAGCAAAAAGAGCAGCAGAAAAAATTAAAAATAAGAAAGAGAGAGAAAGTACATTAGCGGGGTTGACTCATAGTAAATACCCTTTATTAAAGAAAAAAGAAAACCTTAACTCCGAGGAAAAGGCGAAGATAGAATCAGTGGAGAAAGTTGCCCCTGAGCTAGGAAAAATGTATTGAATGAAAGAAGGACTTAGAGATATATTTGACAGTCAAATAACCAGTGATGAAGCCTTATATAAATTCCGAGAATGGACAGAAACAGCTTATAAATACTTCCCGAAAAGTTGTCGAACAATAAGTAGATGGATAGATGAGATTCTCGCTTATTTTGATAGCCGAACTACTCAAGGAGTTGTTGAAGGAATTAATCAAAAGATTAAGCTGATTAAAAGAAGAGCTTATGGTTTAACTAACTTTGATAATTTTAGAAGAAGAATTTTACTCAATTGGTATTTCTGCTACTAATTTATCATATCTAATCTGGGAGAGCCACAAAAGTTAGCGGTTTAACATACAGCCAAATTGACTTTGCTACTGGAGAGTTCCGTTTTAACACAGATGCTGTTACATTTGGCTTACAAGGCTTGCCAGTAGGCGAAGTAGTGTTGTTTGGTAAAGGCAGTAATAAATTGTTTGGCACAAATAACGCTACTGGAGTAATTGACTTCCTCTCCTCAAAAGGGACTGCTACAAATATTTTTACTATTACTAGTGGCGAAGGTTTATTTAAAGGCGCTGTCGGCACACTCACACTTGAGGAAGTTTATCAAATCAGTCTAGACCCAAATATTCCTACCACAGGCACATCGAAAGTAAATGGAACTATCCAGGTATTTGAGGAAACAGTTCCAGAGCCAAATACTGCCACTACCTCGGCTCTTATAGGCTTGATGGGGGCGGCTTTTTGGCTACGACGGCAAAGAAATACGCCCACTTCTAGCTGATAAAAGAACATAAGGGAGTAGTTAACATTGCAATATAATCACTGTGCAACTTCTGGTTCTTGCGTCCGTTTTATGGAAAATTAATACTAAAGTGCCAGTTTAATAAACTGCGTATACGAAAATTATTGAAGTTACGAAAGCCATATCCAAGTCGTTTAATTAACTTGAGTTTATTATTAATCCCTTCTACAGTACCACTGGTAGTTCTGCCGTCAAAATAACCAACTATTTCCCCAAACCATCTCACCATTGTCCCTAGACTTTTCGGAAAATATGAACGAGCATCATACATCCAATCTAATAATTGCGTGATGCTATCTCCCCAAGATTTAGTCGTGTCAAATATCTGGCGAAATTGTTCTTTAAGTGCGTGCATTTTAGCGAGATGAGGCGAAACTTCTAACACAGATTGTAATTTCAATTTTTGCTTTTCATTTAAAGAGTTTTCATTTTTCAGTAAGCTATGTTTACTCTTGTTTAATGCTTCTAACTTTCTGGCTTTTTCTAATTCATCATCTAACGACATTGCAGCTTCTTTTTCATTTTTACGCATAGTATCTAATTCATCCGTAATTTGTTTCATCACATGAAACCTGTCAGCAGTTATGTTGGCATTTGGCATTAAATCTTCTACTAATTTTTTATAAGGTGACCAGAGATCAATACTCACTTCTTCGATCTGATTAAGTACATCAACTCCCCAAATTACAATAACTTCACGGATATCTTCTATTCTTCTCGACTGCACTATCTCTATTAGTTTATGACTATCTAAATCCACTAATACTGCTAAGTAGTTTCCTTGTCCTTTCACCAATGCAATCTCATCTATCCCTAACTTTCTTACCTGACTTAAGTTAATAGTTAGTATTTGTGACACCAGATTATTTAACATCGATTCTACTTGTTCATCACTCAAACCATTTCTCTGGGCAACACTATGGATATTACTATTTAATACTTGCTGAACTATGTCGGATGCTAATCTTTTAGTATATCCTTTACTTTTATCTACAAAATCTAGTTGTTCACTAAATACTTTTTTACACTTATGACATTTAAATTGGCGGTGATTTATTTTTAAGAGTACTGATTTTTTATTCCACGGTAAATCATGAATCATCCGCCAATGATTTTGATGTATGCTGCGAGTAATTTGTCGACAGGAAGGACAAGTTGAATAATTCACTCCTTTTTCTATGGTTATAATTATTTCTTCCCCTTCAAGTTCTTGAAAATCTAATACTTGCATTTCGGGAAGGTTCAGGATTTGTTCTACAGGAAATTTCATAGCGTTTGCCTAAAACTTTACCGTGTTTTAATCTAAACTAAATTTCCACGGCTTTTTAAGTATGCTTAATATTTCTTAAATGCTCACACCACAAGGGTTTTAAGTATCAATAACACTAAATTACAGCCGCTAAAATCTAGTAATTTTTAATTAACAGCATAAAACTACCGGAAGAACCCAACTTCTTTAAACTGTCATTAATTACTCGTGAGAATCGATTATTATTGCGATCGCATAAATTCTGGATGATAGCGATCGCGTTCTTACTAATTAGGCAAATTATCATCTATCATAGTTTCAATAACAATACCACCAAACCGAGCTTCATCATCTCACTCTATTAATGTAACTAATATTACTTGGATTTCCTCTTGAGCTTCAGTTACAGTTCCCTCAAATTCTCCACTCATTGAGGTATTAAAGAAACTCAACTTTCGTCCTTGGGCATCACTTGCTTTGCTATAGCAATTATCACAATCGAGGATATAAAAGTTGGCTTAATTGTAGTGTCGGCAGATTATCCTCCTACCGATGCGGTTAAGTATTCACGTTTTTCTCTTGTGATTCAATTGCCAGCACCTAATCGCAACTATCTCAATTGATACAAGAGCAACGTATAGGGGAATTCCCAAAAGTGTGATGGCGTTCCGCCATCGCACACCAACTGCATCTGATACTGTAGTCTGTGTTTAGAAGTAGAGCAATCAATGTAGACGAAACCTTACCCTGGTTAAAGGTGTAGGCACAGCCCGCCGCAGGCATGGCTTGACTTTGAAATAACAGCAACCGCAAGGAATAAAATTGGACAAGTGAGATGACATCAGATGAAACGCTCAAACCAAAGGTATTAAACAAGGTAACTCGGCGGCTGATTCCCTTGTTATTTGTGCTTTATATCATTGCTTATTTGGATCGGGTTAATGTCGGGTTTGCCGCCTTGCAAATGAATCACGATTTGGGCTTTAGTTCCACAATCTATGGTTTCGGCTCAGGGATTTTCTTCCTGGGCTACTTTTTGTTTGAAATTCCTAGCAATCTTATCCTAGAAAGAATTGGTGCTAGGGTTTGGATTGCCCGGATTGTCATAACTTGGGGCGTAATTGCCGCAAGTATGATGTTCGTTAAAAGTCCTTTGAGCTTTTACTTATTACGTTTTTTATTAGGAATTGCCGAAGCTGGCTTTTTCCCTGGGATTATTCTTTACCTCACTTATTGGTTCCCAACAATTCAACGCGCTAAAACCGTAGCTTTATTTATGACAGCAACTGCGGTAGCTGGGATTGTAGGAGCGCCCCTTTCTGGTCTGCTGCTGACCCTACATGGAATTATGGGATTAGCAGGTTGGCAGTGGTTATTTCTAGTAGAGGGTTTACCCGCCATCTTTATGGGTTTTGTAGTGCTGAGTTATCTCTGCGAACGTCCAGAGCAAGCTCAATGGTTGGAAGTAGAGGAGCGTTCCTGGCTCCAGGAGAGATTACGGCTAGAAAACGAACACAAAACTAGGCACAAGAGTTACACCTTACTTCAATCTCTTGTCAATCCTAAAGTTTGGTTACTGAGCCTGATTTATTTCACACTAGTAATTGGTCTTTATGGTATTAGTTTCTGGCTGCCACAAATTATTAAAGGTTTTTCTGGATTAAGTGACCTATGGGTGGCATTTCTTTCAGTTATTCCGTATCTTGTAGGTGCGATTGGAATGGTTTTTGTTGGTAGCCACTCAGACCAGACTGGAGAACGCCGCGCTCATGTAGCTATCCCAGCTTTTATTGGCGCATTTGGTCTAGTTTTAAGTGCTTACTTTCATCAGCCTGTGACTGCGCTAGCGTCCCTTTCCTTGGCAGCACTGGGAATTTGGGGGGCTTTAGGGCCATTTTGGGCTTTACCCACTGCTTTTTTGAGTGGTACAGCTGCTGCTGGCTCCTTAGCGTTAATTAACTCTGTAGGCAATTTAGGAGGATTTGTTGCTCCCTACGTTATCGGCTTAATTAAAGATGCCACTAATAGTTTTACCGGAGGGCTGCTTGTAATGGCAGCAGCACTGCTATTTGGCGGAATTCTTGCTCTGATAGTGCGTCATGACTCTTCTTTAGAAAGACTCGATACTATCTCTTGATGATACATTCGCTCTTGAGAGTGAACTTGGTGATTTATTGGACAAGGGGAAAGGGCAAGAATGTTTTTAGCCATTTCCCCTTTAACATGAATCCCTTTTCCCAGCCATAACCCAGCTTCTGCTTGGGTTGGCAACCTACTACTACCGCTGACCTTCTCAAAAGTCAAAATTCTTAGCTTATGCCCCCAATGTACTAGACCATTACTAAGCAGTGATTGGATATTTAAAATAAACACAGCGATCGCGCTTGTCTAACATCTGCAACCCAACACCCACGTCCCCCCTACAGTTACCCTATGCGGTCTTGAGAACAGCAAGGGCTACAGCAGGAGCAGTGATTGATTACTAGCGGTAAACCTAATGCATCTATGGCGCTACTTTTTCTTTGAACAGCTTCCCTGGAGAAAACGCAGGCACTTTGGTAGCTGGAATAGTCATTGTCTCTTGGGTTTTGGGATTACGCCCCTCGCGCTCGGCACGTTCGCGTCGCTCAAATGACCCAAAGCCAACGAGCGTTACCTTCTCCCCATTTGCTACAGCTTCGCTCACTACTTCTAAAAAAGCACTGACGATTCCATCAGCTTGCTTTTTTGTGACGTTGGCCTTTGCTGCTACAGCATCCACTAGTTCACCTTTGTTCATAAATTATTTCTAAGTGTTGTTTTTAAAAGTTGGGCGTACAAAAACCTTAACACACCAGTTTTTCACTGCAAATAAAAGAACTCTTGCATCAGTACCTCCTATTATTTAAATTATTATTCAGTTTTTCAGTTTGCTAGAAAAGGAGTAGTGATGTCTAAAATTGAGGACAACAAAATAATTGCTCAACGATGGCTTGACCTGATTAGTGAGCATCAGATTGAAGATATTTGCTCTATGACTGCCCCGAATTGGAAGATTCATGGTGCTTTACCTGGGCTGACTCCAGGCCCAGACGGAGTACGTCAACTGTTTGGCTCATTCGGAGATATCAAGCAGAAATGGACAATTGAAGACATAAGCTGTTCCACTGACAAAATTTCAGATTCACAATCTGTTCAAGTTCATAACCGCATTAGAATAAATCAATTTGTTACCAAGCTCTTATTTTAAACTCTAGCAAATTCAACACTTTTTCTTCCAAAGCCGTCAAATAAGCCCGATTCAGCTTCGCCAGCGACTCTAAAAACCTCTGCACCGATTCCTCCAGTTCACTCGAATACACTCGTGTAATGCGATGGCATTCGGCAGGCAGGTAATTGTAGGACTTTAGGTACTGCAACCCAACCGTCAATTAGCCATCCCACAGTCTTACAGTGCAACTGAAGTCGTTCACTTGTTTGACAATCGCCTAACAGCCAGCCTTACCTCTGAGTTCTGGGTTGTCTTTAGCTAGAATTTGGCACATCTCCCCGATTTGGTAGCTGTTAGGAACTTGGGTGCGTTACATAAACCTTTGTATGGCATCCTTGACAATCCTAAGTCTTAAGAATTTGGCGTTGCAGAATAGAAATATGAATTAGGGCGATCGCTATGCAATGTCCAAGGTGTGCATCAACTCACATTCGTAAGAATGGTCAACAAAGAGGTAAACTCTCATTACATCTGTGTTCAATGCAAACGTCAGTTTATTGAGTTTTATGATCAGAAAGGATATACAGAGGATATTAAGCGTGAGTGCTTAGAGATGTACGTTAACGGTTTGGGATTTCGAGCTATAGAAAGAGTTAAAAAAGTACATCATACTACTGTGATAAATTGGGTGAAAGAAGTTGGGATGGCTTTAACAGATACGCCTGATAGAAGTGAAATACCAGAAGTTGCAGAAGTTGATGAACTAGAAACTTTCATCGGTAAAAAAAAACAAAATATGGCTGTGGACAGCCGTAAATCATAGTACTGCGGGAATTATATCTTGGGTTTTAGGCGATAGGAGTTCAGAAACTTTTAAAATATTGTGGCAGATTATAAGATGTTGGCAGTCTTATTTTTATGTTACTGATGGATATACTGTTTATCCTGTTTTTATCAGTAATGAAGACCATATTGTTAGTAAGACTTATATGACGAGAGTAGAGGGAGAAAACAGTCGTCTAAGACATTATCTGGCTCGCTTACATCGTAAAACATGAGTGTTACTCCAAATCAGAAAAAATGCTGAGGTATTCTATTCGATTAGTAATACATTATCTTCAGTACGGTGATGATGCGCTGCGGGCGCATAGCGCCCGCAAGCTTGAGGTGATCGCATAATTCATATTTTGATTCAGCAACGCCGATTATCGGCTACGCATTTAATGACAATGGTGAACGCCGCTCTTTCTTACTAACTCCAGTCCCAGAACCTCTAACTACAGGAGCTACAGTTTTAGCTGGAGTAGGATTGCTATATCTGCGTTTCCGTCAGCGCCAGTTATCAAAAGAGTAGAATTCAAGTATGAAAATACTGAGTTAAAGGTCACTTACAAAATCTTTACAATTAGTGGACATTTTGCCAGTTACAGGCTACTTTGTAAAACTTAGAACCTTTTTCCCAATAAGATTTACCGTATTGGGTCTGACGGTGTTGCCAATAATCTTTAAGATTAGGGTCGTCTGGGGATGCAGTACCTTTGACCTTGACATACGTTGGATGGTAATGTCCGCCACTGGGAGAGTTGGCTCTCCACTCATTTTGTAAGGATTCATTTCATCCTTTAACACTCAACTTCTACATCGCACCGCTACTTTTACCCCAACCCGGAACTCCGAGGCAAGGGTGGCTGCTGGGGCATCGTTAATCAGGTAAATGACTTCAGCTGTACCGTCAAAACCTGGGATGGGGAGTATACTAGGGTGTTGACTTTGAGAGCTTGAGGATGGTAGTTTCTCATGCAAGAACTATGTAACACTTGAGAGTAAATGCAAGAGTTTAAAAGTCCAAGTAGTCGGTTGGCAAGGCTATTTCACAAGGGTCGAGACAATTGGAAACAGAGAGCCTTGGAAAAGCAAAAAAAACTGAGAGCATTAGAAATAAAAGTGAGAGATTTATCCGCGTCAAGAGATTATTGGAAGAATCGAGCCAAAAATGCTGAAGAAAAACTACAAAAAGCAAACATAGAAACAGGCTTGGAAAAAAAAAGAGATTGATTCAGAAGGAGAGTTAGTTGCTAAGGGGCATCATTATTCAGCCGAAACCATACAAATTTCAGTACAACAGGTAATCAAATGTGGCAGCAGTTATAGAGGGGTTGTTCATACATTTGAGTTGTATAAAGAAATTTTCTCTGAAGCTACGCCTAGCTTTAGTAGCGTTAGAAAATGGTTAGGGAGAATTGGGTTGTATGAACTGACGAGAGAAAAAGAATACCGAGATGATTGGATTTTTATTGTTGATTTAACGGTAGAACTAGGAAATGAAAAAGGTTTAGTAGTTTTGGGAGTTCCTGAACAACTGCTAATAGAAGAAGTTTTTCCGTCAAAAAGAGGATTGCAACATCAAGATGTTCAAGTTCTGGCATTGGAGATAATGCGTTCAACCAAAGGCGAACTCATAGAGCAGAAATTGACGGAAATCACTCAAAAATTTGGTCGCCCTAAACAAATAATTGCGGACAGAGGCAGCGATATTCAAAGAGGAATAAAGCTGTATAAAAGTCAATTTCCTGATGTAATTTATACATATGATGTAACTCATGCAATGGCTTTATTCCTGAAGCATGAGTTAAGAAATTGCGAAAAATATCAGTCTTTTATACAGCAGTGTAGTCAATGCCGAAAACAACTGCAACAGACGGAATTATCTTTCTTATCCCCTCCATCGCAACGTTCACAGTGCCGTTATTTCAACGTAGAAAAACTTCTAGATTGGGCTTTCCGTATATTGAATTCGCCGTTAGATACTTTAACCTATTTAGTACCAAGTATAGAACCAGACGTTCTTCACAGTAAATTGAAAGAGAAGTTTGCATGGTTAGCGGCTTACCAAAATTCCCTAAAAAATTGGAGCCAAATGGTTCAAATCACTCGTTTTGTAGAAACTCAAATTAAACTATGTGGGCTAAACCAAGAAATATTCAGTATTATTCAACAACACTTAACAATGCTTGTGAATTATCCCGAAGAGTTTGCACAAAAAATTCTGGGCTATTTAACAATTGAGCTTTCTTTTATTCAACCAGGACAAACATTATTAGCTACAACGGATGTTTTGGAATCGCTATTTGGAAAATACAAGCAATTTTCTTCTCGTTCTCCTTTTAAACAAATAGGTCAAATGTTTTTGAGTATTTGTTTATCAACCATGAATTTGACAACTACTCTTGTGAAAAAAGCATTAGAAACAATCCGTTTTTTAGATGTTGAAGACTGGGCGGCTCAAGTTTTTGGTCAATCCATGCTCTCGAAAAGAAGAATTTTGTTTTCTGTCTCAACTAGCGACACAGAAACTGCATGAGAAATTTTGAGGGTTTCTTCAACAAAATCAACACCCTAGGAGTATACGGTTGGCTTGCAGTACCTGAAGTCCTTCAACTACCTACCCCAGGAGTGTCAACAGATCCAATCCTTGAGCGATCGCCTTGCGCGAATATATTCTGATTCGCTGGAGGAGACAGTCAAAAGTCTGTTGCAGTCGTTGGGGAAACTGAATCGACCTTATCTTACTGCTGTGGAAGAAAAATTGTTGAATCTTCTAGAGTTGGAATATGAGATAAGATAACCCCTGAGCAATTTTGGCAATTTGGCATTTAATATCAATTATCTTATCTCTTATACAGGTGTATAGCACTACCCTCTTCATACTTTTGTTTTGGCGAAGGTATTGGAGTGACGATACTTATGCTAAAGTTTTAGACAAAGTCGCAGAGCCAGGTATTTTTTTAAGCTTTACTAACATTCGGTCAGAAGTGGAAATACAATAGAACACTATATGCCGCTAGCATACAACTATTGCACCGCCAATTGCTAATGAGTGATTCTAGATTACTGCTTACAGGTAATAAGTTCTTGATATTAAATAATCAGCATGCCTGTTGGCGGGTTGAATCGGGGGTAATCGCTGTGTTTGCTATTCCCATTGATAATGGTATTGAGGGTAGTCGCCGTTATCTATTTAGCGTCAATCCAGGGGAAGCATTATTTGGCATATCAGCTAATAGCCATAAAATTTTAGCTATAGCAATGGAAGATACTGTACTGTGGCAGTTAACAAACCAAGAAGGCGACGAATGCCTAAGTCAGGAAATAGCAGCAAGTTTAGGGAAATTATTGCAGATTTGGGAAAAAAATATCTGTAATTATGCTGATGATAAATGGGTAAATCCTCCTGCTTTTTCCCATCCTGAAAAACTTACTGATTGGGAAACTATTCAAGTTATTCTCTATAAATTACATAGGGAATTCTGCCAAATTCTCATTGAAATAGAACAAGAGCAGTTAACCATCAAAAAGCAGCAATTCCAAGAACGAGAAAAACTTAACTATCAAGTAAAAGTTGGTGCTTTAGGCAATTTAGCATTAGTTCTCAAGCCAAAACAAGCTCAATTACAGGAAGGTACAAGCCTGATGATTGCTGCTGGTGCGGTGGGAAAGGCGTTAGAAATTAAGATTTTACCCCCTGCGCCTTCTGAGGACATGAAGCGGATTAAAGAACCATTAGAAGCGATCGCTCGTGCATCTCGAATCCGCATCCGCCGGGTATTACTTCAAGAGCAATGGTGGCAAAAAGATACTAGCGCCTTACTAGCATATACCAATCAAGATAACCGTCCTGTAGCTATACTGCCAGTAGGCGCCAGAAAATATGAAATCTTTGACCCAGAATATTCTACGCGCATTAGTGTTAACAATGATACGGCTAAACAACTAGCGCCGTTTGCTTACGTATTTTATCGCCCCCTACCAATGGAGAATGTGACAGCGATCGATTTGTTGCAGTTTGCCTTTAAGGGAAATATACAAGAAATAGCGATCGTCCTCTTGATGGGAGCTGTCGGCGCATTAGTAGGAATGCTAACCCCCTTAGCAACTGCCATTCTCATCGATTCCATTATTCCCGATGCCAACAAAGTTTTGTTAGTACAAATCAGTTTTGGTCTTTTGGCGGCTAGTTTTGGTGCAGTGGTTTTTCAAATTACCCAAGGGTTTTCCATCCTGAGATTAGAAAGTAAAGCCACTTTAGATTCTCAAGCCGCCCTTTGGGATAGACTACTCAATCTGCGGGTTTCCTTCTTTCGTGAGTATTCCATTGGGGATTTACAATCTCGTATTTCCATCATCACTCAAATTCGCCAGAAACTCAGCGGCACGCTTATAAGGACAATTTTCACCAGCTTTTTCTCCCTACTCAACTTGGGACTGTTATTTTTCTACAGTTCTAACTTGGCTTTAGTAGTCGTAGCAGTAGGACTATTAACGATTATCTTGACATCCATCTTTGGTGTTATTACCCGCCAGAAGTTGCGTGCTTTAGAAGAAACAGAGGGTGATATTTTTGGTTTTAATGTGCAGATGGTTGGTGGCATATCTAAACTCCGTGTCACAGGTGCAGAGGATAGAGCTTTTGCTCACTGGGCAAAAAAGTATAGTCAACAGCTAAAACTCAAGCTGAGTACAGAATTGATAGAAGATGCTTTAGCGATATTTAATACCGTCATGCCAACCATTAGTTCAATGATCATTTTTTGGTTGGCAGTCATGTTAGTTACACAAGCCCCATCTCCCAACGGCACAGGATTATCCACAGGTACATTTTTGGCATTTAACTCAGCCTTTGCCATATTTATCGCTGGCGCTACACAACTGAGCAACAGCATAATCAGCATATTGGATATCAGCATTTTCTGGGAACGGGCAAAGCCCATCTTTCAAGCCAAACCAGAAATTGACTTGAGTAAGAGCGATCCGGGACGATTAATAGGTAAAGTGAAAATCGATCGCGTAACTTTCCGCTATCGAGAGGATGGCCCCCTGAATTTAGATAATGTCACAATTGAGGCAGAACCAGGAGAATTTATTGCTTTGGTAGGGCCTTCTGGTAGTGGCAAATCAACAATTATTAGACTGTTGTTGGGGTTTGAAACATTAAAAAATGGCACCATTTACTATGATGGTCAAGAATTATCCGGGTTAGACATATCTGCGGTGCGGCGGCAAATTGGTGTAGTTCTACAAAATGGCCGCATTAATAGCGCTTCGATTTTTGAGAACATTTCTAGTAGCGCATTAGTGACAATGGCAGAGGCTTGGGAAGCCGCACAGATGGCTGGGCTTGCTGATGATATTAAGTCGATGCCAATGGGAATGCACACCGTTATTTCCGAAGGAGGGACAAACCTCTCTAGTGGGCAATGTCAACGGCTGTTAATTGCCCGTGCTTTAGTTTTAAAACCAAGAATCCTGATTTTTGATGAAGCTACCAGCGCTTTAGATAATCGTACCCAAGCCATAGTCAGTGCTAGTTTAGAGAATTTGGGAGTAACGCGCATAGTCATCGCCCATCGCCTCAGCACTATCCGCAACGCTGACAGAATTTATGTGATTGAAGCCGGTCGTATTATACAGCAGGGCAAATTTGAGGAATTAGTCAATCAAGAAGGATTATTCGCTAATTTGATGGCGCGACAGATGGCTTAATGGTCTATCGCATTAATTTTGCTGAGTGAATTAACTTTTCTAGACGTTGCATAATTGCGGGATGATTTCGCAAATTATACCAATTCAAAAAATGTTTGCGACAGATAAGGCATTAAGGATGAAGTTAAAACCAGTCAAAGAAGCAGCAATTTTAGGAGCCAGTTCAGCAGTTGAGCAACCTTATACCAGTTTTAGGTTTGGAATTAACACCTTTACCACCAGCCTGACAGGGAGCGTTCGGATGAATTATGCGATCGGGTGAAAATCTCCCCTAGTTTTCCCCGATTTATTTGTATTTTTTAAATTGTCCACCAAACAACCGAACCGAACAAGGATTTATTACCATGATTCAACTAAACAACAACAATGATGTACAATCTCAAATCATCGCTAGAGCTTTAAGAGATTCGAGTTTTAGACAATCCTTATTGAACGAGCCTAAAGCAGCAATCTCCCAAGAATTAGGTATAGATATTCCCGATTCAATTAACATTCAAGTACTGCAAGCAAATGATACAAACTTGTACTTAGTACTTCCTAGTGCTAATGAAGAAGAAGAGGAAGCAGAACTATCTCTAGAGCAACTAGCATCTGTAGCTGGTGGTGCGCCTAGCACAATTTGTAGCTGGAGTAAGACCTGTTTAGACTAATACTTTTAATGTTTTGACATTAAAGTGTAGGGTTTTTTATGAGATGTAGGGTGTTTTAAACGCTACTTAAAGTGCAGCTATTCACATTGTTTATAACTGTCATTCTGTAATGCAATATGAAAATAGGTAGCTTTATACACCCTACTAACTCTAGTTCTTGAGAGTGTGCCGCTAATTTTCTTTCTTCTATTGTTTGTTAATAATGACGTATTGGGAATTAATCTTTGTTTTAATTCTCTTACGTATTTCATTGTTTATTCTTTTCCTTAAAAAAATCATGGAAAAAAGTTTAGAAAAGTCTTTAAATTATATTATCAATAAATCTAGCACTATAGAAGAACGTCTAGCTAGCGGCTGGACTATTGATGAAACCCAAATTAACAAACAACTGGCGAATACTCGTCTGGACTCTTGGTGTCGCATTGCAGCAGAAGGGAATGAAACAAACTTTACTAAGCGTTTAGCTTGGCAAAATCTGGATTTAGCTCAAGTTCTCCCAGTTTTGGGTGCAACTAAATTTCCCAATAGTCCAAATGTCCCCAGTTGGGCTAAAACTTTAAAAACTATATTAGAAGCAACAGCATCCTTTCCCATTCAAAATTTAAGAAATTCTGATTCATTAGATAGGTGCTTTGATCCTCAGCATCCAATTCCCTTTGAAGAATTGTTTTTACCATTTATTCAAATTGCTAGACAAAAATTAATTGCTCAAGTGAATAGTAATGCTTTTTCACGTCTTGCTGAGACAGCACATATTTGTCTTGAGCGCAGCTTACTAAAGAGATTGTCTTCTACTTGCAGTCAGGCTCTTCATTTAGAATTTAATATCTTTCGCAATTTTAGGCAGTCTGCACTTAATAGTTTATTCCAACAAATTAAGAATGAGAAAACAGGGAGGGAGAAATATTTAGATTTTATTGAAAATTTACTCCAAGGACAATTATTAGAATTTTTCCAAGAATATAGTGTATTAGCTCGATTAGTTGCTATAGTATTAGACTTATGGGTGAATGCAACGGCTGAATTTATTCAACGTTTAGCTAGTGATTGGGATTTAATTCAGCATCAGTTCCATAGCGGGGAAAAATTGGGAGAAGTAGTTACTATCCAGTGTTCTATTTCCGATCCTCATCAGCAAGGACGCTCAGTTTTTATCCTGACATTTACATCAGGAATGAAATTAGTTTACAAGCCTAAAGACTGTGGTGTAGAAGTCGCCTACACTCAATTTTTAGATTGGTTAAATCAACAGGGTGTGCCTTTATCCTTTAAAGTACTTCAGGTATTAGATCGTTCTCAATATGGGTGGATAGAATTTGTAGAACAATTACCTTGCAATAATCCAACAGAAGCACATAATTACTATCAACGCATGGGGATGTTATTATGTTTATTGTATGCTTTGGATACCACAGATTGCCATAACGAAAATGTGATTGCTCACGGCGAGTATCCTGTTCTCGCAGATATGGAATCCCTCATGCAGCCTCGTCCACAAGTTGATGATGAGCATAATGATTCCACCGGAGCAATTTCTAAAGCTAATCAGCAAATAGCAAATTCTGTGTTACGAATTGGTTTATTACCTTGGTGGGAATTTGGCCCAGATGGTAGGACAGCCTACGATTTCAGCGCCATAGGAGGTACTTTAAACCAACAAACACCCTTTCGCCAACCCAAATGGCAAAATATTAATACCGATCGCATGAACACGATCAATGATTATGCAACCATAGGGGTTGAGAAAAATGTTCCTTTGTTGGATGGTGTACAGCTTTCACTGACAGACTACACCGGAGAAATTGTTGATGGTTTTGCTCAGATGTATCAGTTTCTACTAGAGCGCAGAGAAGCAATTTTAGCTCCCGATAGTCCTTTGACAAAGTTTAAGCATCAAGAACTGCGATTTATTTTTCGAGATACTCGAGTCTATGGATTTTTGTTATCTAGGACATTAGCACCAAAATATCTTAAAGATGGTATAGATCGCAGTATTGAGTTTGATGTTCTTAGTAGAGCTTTTCTCACTTCGGAAAAGATACATCCATTTTGGCAGGTACTAAAATATGAACTACAGGCTATGGAGCAGTTGGATGTACCTTATTTCACGATGCTTTCGGATAGCCAAGATTTAATACTTTCACCAACTGAAACTATCAAAAACTGTTGTCCGCTAGATAGTTTATCTGTAGTAAATCATCGGTTTAGAGAACTAGGAAATCAAGATTTACAACAACAGATTCAGTTGATCAAAGGCTCGCTATACTCCCATATTGTCCGCCATGAAAGTACGAACACAGATGAAGCCAAGGATATATCTCTAGATACAATCGCTGCTTTAAGTAATGAAGAGATACTAGAACAAGTAATGGCGATCGCATCCGATCTTAAAGATCGGGCAACTTATGCTGAGGATGGTAGTATCACGTGGATTGGTTTTCGTTATGTCTTCACTGCCCAGAGATTCAAATTACAGCCATTAGATTATAATTTATACAGTGGTACTACTGGAGTAGCCTTATTTTTTGCTGCCTTAGCCAAGGTGACAAAAGATGCAGAATGGCACGATTTAACACTAAGAATTTTGCAGCCACTACGTCAAAAATTGTTCAGTACAGAGTTTAACAAAATAGCTCAGGATATGGGCATTGGTGGCGCTGAAGGTTTAGGCTCACTAGTTTATGCTTTTGTCAGAATTAGTCAATTAATAGATGAGCCTGTACTGATAGAAGAAGCAACATATATTGCCTCATTTATTAGTCATGAACAGATTATTACAGATGAATATTTAGATGTAATCGCAGGGGTTGCTGGGACAATTTTAGGACTGTTGACATTATACAACGTCACTGGTGACTCAGGAATTTTGAAACAAGCGATCGCTTGTGGCGAACATTTACTAAAGCAGCGCGTTCTCGCTAACGGCAAGTACCAGGCTTGGAAAACCATTGACGAGCAAGTAATCATTGGATTTTCTCATGGAGTCACAGGCATTATTCATGCGTTGTTACAGTTATACGCAGTGACTAAAATACCATTCTTTTTAGAAGCTGCTGAAGAGGGAATTGCCTACGAACAATCAGTTTTCCATCCCCAAGCTAAAAATTGGTTACAAGGTGAAAATCCCCAAAATATGCGAATTGCCAGCTGGTGTTATGGTTCTACTGGTATTGGCTTAACTCGTATAGCCAATTTGGGCATTTTAGATAACAAAGGAATTCGCCAGGAAATAGAAACATCTGTCCAAGTTATCCAGAAGTTTGACATGAATGGAGCAGATTTTCTCTGCTGTGGCAATTTAGGAAAAATGGATTTTCTTTTAGAAGCAGCACACCGCCTTTCTCGCCCAGAATTATGCCAAACTGCTCAACAGCAAGCAGCTTGGATAATTCAAAGATCCCAATCTGCGGGAGGATTCTATCTATTTTCTAGGAAACTTTGCGATATTTACGATCCAGGTTTCTTTTTAGGAGTATCAGGTATTGGTTACCAGCTATTGCGGCTGATAGATAGCGAAAATTTGCCTTCAGTTTTGATGTGGGGATAAATTACTTTTAAAGGATTTATGTTATGGCAGTATTACTTAAACATCAAACAAAAGATTGTTTAGTCAAAGGTTTGGACTTTCTCCTGAAAAATCAGTTGCCTCATGGAGAATTTAAAACCTTCATATCTTTTAACCCAAAAATGCAGGAAAACTGCCAATATATTAGCACAACTTATATTACTACTTTTGTTTTCTACTCGCTCAGTTTTATCAATAATCCCAAAGTTAATACAATCCGAAATAAAGCTTTGCAATTTCTCTTCCAAGAAATGGAATCACCTGCTGTTTGGCGTTTCTTTGGTACTAATCGTAACATTAAAATATCTGGAGGCAGGTTCGTTTACTATACACCAATTGGGATTTTGCCAGATTTAGATGATACAGCTTGTGCATCGTTTTGTTTAAAAAGTAACGGCTTTAATGTGCCGGATAATTTAGATGTTTTTTTGAATAATATAAATAATGATGGATTGTTTTATACCTGGTTACAAGATTATCCTAAGCACCCAGAGTATACTAAACGCACACATTATATAGCACCTCCAGAAAATGATATTTGTAGTGGAGTTTTAGCAAATATTCTTTTATATCTGGGAGATAATGAATCTACCCAAAATGTAAGTAATTATTTAAATCAATTGATTTTGGAAGATAAAGAAGCCCAATCTTTTATCTACTTTCCGAATAACTTTGTGCTGCCTTATCTCATCTCTAGGGCTTATGCTAACGGTGCAAAATCATTACAAAAATCAGTAGGGAAAAACATAGAAAAAATTACCAACTCGTTGGCAAATGATGGTTCAATAAATCAAAGTCCATTATCAACAGCTTATGCCATCTGTACTGCTTTCAATTACGGTATCTTAGGTGATTGGTTACATCAAGCAATTATTTATCTCAGCCATACTCAGAGCGAAAATGGCTCTTGGTTTAAAGAACCTATGTGCCTTATAGAATCAGAGGTAGATGGCGGAACACTTCATTATGGCTCAGATGAATTTACCACAGCCATTTGTTTAGAAGCGTTGAGTCGTTATGAAAATTGGTTACAAAACTAGCTTAAATTGACAAATTATGAACAGTCCATTAACAGATTATCTCACAGCGATCGCTGCTGATATTCCACCTACTTTAATCGATTCTGAAAGTTTGGCGAATATTCAGCAACTAGTTAAAGAACTACCAGCAGAACTCACTTCTTTATTTGGGTTTGAATGTCGTTTAGGTAAAAATCAAGATACAGTGGACTTTTTATTATGTACAAGGCATTGTCAAGTTGGTTCACAAATCTTAACAGGTACTCATCCCAAAACAAAATTACCAGAAAGATTTTTCACAAATCCAGTTTGGCAGAAAGTTCGTAACTTTTCTAGTCTTTGGACTCAACCAAATTCACTGCTGAGCCAAAAAGTAGATAATGTTTGTCTAGAATTTGATATTGATAAAGAAAACCCTGATATTCCTGTTCCTAGTTTTTTTATTGGTGTGAAAAATCTGCGTCAAGAAATTTCCCAACCTGATAACTACTACCAATGGGTTGAGCAGTCATTGTTAGATTTAATGTTGGATCGTCAATTACCAACAGACGTAAAATCCAAGGTATGGGAATGTTTCACGAAAGTTCCCAACGAAGGCAGAATATTCCACATCGGTTTAATGCTGGCGAGAACTACTAACTCTGTGAGATTATGCCTTTCTGGTCTTTCTGGCACGGAAATTTTAGAATATTTATATAGTATTGGCTGGGAAGATATCAGTGGTAATTTTTCCCAAGAGCTGCTAAATATTTTTGATTTAGTTGACAGATTAGCTCTTGATATTGATGTGAGTACAACAGTTAATTCTAAGATTGGTGTAGAGTGCTATTTTGATTCGTTTACGCTAACTGGCGAGAACCCTAAATTGAATAAATTTTTAGAATATCTGGTCAAAAATAACTTATGTACGCCTGCCAAAAGCGATGCTCTTCTACAATGGCGAGGATATAATACGAGAAATACCCAAGAATTTTGGCCTCAACATCTCTTAACGGCAGCTGAATTACTCCAAGGAAATTTTATTAGTACTATCATTAGGGATATTAACCATATTAAGCTAGTTTATAGTCCTAACTCTCTACTACAAGCTAAGGGCTATATATTAGTTGAACACTACTGGTCACCCAAAAAACAGCAGAAACCAGCCGCAGTTACTGGCTAATGAATAACCATATAATTCATTATTAAGAAAGTATATAAAATCTAGATTTTTAAATTGGATATTTTGTTATAAATTAATCTCCTCTGCTTTCCTACTCCCTGTTATATGAATGGCTGAAAAAGACAGTATCTTCCGTAAAGAATCGCTGGAACGTTTATCTTCTCCAGAGAGATTAGATCAGTTAATGCAGATAGTTAATCCCCTGGATTGGCTACCTTTGGTTACATTAGGTAGTTTTATTGTATTAGGGATAGTTTGGAGTATTTGGGGACGCATTCCCATCACGGTGACAGGGAAGGGAATACTCATTCAACCCCATCAAGTTGTGACTTTGGAGTCGCCTATTTCCGGACAATTGAAAAGCGTGAATGTTAAACCAGGACAATGTATTAAAAAAGGTCATCTTCTCGCGACAATCGATCCCAGCGATCTCAGGCGACAGTTGCGATCGCAACACTCAAAACTAACGCAATTGCAGAAACAGGAACAAGGTTCAATCGTACTACAGCGACAACGCATTGCCACAGAAAAGGCTGCGATCGCTTCTGCTAGAGCAAGTCTTGTCAAACGTTTGCAGGATACTCAAGCTCTCACACCCGCATTTTATGAAAAAGGTTTAAAAGCCATTCATCAGCAACGTCTAAGTTTGCAGCAACGCCTGAATGATGCGATCGCCCTTGTACCTATCCTCAAAGATAGGTTAAATAAACGCCAGCAACTATTAGATGCGGGAGCGATCGCCAAGGATACATTGTTACAAGCAGGCCTAGAATACAAACAAGGACTACAAACTGTATACGATATCCGCGCTCAACTACAGCAGTTGGATGTGCAAGAAACAGAAGCACAGCAAAGATATTTAGGCAATCTCAGTTCCTTGGGAGAACTGCAAGCACAATTAAAAGACTTAGATACTAGAGGTAAACGTATTGAGCAAGAAAACTTAGAAACTATTAATAATAAAGCTAATCAAATTCAGGAAGTTAATCGAGCGATCGCTCAACTAGAACAACAAATATTAGATAACAGCCAAATTGTTAGTCTTAGCAGTGGTTGTGTATTAGAAGTGTCTGCTTTTGTAGGACAAGTCGCTAATCCCGGAAGTCCTCTTTTTAGCGTGAATGCTGGAGACAGAAATACCCCAATTATTGTAATATCCTACTTTGACGTGAAAGATGGTAAACAGATTCAATCAGGGATGAAGGTACAAATCACTCCCGATTCTGTAAAAAGAGAACGCTTTGGTGGCATCATTGGTCAAGTTACTTCTGTCTCCCCCCTACCCGTCACAAAGTCAGGAGCAAATTCCGTCATTGGTAATCCTGACTTAGTAGCTAAAATCCTACCAAACGGTGGTGGAGATATAGAAGTACGCGCTGAAATGATGCTCGATCCTTCTACCTTTAATGGTTATCGTTGGTCTTCTTCCCAAGGGCCAGAATTAAAAATTTCTCCGGGAACAACTACAAGTCTGCGCGTTCAAGTATCAGAGCAAGCACCAATTACATATATATTACCGTTTCTACGTGAATTTACTGGAATAAATTAAAGTTTTAGAGCAGCGAACTTGTGCAGTTAATATCCTTCATTAAAAAACTCTATCCTTTTCAGAAAAAAACTCCATCCCCAGAATTAGGCACACCACAGAGTCGTATTCCCCCTCGTGTGAAAACTCCCACCTTGCTGCAAATGGAGGCTGTGGAGTGCGGGGCAGCAGCTTTAGGTATTATTTTGGCCTATTACGGCAAAATTGTCCCCTTGGCAGAACTGCGACAAAATTGCGGTGTTTCCCGTGATGGTAGCAAAGCCTCTGACATTCTCATAGCAGCTAGAAGTTACGGGATGCAGGTTAAAGGTTTTAAAAAGCAGTTAACGCAATTACAAAAACTCCGCCCTCCATACATTGTATTTTGGAATTTTAATCATTTCGTCGTAGTAGAAGGATTTAAGCAAAATTGGGTTTATCTTAACGACCCAACCACAGGCCCAAGACGAATTTACTACCAAGAGTTTGATGAAGCTTATACAGGGGTTGTCCTGGTTATGGAACCAGGATCTGAATTTCAACGCGGAGGTCGTAAACCTAGTTTAATTGGCTCATTGCTTGACAGGGTACAGAGTTCTTGGGGAGCCATTTTCTATTGTTTACTCGCAGGATTTTTTCTTGTTATTCCAGGATTAGTGTTGCCGGTATTCAACCAAATTTTTGTCGATAAAGTTCTCGTAGAAAATCGTACAGATTGGTTGCGTCCCATAATTTTGGGAATGACAATCACTGTAATTATTCAAGGATGGTTAACATTTTTGCAAAGACGGTTTTTAAGAAAATTAAATATTAAGTTATCAGTAGAAATGTCTAGCCAATTTCTACAGCATATTTTGCGCTTGCCAATAGAATTTTATGCTCAAAGATTTGCCGGAGAAATCAGCAATAGGATTAATATTAATACCAAAGTGGCAGAAGTCCTATCAAGGCAGTTAGCTAGGACAGTAATTGATGCAGTAATGGTGATATTTTATGCCATAGTTATGCTTGCTTATGATGGCGTATTGACTGCAATTAGTGTCTGTTTTGCCGCAATTAATATGCTGGTATTACAGTGGGTTGCGCGGCAGCGTAGAGATATTTATACACGAAACTTACAAAACCAGGGTAAAGTCACAGGTACAGAAATTGCTGCGCTGCAAAGCATGGAAACCCTGAAAGCATCAGCCTTAGAGTCTGATTTCTTCTCCCGGTGGTCTGGTTACTACACAAAATTAATTAATAGTCAGCAGAAATTAGGCGTTACAAATCAACTATTAGGGGTTTTACCGCCATTTTTAACTAGTTTAAGTTCACTATCAATTTTAGCGATCGGTGGGCTGCGAGTAATGGATGGACATCTCAGCATTGGGATGTTGGTTGCCTTCCAAAGTTTAATGAATAGTTTTCTGGCCCCAGTCAACTCTCTAGTCAATTTTGGTAGTACTCTACAAGAACTAGAAGGCGATTTGAATCTTTTAGATGATGTGTTACAAAACCAAACCGATCCAGAATTAGACAGTCAAAATATACATATCAACACACTACAATATGCTTCATCCTGCCAACTCCGGGGATACGTGGAATTAAAAAATGTCACGTTTGGTTATTCGCAAATGGATGAGCCTTTAATTAAAAACCTAAGTTTTCAGCTACAGCCAGGACAAAGAGTTGCTCTTGTTGGTGCTAGCGGTTCAGGTAAATCAACAGTTGCTAAATTGTTAGCAGGGCTGTACCAACCCTGGTCGGGGGCAATTCTTTTTGATGGTATTCCCAGAGAGAAAATTCCCAGGTCGGTAATATCTAATTCTTTGGCAATGGTAGAACAGGAGATTTTTTTATATGCTGGCACTGTCAGAGATAATTTGACTTTATGGGATGATACAGTACTCAATTCTCAATTAGTACGGGCTTGTAAAGATGCTGCGATTTATGAAGAAATCCTAGCTTTATCTGGAGGATATGATAGCAACTTGCTTGAGGGTGCAGCTAATTTGAGTGGAGGACAGCGCCAGCGTTTAGAAATTGCTCGTGCATTGGTCAATGAACCGACAATTTTAGTCATGGATGAAGCGACTAGTGCTTTAGATGCAGAGACAGAAAGAATCATTGACCGGAATCTGCGTTATCGCGGATGTTCTTGCATTATTGTTGCTCACCGGTTAAGTACCATCCGCGACTGTGATGAAATCATTGTTCTAGAAAAAGGTGAGGTAATACAGCGAGGTATCCATCAAGAAATGTTACAGATTAATAGCCCCTATGCAAAATTGATTCAATTAGACCTGACAAGTTAAAAATTTATTTGGTGTTGCTAGAACGGCTATTTTGAGTATTTTAGCTGATTGACAAAAGGCACTTTATCTTAATATCTCATCGAGAAGTAAACACTAATTCAGGAATTCATCAAAGTCACGCTAACTGCCCAGTACTTCACTGATTTGCTCCGCCAGTTTTAATGGACGGAAAGGCTTGGCAAAAATAGCAGCAACATCCAAATCAGTAAATCTCTCTCGATCCGATAACTGAAATTTGGCTGTTAATAAAATTACTGGAATTTTTTTAGTGGCGGGGTTAGCTTTCAGTTGTTGCAGAGTTGCACGCCCATCCATATCAGGCATCATCATATCTAGTAAGATGACATCTAGTTTATGGTTAACAGCTACGTTTAAGGCTTCTTGACCAGAACTAGCTGTCAAAACATTCCAACCAGCACCCATTTCTAATCCCAACTTGGCGATCGCTCGCACATCTTCTTCATCATCAACAATCAAGATATTTTTGCTCATAATGACACTCTTGCACGATGTATGTGCTGATTTGCTTGATCGCTATTGAGATATTCTAAAGCTAAATCGGGGAAAAGCAGGGGAGAATTAAACAGTTAGAAGCTATTTATTAGAAAGCTGCCAAAGGTAACAGTACATAAAACGTGCTACCTTCACCTAAAATGCTCTCAACCCAGATTTTACCGTTATGTTGCTGGACAATATTTCGGCAAATAGCCAATCCTAAACCTGTTCCTCCTTTCTTGCGGGAGTCGGATGCATCTACCTGCTGAAAGCGCTCGAAGATTATTTGTAATTTATCTTTAGGAATTCCTCGCCCTTCATCTCGAATAGTAATCAGCAGGAAACTGGGTAATAGAGTGCTTTGTGTTGAAGAATAGTCGTTTTCTCCCAACTCAACACCCTTGTGTTCTGCGAGTGTGGCACTTACCCACACAGTATCACCTGGTTCAGAAAACTTAATAGCGTTATTTATTAAGTTGGTCAGAGTTTGCAGTAGGCGATCGGGGTCTGCCCAAAGTTCAATTGCTAGAGGATGGACAATCAGTTTAACTTGCAATTTATCTGCCATTGCCTGCATTGTTTCTGTTGCCATAATCAGCAGGTCAGCAGCGTTGCACTTCACCTTCTGCATGAAAATTTTGACTGATTTCATCCGCTCTAAATCGAGAATATCATTTATCAATCGGATCAGCCGTTCAGTATTAGTAGTAGCAATGCTCAGAACTTTTTGTCCCTGTTCAGTTAGAGTTCCTAATTGTCCTGCACCCAACAAATCTAACGCTCCCATTGTAGAGGTTAAAGGTGTACGTAATTCGTGACTAACTAGAGAGATAAACTCGTTTTCCAAGCGTTTACGTTCGGTGATGTCGTTGGCAATCAATAAAGCGCATTGCACCCCACCCAGGTCAATCAATTCGATAGATAGCAGTATAATCTTGACCTCTCCAGACTTGGTAGAAAATTCAAATTCCTGATTATAGAGTGGCCCAGTATCAGATAAAAGTTGGATGGCCTTGGCGATCGCTACTGCATCCTTACCTAAATTAAGTTCAGCAACCGTATCATCAATCACTTCCTCTAGACAATAGCCGCTCATCTTCAAGAAACTAGGATTGACATCAATAAACCGTGCTTCAGAAATGGTGGCGATCACGATCGGATTGGGACTAGAGCGAAAAACTTTAGTAAACTTCTCTTCTGCTTTGGCGCGATCGTGAATTTCCTGCTGCAACCGCTCATTTTGGGCTTGGAGTTGTTGTTGCAGTTTCCAAATCGTCAAGTGATTTTCAATTCGTGCTAAAACCTCTTCGAGTTGAAAAGGCTTAGTTATATAGTCTACTCCACCAACTGCAAACGCCTTCACTTTATCCAGCACATCACCCAAAGCGCTGATAAAAATTACCGGAATTTCGCGGGTGCGATCGCTTGCCTTTAGGTGTTGGCAGACTTCATAACCATTCATCTCCGGCATATTCACATCCAACAAAATCAGATCAGGGGGAACTGCATTTGCCCCCCGTAACCCCGTAGAACCTTTAGTTACGCTGCGAACTTTGTATCCCTGTTCCGTCAGCATCGCAGATAGGAGGTTCAGGTTTTCAGGCGTGTCATCAATCACCAGTATGTCTGCTTTTGGCAAATTGAGTGGCTCTTTAGGCATGGCAATATCGACTTTAGCCAAAATAGGCTACTAATTCTTCTTAGAGATTTTAACCTTAGTTCCATATCTTAATAATCATTTACAAAAACATATCAATTACCCATTTATCTCCCCTAGTTCTCCCCGATTAATTTTTAATCTTAAAAACATCAAATCAAATTAGTAGCTGACGCTTACTAAAACATAACAAAGAGTAACTTATATGCCAACTTCAACCATACGTAAACCAATTATTTTAGCACCAAAAGAAGGTAAGCAATTCTCGATTCTTGGTGGACAATTTACAACAAAAGCAACCGAAGAAGAGACAAATCAAGCTTGGATAATTTATGAAGTTACAGATACACAAGAAAATGGGCCGCCACTGCACACTCACCCTTGGGAAGAAGCATTTTATATTCTCGAAGGTGAACTAGACATCCAAGTTGGTACAGAAACAATTTTGGCATCAACAGGCTTTTTCATTAACATTCCTCACAATGCACCACACGCCTTCAAGATTCGTTCTGCTACTGCTAAATTTCTGGTTTTAATTTCGCCTCAAGGCGCGAAAAACTTTTATGAAAAAATGAGTCAAGTAGCAGATAGTTCATCGTTAAACATGGAAAAAGTGCAACCTGTTTTGAACAAATATGGATTGCGATTCCTTGCGTGAACATTTTGTTTGGATGCAGCGCACAGCTAGCTATGCGCTCTAGTGTTAACGGCTATATATAAACACGTAGACTTCGCGTCTTAAATTGCTTTAGTTGGTAAATAAATCTATTTCTAGAAAAGTCCTATGAACTCAATAACAAACAAGCAACTCTATTCCATGCCAAAAGCTGTTCGCCTTTTCGCTTCTAGTGCCCTGAGTTTGGGCCTCACCGCTAGCCTTGTTTTTTACCCAAGCGCGAGTCAGGCGGGTAAAAACGACACTGGAGTGCCTACCGAACTCCAAGGCGAGTGGCGGTACGGTCGAATCTCGTCCATCCAATACCAAGACAGCTACACAGGGCAGTCAGCAGCCCCAAATGGTTCAAGCGATCAATTTCAACTCGCATCTAACGGAAACTATAAGCGAAATAGACTGCTTCAGATTAACACCTACAACTGTGCTTCTAACCTCTTCATAGAGGAAAAAGGCAAAGTTAAGATTGAGGGTCAACGCTTTACTTTCCAACCTAGTGACAGCACATCCAAAGGGCAAATCTGTAATAGTGGGCGCACCTATTCTAGCCGCAATTCAGCAAAGCCGGAGACTTACGAGTGGTCGGTTGAGACGAACGAATACGGGCAGCAGGTTCTGGTGCTTGAGACCACTGATGGGCAGGGCAAAGCTCATTACGGGCGACCTCAATAAGCTAATAAGCATTCAAGAGTTAAGGATTTTTCTCTCCTCACTCTTTCTTGCTTCCCCTAGTTTTCCCCGATTATTTTCTAATCTACAAAATATCAAACTGAGGTTATCCCATGATTCACCATATTTCAATTGCTGTTAGAAACCCTAGCCATGTTGCTCAAGTTCTGGCAGAAATCCTAAAAGCGCAAGCTGTTCCCTTTTTTCCTAACCCAGGAAGCTATATGGTTATACCTTTTGATGAATACGGTACAGCCATTGAACTTTATCCTTTAGGTTCTCAAATTGAACCTGGTGAAAATGATGAAGAATGCGTATTTGTGCATACTGCAATTATCTCTATGTATACAGGTATTCATGCAGCTATTTCTGTACCCAGTAGTCAGAAAGAAATTGAACAAATCGGTGTCCGTGAAGGTTGGCGTGTAGTGCGCTGTAGCCGCGATTCTTTCTTTGATGTGATTGAGTTCTGGGTGGAAAATAGATTAATGATAGAACTATTAACACCAGAAATGGCATCTCAGTATTTGAAATTTGCCACTCAGCAAGAAAATCTGAAATATTTTTTGGCAGAACCAGCTTTAGCCACAAATTAATCAACTTTAAGCGTTCAATTTGCATGGTTGCAGTCCATACAAATTAAACGCTTACTTTTCTCTATTTCTACTTTTTAACGGGAATTAGACGGCTCATATAATGTCCATCTAATTAGCTGAATAAAAAGACCACTAAGAGATTTTACTACGCAAAACCGTTCCTCTCCGAATCGGAGAGAGACAGACTCGAACTTTAGTTCAAGACCAATACGCTTGGGTTAAGGGCTACTGGCAAAAATTTTGGGTTTTTGATACGCGATAAATCGCCGTCTCTACAAGTTTTTTGGTCTTATCTGAACTGTATTGAGTTCAAGGCAGAAAGAGGTTCGTCGAATTCATGTTTCTTATTTGCCAAAAAACTTCTAAAATTAGGACTGCGATCACTAATTAAATCTCACTTGATTAATTACGAATTACAAGTTCAATACCTTCGCCAATTTACGAGAGTGAGATGATGATACTTTAACCATTAACTCCCATTTCTTTGAAGGTTGGCAAAAACAATCAGTTCTAAAAATTCCTTTAAGGTTTCCCACAAGGGTTTTTTAGCGTATTGACGGCAGGATAAGGGTTTCAGATTCCAAACCACATTTTCATCAAACCGCTTATATATGCTTAATTTTGCCGTTTTTGCCAAAATTTATCTAGGCTCTTATTTTGGCAAAGGTATTGACAAGTTATCCTCCGTTATACTGATAATTTCATCAAAGCAGAAGCTGCGGACTAAATTTGTCAATTTTTCTGCCAAAGCAGAATGTGTTGGTGGAATTTGCTCAATTAATTGGAAAATCCTTTCAGCATCGACTTCAACAGCTGCCTGATTAAGTTTTATTACCCATTGGGTAGGCATAATGGTAATTGCAGAGCGAAGATCCAAGATGGAAAATTGACTACTCTCTAGGTTGTTGTCTGTTCCATCTTCACTGCTTTCTTCTGCACAGATATAACGCACCTGCAAATATTCAGCTATCTTTTCAAAAATCACTTGCTCCCAGAATGGCTTACGAACCAAGTCGTCGCAACCTGCGGCTAAGATACCTGCCTGTTGTTCTTCAAAAGCACTGGCAGTTAAGGCAATAATTATAGTGCGAAAATTTGCATCTGTACTTCTTTCCCTGGCTCTAATCTCTTTAGTTGCATCGTAACCGTTCATAATAGGCATCCGCATGTTAATAGCCCCGCTACACCAAAATGCCAAAGTGCGGACTTTAGTTTTTGGCTCATCACCAAACTCAGTAACTAAGGCATATTGAACTTGTAACACCTCGGCAAGGTAACGAACGCAGGAATTGAAAAATTCATCACTTGTTTTTGCTGCTGTGCCCTCAACAATTAAGCGTAAAGCCTGTTCTTGCTGTTTGCGATCGCTAATATCTGTAAAAACAGAATCCAAACAGGATTCTTCTGCGTTGAGACGGAGTGACAATAGTACCCAAACAAGCGAACCATCAAGCCGGCGCAGTGCTACTTCAAAATTACGAACTTCACCGTCCTTTTCTAACTCTGCTAACATCCGCGTGCGATCGTCTGGATTAACATATAAGTCAGTTGTGAAATACTTGTCAATTAAGTCAGCAGCAGAGGTAAAACCTAATATCTCAGCCCCACGTTGATTAGCATCGATAATCAATCCATCTTTTTGGCAGGTGCGGAAAATCCCCACTTGGGAATTTTCAAAGATGTTGCGGTATTTCATTTCACTACAACGCAAAGCTTCTTCTGCTTGCTTACGTTCAGTAATGTCACGCCCCACACCTGTGATCGCAATTCCATCACTGGGAGTGTTGATTGTCGAAGTGTTAAAGTTGAACCATCGCCAGCTGCCGTCTTTGTGTCTTAATCGCACCTCAATATCAGTCAGCTTTTCTCCAGTCACACTCCTTTGTAAGGCTGACATACTAATTGTTGAATCTTTAGGCTCGACGAACTCCATCATAGAATGACCTTCCACTTCTGCCAGGCTGTATCCCAGGATTGGGGTAACATTAGGCGAATGATAAGTAAAGGTTCCGTCAGGGGTGAGGACAAATATCAGGTCATTGGCATTTTCGATGATAGTACGGAACTTTAACTCACTCTCCTGGAGGGCTTTTTGAGCGCGTTTGCGTTCTGTGGCATCAGTCCCGACTGAAAGTATTTCGATTAAGTTTCCTTGTGCATCTAAAATGGGTTTATTGGCCCAGACTATCCAGACGCGATCGCCATTTTTGCACAAGTTTTCATTTTCATTAAATAAATAGTTTTCTGGGTGTTGACAAATATCAACCATTAATGTTTGTAAGTCATGCCCAGAAGTTTCGGTTTTAGGGACAATTGTACCGACAACATTGCGTCCTGTAATCTCTTGAGCATAGAAGCCAAAAAGCTTTTGACCGTAGTTATTTAAATATATGATGTCGCCCTTACTATCCCAACGCAGAATAATGCAGTTGGCTGTTTGCACTAAATCGCGGTACTGTACTTCGCTTTGTCGTAATGCTTCCTCAGTGCGTTTACGATCGGTAATATTCCGCACCATTACCAAGATGTGTCGTTTGCCATTGTAAATGCAAGTCGTTCCTGTAACTTCCACATCGATCAAAGTACCATCTTTGTGGATATCGACTGCTTGTCCATAAAATTGCCCACCAGTTCGCGTTGTTTCAAGAAACTCACGAAACACTGAATGTGAGTCTGGGTGAATGTAGGCTGATAGATGCAAAGCAATTAATTCTTCGTAAGTGTAACCATACAACTGACATGCAGCAGGATTAAGTTCCACAACTGTTTCGGTTTCCATGTCAGTAATAAAGACTCCATCATTGATAGCTTCAAAAATACTGCGGTATTGTAGCTCACTTTGTCGTAGTGCTTCTTCTGCTCTTTGGCGCTGCGTAATGTCGCGGAAACTCCACACTCTACCAATAATCTGTTCGCCGATGCGCTGAGGACAGGAGTATCGCTCAAATATTCTGCCATCTTGCAGTTCTAAGCAGTCGTGACTAACTAGTTCAGGTTGTGAGTATAATTCTCGGACTCGTTGCAAAAACACACCCGGGTCTTTTAACTGATTTGCCAGATACGCCAACCGCTTAGGATGATCTGGTTCTGTCAAAAGTTCTGGTGGAATTGACCACATTTCTAAGAACTTTTGGTTGTAACTAGTGATATTACTTAAGCTATCGACTACTAAGATACCGTCTTGAATCGATTCAAAGATAGCGCTTAACAGAGATAAAGAGTTTTCTAAAGCAACTTGAGTTTGTTTGCGTTCGCTCAAATCCCGCCCTAAAACCACCAGAGCTTTGCGTCTACCATCCTGGTGAAATAGGGGAGCTTTAATCATATCTACACTGCTCACTGTGCCATCAGGCCGGGGTATAACTTCTTCTACCCAATGCACACATCCCAATTGCCAAGCTTGTTCATCTGTTTTGTCGCAGTTGATCAAAGCATCATGATAAAAATTGCTAAATTCTGCTAGTTCTGAGTCTGTTTTGCCTTGATAATCAACGCCTTGTAGCTGTAAAAATTCTAGGTTAGCCTGGTTTGATAGCAACCATTTTCCCTCGCTGTCCTTCAAACAGATAATATCGGGTGTAGCGTTAATTAATGTCTGCAAACGCTCCTCAATCTCTTGCAGGGATTCTTGAGTTTGTTTTGCCAGCGTAATATCCCGAATCACCAGTATTGCACATTGATAATCACTCAGCCCGGTACAGTTACCGGAGATGTCCAGTGTTAAAGTCTGCTCATACTGCTGGAACTGGTAGTTTGCTGTTTCGTACTCACCATTGAGTATCCGCACATCAGGATAGCAGGGTAAAGCAATTGGTTGTCCTGCTTGTGCTAATGGTAGTAAGTCAGTTAACTTCGCACCGCATACAGTGTTGTGGGGTTGATTCACCAAACGCTCAAAGCTAGGGTTGCACCATTGGATGCATCGATCTTCTCCTACCCAGACTACAGCATCAGTGATCGCACTTAATGTTACTTCCATTTTGGTGAGGGTAGCTTGCAATTGCTTTACCTGCTCCAATTGTTTAGCGCTCATCACCAACTCCTTAAAATCTCCTAGATAGATAAATCAATTTGGTATAGCAATTGTATCTTTAGTTGATCGTCAGGATATTTAACTACAGCAAAACTACATATTGGCTTTAAATCTTATGGCAAATATGCAGATATTAGCATTCTAAAAGCTAGAGGGACACTTTGGTAGAACCCAATAAATGAAAGCCTTTCAGGGCTTGCATCCTCCAGCTTTTGGCTACAAAATTGAGCTACTGTTAGAAAATAAAGGCTCAAAGCTCGACTACATAAAAGTTTCAGAATATTGCTTCGATTATTGTTTTCTGAAAGTAACAAAAGAGGATAATCAAGCCGGAGGAGGGAAACGAGCGACGCTCTTCTCCCTCCTCCCATCCCCTACACAATAATCATTATTAGTAAAAAACTCGAATATAAAAGGTGAAGGATAAACTGAGATACTCATTTTGAAGAATATCATGAGTTAAAATCTCATTTTTTTTTTCAAATGACACTACACCGCAATAGGATATTTTTTAGCTAAAAGTCCCTTAGTTTTGCTTAAGCATGGAATTAGCAACTTGGTATAAAGATTGGATGTTTAATCCATCATTAGGATACTCAACTACAGCAAAATTACAAATTGCCTGGAAGCGATCACCATTGGGAGCTGTAAAAACTTGCTGGCGGAGCTTGGTTAAAATGTCACTGAGGCGATGTTGGACGACAAGCCGTTCTGTTTCAGTAAACCCAGAAACTCCAACCACAAATTCTCCGTTACCCCAATAACCCAATATTTCACCACCGCAAAATGCCGATTGGAATAGACGACTCCATCGTTGCAATACTTGATTACCAGCCTCATGCCCATACTGGATATTAATTTGGCGTAAATTGCTGATATTCAAAATCATTAAGCAAACCGATTGCTGATTTTTCTCAGCTTGAGCAATCAGGTGCTGTAAGTCGCGGCTAGACTGTAACTGATTTGCTAGTCCCGTTAAGGGGTCTTTGGTAGAGAGTGACTGTAGTAGGCGACTGCGTTCTAGGCGATGGGTAATCCTTGCCAGCAGTTCTGCCCCCATAACAGGTTTAACCACATAATCATCTCCCCCAGCAGCAAACACTTGCTGCACCGTTTCCATCTCCCGGTGAGCAGTCAGAAATACAATTGGTAATTCCTGCCATTGAGGATCTGTGCGAACTGCTTGGCAAAGTTCTATACCACTAATTTGGGGCATTTCTACATCCAAAATCAACAAATCTGGTGCAGTAGATTGCAATACCTCCCAGAAACGTCGGGGATCGTCCAATCCGGTTATTCGCATTCCCCAAGGTTCTAACATTGGGCCTAATGCCGCTAAAATCAGTGGGTCATCATCAACTACTAATACATTTACTGTTAAAGAACGGGTAAACTGCAATATTTGAGATGCAGTTTCCCAAACTTGACTTGCTGTGACAGGCTTTGCGAGAAAACCCCGCGCCCCAGACTGAGCCAAAGTCACGCGATCCACTAGCCGATCGGTAACAGCCAGTGCCAGAACAGGTACAGTAGGGGTATGTGTTGCTAAGTCCAACATTAGTGCCAAGCTTTCCTCTCGCTGCCCGATCTCATCTACATTCAGTACCACTAAATCTGGTGATGTGGTTTGCAAGAAGTCTTTTGCACCTTCTAACGTTGTTATTTGTTGCCAGCGCATTTCCGTAGAATATGCCAGTTGTTGCAATTGTGAACCCAGTTGTAAATCAGGGTCAATTAGCAGTAACTTCGGACTTATCTCTTCCCCAATTGAGGTAACAGTTTGATTAACTACCTTCGTATGGTTTAACAAGTTGCCTAACTCTTGGATCAGCGATATTGTCTGGTGTTTTTGGGCTGGTACTAGCTCTCCATCTTTGTCTAAAATCTGTTCGATTTCCCGCGCTATTTGAGTTCCTGCTTCTTGCTCAAACATTCCCAAAACACCAGCTAGCTTGTGCGCTTCTCGTCCTGCCGATTCACGTAATTCTATAGTTAGCGTGCCGCTAGAGAGTTCTGTTGCTGCTTGTTGCAGTACCTCCATTCGCTGTGTCATTAGTCCCTGGTATTGGCTCCACAACCCGCTCATTGCTTGGTTAAATTGCTGTTCAACGGATGGGGAAGTATCGGGTATGGAGGAATTCTGCTCTGGATTTTTTTTAGTTATTTTTTCGCTATTTCTACTACTAGTAGCTTTTTGGGAGTTTAAGCGATATCCCAAACCATAAACGTTTTCAATCCAGTCTACGGCTCCAACTACTTTTAACTTGTGTCGCAACCACTTAATATGGGACTTAACAGTTTCTTCTTGGGGTGGATCGTCAAAAGTCCAGAGATGTTCGATAATATCTCCCCGACTAAAAACCCGCAATGGATTCCGCAGTAATAACTCCAGCAGACTATATTCTTTGGGTGTTAAATCCAGAACTTGATTATCGTATGTTACCTCGCAAATACTTGGATCTAACCGCAATGCGCCAACTTCTAGCACTGGAGGACGGGAAGTATCGGCACGACGTAGCAAAGCCCGTACCCTTGCTTGGAGTTCTCCCAAATTTAAAGGTTTGATGAGATAATCATCTGCTCCAGCATCGAGTCCACGAATGCGATCGCTAGTTTCATCTTTTGCTGTGATCAACAAAATAGGAGTGGAACAGCCACTAGAACGTAAGTGCTGACATAAAGTAATGCCATCGAGTTTCGGCAGTCCAACGTCTGTTAATATCAGGTCGTAGTTCGTACCTTGGGCATATTCCCAGCCAATTTGTCCATCTCGTGCAATTTCAACAGCATAGTGTTGTTGGGTAAGAGACTGCAACAAAACACTCGCTAAAACTTCGTCATCTTCGATCAGCAAGATTCTCATCTAAACCTATCCTACTAATAAAATTTTTTGAATCCAGATATGAATAATAATGGTCATTCATTTTTCCAGACTGATTCGCTTGTAGTAAGAACTTCAGCCCTGATGTTATGCAACTTAAATGCTCATTAGCTTAGTATCAGGGTCAATTTAGCAATAATTTACGTAATCGACCACGGGGCGATCGCAAGGCAATGCGCGGCGCTTGGGGTAAGTGATCAACGCCTACTGGCATCAAAGGTTCGGTCATGTGAGGAATTCAATCGGATTTCAATCACCAGGGGAGTGATCAACGCCTACTGGCATCAAAGGTTCGGTCATCAGCTAGGCTTTTGCAACCCTCCCGAACCCGTATAGTGATCAACGCCTACTGGCATCAAAGGTTCGGTCATAGCGAACGCTGAAACGCACACTATAAAAGCTTCCAAATTCGATATTACAAGCACCTCCCTTGATTAAGCAATAGAATAGCTAATATTTACCGCAAATCGTATTTTTACTAAATGTAAATAAAATTGAAATCCTTGTATGAACAGGCTTCCAAGCCATTAAAGGAAAATGCAAGCACCTATAACACACGTAAAAAGCTTGAAAAGCAAGCTCCATGATGGTTTCATTCTTGTGTGTTTCTACTTCGAGGTTCACACTCAGAGATCCATGTCAAATTATATATGTTCAGTAAATGCTTGGTAAGAAATGGGCTTGTAGGCCCTGACTATCTAATCAGTATTTAAGAGCTTGAAAATCAAGCACAGTAAGAAGTTCCTGATGTTGATTGACTAAAGCTTGTATTGTGCTAGCTGGATGACGATGAAGGCGACGTTTTTGTTGGCGAGGAGCTAAAGCCATTGCTAATCTACGACGTTGAGTTTTATACTCCGTTAAAGGTACTTGCTGAATTTGTGTAAGTAACTGTTTTTCGTTTTCAGCAAAAAAGAGAACTTGATATTGCCCAAAGTCACGCAATTCAACAGTTGATTTACGCCCACTAATGCGCCGCTGATGGCGACGCAAATGGCTGAACATAGCTTCCATTTTCAAGTTATCTGGCGGCAAACCTGGGATATCATAGCAGTGCAATAAGTTAGTCCCGTATTTCTCCCATAAACGTTGTAACTTCTTCTTCAAGGCAAACTGTGCCGGATTTTGCCCTGGGTCTGGTTGAAACTGCTCTAATAATTTTTCCATCTCGCGCCGAACTTGAAAACTTGTTAAGGATGAATTGTAAGCATCTGTAACATCAGTTACATCGTTATTGCAAGTCTTGGAGTATTTGGGGTAGTGCAAACAATCAGCAATTCGTCGCAAGCATTGATGCGCCTCTGACAAATCCAACGCTACGCAAAGATTGTTACTTAAAGCTTGGTCAACCCATACTGATAACACAGACAAGTAATCCGTATTAATTTCTTGGCATGGTAAACTACGTAGTATCGAACCTATTGTTTCTAGTTGCTGGTAGCCGCTTAAGCCACCCCATCGGAAAGGTTTACGACTTGTGCGATTGACACAATCTCGAATAGCAGCACGAATTTGGGCTTCAACGGCCACTAACTCTGCGTCTCGTGACATTATAGGGGATTGCTGAAAAAGGGGGGTACTATCTGGCTGCTGTTCCTGGATTGGGTCTTGGGGTCTTTCAGAGTACTCAGGAACCTTTGGTAGTCCATCTAAATCTGCTTTTAATTGTTGCCGTAGCTTTGCATCTACTGGCAGCACAGTTTCACTTAAATTGCTCAGAAAGTGGGCCGCGACTTCGTTGATGTGGTGCATCTGGCCAAGTTGAATTTATTGCCGCGATGATTGATTTTTCCCCATCTGACAGAGTTGCCAGTACTTTGTATGGCAATTGTTGATATGGTTGCAGCCACTCAATTAACTGTTGTGCTTGTGCCTGTGGTAATTGAATTCCACTTACTGGCGTGCCACTTAATACTTCATATAACACGTATAACAAACTCCCATGTCCAACTGGAAAGCAAGGCATCAATTGCCCAAATTAAACCACCATGTTCAACTGCTGTGGCAGCTAATTTCTCTGGCGTATGTGCCATCGTTCCACCCAACAGTGCCAAAAATTGACGATATAATTTACCGACATTACTCTCGTTAATTTCAATACCGCGCTGGTTTAATTCTCGTTTAATTTCTACTAACTGTTGATGCTCATGTTCATCTACGCAACCAATAAATGCCAGCACGTCTAGCCCGTAGGTACTGTAAGGCAGGCTGTACTTTAGCACGCCAGTAGCGTAGTAATGTTTACCAAAATGTGTGCAACTTAGATTGATACATTCTTTACTCTTGCCTGCCACAAATACTGCACCATCTATTGTTTGAATGGTTTTTCGCATATGCCTTGGTCTGCGTAGCGCTAATTCTGCCCCACAGTGAACACATTCGATGAGCGAACATTCTAAAATTATTCGTTTGGCATTACTGAATTTTCGTTCTGGACGATGGCGAGGCAACTTTACTATCACTAATTTTTTACTGCTGCTAGGTACTTTCCTCAGCTTACCTGCTTTGTATACCAATTAGATAGCTAGGGCTTGTAGGTGATACTTGAGCAAGAGCTTTAGTCAACCTTGTGCAAATCCGCAGAAATCGCATGAAAAAAGCGCAAACTGTAGATTGACCGTTTGGCTACAGCAGATGCTCTCCTGAAACTCAACTGGCTGTAACCCTTAGTTCAAAGTCGCCACAGCAGTAGTCATGCATTGTTAACTTTGGTATGTTGTGTGATTATTAGTCCTTTTCCCCCTAGCCTCACGAAAGTTAGTCATGGTAAAGTAAATTTCCTTTACTTGCAATACTTCAAGGTGATTTATGAATAAAGGTGAACTAGTGGATGCTGTAGCAGCAAAAGCCAACGTCACAAAAAAGCAAGCTGATGAAATCATCAGTGCTTTTTTAGAAGTAGTGACTGAGGCTGTAGCAAATGGGGAGAAGGTAACGCTAGTTGGGTTTGGGTCATTCGAGCGGCGTGAACGTGCCGAGCGCGAGGGGCGTAATCCTAAAACGAATGAACCAATGACTATACCAGCTACTAGAGTTCCTGCGTTTTCTGCTGGGAAGCAGTTCAAAGAAAAAGTAGCACCATAGATGCATTGCAAGTGGTTAAGAAATGTAATTATTGCAAAGACGTAGCGATTGCCCAGGCGCGTTGGTGCAGCCATCGCTGTTCTCAAGGTAGCGTGGGGCAACAGCAGGGGGGACGTGAATGTGTAATTGCAGATGTAAAAAAAGCGGTTACGCTTCACTGGCAAGAGAATGCAATTATCCCTGGCTCAAAGCCGCAGCCAATTACCTCCTCCATTGAGCTTCCCAAGGTTAATTATCAAGCCAGGAACTAATTGAGCCGCTCTGATATTGCTTAGAAAGCCAAAGTAATTGCTGTAAAAACTCTATCCATTCATGGGTAAAGTGTTCACCACTTCTGTATTCTGACTCCTTTCTTAAGGTTTTCTTTGGTACTTGCAACGTCAGTTCCTTCTTGGTAAAGAAAGCCTAATGTATAGAGGTACAAGCCTTGGTAGACTAGTTTTGATTGGAGGAAAATTAAGTAGCAGAATCACTGCTGTTGATTAAAAAGACAGGTAAGTTTGAAAAGATGCAATTAGAAGAAATTTTATCGGAATTAGAAAACAATACCGGGAAGTTTCCTCGTTTAGCTTTAGAAAGAGCGATTGAGGAACGCTCAGCTATTACTCCTGTATTATTAACAACTTTAGAAAAATTAAGTAATAATCTGGAGGAGCTATTAGAGAAAGAAGAATATATTTTACACGTATATGCTTTATATTTACTAGCGCAATTTAGAGAAGCATTAGCATATCCTGTGATTATCAAGTTTTTCTCAGTTGGGGATATCTCGCTAGATGTAACAGGGGATATAGTGACTGAGGATTTATGTAGAATCCTTGCTAGTGTTAGTAACGGAAATATTGAACCAATTAAAGAGTTAATAGAAAATCAAAAAGCTAATGAGTACGTAAGAGATGCGGCTATAGAATCTTTATTGGTTCTAGTAGCTCAAGAAGTTATTTCTAGAGAAGAAGTGATTCAATATTATGAAGAATTATTTTCAAAAGCAATTGAAGATGAAACTGGATATATTTGGACTAATTTAGTAAGTTATAGTGCCAAGCTCTGTGCAGTGGAACTGAGAGAACATATTGATAAAGCTTTTGAAAAAGATTTAGTTGATGAATTTTTTATTAATCAGGAGGATGTCAACGAGTATTTTGAACAGGGAAGGGAAGCAGCTTTCAATCAATTGCGTGATAATCTACATTATTCTTTCATTGAAGATGTCATATCAGAAATGGAGAATTGGGTATGTTTTTATCAAGAAAAACCTCAAGATTTGGATTACAGATTGATTGCCCCAGAAGACTTTATTCTTCCAAAGCCTAAAAAATCTAAAGCTCAAGTGAAGAAAAAAAGAAAAATGCAGTCCCAATCTCGTCGAAAAAATCGTTCTAAGAAAAAATGAGTATTCAATGACTCCGCCTTTTCTAGTAACAACTTTAGTAAAAATCCAGGGTTAGCGCGTCTCAAACCCTATTGACAAAAGGACTTACCTGATAAGCAATCAGGTGGGAAACAAAGTGGCACCATCCGAGGTAGGGTAAGATTTAATTCATCAAGATGCTAGCTCAAAGTAATGTCAACGGGATTTGAGAACAAGAAGAGTAAAACTAAAACATCTTTTGCAGCCAGCGTAGATAGCTTTGATATTACCAGTAGGTTTCAGGAATACTTCACAAAAGTGAAAGACCCCAGAGTGGAAAGGACGAGATATCATTTACTCACTGATATCATTACCATAGCGATTTTGGGAGTAATAGCAGGAGCGCAAGGTTGGGAAGATATCGAGGAGTATGGACTTAATAAACAAGAGTGGTTAGAGACGTTTCTAGAACTACCATTCGGAATACCCAGTCCAGATACGTTTAGAAGAGTATTCGAGAAAATCAATCCCAAAGAATTTGAGCAATGTTTTCGGCAGTGGGTGCAATCATTGGTTGAGAAGTTGGGTGTAGAAGTAGTAGCTATAGATGGCAAAACTCACAGGGGGTCATATGACAGAGCATCTCAGCTAAAAGCCCTACACACTGTCAGTGCATGGTAAGCGTGAACACCGTTTGGTCTTGGGACAAATAAAGGTCAGTGAGAAATCCAATGAAATCACCGCGATTCCCGCACTGTTAGAAATGCTAGATATATCTGGCTGTATCATCACCATTGATGCAATGGGTACCCAAAAATTGATTGCCCAAAAAATCATAGCAGCAAATGCTGATTACGTTTTGAGCCTCAAAGATAATCATCCGACACTGCACCAACAACTGAAGAATTGGTTTGAAACTAACCTGGCACAGGGATTTAAAAGTGTTGATGTGAATATTAGTCAACGCATAGAAAAAGGGCATCACCGAATCGAAAATCGTCAAGTTTACACTGTGCCAGTCACAGAAGTTCCTGTATTACATGAACAAGATTTGTGGGTAGGACTGAAAACAGTCGTGATGGTAGTACGTTCAATTCAGCATTGGAATCAGACTACCAATGAGGTGCAATTTTACATCACTAGTCTTGTTAGTGATGCTAACAAGATTGGTAGTGCAATTCGACAACATTGGGGGATTGAAAACTCTGTTCATTGGACATTAGATGTCACATTCGGTGAAGATGAGTGCCGAGTTCATTCTCTACACAGCCCACAAAATTTTGCTTTACTACGTCGAATTGCACTCAATGCCTTAGAACGAGAAACATCTTTTCATCGCAGTATTCGCCAAAAATCACGGCGAGCCGCGATGAACGATCAGTATATGATTTCTGTGTTGGCCGCTGCTGTCTCAAACTCTGATTCCGTACTATTATCCGCCTGTCAATAGGGTTTGAGACGCGCTAACCCTGGTATACATTAGCAAATGATGGGTCACAGGAGGAAGCCCTGATAAAACTCAGGGCTTTTGAAATTGAACACTAGTGTTTAGTTAAAAATATACAACTCACATTCCGCACCCTTAACTGTCACAATCGGTTATTACGGAAGTAAATTTAGTAAGAAAGAGTAAAAAATTGGCGTTGCAGAATAGAAATATGAATTAGGGCGATCGCTATGCAATGTCCAAGGTGTGCATCAACTCACATTCGTAAGAATGGTCAACAAAGAGGTAAACTCTCATTACATCTGTGTTCAATGCAAACGTCAGTTTATTGAGTTTTATGATCAGAAAGGATATACAGAGGATATTAAGCGTGAGTGCTTAGAGATGTACGTTAACGGTTTGGGATTTCGAGCTATAGAAAGAGTTAAAAAAGTACATCATACTACTGTGATAAATTGGGTGAAAGAAGTTGGGATGGCTTTAACAGATACGCCTGATAGAAGTGAAATACCAGAAGTTGCAGAAGTTGATGAACTAGAAACTTTCATCGGTAAAAAAAAACAAAATATGGCTGTGGACAGCCGTAAATCATAGTACTGCGGGAATTATATCTTGGGTTTTAGGCGATAGGAGTTCAGAAACTTTTAAAATATTGTGGCAGATTATAAGATGTTGGCAGTCTTATTTTTATGTTACTGATGGATATACTGTTTATCCTGTTTTTATCAGTAATGAAGACCATATTGTTAGTAAGACTTATATGACGAGAGTAGAGGGAGAAAACAGTCGTCTAAGACATTATCTGGCTCGCTTACATCGTAAAACATGAGTGTTACTCCAAATCAGAAAAAATGCTGAGGTATTCTATTCGATTAGTAATACATTATCTTCAGTACGGTGATGATGCGCTGCGGGCGCATAGCGCCCGCAAGCTTGAGGTGATCGCATAATTCATATTTTGATTCAGCAACGCCAAAAAATTACTTTTATCTAGAAAAAGTACATTTGAGATAGAAAAATTTGTAAGGATTCAGGTAACAGAGTATTGACAAAGGGGACAGTTGAGGTGGAGTATCACAAATATGAACCAAAACCTGCCTCAAGAAGTAGAGAGAGAAAGTTTGGGCCAGTTATCGAAAGAAGAACTGGTAAACATGATCATTGAGCAGAGCAAGGTAATACGTGAATTACAGCAAGAAATAGAGCGTTTAAAAGTCAGTAGAGAAATAGAGCAGTTCTAATTCGTCCAAACCGCCATCAGGGGACATCCACAAGAAGAGTGAAAACAAAAAAGCACCCCCACAAGAGGAATCAAATCAGCCGAAGAAGAAACCGGGTGGGCAACCAGGACATCAAGGCAAAACCCGTAAGGGATTTGGCAGAGTAGCTCGTTATGAAATTTTACGCCCTGGCAACTGTGTCTGTTGTGGTCACAAAGCATTTGCTCCTCTTGCATTAAAAGTAGAAAAACAGTCAGTAGCGCAATTAGTGGAACATCCCATAGAAATAGAATGTCACGCTTGAAAACGTGAAATCTCGCGCTTGGCAGGGTGTTGGGGGTAGGGTGTTGGGTGTGGTGTTTAAGACAATTAAACTTTAGTTGCGTCAAGGAGTTCAACATTTTCTTGATTTCCCAAACCTGCAACCCCACACCCCACACCCAAAAGCCCTTGGTCAGTCAAGGGAGTTAAAGAGTGGCTGTGGGTAGTTGCCAATTCTGAATTCTGCCTATTTACTGCGGCTGATACTCGTTCACGATCCGAGTTAGAAACAATTTTAGGCACTAAATATACAGGCGTACTCAGCAGCGATGATTTTAGCGTTTACAACGGCTATCAAGCTGTTGCTCAACAGAAATGTTTAGCACATCTACGCCGTCACTTCAAGAAATTAATTCAACTTCCAGGTCTTCACAACCAAGTTATTGGTAAAGCATTCGTTAATTTAATTGATGAAGCTTTTAGAAATTACGCTCTTCGGGTTTGAAACTCTTAATTCCAGCCTTTACAACGATTGGGTCAATGAATTCAAATTCAAGTTGCAATCCTCTATTGATCAATGGATTAACTTAGCCGGAGCAAAAGCCGGGCAGCTTTTACGTTCTTTGCGCGATAAAGCTCATCAATGGTGGTATTTCTTAGATAACCCTGAAGTGCCTCCTGATAACAATCAGGCTGAACGAGAGTCCTTCGGACACGCTTCGCGAACGCTGCGTTTAGCTGTCACCAAACGTAAAGTTAGTGGTGGTTCCCGTTCGATGGAGCGGTTTCAACATACTGCTAATTTGCTGACAGTGGTGCAGACTTCTCGCCGTCAAGGTAGGTCTGTCATTGATTTTTTTACACAAGCTCTAATTGCTGATTCTAGTAATTCTCTATCTCGCCCTTCTTTACTTCCTCAATATTAGACCTGAATCCTTACACCCCATCTAGCTAAAAACGTGAAATAACTGTTTGTTATACTGTCATAGTACTTTTTTATTGTATCAGTGATTGTTACGAAAACTGTTGTTAACTAGCGAAGATAAGCTGTCATGAAATGTGAGTTCAACAGTTCAACAGTTCAGTTTAAAAACTGAGCATAACTATAGATGTTTATCTAAGAAGCAATGCGATTTTACATCTCGGATTTTGATGATTCTCAATCCTTATGTAGGATAGAAAACCAGCGCCCGTAATTCAATACTTTCTCTAGTTGGGGCATCTGCTAGGCTTGTAGGGTCATCAAACCCAGTATGAGCAGCAAATCTTGCCCGTCCGTCGTCTGCGGAGTCAAAGCACTTAAACAATAATGCCTCCGAGGGTTGCATTTGGGGAAAGTAGAACCATTGATGTGTTGGGTTATAGGTTATTAGGTAGGTTTCACCAACGTAATCGCGGTACACTATGTCACTAGCTACTAGGTCTGTTGGTGCGATACTAAGAGCGTTGCACACTGCTAATGGTGACTCAAAAACTGGGGCGATCGCTCGCCAAATGTTAATCAAAGCAAACCTTTGCTGTAACAATTGCTCAATGTTATCTACCCCCCGTGCTTTCAACTCTTTGCGTGCGCGAGTATAGCCAGATTTGGCCGTAAAGTCGTTATGTACAAGCTTGATCGGCTCACTGATCCCGCTTTCACCAGATGAAGAGCGTTGAGCGTTGCGGAGATTGTGATCGAATATCACTACCCCAGTTGCACCTGTTACCTCTTTCAAAAGTTGCTCGGCTTCAGGATAATAGATACGAAGGATCTGATCTTCGTCATAAAAATTGCAGACATTGCTATGAGCTACAACAAGTCTAAAGCCTTCTCGATCTAGGGATATGTCTTGTGAAACCGCCCGGATGTTATGGACTGGCATCAAGTGTGTCTCGAACTTCCGGTTGGATGGTGGAATCCCTGGTGGTCGTTCATAGGTATAGATGACAGGTTTTTCTGCCATTGGCGTCAAGTAAGTAAGGAATACCTCAACGTGCGGCTCTTCAAGTAAAAAACTACTGTCTAGGCTCATAAAACATCCTTTTTTAATATATTTAAATACTTAAATTTGAGTAATTATAAGCTGTGTGTCCGGTTTGAGTGAGCGGAGTGGTCGTATTTTAACAGTGAATTCTGCTGTTTTGAATAATTGGAATCCCTCATTAATTGGTTAGTGCTAAACTACTTTACGCCTTGATAGCGAGTGAGTTCATTGGTCATACACTTAAAGACACATATCTTGCTTGTATTAGCAAGTCTGGGAGATACTCATGTGGCCTAAGACAGAACTGATAGATTTGCTCAAGATTAGACACCCAATAATTCAGGCTCCAATGGCCGGGGCTTGCACACCCGAGTTGGTTGCGGCAGTTTCTAATGCAGGAGGTCTTGGTTCCTACGGCGGTGCAGCCACCCCACCAGCCAAACTTCGCTCCTTGATCAGGCAAATCCGAGAACTGACAGACCAACCCTTTGCAGTTAATTTGTTTGCACCAGCAGTTGAAGCGTATGAACTTGCCCCTGGGCAGCATTCCCCCATGTCCGAGCTATTAATGATGTGGCATAACGAGCTTGACGCAGGGCCTGTTCCCGAACCAATCCCGATAGTAGGGCCATTCCTAGAACAATTTACTGTCCTGCTTGAGGAAAAAATACCTGTATTTAGTTTCCACTTTGGGCCTGCACCAATTGAGGCAATTCGTGAGATACACGCCATAGGGTCAATTGTGTTAGCTAGCGCGACGACAACTGGTGAAGCAAAAGCTTTGGTCGAAGCAGGAGTCGATGTGATCATAGCCCAGGGCTTTGAAGCCGGAGGTCATCGCGGTACTTTTGCTGTGCCTTATGAAAATGGATTGATTGGAACAGCAGCCTTAGTGCCGCAAGTAGCTAATACGGTATCGGTTCCAGTCGTTGCAGCGGGCGGAATTATGGATGCACGTGGAATCGTTGCAGCATTTGCACTTGGGGCAAGCGGGGTACAAATGGGAACCGCCTTTCTTGCCTGTCCTGAGAACAATATCCCGGAAGTCTATAGGCAGGCGGTACTTAATTGTAAAGATGAAGACACGGTTATTACTGAGGCATTTTCCGGCAGACCCGCCAGAGCAATACGAAATCGATTTATACGTGAAATGGAGAATCACACGGACAAAGTACTGCCATTCCCGGCTCAGATGTCTATAGGGCGGGTTTTACGTCAAACTTCTGCTCAAAAATCAAATCCAGATTTTGTCAGTATGTGGGCAGGACAGGGAGCAGCGTTAGCCGAAGCTCTGCCGGCAGGCGAGCTGATCCAAAAGATGATACAAGAATTCCTTGCCGTGACTGCTTCTTTACAAGTTAAATCATAAGTTAACAGTTGAAACCAAAATTTATCTCTGAAAAGCCTCTTGCAGCAGACTGTCAATTACCTTTGTCAGTCTGCTCAACTGAATTGATTTGATTACACATAATTAAAAAAGGTGAAATTAGCAATTTCTAGTCTTTCTACCTCTGCAACGAGGCACTAGCAGAGGTAGAAATTTGCTCTTGAATGTTTTCTACACGTCTAGGAACTTGCACCAGATTCAGCCAAAGCGTCCGCCGTAAGCCATCGCTTGCGCCATCACTCGAACGCACCTATAGACCAACACGGGATTTAATGAACCGGATTACTGTCCAAGTGGCAGTGTTCGCTCTCCCTGCTGGTGGTTGCGCGATCGCACTTTTGACAATAATGTTATTGAAAAACAAAGCCGCCTGTTGATAGAGGATTAAATTATCCGTTTCGGTTTTGCTCATAAGTTATGGATATAGGCTCAATACCCTATACACTGCATCTCACATAAAGTTTTACAATTGTTTTGAGAAATTTTTTGTGGTTAGAGGATTTAATTAAATGGTTATTACTCCAACCAGGATTGGGTTAGTACTTATAATAATTGGTTTGATTGCCTGGGTTGTAGGCGGTTTAAAGGTTAGCAATTTCAAAAACAAATTGTCAACAGCAAAAGGGCTTTTTATATTTATCTTTTCTTTATTACATATTTTGGTCGGTCTGATTCTTATTTTCATGGACTTAATTTTCTAAAATTGTGTACTGGATGCCGCCCTCGATTGCGATTGTCATCTTGGCAGGTGCTTTTTATGGCAAAGCGTCCAAGCGACATTCAACTGGGTATGCTCTGCGTTTTCCTCGAATATTACGCATCCGAGATGATAAGCCGCCTGAAGAAATTGATACTCTGCAAACAGTGCAACGTTTATCTCAAATAGGCAAGTTGCCTGAACCTACCAGCCAAGTACAAGTAACTAATGCCCATACAGATGGAGTGACATCAACTTCTTTAGAAGCGGCACAGGATGCATTCAAAGCTTTTATTGCAGTTGTCAAACCAGATCAGCAACTAGTAATACTACATGACTCAGATGCAGATGGGATTACTGCTGGTATAGTTTTACAATTAGCTTTACAACGTGCTGGATTTAAAAAAGTAGAGCGAGTTTTACCCCCAGCGCGATCGTGATGCCTGGACAGATGCCAATAGACATCTCCGAAAACAATCAAAACCTTTGCCAATTTACGAGGGTGAGATGATGATACTTTAAGCATTAACTCCCATTTCTTTGAGGGTTGGCAAAAACAATCAGTCCTAAAAATTCCTTTAAGGTTTCACACAAGGGTTTTTTAACGTATTGAGGGCAGGATAAGGGTTTCAGATTCTAAATCACATTTTCATCGAACTGCTTATATATGCTTAGTTTTGCCGTTTTTGCCAAAATTTATCTAGGCTCTTATTTTGGCAAAGGTATTGATCAAAATTAGTCAGCATCCATTTATGAGGATTAAAACAATAGCTGTCTGCTAGTTATAATCCTTGGTGAATCCAGCGATACTCAGGACATATACCTGCTGTACCGCTCATTGCACCATCAACATGGAGCCAAATATTATGTGCTTGAGCGATCGCACCTATTTGTGTCAATGGATCTATGGCATGAGATGAAGTTGTTCCCACAGTAGCGGCAATATAAAAAGGGATTTTGAGGAAAAGACAAACTAAATTATCAAACGCCAAAACCTTTACTTGCCCACTCACTGTTCATTGATTAAAAGTTGAAATTCTTACTTGGTATAGTTTATAGCTTTTCAAGCGTGCCATTCCAATCTGACACATGTTTTTCAAAACCATACTGTCTAGCTTGGTTAGTATATTTTTATACTTTGTTATCTATTTCAAGAGAAATTCATCTACATGAAGACAGATTTTAAATAACTAAAAAGCAGATATGTTATGAAGAACTGCTTGTATAAAGCAACTATACTGTCAATAGCAAATTAGGATGAGGTTTGCTGAGTTTGTAGCGAACTGAAGCAGGATATTAATACAAGTGATACTTATGCCAACTTCTTCATGTTCACTTCTTAAACCTTATATTGCTGCTGATGTGAGAGTGAATTTAGATGAACAAGACATCCTAAATTGTCCTATTTCTACTTCTAGTGCAGCCATCAAAGCGAATAGTTATTACTTTGGCCATTCTGAATGGGCAAAAAACTACTTTGAAAGCTGTCATCGGGATCAAGTTTTCAAGTCTTGCTGGCAGGCGGCTACGGGGAGTTGGGATCATAAAATTGTTGTAGACATTGGTTGTGGCCCGGGCAATTTGTATGCAACGCTTGGGGGAAAACCACAATTGTTAATTGGTGTAGATATTAGCTATGGGTCATTAAAAATGGCTCAACGTCTTGGCTATACACCAGTGCTTGCAGATGCTCACAATTTACCATTTATTGATGAGTTTGCAGATATTGTTGCAGTTAATGCTACACTTCACCATTGCGAATACATGGATCAAGTGTTGGCACAAGCAGCACGTTTAGTCCGTCCAGGCGGTATTCTAATCACAGATCACGACCCTCAATTAACTGCTTGGAACTTCCAAGGATTCGGTTTGTGGTTATGGAATTTACGTTTATGGCTGTATCGCCTAATCAAACGAGGAGGTCATACCTCAGCAGCAGAGCAAACTTGGGCTTTAGCCAGTGAGGTTCATCACCGACCTGGACATGGAGTAACGCCAGAGCTTTACTACAAAATTCTGGAGCCGCTTGGCTTTAGTGTTAATGTTTATCCGCATAACCATACAGTTGGCGCACAAGTGTTCCAAGGCCGTTACGGTAAATCTGACAAGAAGTATCGCTTAGCTCAATTATGCTCTGGTATCAATCCTAATTCACCACAAGCCGCCTTATCGCTGATGTGTGTAGCCTCACGCCATACCTGTAGAAGCTAGCATCTGCTTTTACTTATCCACAAGTTTTGATATGCAACTGTTAGATTGGACTTGCTCAAACTTTCGTTGGTATCGTCGTCTGCGGCGTGGGCAGTGGTGGCAAGTAGAAATTCCCTTATTTGATGGTTCCCAAATTGCTTGGGTGCGTAATAGACCTGAGTACGAGTGGTACATTTTACAAACGGAGAAATACGGCGTTGCTGAATGAAGAGATAATTTTATCAAAACAGAATTCAGGAGTTAGCTCGACTTTATCCATTTTTTTGACAACGCGATCGCTATCGCTGAAACCACTGTGGGACGGTCTTTTTACTTTTTTGACTTCATCGATGAACTGTGACATATAAAAAGTATTTGCCAAAAAGCCAGGGTTTTTGCCGGATAATAAAACCGAGTTTTTAATTTTGGATAAAGTCGAGGTTAGAGGATGTCTGAAAAGTAAAATTTATGCCAATCTCTGAAGTAAAGTACGTAAGCTAGTTGAATAAAGGCTTCTTTAGTTTCTGGTAAATACTCATAATCCTTGCTCAATCGTCGATACCGTCCTAACCAACCGAGAGTTCGCTCTACCATCCATCGTCAAGTAATAACCTGAAAACTGCAAGCAATAGGAGCTGGCTCTACCCTAGTAGTTCACCAACCCAAAATTGCTGTGTAGGTCGAGCTTTCTGGAGCAGGGGAAGAATTGGGGTCGGGGGAAGATGGGGAGGCTGGCGTTGCAAAATCAATGATAATAGCAGTATCTCCTCCAATTCTCCCCCTGCCTCCCTTGCTGACCACAACGCAAAGTAGTCTTGGCAGACTACTAGGAGTAGTTACGGCGACGAGAGCCAGCATTGCAGATTCCACCTGAGTACCTCGATACTGTTGTCCGCTGTGTTGCTGTAGGAGCATCAGGTGTTCTAAAATTTTTTCCTTACTGTTGGACTCCAGGCACCGCTGTTGAAGAGATATGGTTATCGCTGTGATTGGCTTCGCCAATGCCAAAGGCAATCGCAGAGCTAATCCCCGGTCGTTTCCATTAATTCGCCTCCACAAAGTTATTTGAATAGGAGTGCGTTCGTCCTTAAAGAATTATGGAACGCACTCAAGTACCCAACACCCACCAAGTTGATAAACATAATCTGTCCACTAATCCATTTAGCAGCAGGTGAGCAGAAATAAAAAACTACGGTCGCAATATCAGTTTATTGTCGTGCCATAATAGTACGCACTTCGGCTTCTCTGTCCTGAATCAAATCTCCACTAACATCCACTATCACACTATAAATCTTGGCCGTACACTTGAAGGGCGGTTCATAATCGGGTGTTATAGGCGCGCCAGGGGCTATGCCACAGGTTACGCCACTGGTCAGACCTAGTGCTAAGGGAGTCGTCACCGGGACATCGGCTTGCCCAACCAATTTCTCATCGATATACAGTTGGGCGCGACCCGGTGTTCCTTTCCCCTTGGCTAAATCTGCTTGACCGGTCACTTTAAACTCAAAGCGCAACTGGTGACGACCTTCCGGGACTGATGAGACAGACTCGACATGATAGAGCGATCGCGCTACATAATTATGAACCCAGTGCAGTTTACCATCTTTGAGATAAAAGGAGTAGCCACTATCATTACCCCCATGAGCAAGTAATACTCCTTGTGCGCCACCTCTGGGAATCTCGACATCAGCCGTAATACTGTGGGGACGATTTAAGACTCTGACAGCACTATTTGCTGGAATTGCCTGAGTATCAGGATAATAAGTATAGCGGCTACGATTGAGAGCAATCTGAGGACGTTCTTCGGCAAATCGTTGTACACCCCTTCCATCCACAGGCAAAACATTGTATTTTCCCGCTTCTACATACCAAGTGGCAATCATCTCAATCAGCTTAGGGCGGTTGTCAGCAGCAATGTCGTAATTTTCGGCAAAATCTGATGCGACGTGATACAGTTCCCAGTGATAGGTATCTAGGTCTGTCAAAGTTTGGGCTGAGATTGGTGTACCAAAAAACTGACCTGCTTCTGTAAATGAAGCACCAGGCCAAGGACAAACTGCCCGCCAGCCATCATGATAAAGAGAGCGATGTCCCATCATCTCGAAATACTGGGTAAGGTGCTTAGTGGGTGCGTCAGCATTATTAAAAGTATGGGCGAAGCTGACACCTTCTAGGGGAGATTGGGTGACACCCTTGATTGTTGTTGGTGGTTCAATTTCTAGTAGCTCAAGTACTGTTGGCACTAGGTCAATGGCATGGGCATACTGAGTAAGAATTGTACCTTTTGCCTCAATGCCTTGAGTCCAATGGACTATCAAGGGGTCACTGATTCCACCCCGATAGGTTTCCCGTTTCCAGCGACGGAAAGGCGTATTACCTGCCCAAGCCCAGCCCCAAGCATAATGGTTGAAGGTTTCTGGGCTGCCTAGCTTGTCCAGTGCCTTGAGATTTTCCTCTAGGGATTCTGGCACATTGTTAAAAAACAAGTTTTCATTAACTGAACCAGTAGCTCCACCTTCCGAACTTGCCCCGTTGTCCGAGATGACAATAATTATAGTATTGTCGAACTCGTCGATCGCTTTGAGGAAGTCGAGTAAGCGACCAATGTGGTGGTCAGTATGGGTTAAAAAGCCTGCAAATACTTCCATCATCCGGGCATAGAGCCGCTTTTCTGCTGCTGAGAGAGTATCCCAGTGGGGAACGTCGGGATCATGGCGGGAGAGTTTGGCATCGGCAGGGACGATCCCTATTTGCTGCTGACGGGCAAAAACTTCCTCCCTGTATGCCTCCCAACCACGATCGAACTTGCCTGCGTAGGCATCAGCCCATTCTTTCGGTACATGATGAGGGGCGTGCATCGCACCAGGACAGAAATACATGAAAAAGGGTTTATTTGGGGCAATCTGCTTGGCATCAGCGATAAAGCTAATTGCCTTGTCTACTAAGTCTTCTGTCAAATGGTAGCCTTCTGCGGGGGTCTTTTCTGGCTTGACGGTGTGGTTATCATAAACCAATTCTGGATAATACTGGTGGGTTTCTCCTCCTAGAAAACCATAAAAACGTTCAAAACCGCGACCGAGAGGCCAGCGATCGTAGGGGCCGGCGGCAGATATCTGGTCTGAGGGGGTTAAATGCCATTTTCCGATCGCATAAGTGTTATAACCCTTCTGTAGTAACATCTCCGAGAGAAACCCATTCTCAAAGGGGATATTCCCATTACTACCTGGATAACCGGTAGACCCTTCTGTAATGCAAGACATAGCGTTGGAATGGTGATTGCGCCCAGTTAGAAGGCAAGAGCGGGTGGGTGAACACAACGCCGTCGTGTGTAGATTGTTGTAGCGCAAGCCATTGGCAGCTAGTGCGTCTAGGTTGGGTGTTTTGATGGAACTTCCGTAGCTCCCAAATTGGCCAAAGCCCGTATCATCGAAGACGATAAATAGTACGTTTGGTGTGCCTTCTTTGGCTCGTAAAGGTTCTGGCCAAGCAGGACTGGAACGATCAACAGTCCGTTCTATTACACCAGGGAAAGCATTTCCAGGTTTGTATTCACGCAGCGACATATACCTAAACTCCTAATGAATATGCAATACTTAAAAATTCCCAGACTTAATTACTACACCGATAAAACTAACTAAGCCAATTACTAGCAAAGCCACCCCAACAATTTCTGCACTATGAGAGGTTTTGTAAGTATAGCGATCGCTTTGAATTTGTTGGAGTAGCTGATGATGTTCTCTTAATCCTAAAACCATGCCCAACATTCCTGTGCCAATAAAAGACAGCCCAACAATAACCGAAAATCTCACTGGGTTAAGATTATGACTCTGGTGAGTATTTTCAATGGTTCTCACGATGGTGGGGATACCAAAGCCAAACCCAATTAACGACAGACACGTGCGTATCCAAGCCATTAAGGTGCGATCTGCTGCTGCCCGACTGCGGTATTTGGCCATTTCGGTACGATCTACCGCTAAATCATTGGTAGAATGACTCATAATGGGTTAGTTTTGGCAAATCTGCGTTTATTCCAGATTGAGTAGGGAACACCTATAAAAGCTCCCAAAATTAGGTAAGCTACCAGTGTCGGAATCACCTGCTGCTGTACATGATTCAAAATAGCGATAAACAAAGCTAAACCAAAATTACGAGCAATACAGAAAATTGCCAAGGTAGCTCGCATATCATCATCGAGTCTGCCTAAGGTGTGTCCAATCCCTAGAGAAGCAATCACCATAATTGCGATCGCTACGAGTGGTAATTGCCAAACTCTGGAAAACAGTGGCAGCCCTAAGATGCACACTAAAACAACCATCACTAAAAAGAGATTATCAGCAATAAAAGTCAAGGGCTGGGCAATCTTTTGGGCAAATTTAGGGGCGAACTTTTGCATTAAAATACCGAGACTGACAGGCAATAACTGCACTATCATCACTTGCCGGGCAACTTCTAAAATTGTCACCTTTTGTGAAATATTCTCAAATAAGGTAGCAAAAATTTCCAAGGTGAGGGGAGTAAAAAAAACTGCAAGTATTGCCAGAGTTAGCTGAAGACTCGCTGAATATTGGAAGCCGCCTCCAGCCTTTTGCGATCGCTTCGTAGTCAGAGGCGCACCTGGAGAAGCTGCCAACAAGGTCAATCCTATCATTACTTCCGGTGGTAAGTTCAACAGTTTCAACAGTAGAATAACCACCAGAGGCACTAGCACAACAACGGCTAGAAGCGCACGGAATACTAAGGCAGGTTTTCGCCAGAAGGAGAGCATCTTTTCAAAGGAGACGTTGCTCCCTATGGCTAACATTAGAGAAAAAATAGTGACTTTAACGAGAATCAGTAATAAGGGATGGTGCATGGTTTTCAAATGACTGATCCTGGATGGGGAAAAATCACTAAAATATTCCGAAATTGCGCTAAAGCGGGACAACAATCAGCCAGCAAACTAACAGATTCTACCAATTAAATTTATTCCTAATGCATGTTCATATTCTGTTAGTTCCTCTAATGTATGGGCAGGTAAATAATGAATATTTGTGTATTTCATCTGATGACTGCTGAAGAATTCTTGAAGTTACTCAATAGACATAGAAATTTATCTATCAAACTGTACTCATAGCTGATTTATAAACAGAAATAAATCACTCTGCATCCTCCTAAAGAAATTGAAGAAGTTGGAACTATTGTGCTAAAACGGGAAAACTGTACGCTAAGGAATTAATAAAGTTCGTGAAAGCCCTGTCCAGAATAATTTACAGCCTGTTAGATTTTTCAAAAATAGTTTATGCCTTATGTAGGAAGCAATTTGGATATCAACCGAGATATGTCCAAAATGGAACCAATTCGTAAAGTTTTGTAAACTAAACGGAGAGTAAAGATAGTTCACGTTGATATGAACGCCTTCTACGCATCGGTGGAACAGAGGGATAACCCTAGCTATCGAGGTAAACCGTTAGTAGTTGGTGGCAGTCCGAATCAACGAGGCGTAGTTGCAGCAGCCAGTTATGAAGCTCGTAAGTTTGGCATTCACTCCGCGACGCCGTTTCGCAAGCGTCAAACACAACTTGTCTTGAATATTTCTAACTTCAGAAAGAATTATCGAATTTGTCTAAATCAAATATATCAATAAAAATTGATTTAGTTTATAGTTATCCATGTGTTCTCAAAAGTGACTCGGCTTACAGAATTCACGTGCAGTGCGTTGTTTACCTGCCGCAAGAGTCAGATTGCGCTAGAGTCTGTAAAAGCGGATACTCAAGGTGTATCCATCTCAAACCTCGCTTTCAGTATATTAGCCATGCCCCTTAACTTCTCCGGACAAAACAAGAGAGGTCATTCTTTCAAAGGTCAAGACTTGTCTGAGGCAAACTTTAGTTATGCAGATATCCAAAGTACAGATTTTAGCGGGGCTAACCTCAATAGTGCTAACCTTGATGGCGTTAACCTCAAGAGCGCTGACTTAAGAGGCGCTAATCTGTATGGCGTTAACTTAAGAGGTGCTGATCTAAGAGGTGCTAAGCTTTCATGTGCTAACCTCGATGGCGCTAACCTTGAAGGCGTTAATCTCGATGGCGCTAACCTTGATAGTGCTAATCTTTTTGGCGTTAACCTTTTTGGCGCTAACCTTGATGGCGCTAACTTGTCTAGCGCTAACCTGTCTAGGGTTAACCTCAAGAGCGCTAATCTTTTTGGCGTTAACCTGTCTAGGGCTAACCTAACAAACGCTAACCTTGATGGCGCTAACCTTGAGTATGCTGACCTTGAGTCTGCTAATCTTGATGGTGCTAGCCTGTCTGGTGCTAACCTCGAATATACTAACCTCACCAAAATTGTTTGGAATGAGAATACAAGATGGCAAGATGTGCGAGTAGGGGAAACAGCAATAAATGTGCCTCAAGCTTTACTAGAACAAAATCAAAGTACATAGCATTAATTTATACTCTAATTTCCAGTAAATCTTACTTCTCCCCACCTCCCCCAACTCTCCACCGCGATATACTCCCCACCGAACACATAAAAGCCCCTGCCTAAGACAGCGCACCGACACCCAAGCTCCTCTCCTCTTTGCCATTGTCGGGAAGTGAGATTGTAGACTTGTACTGGAGTTCCGAGCGAAGAGAGGAATCTGGGGCAATCTCTAATATTTCTTAAAAGGCGATCGCTTGTAGTCGAGATGCTCTATTCGTGCATCCAGAACAAAGGTGCTTGGAAGGTAGATTAAAAACTGATTTGAGCGGATTGCATTCCTAAGGAGAAATTAAGGATTAGTAAGGCTTCTAAAAAACTTTTCGGTCTACTGATTGTACTTATCTCTGACTGTGATTTTGGCGATCGCCATTAATGTACCTATTGGTGCGATACCGAAAGCAACCACTGGGATGCCACAGATGCAATTATCTTAACCTCTGGCAGATGCCTTAGCAGGCTAAAATGGTGTTCCATAGGTTTCCACAATTTTTTTGTCTTGCGCTTGAGGTGAAAAAAGTTCCCATTCAATGCCGTTGATATCATGTGTGCTAGAAAATCCTTGCACCGCTTCATCTTCAAAACCAATGTGTCGTAGTTCCCCAGCGCGTTCTGGCATTTGATTAATCGAAAAGTTGAGCAAATCGGTTCGCCACATTGCATACTTTCCAGGGACAACTACAGTGGGGTCAAACCTCAGCCGCTGACTGTAATCAGCAATCGATGCTTGAAGATCATTTACCACAAGAGCAATATGAAAGCGTTTCATACAAACAAATCTTTTTTGCTAACAGCATAATCATTACAATAAAAAATCTTTTTAATTTAGCAACAGTCTCCAGTCTGAATAGCTTTTTGCTATTAGACTACTAGTTTTGCTCCCCGCAAAAAGCATTTTTATGCTGTGTACACTGGCTCCCTTAAAATACGGCTGCAATTGCGATCGCCATCATTGTAGTAGTCTGCGGTACTTCGCGACAGCCTTGAGCGCACTTCACTCTTGGGAGCAATAAGCGAAGCTTAAGCCTACGGCTGTCGCACATAATTGTCCCTGCATTGAGTTATTCGGGGCGGTGATGGTATGCCGCTTCAGTAGCGAATGTAAACCAATGATTGTCACGCATCTGACTGGGTTACATCGGGGGCGGTCTTGATGCTGGCGCTTAACTCTTGTGTGACGGCAGTTTCAAGATTTTTCGTTTTTTTGCATAAAACATAAAACTCTAGCTGAAGAATATTACATACCAAACGAATTATATGTAAACCAAGGGACAACGTTTAAAAGTCCCGTATTTTATTTCCCTTTTTCATTCACTGCTCTGGAATTCATGCAAAACGGGCAGTTTTTCATTGTACTAGTGATCTCAAGAGAGTCAAGCACCCATTGTCAGCAATTGAAATTTACGTGCAGTGCGTTGTTTACTTGCCGTAACCGGAATATTGCGCTACAGCCTGTAAAAGCGTTAACCATATTCAGATTAAAAAATTGCAGTTAGAAGAAGCTTGGCAATTTTATATATTACTTGTAAAAGACTTAATTGATGTTTTTCTTCCAAAAACAATAAGAACTAAGCCAATTAAAATCAATAGTGATGCTACTAAATTTATTGTAGTAATTTTTTCATTGAGGAACAAGTTAGAAAAAACAAATCCGAAGACAGGAACAAGCAATGCAAAAGGTGTCACAATATTTGCTGAATACCTTCTTAATAGCCATCCCCAGATACCAAAGGCAAGAACAGTAGCGATTAATCCTGTGTAAAAAATAGTTCCTATCCCAAGAAGGTTGATATGAGCAAGAGCATCCTTCTGCCCTTCCTCAAAAATTGTTGATAAAGCAAGTAGTGGAAGTGGAGGAATAATGCTCATCCATATCATAAGCCTGAACATATCAACATTTCCTGCCATTTTTATGAAAATGTTTGCGAAAGACCAAGCTATAGATGCCATTAAGACTAAGCAAAAACCCCATAAATTAGCGCTATTAATCATACTAGAAGCAATTAGTCCAATCCCACTAAAAGCAATACCAATACCAATTTTTTGCCATAATACTGGAGCATCATTTAATATTCTAGCCGAGAGAAGAGAAGTAAAAAGAACTTGCGATTGAATCAGGAGAGAAGACAGTCCTGCGGGTGTCCCAACTTTAATACCTATAAATAGAAAAGAGTATTTAACAACACCTAAAGTAAAACCTATTGCCAAAATCCATTTCCATGAGATTTGTCCTCTCTTAAAGAAGATTACAGCGGGAAAGGCTGCTACAGTAAATCTAAGACATGAGAACAGAAGTGGAGGAAATGAATCCAGTCCAACCTTGATAACAACAAAGTTAAGCCCCCAAATCAAGGCAACAAGTATTGCAAGAAATGTATCTTTAGCTTTCAATTATTTTATTCCTCTCAAATAGGCTACTTAAAATATGTACTAGTTTTCGTGAGGTAAAATTATTAGATTTTGGTTAAAGTCTGCAAGTCAAAAATTAATTATTATTAACTCCAAACTATACCATTCTTAAAGTCATCGTCAAAAAAACCAATAAAAAAACCTACAGTAATACGCGTTTGACCTGATACTCGATCAATTTCATGGTAATTAGTAGGATTTATGAGATAAATATCACTTACCTTGGGTTTAAAAACAAAGCAAGGCTTTTCTTTTACAACTTCATAATCATATCCTATTCCATTTTTTATTTTATACTGTTCGTCATCTGGGTTCCATGATTTCATATAATGACGTAAATTACCTCCATTGTCACATTCTTGAATGCAGATAATACAACTGAGCTGATATTTAAGTTTAGCAACTAATAAATCTGTTGATTTAGCATCTCTCATAATATTGTCATTATGGAGAGGATTCATAATTCCATCAGAATGGATTCTAACAATAAAGGGTGCATATGTTCGCCCATCTGGTTCTTGTGCTATTTTTAGACTGTGTAAATTAAATATATGCTGTAGTTTTTGTCTTACATAAATAGATATATCAAACTGCATTGGAAATAATGAACTGTTTGCTTGAGCTTCCCTAAAATATTTATCTGGTTGGTTCAAATCCTTTGCAAGATAAGAACCTATTGTAGTAAGACTTCCGTTAGAATATTGAGTAACAATTGCTCGCTCAAGGTTACGCTGTATTATTTGAATAGTAGTGTCAAGAATATTCTCATCAAGAAAATTTTTGAGAACAATCGCTGCAAATTTGCTTTCAGCAATCCCCCTTAAAGCATTAATATCTAATGGATGATCGCCAGAACTATAAATAATTTCTTTCCAAGCCTTCTCTATATTTTTCATATCTTATCTATGTGTCAGTGGAAGCTCTATAATTTCCCCTTGAGTTAGGGGATGCCAGCATTCATAAGGAGCAATTTCAGAAATAATTTCAGAGGCAATGAAAAATGCAGACTTTGTTTGCACTTTATACATTGTGAAATATGAAGGAAAGCGAGTATTTTTAGGAGTCCAATGAATTACATATGCTCTTTTTGGATTTACTACTATAGCGTTAGCAGAGCTTCCTCCAGGTGCAAGATTTTCTAACTTTTTTATGATTTCAAGGTGATCAGAAAATTTATCCTGTGTTGGCGGGATAATATAATCAAAATACTCTCCAGAATCAAAGGTTGAGCGTTCAAGTCCCAGCTTTTGGTAAACAGTAGGGAGAAAACCGTTATGGAAAAGATACCAAGGGACAGGCATTCCTTGTCGTGTAATAGGATGAGTGCATCCTATGCCTTGATTGTGTGTAAGGGTTGCATGTCTTACATGAACTGTAAGAAAGTCAGTTTCAATTTCGTGAAGTAAAGATTGTCTAAGGCTTTCTTTAATAGAACGTGTATCTCGATGAACAGATAATCCGTGAGGAGACAAACTGTTTCTCCATAAAGCACCCCATCCATTTGGATGACGGCAAATAGGGCCATCATGAGATGCTGTTATACCTTCACTCATGGAAAGGGCTGCGTTGAGTACAGATTGTGTTGAAAAGCTACCTAGAGCAAGAATCATTCGGCACATAATGCAACATTCATATTAATTTTGACGTTTTAAACGCACGGAAATACACTTTTGAAGTAAATTTTTTACCTCTATTAAACTCTGAGCCGAAACTGTAATTCGTCCTAAAGAACCGGCATGGCGCATAACATCAGCAGCTAAACTTTTAGGAATAAATTTAAGTGGTTGAGATAAGGGTTTTAAAGCCGGGAATTCTTCAATAGTAATCGGTAATCCTATACTATATAAATGTTTAGCTATTACCATTTCTTCAGGAGATAGGGCTATAATTTGACCCATAAATTTGTTTCCATTAGAAGAAAATGGTAGAATAAAGCGGTTTTCTAAATGGACAGCAAAGGAAGACTCACCCCAATTAATTCCTGTAACTTTTTCAATAAGATTGACTAGCCCACCACCCGAAAGTCGGAAGCCCATTTCTATAAAGTAAAGTCCTTGGTCGTTTTGTATAAGGTCAATATGAAATGGGCCTTTATAATATCCAACAGCATCAATACATGACTGAGCAAACTGCTGAATTCTTGAACTGCTCCAACTTCCACAGGTTGCTATATGGCCAACTTCTCGAAATCCAGAGATATTATTAATTCCGAGAATATGTTCTTTCAAAATAAACTTTTCGCATACTGTTATAATTACTACCATACCTTCCTGAGAAATGCCTTGAACAGAATATTCTACTCCCGAAATGTATTCTTCAACAATAATTTCATCGAAAACATTACCGTCATAATTTGTTAGTTTTTTCAATTCAGCTAAAGATTTCTCTAACTGCAAAAAATTTTCTACTAAAAAAACTCCAAGCCCACCACCCCCATTAACAGGCTTAATGACAAGAGGATATTTGAGATTTACTAAGGAACTTGCATTAACATCTTGCAATGAAAGTATCATGTAAGCTGGCTGTAAAATTAGAGAAGCTTTTTGAGATAAAAGTCTTCTTTGTTCCCACTTATTAGGAGGAACAAAATGAGGATATATCATCTCTTGCCACGGTGGAACTTTCCATCTTTCAGCTACAGCATACACACTTTCAACATAACGTTCAAACCCAGGCAGGATTAACTTTACATTCTTGCTTAAGTCACCTAATATATTGAGAATTTGGTTAGGATCATTAGGCTGGTTAATAGGTAATTCAATATCAAAAGTCCGCCGTCCTAAATTTTTACGCCATTGGAGATAGTCTGGTGTTTCAATGAGAACTGCTTTCATACCCCGACGTAAAGATGCATCTAAATAGGGATCTAATCCATCGCGAGTTGCTCCGACTTGGACAAACATATTTTACTCCTAGATAACATCATTCTTCTTAATTATATTTATCTGCCAGAAATCATTTCATATATAGTCGGGCCACCTGGGCTGTGACGAGTTTCTATTATGCCTTTATGAGGATCTCTCTCTAAAATTAAGTTCACTAGTTCAAGTTTTGCATTTTTATCATTAAACCCTAGCAGTGGAGAATCATAACATATCCTTAATTGCTCTAATGTCAGCCCACTTATACAATATAAATTACTAGCTATATCGCTAGATTGTTGTGATGTCTTCTCCTTTTCTCCCCTATCAAGAACTTGGTGAATATTGTGGAGATTAGATAAAAGCTTTGGCTGTTCTTTTAAAAGATATGTTTCAAGGTTTCTGCCTTTTTCGGAAAATGGAGCATAAACCATACAAATTAACTGTTCTTCAGTTATGCCAAAAGCTTCAAAAGCAAAATCATTTATCTTCTTACGCATCAGTGTTATTAACTCGGCGGTACTATACCGCTGGGTAATTTGATCTATGAGGAACTCAGGAAATTGTTTTTGACGCATCAAGGATATGGCAAATTTGACATATTCTTCTATGCCTTCAGCGTAACTTCTACCATAAACGTGTTCACATTTAAGCCCACGTAAGTGGGCCATTAGCGCAGGATTTGCACAGTCAGACTCAGAAAAGCTGAACGCAAGTTCATCAAACTCAAACCCTAAATACTTTGTCAGTAGCTCCCAGTGATTCCCAGCAGAGTATTCCGTGTAATTATATATAGAAAAGAATAACGGATCTAAATTTATGTCATTATTAATTATTCTATGCTCTTCAATTTCATGATTAGCCTTATCACCATAAATTTCCTGAAAATAGCTTTGAGAAATTATATCTAAGTTCTTAAGAAAATCCCTAAATCCATGTCCGCTAGGTAATAAATCTGGACTAATTTTTTGAACAAGACGGTTAACCCAAACCATATAAGCTCTTTGTTCTTTTCTAGAATCACCTGTAATGATTACATCTACCCCACCGTCATAGTAAGAAGCGATTCCAAAAGAGTTAACCATACTGATGTTACAAGCATTGCAGAATGTAGGGCGGGAACTTGCTTGAGTTCGATGTCCAGTCATTAAGATGTCTTGCCGATTCTGACTAACGATATTATGGGGAAGTGGAAGATAACGGTCAAAAAGACTGATTTTATTGCCGTCGATAAGTAGGAGTTCAACATCCGGGTCGTCATAGAGTTGTAAAGCGCAATACACTCGATGAATATTTTCTATTACACTTGTTGGCATACCAGCGTGGCGGTTAGTTACTACACGTATCTGAAAGGTTTCTCCATTCCATTTGAATAGAATGAGTTGCACCAACCTTACAAAGGTAAGCATATAAGAGCTGTCTTTCCCTCCTCCATAGGCTACAAGAACTTTGTTTTGTTCAAGAGAGGATTGTATAGGAAGCACCTCTTGAAGTTTGATAGCACAATTTTTTACACCTTCGAGTTTAGCTGAACTAAAAAAATGGCTGAGTTCAGAAAAAAGCTTATTACGTAAAGAAAATAACTCTTCGTTGTCGCCTATAGAACTATGAAATGACATAATTAGCAGTGTTTTAATGTTGTTATTTTTTACTTCAAGGACGAACCGTCGTTTTCGCCCAATTTGCGCAGCGTCTCCCCTTGGGAGAAGGGCTTTCATCGCCTAAATTCTCGGTTTTGCCAAAAATATTATTGATACGGTGCAGAGGCGGAGCGTCTCCGCCTCTTGTTAGCACAGCGTTAGCGAGGAACGAGCGTTCCTCTGCGCGGTCTTCTCCCACTCGTGAGAGGCTTCCGCCAGCGCGGAGCATCTCCAAGAGTTGGGGGTTTCCCCCATGAGTGACTGCTGTTAGTGTTGGCGCAGCCTCTCGTACAGAAGCGCTAGCGACGCAGGAGCGTCACTCCGTTCGCCTTGACGTCTCCGCAGGAGAAGGGGCGCTTGCATTTTATTTCTTGGATCTCCATCTCCCCTATCATGGGTGACGCACAAAAGCATGCAGCCCTGTCAGTCAATACTGACTGCGGACGATTGCTCTTCAAATGAATGTATTAGTCGCTAATGTAGCCAAGAATGCCGCGTGAAATTGTTCCCAAGACGCACGAAAAAACATAGACTGAGGTTATATTCCACACCAACCAGGATCAGATACAGTACAGTTGTGGGAACAACCCAATATTGTTTCAGTGTCCGGAGATTTTATCCCTCTGTTATTGTGAGGAATGCTTAAAAAATTGCAATTACTTGAGCAGGCTTGACTTTAGCAGTTTATGAGCTGAGGACATAAATCTGTTGCTGTTGAAACGATAAATAATCTGTTAATTGATTCTATTAAACTTGATATATGAGTGTTAGTAAATACAGAAAAGTGCATTAAATTTTCTGAAAACTGAAAAGAAAGTAGTACATTATACAGCTGAGCTTGAATATAGTAATATATAATACAAACAGTGTAAGTATTTAATCACATTGTTGCTTTCTGCGGTATTTGCTCTCGATCTTTCCACGATATGTGCAACTTAGTAAGTGAAAAGTAATATATATAACATTGGTTCTTTTGAAAGGAGTATGGTTAGGGCTGCTGTACCATTGTCATTGTTTGATTGCGATGTGTTTGACTCAGTAGTGAAGCTATAATATCCTTTACTTAGCTTATTAGTCATAAGCAATGGCGCTGATCCACTGCCTTAAAAGCAATCTCTATGGTCAAGGTTTACAGTACTTATACAGATGTATAAATATCTACTTTTATATAAATTGAATATTGGTAAATCAAGCATTGGTTATTATATACTCTGCCCAAGTGAATAACTCGGTAGAGTATTTTTGTGAGAGTGTGCGTACTGTGAGCGATCGCCTCTCCTCTGCCCTTGCCACAACCGTCCCGCAAGCAGCTGATGATCGCTACTTCGGATGATGCACTCTTATGGGCAAATGGGAACTATTACTTCCCAATATCTAACTGATGGTGTCTATTTACGCTGCTTGGGACTGGTTCAACTGACGCATCGTCGTAGCATTTATCTGGGGCAATAGGCATTGTAAGAGTGATAGGATATCGAACATGGGCGAATTGTAGCTTCTGAGTTGTCGTTGTGGAAGACAATAACTCTACTACAGACCGCCCTCTCTCTTCATACTCCTTTTTTGGCTAAGGTATTGATGTTTGATAAACAGATAGTAGAAAGCATTCAAGATAAGTATGATTCGTTATTGCCCTATTTAAACGAGAAAACACAGCGTATTTGAGCAGCAATCGAAGCCCGAAGCCTGGGTTGGGGAGGTGTGAGTCAGGAAGCGAAAAGCAACTTTAGAGGATGGCTTAGTCATGATTCCATCTCTTTTACTTCAGCGGCATTTTCTTAACATTACTTATAGAACCCATTTGATATCTTTTTTCTAGCTAGCGGCTAGTCTTTTGAGCATCAATCTGATGAAACAAAGCTTGAGCTTGGCATTGGCACGCTCAAGTGTACGTTCAAAATTTTTGACTAAACTTTTACATCGCTCTACCCAAGCATTTGACCTTTCAATTACCCCTACGATTATTTTCTGTCATTGCTTTGATTATTGTTTTCCGATAGTGACAAAACACGGTTAAGTTAATTTTGTTTTCCTTGCTAAAATTTCTTGCGACTTTGATAACACTTCATCAGGATCAAAAGGTTTGGTTAGGTATAAATCTGCGCCTACCTCTTCTCCTTTCTGTTTATCAAACTCCTGTCCTTTAGCAGTTAGCATAATAATATAAATGTCTTTCATGCCAAGAACTTTCTTAACTTGATGGCAAACATCAAAACCGCTCATTTTCGGCATCATCACATCAAGGAAGATGAGGTTGGGGTGATCAGACTTAATTTGTTCTAAAGCATCCTCTCCATTTTTCGCAGTTAGTAACTCTACCCCCTCGTCTTCGAGATCCTCAAGTGCTTGCTCAATCAAACTCCTAATGTGAGATTCATCATCTACGATTAATATTTTTTTGCCCATACATTCCTTTCTAAGTAAAAATAATTGCTTTTTGGTGATTAACTATTTCTAACTAATGGCTGCTATTTGTTTTTGGCTTTGATAACAAAACAAAGAATATGTGTTTCAAGTCTTTTTCAACTCTCAATGTATTAATTAAATTATGCTTATCTGAAATCATGGAATCAACAATAATCAAATCGGGTTTAGTTATAAGCGCTTTTTCGATAGTATCCTGACCATTTGAGGCTTCAAAAGTATCAAACCCTCTTAACTGTATTGCTTGGGTAATTATCTTAGCAGCAGGCACATTTTCATCCACAATCAAAACTTTTCTCTTGGCTCTACTTTCAGAGGTGAGGGCAGCAACTTCTTTAAGCAATTCTTCGGTGTTAATCGGTTTGGTAAGATACCTGTCAACACCGAGAGCATAACCCCGCTTTTGCTCTTCGACGACAGATAAAATTAAAATGGGGATGTCTATGCTTTGCAGGTCATTTTTCAGAACTGCCGCAGTCTCAAACCCATTCATTATGGGCATTGTTACGTCCAAGATCAATAGGTCAGGAAGTTCAAGCTTTACCTGTTGGATTGCCTCTAAACCATCTTTTGCCTCTTGAACTATGTAGCCTTCTGCACTGAGATTCTGTCTGAGGAGTTCCCGAATTGGGCCTTCATCATCCACAACCAAAATAGTTTTTTGACCTTCAGTAGAGTTGGCGGCTTTGATCAGCGGCGATTGCAGTTGTTAGAGGAATGTCTCTACGTCTACTGTTTTGCTCCCTGGCTGAGGCTCAATCAGGTTGGGTAAGGTGAAGGAGAAGTTACTGCCTCGGCCAAATTCGCTTTCAACCCAAATCCGACCGCCATGATGTTCCACAATTTCTTTACAAATCGGCAGCCCTAAGCCTGTGCCTTTGGGTTTGTCGGTGAGGGTGTCGCCTACCTGTTTGAATTTTTCAAACACCTTTGGCTCGTCTTCTTTGGCAATTCCCATGCCGGTGTCAATGATACTGACTGTAGTCTCTTGACCCGTCCGCCTAGCTCTACAGATAATATAACCTTCGTCTGTAAATTTAACTGCATTGGAAATGAGATTAATCGCAACTTGAATCACGCGATCGCGATCGCCAATAACTTCTGGTAATCCCGGTTCAATTTCCTGAATGAGTTCTAATTGTTTCTGTTCAAATAAAGCGGCGGTAGCTGCGATCGCCCGTTCTAGAAGTTCTTTAACAGACAGGGGATTCATCTGCCAATCCACCTTCCCAGCCTCCATCTTGGCAAGATCGAGGACATCGTTGATCAGGTTTTTCAGCCGCTCTCCTTCTTCCACGATAATGTTGATGTTATCTGACACTTGTTGAACTGAGCGCTGGACTTTCTTATTGTCTGTCGTTACTAAGGGGAATACGGTTTCTTCTAGTTTTTTCTTGATAAGCTTGGCAAATCCAATCACTGAAGTTAGAGGAGTCCGCAATTCGTGGGAAACAGTGGAAATAAAGTCCGTCTTCATTCGGTCTACTTCTTTAGCGAAGGTAATATCCCGGATCAGGATCACCCAGCCAATCAAAAGATTTTTTTCTTCTACAGTGGGGTCGGAGTCTTTGAGAATCGCAGCGGCAACAGCTTCGCCAATCCGTTGATGAGCTAATTCTACTTCAGAGGTAACAACTTCTTCAGTATTCCTCTTGGTCTGCGTTAAAAGGTCTACGAACGCCCTTGGAAGCACTGCTTGACAGTCTTGACCAACTAATTTGGCATCTTCCAAATCGAATAGGTGGAGCAAGGCAGGATTAACTTGGGTGATTTTACCTTCTGAGTCTACGACGAGCAAGGCATCTGCTAGGCTCTTAATGATGGCGTTTACACGGCCAAGGGCATCCTGCAATTGAGTCGAGGTGGCTGCTAATTGTTGAGCTTGGGTGCTGACAACCTGGACTTGTCTCTCGGTCTGGGCATATAACCGTGACTGCTTGATGGCAATCGCTAACTGGTCGGCAATTACTTGCAACAGTTCCACTTCACAGATTTGCCAACTCCAAGGACTGCTGCGAATGCAGGTTAAATAACTAGGGGTTTCATCGTCAGGAATCAATACGGGCAAAGCTACATAACTAATAATTCCCATTTGTAAATAGGCTGCTTGCACCGTTGCTGACAAATCAGGTGCCGTAACGACATCATTGCAACGCGCAATTTTGCCTTGCTCCAGATAAGCAGCTAAGTCACCAAGCGGTTCGAGACTCAATACTCCCAGCAAAGTCTGTTGATCTGGTTGCCTATGTTCGCAAACAACTTCTAAGCTATGGTCATCCTGATCATACCTGCCAAAAATCACCTGGTCTAAATGGAGGACACTAGCAATTTCATCAACCGTTGTTTGCAATGTGGTTTGCAGATCCAAAGACTCCCGAATGCGCCTGCTAAGGCGATTAAAAAGTGCCTCCTGCTCAGCACGGATGCGGGTACGCTCAAATGATAGGAGCCACTGCACAGCAATTAAAGTTGCTACAGCCAAGAGTATTGCGAACACAAAGACTAGATGGTTAAGAGAATTCAGTTTTCGCTCCAAATTAGATTTGGGAAGAACCAAGGCAATAGACCAGCCTGCTCTTTTGAGGTGGGCGTAGGCTACATAAACCTGCTGACCTTCAATTTCCACATTGTGTATATCTATTTTTTTGCACTTGTCAGTTTCTCTACCAATACCCTGTAAATAGGAGCTTGGTTTTTTCTGCGTTTTGTGAATCGATTTTTCACCGTATTCGTAGTCATAGGCAATGGGTGAGCCTTGAGAATCGAGGACAAATGCATAACTGCCTTCTTCCTCGGTTGCTTTAGCAAGAACCTTTGAAATCTGGTCTATAGAAATTGAACCCACCAGTATACCAATAGGTTTAGGTCTATTTTGTGAATCTGCAACCGACTTCAACTCTTCGCGATTGCAAGTATCACTGGCAGCGCTTTCTGCTGAGAGTTGACTGGGATAGGTAGTGGGAATCGAAAATATCGGAGCTGCAACATTCACTTCGCGCTTGCCTGACGTGCGTGAAATCACGGGATTATCGACAAAGACTTCTCCCGCTATTGCGCGTGGAAAGTAAGCGCGATCGCTTATACTTTTGCCCTTAACAAAGTCACGATCTGTAGTGTAAAAAGAGCCATCAAGATTTGCGATCGTAAACGAAAAACCTGGCAACCGCTTCTGCTCTAGTTGCAGATAAGATTTTGCGCTCGTCCATTTCATCGAACGGACTTCGGGGGTATTGGCGATTGTTTCTACTTCTGCCTTCCAAGTAGCAAGCCAATCATCAACTTTAACCACTGCTATATGCACTTGCAGTTGTGCATTTGACTCCAAGCTTTCGAGGATGAGGTTGCGAAGATACTTATAACTAGTAATTTTTATTGCTGCTACCGCTAAAATGCTGCTACCGAGGATCAAAAACGGAATGAAACGGCGGGGTTGCAATTGTTGCTGATATTTGCTCCGTGTCTTCCGCCATCTTTTTCGTACCCAAGTATTAGGACTCATTGCACTATCTTCTTGGAGTTCGTTGTATAGCTAATATCGTAATATCGTCGAATTGATCGGCAGAAGCAATATGAGTGATTAAGCTCACTTTGATGCGCTCTATCAAAGCTGCTACTGACTCTGCTGGCTCTTGTAATAGAGATAGTAATTTTTTTTCAGTGAAGAACTGCTTGCTTGGGCTGCGAGCATCAGTAACACCGTCTGTATAGCCCAAGAGGATGTCGCCCGGTTGGAGGTACACCTGCTGAATTTTAAACTCTTTATTGGACGGTATACCAACAGCAGGGCCAGTAGGCATGAGACGCTGCTTGACACCAGAGGCATCAAGAATAGCTAAAGGCTCATGTCCGCCATTCACGTAGGCTAGCAAACCAGTGACCGGATTTAACACGCCGAAAAAGAGTGTGGCAAACATATTCAAGTTGCTATGATTTTGGGCGACGTAGTTGTGAGTGAGTTCAACCGCTCTTAGGGCATGGATTTGGGTAATGTTGATTTCTTCTGTCCGGTCAATAGAAGCGTTCAAAGTGGTAAGTAATTCATTGTTGAGGATGGTCAACCCTTGCAAGGAGGTTTGACCGGAAAAGACGCGGATGAAACTGCGGAAAAGTGCCATAAACAGCGCTGCACCTACGCCTTTATCGCACACATCAGCAATAACTAGTCCTACACAGCCATCGGGAAGCATGAAAGTATCATAGAAATCTCCGGCAACTTGACGGGCAGGCTCAAATAAAGCAGCGGTCTCCCAGCCTAGCACCTGTATTATTTGGTCGGGCAAAAAATCTGTCTGAATTTGCCGTCCTTTTTCTAGCTCAGTGCGAGCCATTGCCTCTTTGATCTGGTTTTTATGACGGATGGCATTTTCAATCGCAGAAGCAGCCTGTGAAGCTAATGTAGTGAGGAGCTTAAAGTCTGCTGATGTATATTCAACAGGTGACTCACTACTGAGGTTAATTACACCAATAACCTCATCTCTAATCTTCAGAGGGGCGCAAATCAAGGAGCTTATTTTATTCTCACTCTCAACACACCTGGGATCAGACAAGACATCATTGACAATTTCTGCCCTTCCTGTATGAACTACGCTGCCAATTATACCTTGATTAGGTTCTATAGTTGTTTGTCGGTTGTAGCTTGTACCAAAGGTTACTATTATTTCAAGCTTTTTTATCTCATTATTTAGCAACATAACTGATGCACTCGTTGCTTTTATGAGTTTTAAAGCCTCTTCAATGACTAATTCTGCAACTTTCTGTATTTCTAAGTTGCCAGATAGATTTTCAGAAAGCTTATACAGCAAGCTGATTTCCCGATATTTATCTAGAAGTTCACCTGTTAGCGATTTTTTCTCAACTTCTTGGGTTGCTAAATCGCTTAGTAGAGATGCGATCAAAGAAGCTTTCTCGCCGCCAATGACCTCTCCAACCATCTCACTACCAAGCTCTACAAGATATTTACCCAAAGGATTATCTATTTTTTCGCCAAACAGTAATTTGCCATCTATATCTAAGATATTTATAGGGGTGTCTAGAGCATCTATAGAATTTTTAATGATAGAGATCACTTCTTTTTTAGAAACAAGTTTTTTTAAACTGATCTTAATCATATAAATATTGAGTTATTAATTGTCAATGACATTATGTATCTAGCTGAACTTCAGCATACTTATGTAAATATATACATTTTTTAATAGTTTTTATGGAAGTTTCAGCGATAATAATATTTAAAATTTACTTTATAAATCACCTATTAGCTATCAGTAATTAGCAAGTTTTATCTATTCACAAATCAGGCTTTTGACTAAAACTTTCAGTCCGCTCAAAAAGTAACTGATGGACACATTCAATTGCTAAATACTCTCCCACTTTGCTAAGAAGTCATCGTTAGATTCGAAGCTTTATGAATTAGTTCCTCCTGCACACTCAATTCCTGTAGGGGGTCGAATGTTGCACCAGTATCCTCAATGTAAATAGTTAGGGCTTGCTCATCAATATCTATTTGCAATTTTATGTGCCTCTAAGATCGCACTTTCTGATAACTATGAAGAATGATGTTGGTAGCAACTTCGTCTACTGCTAGCCGGAGATTATAGGCGGATTTTTTATCCAAGTTAGCTACTGTCGCTGCTTTTTTTTACATAGTTAGTGGTCTTTCACACCAACGGATTATACTTTTTTTGATCGATAAAGTTGTAATTAGCTTCAGGAGTTCATTAGCATTCAGATATTAGCTTGGGTAGTTAATATTAATTCAACAGGGTTACTAGCCTTATTAGCTGTTAAGTAACCATCTTATATTTAGTAACTTGCTTATGCCTCAGTATTTTTACTAGTAGTACCCCAGATGCAATGATGGAGATTAGGACTTCTAGCTGATGTTTTCCCCTTATGCCTTCTTAGTAATGCTATATTTCCTTTATTTGCAGCGAAAAGCTTGTGTGTTAAGGTTTCTCTACTCCCAACTTTTCAAAAAAATACTTCAAGGTGATTTATGAACAAAGGCGAATTAGTGGATACTGTAGCAGCTAAGACCAACATCACAAAAAAGCAAGCTGATGAAGTGATCAATGCTTTTTTGTCAGTCGTTACTGAGGCTGTAGCGAATGGGGATAAGGTAACGCTCATTGGGTTTGGGCATCAGTGAGAGGTTAGAGTGATTGCACTTTTGTCAAGAGGGTGCGGGAAAAGGCGATAAATCCAGCTTGGAGACTGGTTTTCGCAGGGCTTTAACTACTCCTAAATCTTGATTTTCTTTGGCAGCGAAGTACTTAATTGGGTCATCCGCCTTACCTTTATCATAGGCGACACTAAAATGATATAAACCACGAAAAATCATCTCTAAAGAAATGCGGTCAAATGGCAAAGATAATTCGTCTGCAACCGCATCTCCCAAGTCAACCAATACTGCATAAAAGAGCCAAGTTGCCCACACTTGTAACTTCACACCATTAATAGAACCAGTCCATAAATATGACAGTCCCAATAAACGCTTGACCACGTAAAAAGCTTCTTCAACTCTCCATCTTCGGCGATATAAATCTGCGACAACGTAAGGAGGTAAGATTTGTGGGTCGAGGACAGAAGTAATATAAGAATAGCTAGTTTTACCAACCTTAATTTCTATTAAACGTAAAGTAAGCACTGGTGCACCACGACGAACAGTTCCAAGTTGAATCAATCGGTCTTTAACTGAATGGTCATAGCTGAAAATTTTTAAGTACTTAATAGATGCTTTGGCTTTTAAACGAGTAATAAAATGAACTTCTTGGTTAATGAGTTGTTGTAAAAAGTGGAAATGATAAAAACCTCTATCAAGTAAGATCAGAGTTTTAGCAGGTAGTAGTTTCAGCAATGGAGCTTCAAAGTTAGTTTCTGATGCAGCAGGATTAGTGTGAAACCAAACTTCAATAGGTAAGCGATTGACTAAATCAATAACTGTACAAATCTTTCCTGCTAATTGACCTGTTTTCAAGTCTTCTAGGCTTTTTAGCTTTCGGAATAAGGCTTCTAATGTAGACCCGTCAGCTATCCAAATTCGTTCAAAATTAAGAAGTGCAAATTTAACACTATCAGGAAGTGGTCGCTTCAGCCGTCGTTGCCAATTAAGTTGTAACTGAGGTAGTAAATCTTTAAATACTCGCTCAAATAATTCAGATGGGAATACTAAAAATCTTTCAGAAAGAGATTGTTGAGCAATTATTCTAGAACGACACCACAATAAATCTTCTCTTGCTAAAAGCCTTGTTAATTCTTGAACTCCAGGAACTTGTCGCCACAATAAAGTTAATACTGCTGCTACCATGAAGGATAGGTTGATAATTCTATCTCGTAAACCTAACTGCTTATAGTATTTTTGTTGAGCAAAGATAGCTGGAGTTAGTAACTCTTCTAAATGCGACGCAATCGCTTCATTATCTATGGTAGGAGTATTATGCTTTTGCGCGTGGTCGGAGTTTCGTTTTGCAGCTTTGGGCATAGTAGTCAACAAGCACTTTTCATTACCGCATTTGATTACTGAATTTACAATAATAATGAAACTCACTTTTGAAAAATTTATTCTCTCGTTACAATACTTTTTTGCCTCACATTTTAGCCGTTAAAAACTTATAGATAATGATAATCAAATAGAGAGGAAGGAGGCGAGTGTCGCTCGCCTCCTTCCCCTCCCCCACGCACGATTATCATTTTCATTAAAGTTTTTTTGAGTATTTTAACTGATTGACAAAATTTACTTTATTCTAACCTCTCACCGATGGGGTTTGGGTCATTTGAGCGACGTGAGCGCTCCCAGCGTGAAGGGCGTAATCCCAAAACCAATGAGCCAATGACCATTCCAGCTACTAGAGTGCCTGCATTTTCTCCTGGGAAACAGTTTCGGGAAAAAGTAGCACCATAGATGAATTGCTTTACCACTAGCAATCTAATCACTGCAAAGACGTAGCACTCGCTGTTCTCAAGACAGATAGGGCAACGGTAGGGGTCAAACGTAAGTGTTGAATTGCAGATGTTATGGATAGCGATGGCTACGCCAACCCCTGCCTTCTTGATGCCTGTCCCCCTGGAAGCAACCGACGCGGAGCGTCTACTGTCTTGAGAAGGGCTGTAAGTGCGAACGCGCTTGTTGTGCTTCTACGATTCCAAGCGATCGCTCTAGGTGTACAATTTGGAACTGAAAAGAATTTTATCAGGCAATTCTCTTAAGAAAGTTCATGATGTAGCGGTTCGTAATGATCTAACGGATGAAGAAGTTGGGTCAGAAAAACCCATTATTTCACAAGTCACTTTTGGGAACTTCCTCCCGAAATTCTATAACCAATTGCATAGTTTCCACTACTAAATCACGTAAATCTCGATTGAGCGCTACAGCGCCTTGAGATCCAAACCAACGGTCAAAAATAGCGACATATCGCTGATTACCATTGACGAATCCTTGCATGAACTTGACTAGAGAATAGTTGACTGTATCCAAGAATTTCGAGTTATCTTCTGGTACCATACAAGCGATCCCTTCTTGTGAATAGGGGCGAGCAGGTACAATCACAAAAGCATCTGGATTTTTTTGCTGTTGTAGCCATCCCTCTAAAAGAATGCTATCGGATGAGAAAGCATCAATAGTACCCTGTTGCAAAGCTGTGTATCCCTCTGCCCTAGTTTTAAAATACACCAGCTTAGCTTGGGGCTGTACATGAGCGATCGCCTGCTCATTTGTGGTTCCCGCCAGCACACCAATTCGCTTACTAATAAGGGATTTAGGAGAACCTAGATTACTTCCTTTCTTAACTAATAATTGGGTTCCAGTCACACCGTAGCTGACAGAAAAGTCAACTTGTTTATCTCGCTTCCATGTAAAACTACTAGCATCACACACAATATCAACTTGTTGCTTAACTATTTTAGAAATCCGCTCAGAAGGGCTAAGACCAACTAATTGCACTTTAATTTTTTTTCCTAGGTCTTTTTCTAATTGCTCTTTAATCAGAGTCAGCATATCTATAGAATAACCATTTAACTTCCCTTGACTATCCACATAAGCAAAAGGTAGCGCATCTCTACTAGTACCAGCTGTTAATACCCCTGTTCTGGCTACTTTTTGCATCACAGTCTCAGCAGTTACCAGATTAGGCATGAGCGTTGTAAACATGAGACTTAAAATAGGAATAGCAATTTTTTTATACATCAGCTTTAATAGTAGCTCGCTTTTTCAAAAATCAAATCTTAATATATCAAGCTCAAGAAGTTATCACTATCTGGTATCTAATAAGGTTATTTAGCAACTATTCTTTACATTATTATCAGGTAAAGTACTTATTTATCAAGCAGGTGCCAAACTCGTTTTTTCCAAACTCGATCAAGTCCGCCATCGCTTCCGTCGTTTAATCAAGATTTGGGTTGATGGCGGATATCGGGGGCAAAATTTTCAGCATTGGGTTATTGATGCCTATCGATGGATTTTAAGTGTTGTTACCCGCCACGAAGAACAGAAGGGTTTTGTCGTATTACCTAAACGCTGGCTTGTTGAGAGGACTTTTGGTTGGTTTAACTGGTGTCGGCGATTAAGTAAGGATTATGAAATCTTACCAGAAACAACAGAAACTTTTGTTGACATTGCGATGATTCGTCTGATGCTCAAACAACTTGCGTGATTAAAATCACCCATTAAAAACTTTTCAGACATCCTCTAACATCTAGCAAGTTGTCTCAGCTATATTTACATAGATTTTTTATTTATCTAATCGCGTCTAACTAAGAGTTATCAATTCTCCTAGCCTGAGTATAGATTATGAACAGTGCCGCTAGATGGTCAATATTGGCGCTTGTTACCACATTATCAATGTGAGCTTTTGTACAAGAACCCACGCTTTTAAAACATCCTCTTAATTTTTAGTAAAAATCAATTACTATCTCATTAATTGTGACAACATCTGCTCCAAAATATCTTCCATAATTGACTCGTCTAAGGAGTACAGAGGTGGTGGGCCAGCGAGAAATTCTTTAATAGTGATTTTCTGTTCTCTAAAATCCTTAACAAAATCCCGAATCCCAGAAACGACGTTAATTTGAGATTCCATTGTTTCTACGATCGCAGCCATAGCGTCAATACCTTTTTTAGCAGCTTTCCGAGAATCAGTAACCATCGTTCCTTCTGGAGTATTTTTTGTCAAACGCAGTTCCTGTTTCAAGTTTTCGTATTGAGCCAGGAGAATTTGATTGTGCTGTTCTAGAGTTCGGCATCTACGAGTTAAATCATCCTCGCTATTATTGTCAATTACTTCCCCAGATTGGTGACTTCGTTCAATTTCAAGAAGTCTTGCTAAATCCCCCTCTTGGTAGGCTTTATTGATTGATTTCATAATTTCTGTGTGATACTTCTGTGTTTCACTGTCTCTGGCTTTATCAGGGTGAAAGATTTCAGCTAATTTCAAAAATGTTTGACGAATTTTTCTTTGGTCATCTGTTCTGGCTACAGAGGGAGATTCTACAGGCTGTTGCGATTGCCAATATTGATGCTGCTCTTCACTAGTAGAGCTTGAAAAATCTGATTGGGAATCTTCATTTTCAAATGATTCGTCTAACTCTGTATCTAACTGTTGGCTATTGGGTTTTACAGTGATGACTCCAGTTATCTGTAAGTTACGGTAAACTGCTTCTATATTCTTAAGGGTTTGCTTACCAAACTTTCTAGTAGTAAAAATTTCCTCAAACAGAGCATGGATTTCCTGGTCTAACTCAGCCATTTTTTGGAAATTGGGAGTAGCTCTATTGATAAATTCTGTGCCAAAACAACGCATCTGTTCGACAAAGTTCTTTAGTTCTGTGCGCTTTCTCTTGATCTGCTTAAGTAGCGATTGGTGTTCTTTTTCCAGAAACTCTAAGCGGATATGTAATTGAGACAGAGCCAGGGGGGTTGCTTTAATTGATTGCGATGAAACTGTAGTTTTTCGAGGCATGAAACACGTATGTAAATTTAAAGTTTAAAATATAACTTTCAAAGTACTTAAGACAATGCGAAAAAAGACACCTCAATGATCATACACCGCAGCCCAATACTAAGCTTTTTATAGTTTTTTTTTATCAAAGCATCTGAGTGTCCGCCATAAGTAAGTATACGAATCGGCGGCTTTCGAGTGATATCAGTCTTGGAAACACAAAAGAGTATTTTTTTTGGTGTAAATTAGCACAAAAAGTTTACTGAGGTTGATTTTCTTGAGACAGCTGTATCTGTAACTGCTGCACTTGCTCTAAAGTTAACCCTGTGACTCGCACAATAACTTCAGTTGCTATACCCTCGCGCAATAAGTTTACTGCAACTTTTTCCAAAGCTTCCTGTTGCCAACTGGTGACAATCTCCATAATTTCCTCCTGTTCCTCTAACCCCATTGTACTGATTGCCGCTTGAAAGACCTGTTTCTCGGTATCATCCAGCCGTAAATACGTATCAACAAATTCAGAAATCAATTGCATACGTGCTGGGTCTAACTTAAGCGTCGCTAGCAAACGTAACACGATAATTTTGAGGTTCGGCGCGTAGTGGTTCATCAAATGAAAAAATTACCATCGGGTAAATCGGTAAATCATATTTCTCTAAAAGACGTGCAAAATATTTAAACATCCGCTTGGGAAATTCTGACCGAGTATAAGACTGATTTTCAACGTGAATTAAAAAATACAGCAGATTGCGAGTAAGTCAATTTCTTTTCTCTCTCCAGAGGTAACATAAGTAAATACTTCCTGGGGTAAAAACTGAATGGAATCGCGGTCTATTTGGCTGGCTACTTGAGGTAGAAATAAATTGAGAAACTCAATAAAAAATGTAGATAATAATTCTTTAAAGAGGCGATTATGGTCAATCATACTTTTCTCTTTTATTTTATTTATAGCAATCTTAATAACATCGTCTCAATCCTGGCAAACAAAAATTGTGTAGAATTAGAATTAGTCGAACTTATCTATAGTTTCCCATGATTAAATTTTTATATTTTTCTAAATTAGTTAATATCGATATTTAAAAGTAACTTATATTTTTAATCAAGATAAATGTTTATATCTTTGTTTGAATATTTACTATAATCTACAGAATATCTAATTGAACTAGTAGCTAAATCTAATTTATTCAGAATTTGAATACCTTCAGACTCTAATTTATGCTTTTGATTGGGAGTATATTTTATTAAATAACCTTGAGAATCTAAAATTCTATGAATTGGGTAATCATCAGCAGATGTTTTTTTCAGATAAATAGGAATAGCTCTCAGGTAGCTGTTATCTACTCCGATAGCTTGAATTATCTGTTTGTAAGTTACTACTTTGCCTGCTGGTACTTTGACGATAAATTCAAGAAATCGTGCATAAGGACTTTCAGGCAAGGCAGGAAATTTATCAGTTTGAATCTGAACATGATTTCCAACATTAATTATACCTGAATTGATAACCACACCTAAAATGCCTCTTTTAGCTTGAAGACGCTTTAAGGAATCAACCAAATGGGCTATATGTTTGCATGGCTCACAATGGAAAGTCAAACGAATAGCAGCCCCACTATCAAAACTTATGAGAGAACCAGGAGCAAAATTCTCAGGTTTTATCCCAGTTATGACAATATTCTCTCGTAATCCTCCTGGTGGAATTGCCAAATCTACAATATTTTCATATCTTATAACTAAGACTTGTCTAGGGCTGCTAGGATTTGCATTAATATCTCCTTCAATACCATGACCTCTTTTTAAGTTGATTTCCTCAACTTCTTTCATTGCTGCTTTATGTTGCTGTTTAACAAAAAGATTTAAAACAGAACCCTTTTCAATAGGCATAAATAATTATTCAGTTTCAAAACTTATAAATTAATAACAATCACGGAAACGAGTGTGAAGCCATTGCAGCCTAGTTTCTAAACGCTCAAGACTCTCTGGATGTTGCTGTCCGATGATAAAATTCCACAGAGTAGTTTGAATAGTACGTGCTTCAATAAACAAGGTCAAATGCTTTGAAAATAATTTTATGTAGATCCTACAAAGTATTGCTGCCTTCAATCTCAATTTTTCGAGAAACCACTAGATTTAGAACTGCAAATTCCTCTGTAATTGGGCCTTCAATTAAAAACACCTCTAGCACATATAGTGCATTGGGACAAGGGTTAGTCGCTTTTTTGGGAGCAATTCGCCCCGTTCTGTTGGGCAATGTGTATGATCCTACCTTCTCTATCGATGCGAAAATTTGACCAAGAACCAGTAGAGATTTAATTATCAGTCGTTGGTGAAAAGCAAGTAAACAGACAACGCGATTCCTTATTTTGTCGGAGATGCAGCTTTCTTTGTAGCAAGGGCTTTCTCACCCCATCCATTCCACCCAATCAGGAGCAGATGCAATCAATTGACCAAACTTCTCCGATTCAACCGACTCGAACTCTAACATCACGCCCCACTGCTGATCACTCGTTAGTGTCAGACAGCCAAGCTTTCATCCAATTGACCTCAATAACTAACTTTCGGGCGGGCGATCGCTCTTCCCTTATATCCCACTCATAACCCATTCATAACCTATCTGCTATCAACAATCCGGTAGTCTAAATTGCTGATTGGAATGGTGTGTGCAAAAACTATTTATCCAAAATGCTCTCACGGATTCCGCAATATATTGAGGATATGATGATGGCCAAGTTTAACTACTCAGTGTTTCGACGCATCGGTATTGTAGATTTGCTACGGAAAATGTGTTTACTGGGTCTAACCTTACCGTTTTTGACATCTGTCAGCAGCAATTTGGTAGTAGCTGGAGAGAACGAGAACGCGAACGCGAACGCGCCATACTATATTGGACTTTGGGGTGATTTACCCTACTCAGCTGCGCAGGAAGTTGGGGTAACAAGACTAATCGAGGACATGAATTCGCAGAAACTTTCTTTCACTGTCCATGATGGTGATCTTAAAGCCGGTTCTAATAGCCTTTGTGACAACGCACTGTACACCAAGGCGCTCGGTTACTTCAGCACTCTGGAGGCACCAGCAGCCTTCACTCCAGGGGATAACGATTGGACAGACTGCGATCGCCCTTCAAATGGCGGATTTAACTCACTAGAGCGCCTTGACTACGAGCGTCAGGTATTTTTCAATACGAATTTCTCTCTGGGGCAACGTCGGCTAGCTCAGGAGGTGCAGACGCTACCACTGTGCCTCGGTGTCAACGGTGCAGTACCCTGTGTTGAAAACCGCCGCTGGACGGTTGGCAGGGTAACCTATGCGACATTCAACATCCAAGGCTCGTGCAACAATCTATGCGACAGTGTGCCTGACCCAGAGGAGTACGCGGCGCGAAACGCAGCGAATATTGCATGGCTCAAAGAGTCTTTTAGAGTGGCAAAAGAACGTAACTCAGCTGGGGTGATGTTAATCTCTCAGGCAGATCCGGGGTGGGATCTGAGCGACTCCACCAGAGCGCCTTTGCGTAATCCAAGGACGCTCGTGCAAACCGATGGGCAGCCTGATGGTTTCAAAGACTTTTTATTAGCGTTGCGCGATGAGGTGATTGCTTTCCGTAAGCCAGTTGCATATGTACACGGCGATTCGCATTACTTCCGCATAGACAAGCCATTTCTAGATTCTCAAGGAAGACGGCTAGAGAATTTCACTCGCGTTGAGACATTTGGCGACAATCAGGGAAACGGCACCAACGACGTACAGTGGCTCAAGGTGGGTGTCGATCCTCGTAGCCGAGAAGTATTTTCATATCAGCCACAAATTGTTCCTAGCAATCGAGTAGCGGTTCCGTCCCCGTAATACTAGGCGTTTTCTAATCAGTAATGTTGAATTAATGTCGCAATAGTTATTTGGTGACCTTACCCAACTTAAAACCCTTGCTGTAGAGTGAGGGTTTGGGGAACTAATTTAAGTTAGCTATAAGGAACAAGTGAGTGTATCGCAATAATAACCAAATTTTTCACCCCATCCACTCCACCCAATTGGGAGCAGCTGTCACCAACTGAGTAAATTTCTCCGCTTCAACAACTGGCTCAGTTGCTGTCACCTCTACTCCCGATTATATCTTGAAGTGCGGAATGCTGGATTTAACACTGTGTTTAACGGCGAATATGGCGATCGCAATTACATTAAAAGTGTTTTGACTCTTAAGGAATAAACGATATTTTTAAAAAGTCTAGAAATCTGGCAAAATTTGATTGTGATAGCACACTTAATAGCAGTGCAAATGCTGCCGCGACTCCAAAAGAGGAGAAAAGTAGGAAAAGTAGGAAAAGTAGGAGCTTTTTTAAAATCGTTGACAGGCTGTTAAATAAACTGTTAGTTGTAAGTTATTGTCAAGTAAAAACTCTCTCCAGATTTGGTTAAGAAAACCATGACTAATGTAAATGCAATGAATTTACAGCTTACCAATCAGTCAGGACTGTGGACGCAGTTTACTCAAGTAAAATCAGTAAAAATAGTAGCAAATAATACAGTTTTTGATTACAAAGAAACAGTAAATGTTCAGCAAGAAGTGGAAGAGCTAAAGAAATTGAGAGAAAGCGTTACTGGGATTGAAGAGTATATCAAAAGGAAAGCAGCTTTCAAAGCTCATTTGAAGGCAATATCTGGTCATCTGTGTGACAGTTATAGAAATGATTTACAAATAAAATTGGGATGTGTCAAAGAAATTGAAAATAACTAGCTTTAAAATGTTAGCTGGAAAAGATTGCAGTTGTTTTTTCCAACTGCCATTAGCAATACTCCAACCAGTACAAAAGGCTTTTTGCAATGCGTATACCGCCCTTTCGGAAGCTAATGCCGAGTTGATTTATCGGATTCTAAAAACCAGCAGAATTTTTCACCGTCGCTCTTGCGACGGTGAAAAATTCTGCTGATGATGCGTGTTTAACAGGCAAAGTAGGTCAAACTATATCGTTCGTAATGGATACGCCGACCAACAATAGTTAATTAGTCTATACCTGGTGCAGATCAAGCTATCCACTCCATCCACTGTGGCGCATCTGACACCAGTTGAGCAAATCTGTCTGGGCTGACCTCCTCGAACTCAAGCATCACACCCCACTGCTGGTTACTTGTGAGCATTCCGTATTTTACTTACTTAGTCACTAATTGAGCGTAATATTTTACTCTGTTCCACCAATTATCGTTAAGTATTTATTCGTGGTTTGATTGTCCGTCTATACCCCCCCAATTATTGCTTCCATCTTCACTATTGGGGGGTATAGACGGCGCGAAATCAGGCAAGGGGGCGGGGGGCAGGGAGCAAGGGAGAGAATTTTGCGGTAAAGTTTTTCCTTTTGCTATGTTTTCTTCCTCCTGCCCCCTGCTCCCCTGCCTCCGTACTGAGCTTGCATCCTAGCTGCGTAAGCTGCATGACGCTCTTGCTCCTGCTGCTGCTTGAGTTCCTTCTCTTCCCGTTGCCTTTGGCGGTACTCCAATACCTGTTGAGTAAACACGACATCCTCAGTATTGAGCCGATAGTACCTAACACGCTTCCCGGATTCCACAGGTCGCCGCGATTCGGTAGATAAACCAAGTTGTGAGAAATACTGCCCTAAAATCCAGATTGGGGACTCGTCAAGGGGGATGGTGAGATTTAAGATACCTTTAATATGAGATGCATTGCGTTTTGAGAAATCGGCGATAAGCCTAACGGCATGGCTAACGCTTACCACTTGAACAACCGGCTCAGTTCCCGTCACCTCAACTCCAGCGAACAAATCCATCAACATCCTTGGCGTTGGCAACTTTGCAATGTAAATCAAGAAAATACTTAAGTTGCTCAATTAAGTAATTTTCATAGTGTGGATATTGAAGAGATGGGGCTAACAGACTGTTAAAAATTTACTATAGCGATCGCTCCAACGCCTTCACTTTCAGGTATTCTCAGTAGAGGGATGCCTAAGCCAGGAAGTCACCCCCCTGACTCGGCTACAAAACCGTGCATGAAACGTTAACTTCACACGGCTCCTCGATGATTTGGTGCTTGACAAACACACCTATAAATTCCAAGTTAAAAGGGATTACAGTTGAGATAATCCTCATCTATTTCTGGAACTGTAACAGCAACTTTATCGGCTGCCGTTTTAGCATCATGGCAATGTCCATGAAGTAATTGAAGGTTATCATAACTATCCTTACCGCCTTGGGAGCGGGGGATTTTATGGTCGATTTCCATCAAGTCTTCATGGTGAAAAAACAGTCCACAATGAGTACACTTTCCTTTTTGTATCTTCAAAAGTGTTGCCACCCTTGTTGGCGCTTCAGGATGTTTACCCATTCTGGAACTCCAGTACACCCAGTCACCATCAAATGGGCTACGGATTCCTTGCACTTGTATGTGTCTCACAATAGGAGTTTCACGGTGCTTGAGTAAGCGAATCTTCTGGTTATGGGGTTTAAATACCCAATTATCAGACCCTACAGTTTGCCAATACTTTTGGCAACTCCATCGGGAAGATTTATTAGGGTGACGATGTTCTGCCCATGCTTTTAGCTGGCTGAATAAAGTTGTATCAGCCTGATTAAATATGCGTTTACTGACGACACCTGAGTAGTAGTTTGTCCATCCACGGATGACGGGATTCAGATGAGCGATTAAATCAGATTGTGGTACTGATTTATGCCCATCAATCAATTTACCTATCTTCTGCGTGTGTGTCCTCAGCTTTGTTTTGCTTGGAGTAATAAGAGTTTTGTAACCAAGTAATTTTCCGTTTGAGCTTTTACCACTATGATATTTTCCTACCGGGAATTGTCGAACAGTGAAACCCAAAAAGTCGAAACCAACGTTACCTTCATACATATTTTGTGTATGAGAAATATGGGTTTTACTTGGTTTTAATTCTAGCCCCAATTCGTTTAACCACTCTGCCATAATCTGCTGACATCTTTGGATAACGGCAAGGTCTTTATGCAGAATCACAAAATCATCTGCAAACCGGATTAAGCTTATTGCTTTACAATTCCCTGTTTTACGTCCAGGTAAAGTAAGAGCAACTTGTTTAATTCGATTTTCCATGCGGTGAAGGGCTATATTCGCTAATAATGGCGAAATCGTACACCCTTGTGGAACACCCATTGATGTTATGTTGTCAGATTTCTCTCTTAAAGCATATTCAGAGAAATCAATCACTCCCGCTTTCAACCATGCACGAATTTGTCGGCAAATGGTAGGGAATGTATTTAATTTTGACAGCAGAACATTGTGATTAATTTTGTCAAAACATTTCGCAATATCGGCATCCAACACATATTTAGGTTTAAACTTAATAGTGTTGAATATTGCCTTAATCGCATCATGGGCGTTTCTTCCTGGTCGAAAACCGAATGAGTTTGGCTCGAAGCGAGCTTCCCATTCAGGTTCTAGGGCTAGTTTTACTAGCGATTGCAAGGCGCGGTCGTACAGAGTGGGTATAGAAAGGGGTCTTTTTTCTCCCTTTGAGCCGGGTTTTGGTATCCACACCCTTCGAGTGGGAGCGGCTTTTTCACCTAGCTTCAGGGAATGTACTAAGATAAGACGTGCTTTTGGGGACAAGTTTTTCAACCCGTCCACTCCTGCCGTCTTCTTACCTCGGTTGTCTTGTGTTACCCTACGAACCGCCAAACACTTTGCTGACCAGGAGTGCAACAACGTTTTTTGAAGTTGACGAACTGCTTTGACATCACCACGCTGAGAGGCTTTGTAGATACGCTTTTGCAACTTGAATACTTTCCTTTCCAGCTTTCGCCAGGGGATAGCATTCCATTCCACCGTAGTCTTGAAACTCGTTTTAGATGTGTACATTGCTACTAGTACCTCTACAATCCAAGTCACCGTGCCTCCGTCTGCATATCCTCTGGCTTTCCCAAAGGCTTTGGCTTCTGAGGCAATCCTTCCCCTTGAAGGCTTGCGGCTGGCTACCTACTCAGGAAATCGACCATTTCCTGAGAGCGCATCAGGGGGTTACTTCGTTCCCAATTTTTCGTTTGTCGCTGGTTTTAGGGTTCTCTCTCTTCACCGGGTTTATTGTGAGTGCATATTGGTCTGCCGCTTAATCAGCCAACCACTTATCCTTTCCCTTTTGGGACAAGCCTGACAGCCTTTTGGCTTGTTTTGCATTACGATGATTCAGTCAAGAGATTCGTATTCCTACCCATGACCAGCTATGCTAGGCGGGATTCCACATTAGGCTTGCAGTTACCGCCATGATTCCCCGCTTCATCCCAACAAAGAACCCCTTTGCTGAAATGGGGGACTTGCTTTCACTCCTGCACTTGGAGGGATGGAATTACACCATCACGAAAAATTGAGTTGTCAAGGTTCTGTCGGAATTTCTCCCGAATATTTCCCTTGCCTGTCATCCCCGATTATTTCTATTCGTTTCGACAGAACGAATCACACTAGCGAACTGCAAATATAAAGTACAGTCTTCCGTAAGTGATATTAAGGACAAACCGTGAATTTTCAGAAGTTATTATATATGTTTATCTTAGTAAAGATTGCTACGTTCGCTCTGAATGTACCTGTATTTGCTCAAATCACACAGATTCCCTCTAATTTCTCACAATCGAATTGTCGTGCAACTAAAGTAGATACTCCAATTTTCAAAGAACCTTCAGTATTATCCAATGCCATCAGAATATTATCGGCACGAACAAATATTTTTTTAGCATATATACCAGCTAGGATAGATAGATTTGTTAGAATTAAATCTCCGACTTCAGGGTTTATTCAAACTGCTGTGCTGAAATATTGTCAGACGAATAATAACGCTCAAAACCTTTTGAGTAAACCTACTATTGGCAGTGTATGTCGGCAAATTTTACAAACTAAAACTATACGTCGCCAACCAAGTACAAAAGGTGATTTTATTACAACACTTTCTCCAAACACAATCGTGTTTGTGAACTTGGTTACAGGTAATATAGTTAAGTCATACAAATCTGAAAATTATATTTGGGTAGAAATCGACCTTTCTAGAAGTTTCCCTGGAGAGTTATCAGGTAATGGCTGGATAGCCAATACTGACTTAGCAAATACTCCTAGATTAAGCAGCCTGGCTTATTGTCGTTATTGAGAAGAGCGATCGCTAGAAACTTTTGATGTCACTCCCGCACTGGATACCGCCGCATCATCGAAAGCAACTCCACCGCCTCACCTTCTGGCGTATACACCACCTCACCTGACATCGCTTTCACAATCCGCTGCTGCCTTGCCCATTCAAACCAAGCAACCACACTAGATTTTACCTGCTGCGCCTCCAGCTTCCTCCCTTCCCTACAAGCAGCCACAAACACAGCCAACAGCCTCACCCAATGAGTCAACAAGCTTTTGGTAGTCAGTTTTGGTTTTGGCACGTTTATCTTGCAGCTTTTTGAGTTCAGTTTGGGAGAGTTCAACAGAATTAGCGATGCCTGACATTCACTAGCGTACAATTCAACAGAGGCGGCTTTAACCGACTCGATTACTGACTCACTCTCATTATCATCAGCTGCCTCTGTATCTATAATAATGTAACGATCCTAGAAATCCCCCAAGTAGAGATTCGCGATCACGCCGTATTTCGACGTTGATTATACTGTTTTGTAACTGCGTAGTTATTTATGCTTTTTGACTTAGTACAGGAATTTCAATACAAAATTCTGTGCTTTTCCCCGGCTCAGAGACAAAAGAAAGAGTCCCACCATGTTTCTCCTCAATAATTTGCCGACTTATAGATAAACCCAACCCTGTGCCCTTTCCTACCGGTTTGGTAGTAAACATTGGTTCAGATAACCGTTGTTTGACTTCTTCTGTCATACCGATGCCATTATCGGCAATTTTAATTACTACAACTGAACTTTGTTGATGTATAGCAGTGCGAATCGTGATTTTTCCGTTATCCTCTACCGATAACAAATTAACGCCATTTGCTGCAATTTGGGGAAGGTTTGCAACATAGTTGCTCTTAGTTATCAATGACTCTTCTATAGCATCTATTGCATTAGCAAGGAGATTCATAAAAACTTGATTCAGTGGGCCTGGAAAACATTCTACAGGTGGCAAAGTTCCATAATCTTTAATAATCTGAATTTCAGAACGTTCTGAGTTGGCTTTTAAGCGATATTGTAAAATCAATAGCGTGCTATCAATACCTTCATGAATATCTATAGGTTGTACTACTGAATCATCCCGACGTGAAAAATGCCTAAGTGAATGAATCATCTGTGCTAGGCGCTTTGTTCCTTTGTACATAGATGACATAATTTGCGGAGAATCTTGCATTAAGAAATCAATATCAATTTCATCTATTTTTTGCTGAATTTCTCCTTCAGGATTGGGATAATATTGTTGATAAAGTTTAAATAAATCAATAAAATTTTGGGTGTATTCTGAGGCGTGATTAAGATTTCCTAAAATGAAGTTAACTGGATTGTTAATTTCATGAGCAATTCCAGCAACCAATTCACCAAGGGTTGACATCTTTTCTTGTTGTATCAGACGAACCTGAGCTTGCTGAAAATTATGAAGTGCTTGAGATAGTTGAAAAGTACGTTCATCTACCCTTTGCTCTAACTCCTGAGTTAGCTTTTGTAACTTGGTTTCGACTGCAAGACGGTCGGCTATTTCTTGTTGAAGTTGCTGATTATGAATTTGGAGTTGCTTAGTTAGATTACGGATTTGTAGATGTGTCTTGATACGAGCCAGTACTTCTTCATGCTCAAACGGTTTAGTAATGTAATCTACTGCTCCCAAACTCAAACCCTTTACTTTATCGACAGTTTCAGAGAGAGCTGTCATAAAAATTATGGGGATATCACAGGTTACAGGATTTAACTTTAAACGCTGGCAGGCTGTAAATCCGTCAATTCCAGGCATCATTACATCTAAAAGTATGATATCAGGACAAGCGTATTCAGCTTGAGCGATCGCTCCTTCACCATTCACAGCAATCAATATCTCCCAACCTGTATCCATTAATGTTTCAGATAGTACTTCCAAATTATTGGGATTATCATCCACAATCAAAATTACCCCTGTCTCCATAACAGGTATATTCATTGTTCTTCTCCTCGATATGGTTGGATAAATTCCCTAATTTTTTCAATTTGAAAGCTTTTAGCAAGTTGCTCTAATTGTTCGGCAAATAGTATAAACTTCTCATCCAAAAGTTTCAATTTTTGGGCTTGCTCTCGAATGCCTTTGATATTACCTCTCATCGCCAACTCAAATAGTTTCTCGATTTCTTCAGGTGGTGGAGAAATTAAGTAAGTATTTGATAGTGAGGAATCAGCAGAAATAACTTTTAGATTTTGGGTTTCCTTTACTCCTTCTTGACTCTGGGGAAAATCATAAATCCACTCAAATTTTAAGTGCTTCTGTAACTTCTGAAACAATTCAGTAGCTTGCACTGGTTTAGGCAGAAATTCGTCGCCTCCTACTTCTAAACTCTCATGCTGGTCAGATTCAAATACACTGGCAGATGAAACAATTATTGGTAAATTATCAAATGACAACATACGCAAGTTACGGATCATTTCTAAGCCATTCATGACTGGCATAAACAAGTCAGTGATAATTAAATCAGGTTTAAACTCGACTGTTTGAGCTAAGCCGTCTTGACCATTAGTTGCCTCGGTTATTTCAAAACCAATATCACTTAATAAATTAACAATAATAGAACGGTTTTCCTCATTGTCATCTACAATCAAAACTTTCCGCTTATTGCCAGTAATCCCAACAATTGTACTTTCAGCAGTTACGATAGAACTATTTTTGTTATGGATAGTATTTAGTGTCCCATTTACAGGTTTTTCTGGTACAGTTTCATAAACCCATTTAATTTGTAAATATTTTTCTAACTTCTGAAGTAAATCATCAGTGTGTACAGGTTTAGGTAGAAAATCATCTGCACCAACTCCTAAACTTTTGTGTTGATCAGATTCAAACACACTAGCAGATGAAACTATGATGATCAACTCCTGAAACTCCTCTTGCTGACGGAGGCGGCGTGTTAATTCAAAGCCATCCATTACGGGCATTGTCAGGTCTGTAATGATTAAATCAGGTAGAAATTGCATAGCTTTATCTAAGCCTTCTTGGCCGTCACTTGCCTCTATAATTTCAAATCCAATTTCATCTAGTAGATTTATAACAACAGAACGGTTTTCCCACTTATCGTCCACAATTAAGATTTTCCTTTGACCAGTGGCAATTCCGACAATTTTGTCAGCAGACATGACTCTAGCTGATTCCATCCAATCCACTGATTCTTGCAAATCCAAGTCAATCCAAAAAGTGCTGCCTTGACCTATTTCACTTTTTACTTGGATTGTACTATCCATTAATTGCACAATTCGCTGACTAATAGCTAAACCTAATCCAGTACCTTCTGATTGCTTTTTAACCTCTCCGACTTGCTCAAATGGTAAAAATATTTTTGCTACTTGTTCTTGACTCATGCCAATTCCCGTATCGATGATTTGAAATCGAATTTTATGAATTGGTTTTTGATCACTTTCATTTACTAAGAATTGGTCAACAAAACTAATAGTAAATCTCACTCCTCCTTTCTCGGTAAATTTAATGGCATTACCTAGTAGATTAATTAAGACTTGTCGCAATCGTTTTTCATCTGCCCAAATGCCAATAGGTAGTTCTGAAGTTGGTTGGTAAATGAATGAAATGCCTTTTTGGTCAGCACGAATACGGCAAATTTCTACTACACTCTGGAGAAACGCTGGAAAATGAAAGTCACTTTTGTAAAGTTCCATTCTCTGGGCTTCTATTTTGGATAAATCTAGAATGTCGTTAATTAGTGTTAATAGGTGTGAACCACATTGGTGAATAATTCTTAAGCCGTCTTGCTGTTTATCAGTTAAAGTTTTATCTCGTTGGAGAATTTGAGCATAACCCAGGATACCGTTAAGAGGAGTTCGTAACTCATGGCTCATGTTAGCTAAAAACTCACTTTTGGCACGATTTGCCGTATCGGCAAGTTCTTTTTTTAACTCTAGGGAGCGATAGGACTCAGCTAGAGTTCCTGCCATTCGGTTAAAAGCTTCTGCAAGTTCTTGAATTTCGTCTTCGGTGTGAATATTCAGGCGGTATTCTAAATTTCCATCTCCAATTTTTGCTGCTCCCTGTTGTAGCTTTTGAATCGAGCGAATTACTGGTAAAAGGATTAGCAATAACTGACCTACAAAAACTAGAAGAATGGACAAAAGCAGAATTTGTCTGGCAAGTTGAGTAGTCTGTTTAAAATTATTAAATTCTTGCTTCGCTAAAGTATCCTGTTGCTGAAGCTTTTGAGTTAATAACTTTAAGTAGAGTTCAATATCGCGAGAAAAAGCGTTGATTACTCGAAAATCCTGTTGGGATTCAGCTAATTCTAAGGGCTTATCTGTGTTAGATTGATTAGTTAATTCGATTATTAGATTAGCAAGCAAGCTATGGCGATCGCTGATCTTGACTAACTCTGAATTTATTTCTGGCTTTAAATTTTTTAACTCAGCCAAATTTTTAGTAAATCCAGATAGAGCTTCCTGATATTTCACTAGATTGGAAGCATCGCGTCTGAGCAAGATCATATCCTTAAGCGCGGCTACTTCGTTATTCAAAGAGACGTTTATTTGCAGGATAGTCGTCAAAGCCTGAGTAGTTTTTGCCTGGGTATCTTGTGATTTTTGTTCTGCTTGCCTGATAAAGAGGTCGCCTCCAATTTGGGTAGAGGCAACCAATCCCAGAACGATCACAGAGGACCCAATACATTTGGTCGTTATCCGCATATCTTGGTTAGCCTCATTTGTTGGAAACTCGTTTTTGCAACTTTCTAACGATGTCGTAATCTCCGTCTTGCACCAAAGTGTAGCCAACTCCAATACCGCCTGTAGGGTCTACAAGACCGGCTGGAGCGTCAATCAATGCCTTTTTCAAGTTATCTTTCAACTCGGTGGAGACTTTACTAGACGCAACAAGAGGCACGCTAGGAAGCGGGACAGATTCCCAGACAATTATGTATTTTTTGGGATCAATCTTCCCTTCATTGACTTGATCGGTATAAGAGCGGCGATCATCTGCGATCGCATCTACTTCTCCACTGACTAAAGCTTGTTTTGTTTTATCATGGCTGCCAGCGAAGATTACTGAGCTAAAGTCTCGTTCCGGATTAATACCTATTTCCTGAAAATGAACTGTTGGTACGACGTATCCAGATGTCGATAACTTGGTGACAAAAGCAAATCGCTTACCCTTCAAATCCTTGAGGGTTTTGATCCCACTTGTCTTGTTGGCAATAATTACAGCTGTGTACCAAGGTCGCTTTGTTTCTTTATTAATCTGAGCAACCAATGGCTCAACATTAGGATCGCGGCGATGAGCTTCGATATAACTGGTAGGTGCAAGGTAGGCAATGTCCACCTTTTTTTTAACCAATAAATCAATTGCTGTTTCGTAGTCTTTAGTAATTTCAAATTTAAAGGGTCGTTTTAGTGCCTTAGACAAATAGTCAGCCAAAGGTTCGAGTTTCTTTTCTTGTTCGGCTGAAACCTGCCAGGGAATCACCGCCATTGTAATGGTTGCTTGTTCTTCTCCGGTGGTCGTGCTAGCAGGCGACTGAGCAGTATTTGGTTGAGTTGCAGATGAACTTTCACGAGTTGGAGTACAGGCCATGCCAAATATGGCGATCGCTAATACTGAAGTAAAAAAAGTAGTCTTTCTACCAAAAATATTGGTTACAACTTTGTAAAAAAGTTGCTGGTGCATGGTTTTTATCCTTTTGGAGCCTGTTCTGTTCAGAGAGGTTTCACATTTATTAATCCCAAAATGGTGTACATTCTCCCACTTGAAAAGTAAATAGCCATCATGAACTACATACACCAGAACACATCAACAAGGGATTGGGGATTATAGACTAGTATTTTTTACTTAGCACTGGCTAAACTTCCCGCTACCGCTTACAGCACTCAGGACCCAAATTAAATTAGCGATCGCTCAGTGTTTTTCACACTACTGGTAAATGGAGAAGCGTTATGCGATTCTGTTGGAAAATCATTTTAATTCCTTTCTTCTGAAGGCGTTAATTATTCTTACCATCTCAAAACAAACGTAAAGTCAAGATTGCTGAATTTTGGCTTTTGAATTCTTCTTCAATGATATTGAGATTGCCTAATAGGAATTACTTCTGTTAAACCAATACGGTGTATATTACAATACAATTCTTAAAAAGATAAGCCAACTTGAAACCCTGATTATAGAAACCAGCATGACTGAAACCACAGTTCGCAAACAGTACAACCAATTAGCCGCCGTTTACGATCTACGTTGGAGAAATTATATAGTTAACACACTGTCTTTCCTTAAAACCTGGGTAGAAATATCACCAACAGATACTGTACTTGATATTGCGTGTGGTACTGGTGAGTTTGAACGTTTACTACTAACTGAGTATTCATCGCAACAAATTGTCGGTATAGATATTTCAGAGGAAATGCTGGCGATGTCTACGACGGGCTACGCCTACGCTAAACTCAAATTTAGTGCTTATCCTCAAGTATCATTTCAGACGGCAAGTGCATCAAGGTTGCCATTTGGTAGTAATAGTTTTGATGTGATTGTGTCTGCTAATTCATTTCATTATTTTGATGAGCCACTTGTTGTATTAAAAGAGATGAGACGTGTCTTAAAGGCTGATGGTAAAGTCATTATTCTAGATTGGTGTAAAGATTATTTAGTTTGTAAAATCTGTGATTTAGTACTTAAGGTTTTTGATCCGGCTTATAAGCAGTGTTATACCCAAAATCAGTTTCACTACCTGCTTAATGATGAAAATTTTATGGTTTGTCGTGCGACCAAAATTCGCTTTGGTGTTGTATGGGGATTGATGGTAGCTACAGCTAAAGTCAAAACTTAAACCAATTTTCTATAACAATATAGGACTAATAATTGATTGCTGAAAAAGCCCGGTACATATCGAAAAGCCTAATTCCTTATTCCCGACTCCCCGCCCACGTAGATAATTTCAAAAATCAAATACGATTCCTATAGTTGACTATAAAGTTTAGGTTTTGTCCCTAAAATGGCTAGGAAATATGATTCAGCTTGACCACTTAAGTGTGACTTATAAAGGCGGAGTAGTAGGAATTAAACCTATTTCTCTTAGCTTTATCAAAGGGCAATTCACTGTTATTTTGGGAGCATCTGGTTCTGGTAAATCAACTTTACTGCGCTGTCTTAACTATCTTAATCGCCCTACAACTGGTACTGTGATAGTTGAAGGATTAGGAAATCTACATAATTGTAAGGTGTTGTATGAACATCGCAAGCGCACAGGGATGATTTTTCAGCAGCATCAACTTATTAGTCGGCAAACGGCTCTTGGGAATGTATTAGTGGGTCGTTTAGCGTACCATTCAACACTCCGAAGTTTCTTTCCTTTGCCCAAAGCAGATCAGTATATTGCTTTAGAATGTTTAGACCGGGTTGGGCTTTTGCATAAAGCTTTAACACGAGTGGATGCTCTTAGCGGAGGTCAACAGCAACGAGTTGGTATCGCACGCGCCTTAGCACAAAAACCACAATTGATTTTGGCCGATGAGCCTGTTGCTAGTCTCGATCCTACTAGCGCTCATAAAGTCCTCTCATTTCTGCGTCAGACTTGTCAAGAAGATGGAATTTCCGCAATCCTCAGTCTGCACCAGATCGATCTCGCAAGAATTTACGCGGATCGAATTATTGGGTTATCTCAGGGAACGGTTGCCTTAGATGGTAAGCCAGCAGATATCAGTAGCTACGAATTAAAGCAACTTTATAGTGACAAAGATAGTCCTCACGATCAAGGCTTTGAGGAAACTATTAATTCCTGATGGCTAAATTTCCTGTACTGTTTTTATATTAATTTAGGATAACCTCAATGACTGTTTTACTAAATAAGCGATCGCTTGTCTCAATGACACTAATCATGGCTACCTTAATCGGTTGTCAAAGTCCCAGCAACCAATCTGCAAATAAGCAATCAGCTTCTGGCAATAGTCCAGTAGTCGCATCAGATTCGGCTGACCCTCAAACCCTAAAAGTAGCTTTATTACCTGATGAATCTCCTTCAAGTTTGATTAAAAAAAATGAAGGATTTAAAAAGTATCTTGAGACAAAGCTACAAAAACATATTGAACTTGTCGTTACAACTGACTACTCCTCGATGATTGAGGCAGCAAGTAACAAGCGTATTGATTTAGCTTATTTTGGGCCACTCTCTTACGTTTTGGCAAAAACAAAGAGTGATATTGAGCCATTTGCAGCTTTGAAGAAAAACGGTAAAACTACTTATCAGTCTGTGATCATTGCTAACACAGCTAGCGGTGTCAAGTCACTAGCAGAAGTCAAGGGTAAAACAGTAGCCTTTGGAGACCAAGCGTCTACTTCCAGTCATTTGATTCCTAAATCAATGCTGGCAACTAGCGGATTGCAACCCGGTGGAAAAGACTACCAAGAGGCGTTCACAGGTTCACATGATGCTGTAGCATTGGCAGTTCAAAATGGTAATGCTCAAGTTGGTGGCTTGAGTAAACCCATCTTTGAATCCTTAATTGAACGCAAAGTAATTGATTCTAGTAAAGTCAAGGTGATTGCAGAGTCTAAAGAGTATCCTGAATATCCCTGGACAATGCGTTCTGATTTAGCACCGCCACTAAAAGAAAAAATTCGTGCAGCCTTTCTTGCATTGAATGATAAAGAGGTTCTTAAACCCTTCAAAGCTGATGGTTTTGGAGCCGCGAAAGATAAAGATTATGATAGCATCAGAGACTTAGCAAAACTTCTTAATCTTGATATCGCCAAGTTGCAGAAGTAATTTATAAGAAGAATTCAGAACTCAGGTGGTCACTGAGCTTAGTCGAAGTGAATCAGAATTCAGTATGAATTCTGTTTTTACTCACTACTTTGTTATAAATAGTTTTCTTGATTGAAACTCTATCCCTTTATGAGTAGAGTATTCTGAATTCTGAATTCTGAATTCTGTATTCTGATATTTTGAATTTGGAGCGAAGCGACGTGACACTTCCTAATTCCCAACCAGCTTTTGATCACCTACTGAAACAACAACGGCGGCAATGGTATCGAACGATAGTAACCTGGGCGATCGCACTTTTGGCCATAGCTATATGTTGCTTTCTGGTTGGGCTTTGGGACGAGAAACGGCTTTCGGATGGGATTCCCAGTATCTTAAACTTGCTGCATCAAATGCTGCCTCCAGATTTTAGTGATGCCCGAAACTGGGTCAAACCTTTATTTGATACGCTGGCGATGAGCGTTGCAGGCACAGCGATCGCTATTGTCTTCTCGATGCCTTTATCTTTATTAGCGGCTCATAATACAACTCCCCATCCCTTGCTATTTCAAGTTTCACGGCTGATTCTCAACGGCTTGCGCTCTGTGCCAGAGCTAATTATGGGTATTATCTTTGTAGCAGCTGTTGGCTTTGGGGCATTACCCGGAACCTTGGCGGTGGGATTTCACTCGATTGGCATGGTCGGCAAATTCTTTGCAGAATATATTGAACTGGTCAACGAAGCACCACTAGAAGCAGCAAGGGCTGCTGGAGCCAACAAGGTGCAAGTGATCTATCACGGAATTTTGCCGCAGGTATTACCACAAATGATGGATCTGACCCTTTATCGATGGGAATATAATTTTCGTGCCTCCACGGTTATGGGAGCAGTAGGGGCTGGTGGCATCGGGTTTGAGCTAATTGGCGCACTTCGCCTGATCAATTATCGGGAAGTTTCAGCAGTGTTGCTAGTAATTTTGTTTATGGTCATTCTGGTTGATGGTTTTAGTAGTTATCTTAGAAAACGTTTAGTTTAGTACAGCACGGCATAAATAAACCACTCATTCCAAATTAACAAAAGGCTTATGCTGTATTCATTTTTAATTTTTAATTCCGCTTTGCGGTACTAGGAGGTTGCTGATGAAACCCAAAGTTGTTATTACCCACTGGGTTCACTCGGAAATTATTACAAACTTAAGTGAGTATTGTGAGGTCGTTGCAAATCCAACTAGAGAGACTTTACCGCTTGAAGAAATTCTCAAGTTGGCGCAGGATGCTGAAGCTTTGATGGTTTTTATGCCAGATCGAATCGATGAGGCGTTTCTGAAAGCTTGTCCAAAATTGAAGATTATCGCCGGAGCATTGAAGGGTTACGATAACTTTGATGTTGATGCCTGCACTCGTCAAGGTATTTGGTTCACTATCGTACCTAGTTTGTTGGCTGTGCCAACAGCTGAGTTGACCATTGGACTGATTATCGGATTAGCCCGTCAGATGTTGCCAGGCGATCGCTTGATTCGTCAAGGCACGTTTGCAGGTTGGCGACCCCATCTATACGGTATGGGATTAGCAAACCGGACACTGGGAATCGTTGGTATGGGCAGTCTAGGGCAAGCCCTCGCTCAACGGCTTTCCAGTTTTGAAATGAACTTGATTTACACCGATGCGATACCTTTACCCAAGGAAAAAGTAGCCGCTTGGTGCTTGTCACAGGTTTCCCTAGATACGCTATTGGCAACCAGTGATTTTGTTGTCCTAATGGTTCCTCTGCAACCAGAAACCTTTCATCTGATAAATGAAACATCTTTAGCACGTATGAAACCAGGGAGTTTCTTAATCAATCCGTGTCGCGGTTCAGTAGTTGATGAACAAGCGGTGAGTGATGCTTTAGCCTCTGGACATTTAGCAGGTTATGCAGCTGATGTCTTTGAACTAGAAGATTGGGCCCGGAGCGATCGCCCGTCGAAAATTCCTCCATCTTTGTTAGAGAAACAAGACAAAACCTTTTTTACTCCCCATTTAGGATCGGCGGTGGATGATTTACGATATGACATCGCTATAGAAGCATCTCAAAATATTTTACAAGCCTTACAAGGTCATTCTCCTCAAGGAGCAATCAATTGTCCAAGTTAAAATTAGTAAATTGGAGAATACTTAAGCAATAAAGACTACAATTTTGATGAAAAAACTAGAATCAATGGGTTTTAACTTTAACTTAGTACTGACAGATAGTTTATATGGTGAGCAGCGCGTTGGGCAGCTTTGCCGACTTGAAGCGACTGCGAACCCGCAGGGTGAAAGTGGTAAGAACTTCATAGCTTTATTAGATGAACTCAAGAGTTATCAAAAGAACAACTGGTAGAAATAATTATTGAGCAGAACAAGGTAATACGTGAATTACAGAAAATCATCTTAGAACTACAGCAAGAAGTAGAACGTTTAAAAGTCAGCAGAGATTTAGATAGCAAGACTTCATCGAAACCACCATCTAGGGACATTCTGAAAAAGAGCAAAAACAAAGAAGTACCACCCCAAGAAGAATCCTTACATCCTAAAAGAAAACCAGGCTGTCCCAGATTCATCTTATTTGACGCAACGAGGTGGAACTTTTCTATTTGATGAAGAAGGACAATTAATTTACGAACATCGCGATCGCGGTATTCTGGCTCGTTGGCTTTGGGTCATTTGAACGACGCGATCGCTCCCAACGTGAGGGGCGTAATCCCAAAACGAATGAGCCAATGACTATCCCAGCTACCAAAGTTCCTGCGTTTTCTCCTGGGAAGCTGTTCAAAGAAAAAGTAGCACCATAGATGCGTTGGCTTTACCACTAGCAATCGAATCACTGCAAAGCTGTAGCGTTCGCCTTTGGCGTTGGCGCAGCCATCGCTCTTATAAAGGCAGCGTGGGGCAATGACAGGGGGAACGTGAGTGTTGGCTTGCAGATGTTATGGAAGCGCAGTCGCTCTGTGCCTTGCTACCTTAGTGAAATGTTTGGAGAAGCACTCGATAGCGTAGCAGACTTTTTCTATGAGTTGTTAGACTGCTCCATCCACCAACTTCAACCTGAGACTCAAAACATTGTGGCAGAACCGCTAATGGGTGTGCCACCAGAGCGATCGCATGGTTTCAAAACCGTTGAGGACTACGGCAAGTTTTTCGCAGATATAGGAATGCGCCCTCATCATTAGACTTGTCCGAAAATTCCAAAGCCAGACTGTTCAAAGCTTTGGGGCAAAACTTTGATATCTTCGTAAATACGTAATTATAAGGCTTTGAGATAGTTAGTGATAATTTAGAGGCATAAAAATTAACTCCTAATTTCTAAAAATTTATGATTTTTGCTACTAGCTAAGTTGGCAGAACTAAGCTACCAATTCTTAACCTAACTAATCCGCAAACTGTTAAAATAATCTGCTCATACGTCTCAAGCTTTAAGCGAAATCTTTGTGAGGCTATGCGGAATATTTTAAGTAATCGAATCAAATGTTCAATGAATATCCGATTACTAGATAAAGCCTTATTTTCATCTTTTTGCTGTTGAGTTAATTCTCGTTTTGGTTTCTTTTTATGAGGAGTAGTGATATTCTCACCTCCTTGAAAGCCTTTATCACCTGAAAAGGGTTGAGATTTATCAAATTTATTTTGAGATTGACGAAACAATTTTATATCTGCTGTTGGCCCAGGAACACCTACTTCTACCTCTACAATATCTTTGCCTTCTGGTATGCCAATTATCAGACTTTTTAATGTATGTTGTCTCTTCTTTCCAGAAAAATATTTCTGTTGCTCTTTTTGGTCAGAATCCCTATATATTGGCTGTTCTAAGCTATCGACTAATAGCCTAAAATTTGTTAATACTTCTTGAACAAATAGTAAATCACTTTCATTATTTGATACTTGTTCTAATAAACTAGCAGGTAATATATCACGAAGAATTGGTATCCAGTCGTGAAATGTATCATTAGCTTCGGTTTTGGAAACACCAAATAGCATTCCTAATACTTGGAATGTTGGCATCTGTCTTAGATAAAATAGACATAAACATACTTGTTCTTCGGTTGATAACTTTTCGGGACGACCACCACCAGCCGCATTAATTCTAATTTTATGACTCTCTTGTTTAGCTTTGATGTATCGATTTCGTTTTAAGGCGCAATTTAGCAGTGATTGCAATTGTTCGTAACTAATCCCTAAAATCTGTTTTGTTCGTAGTGGATACTTTTGTATATAATCTAAAATCATAACTAATTGTGGAAAATGGTAGACGCCCAATCTAACGTTTTACCATTTTTCTTTTCCTAAGTTAATATTTCGGACAAGTTTATTGGGTAAAAGCACGGCAGGTTTGGATGGATTATCTTTCGCTCCACTTGTTCCAGGCACTAGAATTTCTGGTGAATTGCCTCAAAAGTGGCAGTAGCGATGAGATGTTGCGTGAACTGCGCTTCTTGGGGCAGGTACATGGTAGTGCCGATGTACCCACCTGCGCCTATCCGGCAATTACAGACTGCATGATTGCTTTGATGGAAAAGCATATCCCAGACTTTACACCAGAGTTGAGCCAGGGTTGGGCAACGTTGATGGAGCGAGTCATTAATGTGATTAAGCTGCCTAAGCTTAATGATGAACGATTACTTAAAAAAGCAAAACAATTTTTAGAGGTAATTGCATCTGAACAAGCTTGGGAACTAGAAGATAAGGAACGGCGATGGCAAGAAATTAAGGACGAAGTGAAAGCTACAAGCACTTATACTCACACTTACGAAGAATTGGCCTATGGGACACAGTTAGCTTGGCGTAATGCTTCCAAGTGTGTAGGGCGGATTGCCTGGAATAATATGGTAGTGCGCGATCGCCGTCACGTCACCGACCCAGATGAAATGTTCCGCGAACTGGGAGAACACGTCCGGTTTTGTCCACTTCTCCATCCTCAAAAGATTCAAATTACAGTTGGTGTGTTGCAAATTCAAACTGACACAGGTAAAGTGCGGCAAGGGCTTTGTTCTAACTACCTAGCGGGGCTAGAACCTGGCTCAAAAGTGCGGATTGGCGTTCGCACTTCTGGTTTCCGTCCTCCTGCTGATCCACAAGCACCAATGCTGATGGTGGGGCCTGGCACAGGAGTATCACCGCTAATTGCCTTCCTCCAATATCGTGAAGCTATACAGACCCAGGGGACACAGCTAGGAGATGCCTGCTTATACTTTGGCTGTCGCAATCATGATGACTTTCTCTATGGCGAACAACTGGGAAATTGGCAGAATCAAGGTGTGCTGACTAACCTAGAAGTTGCCTTTTCGCGCTTGACAGATAGAAAAGTCTATGTTCAGGGGCTAATGGCAGAAAAAGCTGAACAAATCTGGGATTTCTTGAATCATCCGCAATGTAATTACTACGTCTGTGGTGATGCCAAAATGGCTGATGACGTGTTTGAGGTGTTTTTAGTGATAGCTAAAACGGTTGGTGAACTCTCCCACATTGAAGCGGTAGAATTCTTTGAGCGAATGAAGAAAGAGAACCGTTTCCATGCAGATGTTTGGGGTGTACAATTACACTTCCAGCAAGTAATCAAGCAGGTACAAAAAGATAATTACTCAAAGGCCGAAAAATGGCTTAATAGAGTCAAGCAATCAACCAATGAGCAAGCAGCAATTGAGGAGTCGCAACCGTTGAGTGTCTAAATTTCTCAAGCTTATTTCGTAAACGCCTTTGTATAGCACAACACTAATCCCTCTCAAGAAACGCAAGCCCAGAGCGATGAACTACAAGAGTGGCAAAGGTATAGCGGGGTAGACTGGGAAACGGAAGAGCAGTTTTTATAGAAATGAGCTAGATTTGGATAGACAAATCTAGCTCTCTTCTGCCACTTTAGGAGAAACCAATCGCTGAAAGCCTTTCAGAACTTCAATTATGAGGTTTTACTTATAGATTTTAGTTGAAGAGTTAAGTGACGGCAAATGACAAGCTCGATGATTCCACGCAAATTGAAAATTAACAAGCCTATTCTGTATCTATGTTAACAACCCTCATATAGGCGTTAGAAATTTCCTGCATAAGGGTTGTATTGCTTGTGTATCTATGCAGTTAGCTTTTGCAATAGACCTGCTTCTCTGATGTTCATCTAAGCTTTACTTAGTAAGAGCTAGCTTTTTTCTCTTTAATGCAACACCAAAAGCACCCGCAGCCAAAGTACCTATAATTGTCATGGGCTCAGGGACAGGTGTACCATCAAAAGTCACATTAACTAGGGTCGGAGTCCTAGCATTCAAAGGATCATTGGTAAGGCTGACTGCACTGAAAAGGGCTGTTGCCCCAGCGCTAAATACTCCATCACTCAATGTTAGAGTTTTGCCATCAGCGGAAACCTCACTGCTGCTGAAAAAATCAAACGTGGAAGCGGCATCCCAGAAAGCATCTTGCCCAGGCAGAATGGTGTAAATAAACTTGGTGAAATTGTAAGTACTGTCGTTCTTAGCATACACAGAGGAGCTAGAACTTGGTGTATAAGAAAGGGTTGCCACATCACCGGGCTTAGACAGCCCAGCGTCGCTGCTTTCGCCAATTACAGGAGTTCCTAATGCAGGCGTTGCAAGCTTCGCATCCTGCCTAATTATTGTAAACGCCTGACTCTTGTCACTCATAAAGAGTATCGTTGCTAGAACTATCGCACCTATGGAAGCAAATTGTTGCAATTTCATCAGAATATCTTCCTATTTGTTGAGTTATGATTCAGAAGTATCTTGTCTGAAGACATATTTTGATTTCAAACCACATTATTGAGTGTTAAGGTTAAGGTTTAAGTATTTATCCTTAGATGTTGATATTTCTTTATAAAAATAACTTGATTATGAAATTTTGATGATCTACATTTTCTCATGAACCTCTTTTCTCCTTAGAACCTGGCAAGAAACAATTTCTACAATTTTCTATCTATAAAGGTTACTGAGAAAGCATTTCTCACCCAAAAAAGTAAGATTGCTTCGTTACAAGCTCTTACTCAATAAATAATTAAAGTTACTCTTTTTTCTGTTCAGTGAGGTTACTGCAACCATCTTTCTCTAACAAACACCAATATATTGACCACGCTCTTTTTTGGTAAATCACATTCACCATCTACACATTATTTTCTTTCCAATGTGTTCTATCCATCACAATGGTTAATTGTGACCCCAGTTTAAAATGTTGGTTAATTAGGGCTTCAATAATTGGAAACCATAACAATACTACACTCAAGGCATTCAGTGTTAAAAATCTTTGTAAATACCGTCTACGACTGTTTTGTTGTATTGGTAATGGTAGTGTCGCTGCCAGTCAATAATCTTCACTTGTTTTTGATGAGAGTAGTAACCACACCAACATCTTTAGGGTGATTAACTGTGCTTTATTCAGGTATTTTTCTAAAAAGTTTTGGTAGAATGATGCCAGCATTATAATGACGGTTTTAGTCAAATTACGAGACCGTTCTTTTTTACCACAAAACTGATTTCCATAGACTGGTCTACTACCCTCATACAGTTCATTCTCAATAAGCAGCCGATTTTTTCAGGGGGTCTGTACCTCCAAAACCTTTATCTGGCTTGGTTTTGTGATGATTGTCGCCCCTTGAACCTACAGAGTTTTAACTGCCTCAATAATGCTAACCTCTGATTCAGTTGGGATAATTTTAGTAATTTTGAACCCTGCGGTTTTAAATAGCTCTTGAAATTCCTCTTCAGTACGAATACGTCCACCAGGACACATTGTTAACATATTGACGTCTATAAATTTACTGCCATAAAACTCGTTTCCTGGAGGAATTACAAAGTCTATTACCAATAATCGACTTTGCGTTTTCATAACTTGATAACAGCGTTGAAGAATAGCTAGCGATCGCTCATCATCCCAGTCTTGAATAATATGCTTGAGAATATAAGCATCTCCTCCCGTGGGAATAGCGTCAAAGAAACTTCCCCCAATAAATTCGCAGCGATCGCTTACGGCTAAATCCCAAGAATTTTTAGCTCGCTCAATCACATCTGGTCGGTCAAATAGCATCCCTGTCATACTAGGGTAAGCTTGGAGAATGATAGCCAGTAAGCGGCCTTTACCACCACCAATATCAACCAACTTACCAATGGAAGAAAAATCATAAGCCTCTAAAACCAAGGAATTTGTCTCTTCTGACTCTGCCATCGCTCGATCAAAAATTTCACCTTGGCTAGGATTTTGGTCATTATACTGAAACAAATCCATGCCATACAAACGCTCAAAGGCACTTTCTCCAGTCTGCAAACTGTACATTAAATCTCCCCAAGCTTTGTAATAATGCTCCTCACCCCGCAAAATTGCCATTGCCCGAACCGAGTCAGGGGCGTTGCTTTGCAAACAATCTGCTAGTGGAGTTAGCACAAAATAACGCGGCTTAATCTCTGCAAAAATGCCAACGCTCGCCAAGGCTCGCAATATGCGATAAAGTGCATCGCTGTGGCTATTGGTGACAGTCGCCAAAGCGTCGCAGTGCTGAGGGCCGTCCTTAAGTATATCTGCAATACCAAGTTTAGCCACTACGTAAACACATCGAGACATCCAGTAGGCGTGTATCCATTCCATTGCAGACATTTGAAATGGTGTATTGCTAGGTGCATATATAGATTCTGATACAGTCATGACTAACCTCGTTATTAATTTTTTAATTCCAAGTCTTGGAGTTGAATTGCATCACAAACCCTGTCTGGAAGAATCTTCGCCAACATCAAGAGCAAATTTAAAATCACTTTTTCCTTAGATACGAAATAGCGAGTTTTAGGTTTATTAGCTTCTAAAGCTTTCTGAATCACATTTGCAACTTCTTCCGGTGCTATTCCCATCCGATTTGACTTGATTAACTGCTCTAAAGAAAACTTGTAAATATCACCGTACATAGCTCTAGCTATAGGTGACATATTGGCTAGTTTTTTTTGCAAACTTGCTTCTACTTTGTCTGGCGCTGCGGAAGCGATTGAGCCAGGCTCAACCAAAATCACTTCAATTCCCCAAGGATGTAATTCCATTCTTAAAGAATCAGTCAGTGCTTCTAAGGCAAACTTGGAAGCGCACAATGCTGAGAAAAACGGTGAAGAAATTTTGCCAGAAACAGAGCCAATATTAATAATCCGTCCTTTGGCTTGGCGGATCATTGGTAAAAAAGCTTGGGTAACAGCTACCTGTCCAATTACATTGACTTCAAATTGCCATCTTAGCTCATCTATTGCCAGATATTCCAATGGCCCATCTACTAATATTCCGGCATTATTTACTAATCCAAGTAATCCTTTTTCTCCAATGGTTGATAAGACAATTTCTGTGGCAGATTTAATCTGTTCTATTTTGGTTACATCGAGAATAATTGGTGTTAAATTAACTGATGAATTTAGCTTAATTAATTCAGCATCTCTTTCTTTACGAACTCCTGCAAATACTTGATAACCTTGCTTATCTAACAAGAGTGCAGTTGCTCGGCCCACTCCTGTAGATGCTCCTGTAATTACTACAGCACCTTCTTTTTTTTGATTCATTTATTTTTCTAATGTTGAATTTTACTTATACTAATCGGATTTCATTACCAAGTTTTTTAAACTCTAGCCAAGTGATTAATAAAGAAATTAAAACTACCAAAATATCTGAAAATAACATTCCATAATACACACCCCTAACACCTAAATATGCTGATAATATCAATACAAATGGAATAAGAAAAAAGAGAGTTTTCGCTAAAATCAATAGACCTGCTGCCTTACCATTACCAATGGATTGAAATAAAGTGACGCTACAAAAACCTAAAGGCAAAATTAGTAGTAGTGAGTTAATAATTTGAAAGTTCACTAAATCATCATTACTAAAGTTTACTGATGGTAATAATATACCTAAAAATGTTGCTGGCAATAAGTGTAAAGGCAACCAAATTAATCCTAAAAATAATGTTCCACCAATTCCAAAAGTGAAAAATGCTTGCTTGAGTCTGGAATAGTTTTTTGCTCCATAATTCATGCCAATTATTGGCTGTAAAGCTTGCACAAAACCTTCTATAGGAATAAATGCCAAAGCATATATTCTCAGCGTTGCACCAGCAACGGCAATATCGTGATCAGTTCCATATTGAGCAATAGATTTAAAAATTACAGATTGTTCTACTAAGCTAATTATTTCCATTAATAGGGCGGTTAATCCTACCGATAGAATTGCTGGCACTAAGTCTATTGCTAGAGTCAATTTTTGAATGGAAACAGGAATTGAACTTTTAGTTGAGAGAAAATAAATAGCATTCAAAATACTATAAACTAACATAGCAATTACTGTTGCAAGTGCTACTCCTCGAATGCCCCAGTTAAAAACACTAATAAATATCGGATTTAAAATAGCGTTAACAATCACAAAGATTCCGGCAAAAATCATAGACAACCGGATTTTACCTTCTGCTTTAATCAACTGACTAGAAGCTACAGCTAAGATATAAAACACTGATCCAAGACTATAAATTTGAAAATATTCTGCACCAGAGGCTGCTACTTCACCCTCTCCTCCCATGAATGCAATTAATGATTCACTACCAAAGTAGCCTAAGATGGTGATAAAAAAGGCAATAATCACACTCATGATTACTAAAGTACCAAAAATTCTGGACTTAGTTTTGACATCTTCTGCTCCCATCGCTCGGCTGAGAACTGAGGCAGAACCCACTCCTACCAAATGAGCGCAACCAACTACAATAGAAGTAAGTGGTAGTGCTAAAGAGATGGCTGCTAACGCAGTTTCACCAATCAGTTGTCCAGCAAATAAGACATCTAAAAAAGTATTAAAACCAATCAATAGCATTCCTAAAATACCGGGGATAGTGAATTTCACCATCAATTGAATTAGATTACTATTTAGTATTTCATGAGCAATTTTTGATTGCGGTTCGGTAGTCATATTAGCTGCTAATTTGTGACTTAGTATGCAAGTCTTGGTAGTTGAAGCTTTTTTGAATTACAAAAGTATAAAGTATTTGTAATTTGTATAATTGCATAAAATTTGGATTAAAACCCATCTTTAGATGCTCAATTTACAGCAGACTTCAGAAGTCAAAATTAAAAAGTCTTTATATCTAGATTTTAAATTCAGATATTACACTGCCTTTTCTTACAAACTGCTGTAATTAACAACGAATTCCCTGTTGTTGCTGTTCTTGATGTTGTTTAATTTCGCACAACATCATCTTTAATCTGCTAGCTGGAGGATAGTTTGCACCTTGTGGCTGGGGTTTTTCTGATTGTGTATTGGTCAACGCTAATTGATAGTGTGAAAGAATAGTTGCCAATACTAGTTTCATTTCAAAGAAAGCCAAAGCTTCCCCAGGACAACGACGAGCGCCGCCACCAAAAGGCAGAAATTCGTAGGGAGAATATTGTTTTTTTAAAAAACGTTCTGGTTGGAATTGTTGTGGCTCCGGGTATAAATATTTATTGTGATGTGTTAAATAGATACAGCCGATGATGACTGTTCCAGGACTCAAGTTATAGCCCATCAGCTCAGTTGGTAATTCTACTCTCCTGGGAAATGTTACCACTTGAGTTGGATAAATCCGCAAGATTTCATTACATACAGCATTGAGGTAAGGGAGTTCGGCAATGCTCATTGGGTCGGGAAAATCACCCAAGCTTTTGATTTCTTTGAGTAATTGTTCGCGGACTGTGGGTAGGCGGTGAACCCAGTACAATGCCCAAGTTATTGCAGTTGCAGAAGCATCCCGACCACCGAATAATAATGAAGGAAATAAATCGCGTACTTCTTCATTTGTCAACAATTCACCCGTTTCGTTGCGGGCAAATATTAACTCGGAGAGGACATCATTAGCAGAAGAGTTTGGTTGCTGGTGGCGATCGCCCGTATGCGCCCCTGTCCGAACTTCGTTCGGACAGCCCCCACTCCCTAAAAGAGAGTCAGGCGCAGGACGCGCTTTGCGATCGCTAATTTCGGCGTAAAGTAGCTCGTCAAATTGTCGCCACAGATAAAGAAAGTAACCCCACGGACTCCACCGCCCTAAATCTTGTTGCAAGAAGGGAAAGGATAAGGGTATTTCCACAAAGGGTGATCGCGCATAATTCATTAAATTAGCAAGCAATTGCCTAAATTTCTCGTAGCGATCGCCTTCATGTAAGCCGAATAAAGTATTTATAATTACCTCAAGGGTAATTTTTTGCATGGTTGGGTAGGCTAAAAAAGATTTGCCAATGGGCAGCTGACTCATGACTTTTTCTGTCAAGTCACAAATTTCTTGTCCGTAGGCTCGTATCTTAGTACCGTGCAAGGGAGGCATCAGGAGTTTGCGCCGATATCTATGGCGTAAACCATCGAGCAGAAGTAATCCGTTTTTCCCCACTAATGGCGCTGCTTCTTCGTTCAATTTTCCAGAGGCGATAATTTCTGTTGTATTGGTAAAAATCTGCTTCATTCCTTGAGAATTACCCACAAATACCAGGGGTGTAGAATCAGACATGATAGTGAAAATGTCACCATAACGTTGGTTCATTTTATCTAGAAAATTAAGGGGATCGGCTGCAAATTGCATTCTCAGCAACCAAGCGGGGAGTTTTGGGCCTTGAGGTAGATTCATAGTGGGTTATATTTTTTAAACGCAGAGGGGCGCAGAGGTTTCCGCAGAGGGTCGCGGAGTTTTTGCAGAGATACGCATTTTGACACCGCTAGCTGGATAACACATGAGACCTTCAAATTTAGGTTGCTCTGGTTGTTTTTTAACTAGTGTTAATTGATAGTTTGAGAGAATAGTTGCTAATAGTAGTTTCATTTCAAATACGGCTAAGGCTGCGCCAATACAGGTACGAGCGCCGCCACCAAAGGGGAAAAATTCGTAGGGTGAGTATTGTTTTTCGAGAAAACGTTCTGGTTGGAATTGTTTGGGTTGTGAGTATAAATCTTGACGCTGATGCGTGAGATAAATACAGCCCATGAGTAGAGTTCCTGGACTCAAGGCATAGCCCATAAGTTCAGTTGGTGATTCTACTCGACGGGGAAAGGTGAATAATTGAGTTGGGTAAATCCGCAGAGCTTCGTTACAAACAGCACTGAGATAAGGAAGTTGGGCAATGCTCATGGGGTCAGGAGAGTCACCAAGGCTAGCAAGTTCTTGGAGCAATTGTTCACGAACTTGAGGTAGGTGATGAACCCAGTACAATAACCAAGTGATTGCAACGCCAGAAGCATCTTGAGCAGCGAATAAGGGTGAGAGTAACAGGTCACGTACTTCTTCATCTGTCATGAGTTCACCCATCTCATCACGAGCAAATATTAACTCGGATAGGATATCTGTGCGGGAAGTGTCTGCTTGTTGGCGACGTTCTTGAACTTCGGCGTAGAGCAGTTGAAAAATCTCCTGACGGAGGTGCATGAGGTATCCCCACGGACTCCATCTTCCTAAATCCCGTTGCAGAAATGGGAAAATGGAGGTAATCTGCATGATGGGCGATCGCATACTCTTAAGTATGTTAGGAAGTAGGTGCTTGAGTTTTTCGTAGCGTTCTCCCTCACGTAAGCCCAGCACAACTTCCATGCTTACTTGTAAGGTAATTTCTTCAATGGTGGGATAGGCTATGAAGGTTTTTCTTCCCAAATGTTGATCCATGACCTTCTTTGTCAGGTCGCAAATTAGCTTTCCTTGGGCTTGCATTTTAATACCGTGAAAAGCTGGCATAATCAGTTTACGTCGATGTTTGTGACGTAAGCCATCGAGCTGTAGTAAGCCTTGGTTTCCGGTGATTAATGCCATTTCTTCGTTTAATTCACCAGGAGAATTAATCTCTTTTGTATTGGTAAAAATCTGTTTAATTGCTTGGGGATTGCTAAGAAATACTATTGGTGTAGAACCAAATTTTATGATAAAAATATCGCCATATTGTTTGGCTATAGCATCGAGATGATTTAGAGGATCATTGGCTATTTTAATAATGTTTAGCCAGAGAGGAATATAATTTACTTCAGGTATTTTCATTTTGAAATTTTACGCAGAGGCGCAAAGAGGATAAGAAGTTGTTGAGGAATGATTTAGAATTTTTGAGCATGAATGAGAGATTTTTTTAATTTATTGGCTAGTTCTTGGACATAAGGTTCACTAAAGATAGAAAAATGATTACCAGGAATCTCTATCATATTGATGGGTTGTTGAGAACATTTACCCCAACCTAATAAAGGATCATCTGTATGGAACTCTTGACTTTCAAAGTCGTGGGCAATTATATCGCTGGCTTTCAATAATGTAATTTGATGAGGATAAATCTGGGGAGTATAATTACGCATGGCTTGGATATGCGCTTTAAATAGCTTGTAACTTTGCAGATGTTGTTCCATTTCTGCATCGCTAATTTTGAGATTCGCTTTGCTAAATAATAGATGGAATTGCTCATCTATTGGTAAATCTCGCAGTTCAGTATATGAAACTGCAAATTCTATGCCAAACCAGTTTTTTATAGCTTCAGCCAGACGCAGGACTAATTTAGCATCATCATCTTTGGTTGGCTGGATGATAGTTTTTGGCAATATTGCGTCAATTACCACCAGTAAATCAACGGTTTCATTTTGTTTTTGTAGTTGTTGTGCTATTTCAAAGGCAATTACACCACCGTAACACCAACCTCCTAAAAGGTAAGGCCCTTTGGGTTGTACAGTACGAATTTCTTTGAGGTAGTAAGTTGCTGTTTCTTCTACAGAAAGAGTATGGAATTCTTGCCGATGAGGGGGTTGTTCTAGAGCATAAAATGGTTGTTCTCTACCTAATTTACTGGCTAAAATTAAATAGTTGTTAACATCTCCCCCAGCTGCGTGTACGCAGAAGAAGGGAAGATAGGAACCGGAAGATTGAATTGCTACTAATAGGGAATTTGAACTTAAACTTACTGGTTGGCTAACAATTTTTGCGAGTTTTTCAATTGTTGTATTCTCAAAAAGGGTAGATAGGGCAAGGTTATGTCCAAATAGCTCGTAAATTTGTGCCATTAAGCGCACAGCTAAAAAGGAATGCCCTCCTAATTCAAAAAAGTTATCTGTAATTCCAATGGGGCTTGTGTTGAAAAGTTGTTCCCAGATTCTTACTAAGGCTAATTCTGTAAAAGTCGTAGCCTCAACAAAAGATTTATTGAATTTGGGACGAATTACATCATGAGTTGAAAGTGCTTGCTTGTCTATTTTACCATTTGGTGTAAGCGGTATTTCATCCAATAATACAAAAGCAGATGGAATCATGAAATTTAATAATTTCTGCTGCAAGTATTCTTGTAACTGTGGAATTATATCTTTTTCTTGTGTGGCTACATAAGCAATTAAAGTTTTATCCCCTTGAGCATCATTATGAGCGATAACAACAGAATTTTGCACAGATGGATGTTGAGCGATCGCTGCTGCAATTTCTCCCAACTCTACACGAAAGCCACGAATTTTTATTTGGTCATCATGGCGACCGAAATATTCTAGTTGACCGTTGTTACGATAGCGTACTAAATCACCAGTTTTGTAAAGTCTATCTGATTGATCCAATTCATCCTTCACACTTCTGATTTCAGGCTTTTTAAAGGGGTTATCAATAAATCTTTCTTGAGTCAGTTGTGGACGATGCAAATAACTCTTGGCTAATCCATCGCCGCCAATATATAATTCTCCAACTACGCCAATGGGAGCAAGTTGCAAATGATCATCCAAGACATAAACTTGTGTATTGTCTATGGGGTAACCTATGGGAACTGTTGGAGTTTTCTCACTTAATAAACTTGTGTCGTAATAAGTTACATTAGCTGAGACTTCCGAGGAACCATAAAGGTTAATTAATTTTGCATTTGGTAACAACTGTTGAAAACTATTTACTAAATCGATAGATAATACTTCTCCACTAGCAATCCAAAGTTTAAGATGGGACAAATTTTGAGTGATGTGTCCGTAATTATCTAGAAGTAGCCGCAGTAATGAGGGGACAAGCACAAGGCGTGAAACTTGGTATTCAGCCAGAGTTTCGAGTAAAAGTTGGGGGTCTTTGGCGATCGCATCGGGGATAATAATGGTGGGAATTTGCTGCAATAAGGGGACAAAAATTTCCCATACTGAGTCTACGAAACTAATGGCTGTTTTCTGGCAACAAACTTCCCCTGGCGCAAACGGATGGGTTTTCCATAGCCAGTGTAAGCCGTTAACTGTACCACGATGAGTCCCTAGAACACCTTTAGGAATTCCGGTTGAACCGGAGGTGTAGATCACATAAGCTAGATGATTCGCGCTAGATGTACTGAGAGGATTTTCGTGACTTTCTTGTTGGATAATTTCCCAATCAGTATCTAAAGCGATCGCTTTTACTTTTCCCAAACGATTAATTAATGATGTGTGACTAATCATCAATGACACTTGAGAATCAACCAGCATAAACTGAAGGCGTTCAACTGGATAATTAGGGTCTAGTGGTAAATAAGCACCGCCAGCTTTCAAAATCGCTAGAATCGCTACTATCATATCTACAGAACGTTCTAGACAAATAGCTACAATAGTTTCGGTAGTTACTCCCAACTTTTTTAAATAATGAGCAAGCTGATTTACTTTTTGGTTGAGTTGTTGATAAGTTAGCTGTTCTGATTGACTAATTAATGCTAAAGCATCGGGAAATCTGTTAACTTGCTGCTCAAATAAGTGATGTAAAGATGCATCATAAGGATAATCGGCATTAGTGTTATTCCACTTTACTAATAATTGCTCTTGTTCTTTGGTTGTTAATAATGGTAATTTTGATATGTTTTGCTCAGGATTTACAACAATACTTTCTAGTAAAGTTTGAAAATTCTCAATAAATCTTTGAATTGTGATTGCATCAAATAAATCTGTATTGTATTCCCAAAATCCACTTAGCTCCTGTTCCGATTCGGAGATTGATACAGAAATATCAAATTCAGATGTACCGTGATCAATCTCTAAACTACGCAGAGTTAAGCCAGAAACTTCTTCAACAAAATCCGGTGCATTTTGGAGGATAAACATTACCTGAAACAGAGGATTACGGCTTAAATCTCGCTCAGGTTGCAATTCTTCGACTAATTTTTCAAAAGGTAAATCCTGATGTGCGTAAGCATTGAGAGTTACTTCTCGCACCCGACCTAAAAGTTCTCTAAAAGTAGGATTACCACTTAGGTTATTACGCAATACTAAATTGTTTACAAATAAACCAAGTAAACCTTCTAATTCAGCACGGTTACGATTAGCAATAGAAGAACCTACTAAAATATCTTTTTGTGCTGTGTAGCGATAAAGTAATGTATTAAATGCTGCCAGCAAAGTCATAAATAAGGTACATCTTTCTTGCTGGCTCAACTCATTTAATGCTTTTGTCAATTCTTGAGATAAAGTAAAGTATTGTTTTGCACCTTTAAAACTAGCAATAGCAGAACGTGGATAATCTGTAGGTAACTGAAGTATAGGAAGCTGACCGGCTAATTGCTGCTTCCAGTAATTAAGTTGAGTGTTAAGTAGTTCTCCTTTGAGGCGATCGCGTTGCCAAATAGCAAAGTCTGCATACTGAATCGGGAGTTTTGGGAGGGGAGAAGGTTTACCCGCACAAAAAGCAGTGTACAGCGTTGCTAATTCTTGTGCGAACACACCCATAGACCATCCATCTGTGATTATATGATGTATGGTTAAAAGTAATATGTGTTCTGCCTCACTCAAGCGCAATAAAGTTGCTCTTACTAATGGCGCATTAGCTAAATTGAAAGGTTTTTGTGCTTCTTTTATAGCTATTCGTTTAATTTCTTTTTGCCAATCTTTATCTGATAAAAGCTCAACATTAATTACAGCTAGCTCCCAAGTTAATTGAGATAAAACTATCTGTGTCGGCTGTTCACCTCCTGCCACAAAAATGGTACGCCATGCTTCGTGTCGTTTGAGAATTTCGTTGAGGCTTTGCTGAAGTGCCGTTACATTTAGTAATCCTTTTAAATGCAAAGCACTAGAGACATGATAGAAAGAACTGCCGTGATAAAGTTGGTCAATAAACCATAGTCTTTGTTGAGAAAAGGACAAATATACAGGCTGATAGTCTTGGCGCTGAGGAATAGTTTCGGTTTTAAATTTACCTAGCTTCCATTTTTCAAAAAGGGCTTTTTTACCAGGTGATAAGGTAGAGTTATCCATAATAAATAATTATTAAACCAGAGTAGAGGTACTTACGTTGTTAAAATACTTTGAACTTCATCTTCAGATAATTCTGCAATTTTTTCTAGTAAGAGTTCTTCAATCATTTCTGCTTGCTTAGCGACAGTTAAGGCTTGTAGTAAAAGTTCGCGGAGTCGTAATTCTACAGGAAAATTTGCTTGTAGCCGAGAAGCAAGTTGAGTTGCAATCAAAGAGTCTCCCCCTAATTCCAAGAAGTTATCGTAAATCCCAACTTGTTGAATTCCTAAAACTTCTTGCCAAATTTTGGCAATGAGTTCTTCCAATTCATTAATAGGAGCAACGTAGGAATTAACAATACTTGGTCTAGAATAATGCGTAGTTGCTTCTTGTACATCTATTGTTTTTAAACTCGCAGAGTTAGAAAAATCTTGATTTTCTTTGCTTGATAATAATGATGGAATTTTTGCCTCGATCCAATAACGTTGGCGCTCAAAAGGATAAGTAGGTAAAGGAACACGATGAGGTTGCGCTTGACTGTAAAATTCCGACCAATCTATGTCTATTCCTGCTATCCATAGCTGACCTAATGTATTTAATATAAAAGAAAAATCCGTTTGTTGTTCTTTGATATGGTGTAGAGAAGTTAATACCAATTGTTTTGTATCAGTTGGTAAATGTTGCCTTGTTAAAGCGCTTAATGTCCGACCTGGGCCAACTTCTATAAAAATTCCTTCTGACTGTTTTAATAACTCAGATATTCCATCCGAAAATCTGACACAAGAGCGTAGATGTTGACTCCAGTAATATGGATTTGTAGCTTCATCAGGTTTAATCCAAGTACCAGTAAGGTTAGAAATGAAAGGTATTTTGGGCAGCTTAGGGTTAGCTTTTTTAACTTGTTCAGTGAAGGCTACCAAAATAGGCTCCATCATTTGAGAATGGAAAGCATGAGATGTATGCAGAAGGCGGCAATCTATATTTTTAGAAGCTAAATAGTTTTGTAGCGCCTCTACAACTTCTGTTTTCCCAGAAACGACGCAAGCAGATGGGCTATTAATTGCAGCCAGAGAAAGCTCTTTACCTAAAAAGGGTTGTACTTCTGTTTCTGGTAATGAAACCGCCAGCATACTTCCCACACGCTGTTGTTGCATCATTTGCCCTCTAGTTGCAACCAAAGCCAAGGCATCTTCTAAACAAAACACACCAGCTAAAGTAGCAGCCACATACTCACCAATGCTATGCCCAATCATGGCAGTGGGAGGCACTCCCCAAGAGACCCATAACTTGGCTATGGCATACTCAATCACAAATAATGCAGGTTGAGCAATGGCTGTTTGTTGCAGTTGTGCTGAGGCTGTTTGTGTTTGTTGTTCATTGGGATAAATTAACTGACGTAAATCTAATCCCAAGTGGGGTTTAAGAATGTCTGCACAGATATCTACTTGCTCTTGAAATACTGGCTCAACTCCGTACAATTCTCGCGCCATATTTACATACTGTGCGCCCTGCCCAGAAAACATAAAAATAACTGGGCGATTACTAGACTTTTGGTAATAAGTGAAAACGCGTTGTGGATCTAAGATTATTAATGCCTTGAGTGCATCTTCAATATCACGACAAACAACCATACGGCGATACTCAAAAGTCCGCCGCCCAATACTGAGGGTATAAGCAACATCAGCTAAATCCAGTTCAGGATGCTGTTGTAAATGTGTAACAAGATTAATTGTTGCTTGCTCAAGTGCCTTCTGATTTTTAGCCGACAAACACAACAGATAATCTCTTCTCTGCACCCCTGCGCCCTTGCACTCCTGCATCCTTAAATTCGTGGCTTCTTCTAAAATCACATGAGCATTAGTTCCGCCAATACCAAAAGAACTGACTCCAGCCCGACGCGGTGTCCCATTAGTTTGCCATTCTGAGAGTGTTGTGTTGACGTAGAAGGGACTGTTAGCAAAATCTATTTGGGGATTGGGAGTTTTAAAGTGTAAGTTGGCAGGTATTTGTTTATGTTTCAAGGCTTGAACGGTTTTGATTAAACCAGCCACACCCGCGGATGTATTGAGGTGTCCAATATTGGTCTTTGCAGAAGCGATCGCACAAAAGCCTTTTTTATCAGTACTAGCACGAAAAGCCTGTGTGAGAGCGGCAATTTCTATCGGATCTCCTAAAGAAGTTCCTGTACCATGAGTTTCGACATAAGAAATAGTTTCAGGGTCAACATCAGCTAATGCTAGTGCTTCTAAAATTACTGCTCTTTGCCCGTCTACACTAGGCGCTGTATAACCAACTTTTAGAGAACCATCATTATTAATTGCTGAACTCTTAATTACTGCATGAATATAATCGCGATCGGTTAAAGCATCTTCTAATCGCTTCAGGACTACCACACCCATACCGTTACTGAAAATAGTACCACTAGCGTTGGCATCAAAGGCTCGACAGTGACCATCAACCGCCAAAATTCCCCCTTCTTCATAGTAATAACCAGCTTTTTGTGGCAAATGTATAGACACACCACCAGCCAGAGCAATATCACTTTCGCCATTTAGCAAACTTTGACAGGCAAAATGAACAGCAACTAATGATGTAGAACAAGCAGTTTGAACATTAACGCTTGGGCCTTTTAGATTTAACTTGTAAGAAATTTGTGTGGGTAAATGGTCTTTATCATTACCAATAAACATTTGGAATGAGTCGACTGATTTTAGCGAATCCCAATGAGGATAAAAGTTGGAAAATAAATTATTCAATAAGTAAGAACTTAAAGCAGCACCAGCAAAAATGCCAATTTGACCAGGATAAGTTTCAGAATTGTAGCCAGAATTTTCTAATGCTTCATAAACACATTCTATAAATAGACGGTGTTGCGGATCGATTAATTCTGCTTCTTTGGGAGTAAAGCCGAAAAAATTAGCATCAAATAACTCTATATCTTCTAATACACCACACGCTTTTACATAACTGGCGTCATTCAGTACTGTTGGTTTAATTCCTGCTGATAGTAGTTCTTCATCATTGAAAAAAGTAATTGATTCTACACTATCTCGCAAATTTTGCCAAAAAATATCAATATTGTTTGCGCCGGGAAAACGACCAGCCATACCAATTATTGCTATTTCATCCGACATACCCATAATATTTTACCTTCTGAATTCTGCATAACTGCTATATAAAGCAACCATTACTGCAATTGAAAAATATTCTCTATATCTGCTAAATCTGATATGCAAATCTCTGATGCAATCTGCATTTGGTCGTTTAATACTGTATCAATATCATCTTTGGTAGTCAATGGATTAGCCAGCACTGCACGCAAGGCAATAATAGGAATTTCTTTACCAAAACACTCAGTTGTTTTTGTCGTTCTTGAAATAAAAGTCCTTCCAGCTTGACGCTGCATTTTTTGCAGGCGTTGATTAAATTTACTGATCAGTAAATTGTCTATTTCTGTCAATTTTTGTTTAACAGTAGCTTCTCTTAATGACTCTGGGATATAGCGATATACTATCAAGTTTGTATCAGGCTCTGCTAACAATTCAAACTCAGACGTAGCACAAATTTGAGCAGCCATATATTGAGTTTTCCTGATACCTTCATCAATTAAAAATTCATATCCCTTACTACCAATTAAATTCAGTCCAGCATGCAAAAATAATGCCATACCGGGACGAGAACCTTCCAAAGCGCGTTTACCTAAATCGAATGATCCCTTACGCATGGTATAACTGGCTTGTTTTTCAATGGATTGTGCCATTTGTGGTTCACTTAGAAATAGCATACCAATGCCCATTGGTAGATAAAGTTGTTTATGTCCATCAATAGTGACTGAATTAGCTTGTTCGATACCTGCAAGTTTATGTCGATGTTGTTGAGAAAAAACCAGCGGCCCTCCCCAAGCAGCATCTACGTGAAAATTAACATTAGCTTCGTGGGCGATTTCTGCAATATCTAACAGCGAATCTACTCCACCAGAATCTGTAGTGCCAGCAATGCCAATAATCGCTAGTATACACAAGTTTTGTTCACGAGATTTGGCCACAGCTTGACGTAGTGATCGCACTTTCACTCGGTTGTTACTATCAACCGGAACTTTAATCAAACTACGATTACCAATACCTAACAAATCTGCTGCTTTATCAAAAGAAAAATGCATTAACTCAGAGCCAATTATTACGGCTCCTTTATAGCCATAGAAATTTAATGCTGCTGTTAAACCTTCTTTTTCTACTCCCAAAAAATCATCTTTAGCACCTAAAACAGCATTACGAGCGCACCACATAGCGGCAATATTTGCTGTTGTCCCACCAGATGTCAAAATTCCCAGTGTACTTTGACTATTTTGAATATGTTGATTGTAAAAACTATCAGCAAAGTTGTAAATTTGGCGATGCATCATTGCCAAAGCTTGACGTTCGTAAAAACTCAAAGCTTTGGCAGTCTCGATTTTCACCGAGTTTTGGTTCATCGCTGTCATTAATTTAGCTAGCGGTCGCATGAAACAGGGCAGCGCTGAGGTCATGTGACCAATAAATCGGGGAGCAGAAGTATGTATTGAATGAGCAATTACATAATTATTTAAGTATTCTAAATAGTTTTCTATATTAGCAGGCTTACCTGGAATTTTGCTATCACAAAACTGCTCTGCTAATGAATCTAAATCAATCTTACTATTAGCATCTTGAATGCTTAAAAACGTGTCAGAAAAACTATCAATCAAATCATTTATATTTGCTTCTATAGAATTTGATTGATTAGATATGTCAAATAATTGCATTACTTGTTTTTCAATTTCATAATGCAATGCTTCCTCAGTCTCAATAAAGTAACTGGGCTTTGACGTTTCTGGTTTGCTTAATGTCATCTTGATATTACCTTAAATATTTTGCACTCCACCAACAAGCAGAACTAATTACCTCAATGGCGCTTCCAAATTCTCTTACTTATCCTCTTCGTGCAGATGCACGCCACTTTCCTCAGCAGGGGGAACTACCGTATGAATAAGGCTCGAATCTGTGTGAGATTTTCGATACTGTTGCCTAACTTCTTTTCTTCGCTGTAGAGATGCCGACCTACTTTCAAATTCACGAGTAGTTTTTAGCGCAAATAATTGTGAACTCGACTCTTGACTCAAAAACTTGGCTAAATGGCTAATAGTGGGATATTGAAACATCTCAACTAAAGAAAAATCTTGTTGAAATTTTTGCTGTAATTTACTATGAACTTGAATCAAAAGTAATGAATGACCACCAAGTTCAAAGAAATTATCATGTATGCCTACTTCATCAATCCGTAGGACTTCTTGCCAAATATTGGCAATGGTTTGCTCAGCCTCAGTTTGAGGAAGTTGTAATTGTTGTTTTAGTTCAGGACGCACGCCTTGTGGTGAAGGAAGTGCCTGATAGTTGACTTTACCATTAGGCAGTAGTGGTAATCTTTCTAAGATCACAAAGGCTGATGGAACCATAAATTCTGGTAAGGTTTCTTTCAGCAGATGATGCAATTCGCTAATAGTTATTACTTGTTGGGAATTAGCAACAACATATCCCACTAACTGCTGGTTAAGTTCAGCTTCTCTAATTACAACAACAGCCTCTCGTACTTTAGGATTTTGGTTTAAGACTGCTGTAATTTCTCCTAGTTCAATGCGGAAACCCCGCAGCTTGACTTGGTGATCAACGCGTCCGAGAAATTCTAAGTTACCATTCCTACGATAACGCGCTAAATCTCCTGTTTTATAAAACCTTTTATCATGAAAGTGCTGAGTATAGCTTTCTCCTCTGCCTTCTGCCTTCAAGAGAAATCTTTCTTGAGTCATTTCTGCTTGATTCAGATAACCTCTGGCTAATCCTGCACCGCTGACATATAGTTCACCAGCTACGCCGATAGGAACAGGTTGGAGGTGTTGATCTAACACATGGATTTGTGTGTTGGCGATCGCCCGACCAATCAACACCTTCTCAGGAAGTTGCTCTGTAGGAGTTACACTGTAGTAAGTAACGTCAGCAGATGCTTCTGAAGAACCGTAGAGATTCAAAAAGGTGCTATCAGGTAGTGTCTGCCGGAATTTGTGTAACAAGTCAATGGTGAGAGCTTCGCCGCTAGTTACCCAAAACTTCAATGTTGGTAGTCTTTCTTGCAAGTCCCCACTGATGTCTAACAAGACACGCAACAATGAGGGAACAAGTACAAGCCGGGTGACATGATGTTTAGCAAGTACTTCTACAAATTGGTGTGGATCTTTGACAATGCGATCGCCTACAATTACTGTCTTTACTCCTTGCAGTAATGGCCCAAAAATCTCCCAAACTGAGTCTACAAAGTTTAAAGATGTTTTTTGGCAACAAACTTCCCCCTCTGTAAACGGATAAGTCTGCCACATCCAATGAAAACGATTGACAGCACCTCGATGTAACCCCAAAACTCCTTTCGGTTTGCCAGTAGAACCAGAGGTGTAGATAACATAAGCAAGATTGTCAGATTTAGTCTCACTTACAGGATTCTCTTGACTAGCTTGAGTAATCTTATTCCAATCAGTATCTACGCAGACAACTGTCATTTTGTCAAACTTATTAACAAATGACGAATGACAAATGACAAATGACACTCCTGCATCCGCCAACATAAAAGCTAACCGCTGTTGTGGATATGCTGGGTCTAATGGTACATATGCGCCACCAGCCTTGAGAATTCCCAAAAGCCCGATTATCATATCCAGGGAACGTTCTACACATATTCCCACCAGTACCTCTGTCCCTACACCCAGCTTTTGCAAATAATGCGCCAGTTGATTCGCACGCTGGTTTAACTCCCTGTAAGTTAACTTTTCTTCTCCACAAACTACAGCCACAGCATCGGGTGTGCGTTCTACTTGCGCTGCAAATAACTGATGAATGCCCTGTGTTTGTGGATACTCAGTTTGAGTATCATTCCATTTTGCTAACTGCGTCTTCTCAGTTTCAGTTAACAATGGTAGCTCCCAAAGTTGCTGCTGGGAATCTGCAATAATTCCCGATAACAATGTCTGCAAATGCTCTGCCATTCGCTGTATGGTATCAGTCTCAAACAAGTCAGTACTGTACTCAAAAGTCCCCACAAGACCTGAAGCTGTATCTTCCATAAACAAAGTCAAATCAAACTTAGCCGTGGCGCTGTCGTTTTCCAGCAGGCTCAAGTTCAAACCTGACAACTCTATTTCTGACATTGGTGCATTTTGCAGCACAAACATTACTTGGAATAAGGGTGCATAACTCAAGGAACGCTGTGGTTGCAATTCTTCCACCAGCACATCAAAGGGTAAATCCTGGTGAGAATACGCTCCTAAAGCTACCTCACGCACTCGACTCAATAATTCCTCAAAGGTGGGATTGCCTTCAAGCTTAGTTCGCAACACTAAAGTATTGACAAAAAAGCCAATTAGACCTTCTATTTCAGCGCGATTGCGGTTAGCGATGGGAGAACCCACAACAATATCTTCGCTACCTGTATAACGATATAGCAGCGTTTTAAAAGCCGCCAACAGCGTCATAAACAAGGTACATCCCTGTTCCTGGCTTAAACTTTTAAGTGCAGCAGTTTGTTCTGGAGAAATTTCAAAAGCATAGTTAGCACCCCGGAAGGACTGAACAGCAGGCCTTGTATGGTCGGTGGGTAACTCTAGTAATGCAGATGCGCCCTCCAAATGTTGCCGCCAGTAAGCAAGTTGAGACTCTAGAACTTTTTCCACCAACCACTGTCTTTGCCAAGCTGCAAAGTCTGCATATTGAATTTGTAGTTCTGGTAAATTAGGAAGTTGCCCGGTACAGAAAGCTTGATAAAGTTTGGAAAGTTCTTGGACAAATACACCTATTGACCAACCATCAGAGGCAATATGATGCAAAGTCAATAGCACCACATATTCTTGTTCACCAAGGCGCAGTAACTTCGCCCGTATCATCAAGTCAGTCTGGAGGTTGAAGGGTTGTTGCGCCTCTATCTGTGATACTTGTTCAACTTTCGCTGCTTGTAAATCAGCAGATAAATCACTCAAATCAACCACTGGCAGCAAAAGTGTTGCCTCTGATGAAATGATTTGTATGGGTCTGCCGCTAATTGTCTTGAAAGTGGTGCGTAAGACTTCATGACGACGGACAATTTCGTTGAGGCTTTGCTGTAGCGCCTGTTCGTTAAGTTGACCTTGTAAGCGAAAGGCCGCAGATAGATTATTGAAGGGGCTATCTGGTTGTAGCTGAGTAAGGAACCACAAACGTTGTTGAGCAAAAGACAAGTTTAATTCCTCATCTCTAGAAATGCGCTCAATAGCAGGAGCTTCTAAACCTATGCCTGTCTTGATAGCTTTCTCAATTACTGTTGCTAATCCCCCTACTGTTGGCTGCTCAAACAATCGACGCAAAGGCAATTCAACCTCAAAAAGCTGGCGCACTTTAGAAATGACGCGAGTAGCCAGCAGGGAATGACCTCCCAATTCAAAGAAGTTGTCATGAATACCTACTTTCTCAAGACCAAGAACTTCCGTCCAAATTCCCGTCAGCATCTCTTGAATAGGAGTGGAAGCAGCAACAAAAGTACTGTCTTTTTGAAGTTGTGTAAAGTCAGGTGCAGGTAAGGCGCGACGTTCTATTTTACCACTGGGAGCTAATGGTAAATCTTCTAGCAACATGAAAGCTGATGGCATCATGTGCTGCGGCAACCTTTGTTTGAGCATCTGGCGTAGTTCTGACACTAAATCTTCTGGCGAATGCTGACTTTCAGTTTGAGGAACTAGATAAGCTACCAAACGTTTTTCACCAGTATTATCCCGGACGATAACCACAGTTTCCCGTACAGATGAATGCTGACGCAGCAGTGCTTCAATTTCTTCAAGTTCCACCCGAAAACCGCGAATCTTGACTTGGTTATCTATGCGTCCGAGAAACTCAATATTGCCATCAGGTAGCCATCTACCTAAATCTCCAGTTTTATAAATTAAATCTGGATTACCTTCTGGTGATTTTTTTGTAGGATTAGAAAAGGGATTAGAAACAAAACTAAGTTTTGTTTTATCTGGATTTTTCCAATAGCCATCTCCTACGCCAATTCCTGATACACATATCTCTCCCGGAAATCCTATTGGTACTAATTGCATTTCTCGGTCGAGAATATAGATATTTAAGTTAGTTAATGGCTGACCAATAGAAACAGTTTTTTGATTCTCTGGTAAAGGTTTGTCAATGATAAACTGGGTGATATCGTCCGCAGCTTCTGTTGGCCCGTAAGCATCAGCTATCCTAATTGAGGGATACAAACTCAACCATTGATTTATCCGCTTTACCGATACTGGTTCGCCAACTACCATCATCCACTTTAAATCTGGTAAATGTCTTTGATTGTTTGGTAATTGGGAAATATAATCTATTAATCCTCCAAATACTGCTGGGACTAATTCAACAACAGTGATTCTGTTTTCTTGTAAAACTTTAAATAACTTTTCAGGAATAAACCCCGATTCCGTATCTACTATAACTGTCTTACCGCCAATGAGAAGAGGAGCTAAAAATTGCCAGACGGAAATATCAGTAGAAGAAGGTGCGCTTTGCAGAAAGCAAAAATCTGCTGTTAACTCCAGTTCATCGAATTGAGCATATATATGGTTAATAGCACCGTCATGCCTGACTATTGCACCTTTCGGTAATCCAGTTGAACCAGATGTATACAGCATATAAGCTGGAGCTATTCCGGTGTTGCTTGCTGCTAAATTACTCTTTGGTAAATGATCAAAATCATGTTGATTGTATATATTGATTTCATTGATTTTAGATTTACTTTGTGAAGCATCTAAACAGACTAATGATTGCAAATGTAGATTATTCTCTTCTAAGCCTTTAAAAATATCTAAACAGTCAGAGTCTGTCAAAATTATTTTGACTTCACTGTTAGATACCATATATTTAATTCTATCAGGTGGATACTGGCTATCAATCGGCACATAGGCTCCACTAGCCTTATGTATAGCTAGTATCCCTATCAAAAAATTGATATCCCGCTCTTTGAGAATTCCGACGATTTCTCCTTTTTTAATTCCTAAATCCTGTAAAAATCTAGCAAGTTGATTGGATTTTTCATTTAATTCTTGATATGTTAGATGACTATTTTCACATTCAACTGCAATCCTGTTAGGTGTTTCTTTTACTTGCTTTTCAAATAGTTGATCAATCGTCTGAGTGATAGGGTATTGTTTTGTCTTATTATTAAATTTTTCTAATAGCTGGTACTGATCATCTGATTTCAAAAAAGAGATATCTCTAATCTTAGTTTTAAAATTGTTAACAACACACTCAAGAACATTCAAATAGTATTTGACAAAAGATTTAATAGTATCTTCTTTAAAAAGACTTTCATTATAATCTATTCTGCCAAGTATAAGATTATCAACTGTATTAAATGCAAATGTCAAATCGTTAGTGATATCTGCAAAATTATGTTGTTTGTGAATATTTTCTAACAAAATAACAATGTCACAGAATAAGTGGCGATTCTGATTACTGGGTAAATTTAAGAGTTTAGCTAATTCCTCGACAGAATAATTTTGGTGGCTATATGCGTCTATTGTTATTTCTTTAATTTGAAGAAGTAAATCTTTAAAAGTTAGCTTATCCTCGACACTAATACGTAAGGGTATGATTTTATTTAAAGTTGCATCCATACTTTCTAATTGATAAGCAGGAGAACCAATAATATTATCAGTATTCCCAGTATATTTATGAATTAATATACTGAATGTAGACAATAAAATTAAATATATTGATAAATAAGAATTGTTGCTAAGTTTGATAATAGCTTCCGATAAATCATTCGACATCTGGAAATTAAGTGATTTATTTTTCCCAGTATAAATTATCGGCCTAACATAGTCTGTAATCAAGTTTGTTTCTGGTAACTCACCAGATAACTGATTCAATAAATAAATTTTTTGAGCAAATAATTCTTCGGCATCCAGCGTATATCTATTTTGAATTTTAAGCATTATTTCTTACCTTGCAGAAAATTATTTTATGAGATATTTGACTTAAACTGTAAATTTAAGCTAGACATTCATCAAAGGCTTGTTTAATAATAAAACACCCTTGCTCCAACGTAGGAATTTCAATTGTTAAAGGAGGTAAGATTTTGATGACAGTATTGTTCCTGCCAGCTTTTTCAATTATTAATCCTAATTCAAAACAACGGGAATTAATTTTCTTCGCTACACTAGCATCACCACAATTGGCAATATCAATACCCCAAATTAAACCTAATCCTCGGATTTTTATTTTTTCATTAATTGAGGCGATTTTCTCCGTTAAAAATTTCTGTAAGAAAGATTCTTTGATTTTAACTTCTTGTTCAAGATTTGCAATTTCTCGATATTCGAGAGCAGCAGTACCACCGACAAATGCTAATTGATTACCTCTAAAAGTTCCATTATGTTCGCCAGGTTCCCAAATATCTAACTCTGGTTTAAACAATAATAACGACATAGGAAAACCGTAACCACCGATAGACTTTGAAAGTACTACCATGTCAGGAATAATATTTGCTCTTTCAAAAGAAAAGAATGGCCCAGTTCTACCACAGCCTACTTGAATATCATCACAAATTAACAAAATATCATAGCGATCGCATAAATTTCTCAGTCTTTGCATCCACTCTATTGGTGCTACAATCACTCCACCTTCTGCTTGCACCGTTTCAAATATTATAGCTGCTGGTTTTTCAATTCCCGAATTAACATCATTGAGGACTGATTCTATAAAATCTATTGTGTCAAAATTTTCCATAAATCCATAGGGAAATGGCATAAATGTAACATTATTTGATGTACCAAATGCCCCAGCTTTAATGTCACGATTTCCACTAATGGATAAGCTACCTAATGTCATGCCATGATAGGCTCCCATGAATGAAAATATGCCTGGTCTTTTTTTAACTTTTCTTGCTAGTTTTAATGCAGCTTCAACAGCATTCGTACCTGTAGGCCCACAAAACTGAAGTCGGTAGTCTAAGTTTTTGGGAGTTAATACTGTTTCGGAAAACTTAGATATAAATTGTTCTTTTGCAGATGTATGAAAGTCTAAACCATGTGCGATCGCATCCGCATCTAAATATGATATAACCTTTTGTTTGATGTAATCATTATTGTGTCCATAATTTAAAGCACCTGCACCTGCCAAAAAATCAATGTAAGCCTCTCCTGATTCTGAATAGATAAAAGAACCTTTAGCTCGATGAAATAAGATTGGAAAGCTTCGACAATAACTTCTAACATTAGATTCTCGTGTTTCAAAGATATTCATTGAATTTTTCCTATCTGTAATTAAATGAAATTATTGGGTTCAAGAAACGTAATTCAAATAAGATTTATAAAACCTAAACACTAGTTGCGGTGGCACTTTAAATATTAAACCCAGTACCAACAAAAAGTTGTAATAGACATTCTTTGCTGGCATACCTTTTAAACCAGCAGCTAAACCTTGCAATACACTATGCTGTGTGTGCCAATCAATATTAAAAGAAATTGATGTATCAAAGCTTCTTACATGATGCAAAGTACCAGGAGGCATATATAAAATATCTCCAGGATTCACCATGACTTTAATAGGAGTTGCATTTTTATATAGCGGATGTTGCTTTAAATCTGGATGCTCTGGATCAACTTTAAACCAACGCCAGTCATATCGATAACAGTATTTAGAATCTTCACGTAAGAAGAGAGTAAATTGTTTAGATCCAACAATTTGAAAAAACAGATTATTGGTTAGCAGACAATCAAAATGTAGAGGAGTTAGGCTGTTAGATGCGCCAATAAAAAATTGGCAGTAGCGCCACCATTGATAAGTATACCATTCTGGCAAGTAATCTAAAGCAAATGGGTGAACATCTTTAACAAGTGCCGGAATTAAACTAAACAATGGCAGATCATGGCAATAAGGAGGTTGATTTTGATTTCTGCCCTGCTCGTATTTCTCTAAAATATCTGCATATTCCTGAAAAGTAAAATTTTCTATTTCAATTTTACCCTTATGAAAGTGTTTAGCATATATTTTTAAGCCAGGAGCAATCGATTGAAAATATGGCAATGACCATTTAGTAAAGGCATCCCAATTTTGAATCACTCCAGAAATAATCACTGGTTTAGATTTATTCACATACTCTGATAAAAACTCCTCGCCTGAAAGTTTAAAACGTCGGTCAATAGTTGAAGGAATAGTCAGCATAACTTTTTTCTACTTTATTAAAGTTATTACCCAAATGCTGATTGTAGTTGCTTTATCTATAGCTCTTTATCTCTATGCTTCTGTTTGAGATAAACAAAGGCTTAATTACACACAGCTAAATCGAAATTAAATGTTGCTTCTTTTTCCAACATTAAGCTGATATGTCGTGCTTGCTCAGTCAGTAACGACAAATCTTTAAGGCGCACTTCGGGATTTGTTGCTATGTTTTCGAGTAATATCTCGAAATGCCTTAGTATGCCGTTAATTGTTGCACTATCGAAACTGCGAAAGTCGTAGCTAATTCCTATACGTAATTGTGAGCCAGGATAACCAACTAAGTTAAGAGAATAGTTTGTTTTGTAAAGATTAAGACTGAGTTCTATGCTCTGTTCTTGCTCTTGTGATTCTTGAATAATATCATCTACTGGTTGATTTTCAAAGACAAAAATACTATCAAACAAAGGCGCTCCTGGAAGTAATTCACTCCAGCGTTGAATATCTACGAGCGACGTGTATTCATACTGACGAATTTCAACTAATTGCTCTTGAAATTGTTGAAGCCAAGGTAGTAAATACTGCTCTCCATCTACTTTAACTCTAACGGGTAAAGTGTTAATTAACATCCCCACCATTGACTCTGAGCCTTTTAAATCCACTGGACGGCCAGAAACCGTACAACCATAAACTACTTCGGTAGTACAGGTGTAGCGACTGAGCAGCAAAACCCAAGCAGCTTGAGCGATGACATTAATCGTTAGGTGATGCTGTCTTGCTAGGGACTGCAATTTGGTTGTGGTTGCTTTTGATAGTTTTATTTGTGGCTCATCGTATCTTTCTTCTGGGTTATATAAGTTATCAACATAGAGATTGGTGAGGGGAGTGGGTGCTTTTAACCCTTTAAGCATCCCGCGCCAAAAATCCTCAGCTTTTGATGAATCTTGTCGTCGTAACCAAGCAATGTAGTCTCTAAAAATGCTCCCTTGTCCTAAGTTGATATTTTGACCTTGACTATAGGCTGTGTATAATTCGATAACTTCTTTAATTACTAACGGTGATGACCAGCCATCCACAATAATCATGTGTGAACTCCAAACAAATTGGTAAGTATGGTCATCAAAGTGAATTAAAGTTACACGCATCAAAGGAGCTTGGGATAAATCAAAGCCTTGTTCGCGATCGCTCTTTAAAAAATCATTTAAACGCTTTTGCTGTTCTGTTGGTTCTATTCCTCGCCAATCATACTGCTCTATGGGTAATTTGACGTGGCGATACACAACTTGTAGAGGTTTGTCTATATCTTCCCAATAGAAGCCAGTACGTAACATGGTATGTCGAGCCACGACTTCCTGCCAAGCACGCTCAAAAGCAGCCAAATTTAAACTATCACGTACATTTAAAGTAAAACCCAATTGAGAAAAATAGAGTGTCACTTCAGAACCATAGATACAATGGAAAAGAATACCGTGCTGTAGCGGTGACAGTTCGTAGATATCTTCAATGTTTTCTGTATTCATATAACTTTTGACTTGCCTTTGCGATTAATTTTTGCCAAAAACTGATCCAGCCCTTTTTGGCTTAAATCTAGTTCTGGAAAATCAGAAGGTGTGTAATTTTTTCCTTGAGAAGACTGGCAATGAGTGATGATTGCTTTTAAGGCTTTGACAAACTCTTGAGCCAGATTTTCGATAGTGGAATGCCGATGTATATTTTTGCTAAATGCCCAGTCAAATTGCAGTTTATTATTAACTACTAAACCGTTGATTTCTAGCAAGGTGCTTCTTTTATTGCGTGGACTGCTCATTAATCCACTAGAGTTTTGGACAAATCTAAATAGCGATGAAGTGGAAAATGTTTGGTCAAATTGACCTAAATAGTTGAAGACAACTTCCGGTTCTGAGAAATTTTGTAGTACATCATCCTGGCTCAAATAACGAAGAATACCATAACCAATCCCACGATTAGGAATAGCTCGTAGTTGCTCTTTAATTGTCTTCAATGCTTCCCCAGAATGAGCAGATTTTCCTAAATCTAAAAGTATAGGGAACATAGATGTAAACCAGCCGACGGTACGAGACAAATCTAAATCGTCAAAAATTTCTTCTCGACCATGACTTTCCAGTAATACTAATAAAGAACGTGTACCTGTCCATTGAGAAAAAGCTTGTACCAGTGCTGTGAGTAACACATCATTTATCTGGGTGTTATAAGCTTGCGGTACTTCTTGGAGTAAGGCTTGGGTTTGTTCTACACTGAGAGCGATCGCAACGTTACGCTCAGAAGCAACTATGTTGTCACCATCAGGAAAATCTACTGGCAGAGGGGTTATTTGCTTTTGGCACTGGGTTAACCAGTAATTTTTTTCTTTTTGCAGGTTAACAGATTTTGCGTACTCATGCAGATGTTCTGACCAGTATTTGAAAGAAGTTGTTTTGGCTGGTAACTGTACCTTTTTCCCTTGATTTAGCTGTTGATAGGCTGTTTGCAAATCTTCTAGTAAAACTCGCCAAGAGACAGTATCTACAGCTAAATGATGAATGATTAGTAGCAAGCGGCGCGGTTGCTGCACTCCAAAGTCGTAAACAGCAAATCGCACTACTGGCCCAGTTGACAGGTTAAGACTGGTTTGTAATTCTGTGCTACTGTCTTGAAAAGCTTGTTCTTGTTCTGTCTTGGCAAATTCTGAAAAATCGAAACGTGTTAACGCCACTGTCGGATCACAACCGGCTAGTACCTGCTGCCAGCCAAACTCTGTTTCCTCAAACCGCGATTCTCCCTTCGCGTAGCGTCTCGTAGAGAAGGGGAGACGTGCAAAGCACGAACGCAAAGCATCGTGATGTAATAGTAACTGCTGTAATGCTTGCTCTAATAAGTCTAAGTCAAGAGCTTGTGGCATTTCCAGCACAAACGTCTGGTTCCAGTAGTGTGGATCAAGTAGATGCTGCTCAAAAAACCAATGCTGAATAGGTGTTAAGGATACTGTACCTGTAACAAGTCCTTGTTCAGCTTGGATTGCTTGCTTCGGAACTGCTACAGTTGCCAATTCAGCAATGTTTTGATGCTGAAATAATTGTTTTGTTGTCAGCTTCAAATTAGCTTGGTTAGCTTTGGCAATGATTTGAATAGCAATAATTGAATCCCCGCCTGACTCAAAGAAATTATCTCGGATGCCAACGGATTGGATGCCTAAAACCTCTGACCAAATTTGTGCCAGTTGCAATTCTGTACTGTTGCGAGGCGGTACAAAGTTAGTTTCTTGCGTGAGGCTAGATGTATCTGGCGCAGGTAAAGCACGGCGATTAACTTTGCCGTTAGGGGTGAGAGGTAATGTTTCCAGGTTCATAAAGATTCCTGGAACCATAAAATCAGGTAGTTTCTCTTTTAGAAAGCGACGGAGTTCATTTGCAGTGACTTGTTCCTGTTTAGGTACAACATAAGCCACTAGGCGCTTATTACCTGGTTGGTCTTCGCGGACAATTACTGCTGTCTGCTGCACTTGGGGATGTTGACTGAGTACTGCCTCAACTTCTCCGATTTCGATGCGGAAGCCACGAATTTTTACCTGATCGTCAATCCGTCCGAGAAATTCAATGTTGCCATCGGTTAAATAGCGGACTAAATCTCCGGTTTTGTACAGGCGACTTTCTGGTTCATTGCTAAAGGGGTTAGGGATGAATTTTTGCTCGCTCAAGTCGAGGCGGTTAAGATATCCTCTTGCAAGACCGACACCTGCGATGTAGAGTTCACCAGTAACGCCAAGGGGAACTAGTTGCAGATGCTGATCAAGGATATAAATTTGTGTGTTAGCAAATGGTCGTCCAATTGGGACTAGTCCATTTACAGCTAAATTAACTAAAGTACTTTCAAAATACGTAGAGTCAATTGTGGCTTCACTTACCCCATAGGAATTAATCAAGCGAGTTTCAGAACCGCAAAAACGCTTAATTTCCTCAAATTCCTTAATATATAGGGTATCAGAACCTACTACTAGCAACCGCATGAAGTGCAGGTTTTGCTGGGTTCTGTCTAGATACTGAATTAAGTTTCTGAGAACGGCTGGAGAAAACTCTGCGCTATCAACCTTCTCTTGCTGCATCAATTCATACAAATCTTCCGGCTCCAAAAGCCACTCTCGTGGACACAGCACTAACTTACTACCAGAACAAAGAGCGCGAATTAAATCCCCAGAAAAGACATCAAAAGAGAAACTTGCCATTTGGAGATGACTGGTCAGGAAACTTAGCTGATATGCATTTTCCCAAGCATGAGATGCATTTACCAAGCTACGATGAGCAATCATCACTCCTTTAGATTTACCTGTGGAACCTGATGTATAAATTACATAGGCTAAATTTTGCGCTGTAACATTATTAACTAGATTTGCCTGACTCTTGTGAGAAATTTCTTCCCAGTCTTTGTCTAAACAAACTACACGTGCATTATGTATTGGAAGAGCATCTATCAGTCTGTATTGGGTTAACAACACTGATACCTGTGTATCCGAGAGCATAAAGGTTAAACGCTCTTTGGGATATGCTGGGTCTAATGGTACGTAAGCTCCACCTGCTTTGAGAATTCCCAATAGTCCCACAACCATTTCTAGGGAGCGTTCCACATAAACCCCTACGAGTACTTCTTTTCCTACTCCTAATGTTTGTAGATAGTGTGCTAGTTGATTAGCTCGATGGTTTAATTCCTGGTATGTCAGATGCTTGTCGTCAAAAACTACTGCCACAGCATCAGGTGTTTTCTCTACCTGAGCCTCAAATAGTTGATGAATACATTTATCTTGGGGATACTCAGACTGAGTATTATTCCACTCTACTAATAACTGATGCTGCTCAGTTGCAGTTAGTAGGGTTAATTCCGAGATAGGCTGCTCTTGATTAGTCACAATTCCCCAGAGCAAAGTCTGGAAATGTCCAGCCATTCGGGTAATCGTGCCAGTATCAAACAAGTCTGTGTTGTACTCAAACTTCGCTAACAACCCCTGCTCAGTTTCTCGCATCGCCAAACTGAGATCAAAATTAGCCGACGCTAATGGTATTTCCAAGAAGCTGAGGGTGAGTCCTGAAAGCTGCACTTCTTGTTTGGGTGCATTTTCCAAGACAAACATCACCTGAAATAATGGTGTATGGGATAAATCCCGCTTTGGCTGTAATTTTGCTACCAACTGATCGAAGGGTAAGTCTTGGTGATTGTATGCTTCCCAAGCGACATCCCGCACTCGCTGCAACAACTCTCGAAAAGACGGATTGCCCGACAAGTCAGTACGCATAACGAGGGTGTTAAGAAAATAACCAATTAGTGATTCTAATTCGCGGCTGTGGCGATTAGCAATGGTTGTACCGACGCAGATATCAGCCTGGTTAGTATATCGATATAGGAGTGTGTTAAATGTCGTCAACAGGGTCATAAATAGAGTTACCCCTGACTGCTGACTCAGTTGTTTTAGCTTGGCAGTTAAGTCTTTATTTAGTTCTAGGGTGATGACAGATCCCTGGAAACTTTGCACCGCTAATCGCGGGCCATCGCTTGGTAATTGTAATACAGGTGGTATATCGTTGAGTTTCTGTTCCCAGTAGCGTAGTTGTTCTGGCAATGACTCCTGCAACTTGTGATGCTGCCAATAAGCAAAGTCAGCATACTGGATGGGTAACTCTGGTAAAGGTGACGGCTTACCTAGAGAAAAGGCCTCATAGATTGCTGCTAGTTCTTGGATGATGATTGTACTTGACCAAGCATCAGCGATCGCATGATGGATGACAAACAGCAACACATATTCTTTAGGAGCAAGTTTAACTAGGGTGACTCGCAGTAATGGCCCCTCTGCCAAATTAAAGGGACACTGGGATTGAGCCACAGCAAACTGCTGTAGTTCTGGCCATTGCAGGGTTTCTACTGCCAGTGTAAAATTGGGTTCAGGAGCAATCGCTTGGAAAGCTTGCCCATTTATGGTTTTGAATGTAGTGCGGAGAATTTCGTGCCGCCGGATTATTTCTGTAAGTGCTTGCTCAAGAATGGTTACTTTTAATACACCTTGCAACTTAATCGCAAATATTTGATTATAAGCAGTACTGCCACCTTCTAATTCGTCTATAAACCAGAGTCCTTGTTGACCAAAAGACAAAGGTAAGTTTTGATTCCGTGGAACTGGTTTGATTGTTTCCAAACTGGAACTAGTAGCAGAGTTAACTTGCTTAAGAAACTGGATAATTTCTGCTTTGCGTGCAGCTATCTCTGTTTGTAAATCTGGTGTTAGTGCTTCTTTAGGAGCGTTACAGCGCAGGCGTTGTTCGTCTAACCACAGCCTGATATCTAAATTACTAAGCTCAGATAAAAACTCTTGAATTGGTTTCATAGCTCAATCTCCACTCGATTATCTAATGCCTCATTAATCGGAGCTTGGAGTTTTTGAGTTGTTTGCTGAATCTCTTCAATAGACTTCGCCAAGCTAGTTAGAGTTGGTGCTTGAATTAAATTCTGCACGGGTAAATTAACTTGAAATTTCTCACGCATTCGAGAGATAACTTGCGTCGCTTGTAGAGAATCTCCCCCTAATTCAAAGAAGTTATCGTCAATCCCCACTTTTTCAACTCGCAAAACCTCTTGCCAAATACTGGCAATGACTTGCTCAGCTTCAGTTTGCGGCATGACATAGCTTGTTTTGAATTGCGTCCGCAGATTTTGTAACTGAGGTAACGCTTGGCGATTTACTTTACCATTCGCTGTCAGGGGCAGAGTATTTAGGAGAATAAATTCGCTAGGAACCATGTACTCTGGTAATTTTTTCTCTAAAAAGCTTCTGAATTCCTGCTTTTTAAACTTCTGCACAAATGCAGACCCCCGCGCCATAAAAGTATAAACTCCCAAAAAGTCAGCAATAGAGCCTGGCTTACTAAAAACTGTACAATCTGTAAATCCTTGCGCTAACAAAACTTCTTGCCACTGCTTTGGCGAGAGAAGAGGATTAGACCGCAGTGAGGTATCTTCAAAGCGATCAAAACCTTGCTGCAACCCCATAAATAGCTCCCAAAATGGATGCAGTTTCGTTGGTTCCACAAACAGCAGTAAACCATTAGGGGCTAAAAGCGATCGCACATTCTCTAGAGATTCTTGAATATTGCGAGTAGCATGAATCACACCACCAGCGATAATTACATCAAAACTGTGGAGTTCATAGCCTTGCTCTTGGGGTGACTGTTCTAGGTTGAATAAACCAGTTTCTAGGAAAGAATAGTTACCAAAATCTTGTTGTCCTAACTGCAAAAAATACTGTGAAATGTCGGTATAAACATAGGTGGTTTTTTCAGGAGGTAATACCGAAAGTATTTCCCTAGTGACAGCACCAGTTCCAGCCCCAATTTCTAGAATTCGCAGGTTAGTTGCTGACTTCCAAGATTGGGCAAGGTTACGCAAAATTTCCCGAATCACTAAACTACCAATTTGAAATTCCTTGCGATAGAGCGCAGGAATTTCTTCTGTAGCAATAATCTCAGCCGAGTGAATGTTTTCTGTGAGAATTGCTGCTAGATTTTTTGCCGAATTGACCAACAGTGCCACTGTATTTTGGTTGTAGTCAAGGATTGGCGCTGCTTCTGATAAAATCTTGGTTAACAATTCTGTCGGAAAGCTAGTAGGCAGAAGTCGAGTATTAGCAAACTTGTCACCACGTATTTGCAACCATCCCAGGTCTACTAAGAAAGATAGGGCGCGACTCAGCCATTTTCGATAGCGGGGTTTAATCTGGCCTCGCTGCATCAATTCATCGAGGGAATACGCCTCATCTAGTTGGGTATAAACTCCAAACTTCTGTAAGGCAATACTAACAGCGTAGGTGTAGAGTGGGTCTAGATATTGTTGCCAGAAGGCAGCAAAGGCTTCCGGTTTGACAGCATCCAAGTTTTGTTGAGCGATGTTCGCTCCTTGTTCAACCAAATTCTGCCATAGCTGTTGTGTGTCGTCGGCAGTGTCTGCCATTTCTGTTTCAAATAGCGTCTCTGCTTGCTGTTTTTCTGGCACTATGCAAGCAATGATTTGTTGATGAGATTGTTCCGCTGCTGGAACCGTAACAGCGATCGCATCTTTCACGCCTGGATGCTGTTTCAAAACTGCTTCAATTTCACCTAATTCAATGCGATAACCCCTGATTTTGACCTGGAAATCTGCCCGTCCTAAAAATTCAATGTTGCCATTAGGTAAATAACGACCGAGGTCACCTGTGCAGTAAATGCGTTCTTGCGTCCGAGGATGGGTAATGAAATTGGCAGCTGTTTTTTCTGCATCACGCCAATAGCCTTGAGCAACCTGCACGCCAGCACAGTACATTTGGCCAGGAACCCAAACGGGACAATCTTCTAAGGCTTCGTTCAAAATATAGTATTTAGCATTTGCCATCGGTTTACCATAAGGAATACTCTTCCAATTTGGGTTAACCTCTGTAATTAAATAACCAATATTCCAAATGGTTGTTTCTGTAGGGCCGCCAATACTCAATATTTGTACTTTTGGTACTAAAGCTTTGAGGCGATTCGGTAGAGAAACTGGCAACCAATCACCACCCATAATAACCAAACGCAAGCTTGCAGGTATGATTACAGATTGACTCTCAACATATTCCACCAACATCTGCATCATTGCGGGTACAGAATTCCACAGAGTCACTTTTTCCTGCACCATCAACTCTGCCCAGTGCGTCGGGTCTTTTACACCACAAGCATCGGGTATAACAATTGCCCCACCTGCACATAACAAACCAAAGATGTCATATACAGACAGGTCATGGTTTAAAGCCGTCACAGCCAAAATTCTATCTTGGCTACCAATATTGAAGCGTTGATTTGTGTGAACAACGACGTTAACGACGTTGCGATGGGTAATCATCACGCCTTTGGGTAAGCCGGTGGAACCAGAGGTGTAAATGACGTAGGCTAAATCATCAGGTGTTTGGGCTGGTTGTAGTGGCTGGTTAGTTTCGTTTGCTAGTTCTTCTGTATCTATGCACAGACGTTGAATTTCTGATTCTGATGGCCACTCTAATTTCTCATTAAACTTGTCCGAAATATTAACTTAGGAAAAGAAAAATGGTAAAACGTTAGATTGGGCGTTTACCATTTTCCACAATTAGTTATGATTTTAGATTATATACAAAAGTATCCACTACGAACAAAACAGATTTTAGGGATTAGTTACGAACAATTGCAATCACTGCTAAATTGCGCCTTAAAACGAAATCGATACATCAAAGCTAAACAAGAGAGTCATAAAATTAGAATTAATGCGGCTGGTGGTGGTCGTCCCGAAAAGTTATCAACCGAAGAACAAGTATGTTTATGTCTATTTTATCTAAGACAGATGCCAACATTCCAAGTATTAGGAATGCTATTTGGTGTTTCCAAAACCGAAGCTAATGATACATTTCACGACTGGATACCAATTCTTCGTGATATATTACCTGCTAGTTTATTAGAACAAGTATCAAATAATGAAAGTGATTTACTATTTGTTCAAGAAGTATTAACAAATTTTAGGCTATTAGTCGATAGCTTAGAACAGCCAATATATAGGGATTCTGACCAAAAAGAGCAACAGAAATATTTTTCTGGAAAGAAGAGACAACATACATTAAAAAGTCTGATAATTGGCATACCAGAAGGCAAAGATATTGTAGAGGTAGAAGTAGGTGTTCCTGGGCCAACAGCAGATATAAAATTGTTTCGTCAATCTCAAAATAAATTTGATAAATCTCAACCCTTTTCAGGTGATAAAGGCTTTCAAGGAGGTGAGAATATCACTACTCCTCATAAAAAGAAACCAAAACGAGAATTAACTCAACAGCAAAAAGATGAAAATAAGGCTTTATCTAGTAATCGGATATTCATTGAACATTTGATTCGATTACTTAAAATATTCCGCATAGCCTCACAAAGATTTCGCTTAAAGCTTGAGACGTATGAGCAGATTATTTTAACAGTTTGCGGATTAGTTAGGTTAAGAATTGGTAGCTTAGTTCTGCCAACTTAGCTAGTAGCAAAAATCATAAATTTTTAGAAATTAGGAGTTAATTTTTATGCCTCTAAATTATCACTAACTATCTCAAAGCCTTATAATTACGTATTTACGAAGATATCAAAGTTTTGCCCCAAAGCTTTGAACAGTCTGGCTTTGGAATTTTCGGACAAGTCTATTTAACCAAGATTGGGTCAGAACAATCTTGACTTCACTGTTTTCTAGTAGATATTCTCTTCGCTGTTGTGGCAATCCAGGATCTATGGGAACATAAGCTGCACCGGAAGCCAAAATACCCATGACAGCAACAATTTGCTCCCATCCCTTATCCATGACTACGCCGATCAATTGGTTAGGAGTAGCTCCCAGTCGCCGCAGCCGATGACCTAGCTGATGAGAAAGTACATACAAATCTTGATAAGTTAGGGTGCGCCGGGGGGAAATGACCGCGGGTTCTGTTAGACGTTGCTGAACTTGTTTTGCAAACATTGTGTGCAGCATTTCGTCAGGAGTTGGCGCAGCTGTCGCATTGATATCATTGCGTTGTACTAATTGGGCGGGAGGAATGAGTTGCCTCGTGGTCTCAATCCAAGCTGATTCAGAAGTTGCTAATTGTTTGAGCAAATGACAATAAGCTGCAAACATATCCCCAATTAAACCTTCTGGGAAAAGTTCTTCAACCACATCCCAGTTGAAGGTTAAAGTTTCCTTTTCTTCCCAGACTTGAATATCCATCCAAGCTTGGGATGCTTGACTAATACCATAAACTAACTCACCAAAATGACTGAAGGTTAAGGTTTTTTGCCCTAGAGAACCAAAGCCCAGTGTACTGGTAAATATGACTGGCATGGCACTGGGAGCTGTACCCTGTTTACGGGCAAGTTCTCGAATGACGCGCACACCACTAATATAGCGATGTTCTAAGTCTTGAAATAGTTGCTGTTGAAGGCGGTGCGATCGCTGTGTAAATGATTCAGGATTAGAATTGTCTACAGCTAATAGTGTGACTGAAGTAAAGTCCCCTAAAATATCGTTAACTTGAGGGTGCAACGGTAAACGATTAAATAAGGCGAGATTAAGCGTAAATCGGGGACTTTTGCTCCAAAAACTCAAGATTTCGGCAAAAGCAGCCAGTAATACACCAGAGGGAGTTAAGCCAGCACTAGCAGCACGCTGCTTTAAGTGTTGCCAAACAGTTGGTTCTAAGCGTCCTTCGTAACGCTTGTTTTCGTGTTGTTTAACTTCTTTAGGATTTTTGGCTAGTGGTAAATCTGGGGCTGGGGGTAGGTCATCAAGGCGATTGAACCAATATTCTTGCGATCGCTTATATAATTCTGTTTTTTCTATGCTTTGCTCTGCCAAAACATAATCACGGAAGGAAATTTCTAAGGGCGGTAATGGCTGATCTGGATGCTGGTAGATTTGAAACCATTCGTCAAATAACCGAAATAGACTCCAAGCATCAAATATTTGCAAATCGAAACTTACGTGTAACCTAAAGCAGTCTTCTTGTAAGCGTGTGACTCTAAACTCAAATAAAGGCCAGCGATCGCTTGGGATTACCTGATGAGACATCCGCTGACGCACCGCTTCAATCTCAGCAGTCACAGTGTCTTCAGATTTTCCTCTTAAATCTAAAACTTCAATAGTATAGAAAGGTACTTGCTCTAAAACTTGCTGTTGTCCATTGGGTAAGACTATAGCCCTGAGCATATCGTGACGCTCTATGATTTTTTGCAGCGCCCAATTCAACTTTTCTAAATGTAAATACTTACATTCAATCTCGTAATAACCGTGGTTAGCAACATTCCCCAGTTCAAGGACTCCACTGCGACCTACCCAAAAGGCATACTGCATATCTGTGAGTGGGAAAGGCTCGTAGCGCAGCTCTGGTGCTGGCAAAATTTTTGGTAAAGAGGTAGTACTTGTGGCGTTCTGGTTGAGTAATGCCAGTAGTTCTAGTTTATGTTTAGTTAGTGAGTTATGTAATTCTGGTGTGATTACTCCCTTCGGCGCATCAATATCTAGTAAGTTGCCATTAGCAGATAGTTTTACGCCTTGATTGGCAAGGTTGGTTAATAGTGCATATAAATCCATAAGTATTTATGTTTTAGTTAATTTAAGGGCTAAACTTTGTGGATAAATATTTTGTCTCGCGTCGCAGTAGTGAATAATGAGAGTTGTGAAGGGATTTTCTGTAAATCCTAAAGCTTAAAGACTTAATTTTTCTCTTTCTTCGATGTCAGTAACAACTATTGAGTTAGATGTTATAAGGTTGGTAACAGCTAACTGATTAAGCAACAGTTCAATTAGATGATTTAAATTATTTTCACCAAAGAATTTTTCTATGGGTACTTGCACTTTCAAATCATTTTCGATTTGGGTTTTAAATAAGAAACCAATAAGAGAATCGAGTAATAAAGCTAAAGGTTGCTGTTGATTTATTTGCGACACAGTAAGTTGTAGTGAATGACTTAGCCATCCCAAGAGGTAGGTTTCAAGCATTTGCCGTTGTTCTTGTGGACAAGCAGCCAAAAGTTTCTCTCTTGAAATACTAATTTTCTGTACTTCTGTTAAATGAATCTTTACTGGCTCTTGGGGAAGGCTGACAGGAGGGGTAGGAACTGAACCAAGTGCTACATCACCCCAGCGCATGACTGTTGCCGCAGCAGTGGCTGATGCACCCTTAGTATAAACTAAAACTAAGCTATTTTCCCTGATTTTACACTCATGGGCAGCATGATATAGGTTAGCGATGGGAAGCACTGGCCCAATATTTGCGTATCGAGGATAAAGATTGATGGTTTGTTCTGCACTAATGCCTAATGCTTGTTTACAGACATTGGCATACCAAGCAGTAGGCGTATTGAAAGCAAAGAAGTCGATTTCAGCCAAAGTTATGCCAGCAGCAGTAGCAGCACTTTCGCAGCAGGTACGAACGAAATCTACTGATGTTTCTGCTAGTGTACTAACGTTCTCACCTGTGCGAGTGCGTATGCACGGCTGACCTTGGGCATTTGTCACTAGTTCATGTACATAAGCACCACAGGTTGCAGCAGTGTTAATGATTTTAGTACCCAAGATTCCTTGGTTTGGTTTAAGTGCGTCCACTACGAAGGCTCCAGCACCATCACCCATTGACCATGAAAGAGTATCTTCTTCGTCTACTGTTTTAGACCCAATGTGAGATACAACTACTAAGGCGTTGCGGTATGCGCCTATCTGTATGAGTGCGTGAGCGTTTTGTAGTGCTACTAAGGCGCTAGAGCAGGTTGATTCTAAATTCCAAGCAGGACAATGCAATCCTAATTGCTGACCAAGGTAAACAGCATTGCCATGTCCCACGTGTTCGGGAAACAGGGAAGCCACAATCATCAAATCGACTTCTTGGGGAGAGAGTTGTGCAGCGTCCAGAGCATCTTTCGCTGCACGATATTCTAGGGTTAGGGAAGATTCATCGGGATTAACTATCCGACGTTCTACATTACCCCGAAATGGGTCTGATAAATACGGTGCTACAGCTTGTGACCAAATATCTAGGACGTTTTGACTAGAAGTAGATTCGCTAGACTGAGGCAGCCTTACTCTTTTAGCCTTTTGAGGCTGAATTAATTCGGGAAACTTCTTCAGCCAATACTCGTTAGTGCGGATGATGCTACCGAAGCTGACTGCAAGTGAGCGAATACCGATTGAATCATTGATCATAATCTTATCTTTGCGTCTTTGCGAGTTCCGCCCTTGGCAGTATGCGTGAGATAAAAAAAGATGTGCATTACCTCAAAAAGAATGGCACTAAGAAAAGCTAAAATCCTTACTAGGACAGGGTGTAGGGGGTAGGGTGTAGTCAGAATTAAGAAAAATAGAATGAAAGTGCGAACATTAATAAATTTCTTGATCACTACACCCCACACCCCACACCCTACACCCAAAAGCCTTATAAATAATAGGTTTGCCGTTATCAAGCGTGCCATTCACCTCAAAAGAGCGATCGCACTTGCTGTAGCGTAGGAAGATACATGGCTGATGCTCAACAACCACTTGGTAATCCCCAGGCGGTTAGCCACTTGCTGACATTTGCCATGCAATACTACTGATGGTTCACCTGTGGGTAGTTGTTGCACTTCAATATCTAGCCAACAAATCTTTTGGTTTAATTCCATCCCCAAGGCTTTCAGGACTGCTTTTTTGGCACAGAAACGACCTGCCAAATACTGGATGTGCTGAATACCAGAGTTAGCAATACTTCGCTCACTAGCTGTGAAGTATTGCATTTCAAAATCTTCCCCTGCTTGTTTTATGAGTGTTTCAATATCAACAGTTGCAACTATTTCTATGGTACAACCGTTGATATTTATAGTTTCAGGTACAACAGCCAGTGTATCTATGCAGGGTAATGCCATCATTTTCCTTCAGATTGTAAAACTAGATTGGTCAACATAGTATTCATCTTGTTGACAGACTCGGCATACTCTTTTTCTGGTACTGATTCACTAACAATGCCAGCACCAGCATTTAAGTAAATATTATTACCGTACTGATAAACAGAGCGAATGGCGATCGCTAAATCTCCTGTACCCCTACTATTTACCCAGCCAATACCGCCAGCATAAATACCTCTTGGTTCGTCTTCTAAACGGTCAATCCATTTAAGGGCTTGTTGTTTATCAATTCCAGAAACTGTAATCCCTGGAAACAAAATTTTTAAAGCATCCCACAAGGTTTTTCCTGGTTGTAGTTGTCCACCAACTCTAGATGACAGATGTTGCACGCACCGATATTTTTTCACCTCCATGAAATTGAAGACCTGAGTACTACCTGCTAAACAAAGCGAAGCAATTTCACTTTGTGCTAACCAAATAGAAAGTGCGTGTTCTTTCACTTCTTTGGCATCAGTAAATAGTTCATGAGTTAGGTATGTGTCTTCTTTTTGGCTTTGACTGCGAGGTCGAGTTCCTGCTAGAGGATTAGTCACAATGAAACCATCTTCATAAACTTCCATCAGGGTTTCAGGACTAAAACCAACTGCTCGGACATCTCCGATATTTAAACAATAGGAACGTGCGGAATTATTAACTCTAGCTCCGACTATATATGTTCCTAATACATCTAAATTACCAGGAATTTTCACAGGGCGGGAGATAATTGCTTTTTGTAACTCGTCTTTTTGAATTGCCTCGATTAACTGGGTAATTTTCTGCTGGTAATTTGCGCGATCGCCAAAATCTACTGTCAAATTGGCAGGTTGGTAATCTGGCAATTGACTATCTAAAAGTAATATTTCTTGAACTTGTTCTATAGACTTAGTACTTCTGATGCAGACTCCCTCATTTGTAAATATCAGTTCAATCTCTGGAATTAAAAAATATAGGCTCTCTTGCTGGATTGATTTGGAATATGCAGAATAGAACCGAGCCATATCAAAAGCGACATAACCATAAGCTGTCCAATCTTCAATAGGCAATGCCGCCAACATTTTTTCTACTTGTTTAAAAGGCTCAGTAGCTATCTCTGAGTAAGACTTCTCTACGCTTTTAAGAGAAACTGAGTCTTGATAAACTGATACTTTAGCTAACTCATTGCCAGCAATCCGAACTTCATTTTTACCTTCATAAAGAACATAATTATTAAAAATACCAGCTTGCAAAAAATTATGCAACGCCACAATAGGGTTTTTCTGACCAGGGACAAATTTACTCTTATATTTAATTGCTGTCTGAAACTCTGTTACCATCACGTTTCCTCTATTTGGAAGTTCTTTACAAACTTGTAGTTGCAATTAAAGCTGGATTCTTACTTAATAATCTACGGTGAATTTTTCCGGTTGAAGTACGCGGTAATTTTTCTACAAAGTAAACTTTTTTAGGAGCCTTAAAATGTGGCAATTGTTGTTTGGCGAATTTACGAATATTTGTTTTTATTTCTGGTGAAGATGCTTGTCCTGGCTTGAGACTGATATAAGCCACAATCTGAGTTAACTGTTCTTCATTACTAGACTCAGGTACAACAGCCACCTCCAGAATTTGGGGATGTTGATGCAATATATCCTCAATTTCCATTGGTGATATCCATTGACCATTGACTTTAAAAAGGTCGTCATTGCGTCCCATAAACCAGAAATATCCCTCAGCATCCCGCAAATACTTATCTCCAGTTCGCATTGTGTCGCCATAAATCGCTTTGCGGGTTTGTTGCAGTCGCCTCCAATACGCCAACATTAGACTTTCTCCTGTGACTTGGAGATTCCCAATCTCACCAGGAGAGCAAATAAGACCATTGTCGTCAATAATTTGGACATCATAACCAGGAATAGGGCGGCCAGAACTTCCTGGTTTGCACTTTCCTATTTGATTGGAGAGAAATATATGTAAAAACTCAGTAGTTCCAATTCCTTCACAAATTTCATGGTTGTATGTTTCAAGCCACTGCTGCCAAATAGTTTTGGGTAATTGTTCAGCCGCCGATACACACAACCGCAAAGAAGACACATCTAGAGGTGCGATTTCATGGAGAGCCAGAATACCAGCATAAACGCTGGGTATGCCAAACAAAATTGTTGGTCGATAACGCTGAATATCTGCAATGATATCAAAGGCATTACTAGCATCAGATAACACACTAGCTGCACCTACTGCCATTGGCATATATAGGGTATTCCCCAAGCCATAGGCAAAGGACATTTTGGCAACTGAATAGGTGATGTCATCTTGGCGCAAACCTAAAGTTGCTTTACCATACTTTTCTGCACAAACCACCATACTTTGATGCAGGTGAATCACTCCTTTGGGGCGGCCTGTACTACCAGATGTATAAAGCCAGAAAGCTGGTTCATCGGCTGAAGTCTCGGCGCAAGCTAACAGTTCATCTTGTTGAGCGAGTAGAGAAAGATAAGAAGGTTCTCCATCTTTTAACAGCACATGACGTAAGAATTGTGATTGGATGGGAGTTAGTTTTTCTTCCCACTCTTGGGTAGTTAATAAGACTTTGGCACGAGAATCTTGCAGGATATATTGAATATCATCAAGGCTACAAGTCGTATTAATCGGAACTGGCACGGCTCCTAGCCAAATTGCGCCCCAAAAGGCAAAAACAAACTCTGGGGAATCTGGCAACAAAATTGCTATGCGATTTTCTGCTTCTACACCAAGATTGGCGAGTAGTTTGGCACTACGTTGGGTTAAATTGCTGACTTGGGCATAAGTATATGTTTCGTTCTGATAATAAAAGGCGATTTTGTCGCTTCTGCCTTGTACTAAGTTGCTTTCTATAAAGTAAGCAGCAACGTTAAATATATCGGGTAACTGTTCAGAAATCATAGTCAAAGGTCATTAGTTATTAGCCTTTTTTGCTGCTCTATGTCTCTTTCTGATCCTTTACAGAGCAAGAACATGAACCAATACGTGTTGATCCCAATTGCACCAATTAGCCAACCACTTTTGAATCTCACGTCTTTTTGCTTGAAGCCTTGCTTTACCGTATAGATGAATAATTATGTTGTGAGATATGATTTCGGCTTCAATTTCATTCCAGTCAATACCGACTAATCCAGTGCCTAGGGCTTTGCCTACAGCTTCTTTTGTGGCAAAGCAGACAGCATAATATTGGTGGCTGTTGTTAGCTGATTGGCAGTGGTCGATTTCGTTAACAGTAAATAACAGATTTAGGGTTTCACTGTCATATCTATCAACGAGTTGGGCAATTCTGTTAATGGGTGTGATATCTAAACCTAACCCTCTAATATATTGGTCTACCATAATTGGTTGCACATTTTATGTCGGGCTGGTGGTGCTTTGGGCGATCGCATACTTGACTGTATTGCAGATTTGGGCTAACGTCATATCCTGCCGAGATTCTAGCTTCATATTCACTCCCAGTGTCCGTTTCAATCCCAAGGCTATTTCTACTGCTTCTACAGAATCAAGTTGCAAATCTCTGTGCAGTAAGGTGTCTTCACTAATCGACTCTTCTGGAATACCGAGGCTAAGAAGTATTGATTTCAAAGTATCCATCACACTACAAGTATTCTGGCAGCCAGACTCAACTCCAGACTCAACTGGAGAACAACTAGATGAATTTTCTTGTCGGCTGTCTATTTGTTGACACATATTACACCTTGGGAACTGAGATGCACACCGTGAACTATTAAGCTTCACCACCAGCGTATTTGACTCTTATCAAGCCAATTTACTTTGTTCTTGTCCTTATTTCTATGAGAATAAGCTTTGGTGTCGCCTGATATCGAACAACTTGCAGTTTTGATAGACTGTATTGCAAGTAATTTTCAATTAGTTTTAACTCACTTTAATAGGAAATTATTGCATTTAGCAAGCTTTATATTATATAATAAACTTATTAATTATATTAAAAATGATAAGTATTATTTATTAATTGGGCAAAACAGCACATTGTATAAATAATCACTAAAAGCTTTCACCGAGTAAGCAATATTTGAATATTTAAATTTTAACTGTCTTTAATTTTACTAGTTAAAAATATGTGTAAGCCATATTTTATAGGGCTGTTGAATTTAAAGCAATAAAATTTTTGTATAATTTATAACTAAAATTTCTTTATTTATTTCATGTATTTAATACCTTTAAATATTAAGTAAAGTTAAAGTTGATATAGATTATCAATAGTGATACTGTAATTCTGTAAAATCATTTTGTAGTTAAATTATTTAGCTTGCAAAATAACTAATAATAACTTTCAATAAATTGAGAAAGTCGTGTCATTAACAAAAATTGCCTGACACGATGGATTATGAGGAAAATAATGAAACCAGAGCAATTCGTGCAAAGCTTGTTGTTCACAGTCTCAGTTGCTGCGTTGATAGCAAATCCCGCCCAAGGAGCGGAAATCAGCCAACGCTCAGAACTGCGCGAAAAACGGGATATTTCGCAATTAAAGCAACCATCTGTACTCAGCCAATTAGATTCGCAACAGGCTGTACCAGTTACTGGAGTTCAAGTTAATTCCACTGCTCAAGGTGTGGAGATAATTTTACAAACTCCTTTGGGTGAGCAGTTACAAGTTAAGCCGAAAAGTGAAGGTAATACATACATTGCAGAGATTAGCAATGCTCAACTGCGTCTACCTAGTGGTGAAACATTCCGCCAAGAAAAACCAGTAGCAGGAATTGCAGAAATTACGGTTAATAACCAAAACGCCAATACTATCTTGGTGACGGTAAGGGGTGAAGGGAGTTTACCGCAAGTTGAATTGTTTGATAGCGATGAAGGTTTGATTTTTGGCTTGATGACGACTGCATCTGTACCGCCAACACAGCCAGAACGACAACCAGTAACAGAACCAGCACCACCAGAACAACCAGAAAGTCAAACTCAACCCCAACCACCATCAGCTGAGGCTGATCAGCCAATAGAACTAGTAGTAACAGGGGATCGCGATGATGACTACAACGCATTAAACGCTACCACTGGTACGAGAACTGACACCCCGCTCCGAGATATACCGCAGTCGATTCAGGTGATTCCGCGGAGGGTGATTGAAGATCAACAAGTCATCAGACTGGATGAAGCACTAAACAACATTAGTAACGTAATTGCTGGTGGTTTTGATACTAGCTCAGAAGCGAGATATACAATTCGAGGTTTTGATGACGCGCCGATATTGATAGATGGGTTCAGACAATATGGCTTTGCAGAGGTTCCAGAAACAGCCAACTTAGAACGCGTCGAAATCCTCAAAGGCCCAGCTTCTATCTTATATGGAGAGATTCAACCAGGTGGGATCATTAACGCTGTTACTAAAAAGCCCTTAGCAGAACCTTTTTACGAAGCAGAAGTTCAGTTTGGCAACTATGGTTTGATTAGGCCACGGATTGACCTATCTGGCCCTTTGAGTGACGACCCTAGTGTGTTGTATAGACTGAATTTTTCGTATCTGAATAATGAAAGTTTTCGAGGTTTTGACCAAAACTTTGAGCAATTCTTCGTTGCACCTGTTTTGGCTTGGAAATTGGGTGAAAATACAGATTTCACCATTGATGTGCAGTATTCCAACCGTAGGCGACCATTTGATGCTGGTTTAGTTGCTTCAGGCGATCGCGTAGTTGATGTTAAGCGCGATCGCATCATTAATGAACCAGACGACTATATTGAGCGGACATTTGTTAGTACTGGATACTCATTAGAGCATCGTTTTAGTGATAACTGGACATTACGCAGCGGGTTTCGCTACGCCACAACTAGAGTTTACAGCGATAAATTGACCATCCCCACTGGCTTTGATGAAACTACAGGTATTGTTGATCGTGTTTATGCACTTGATGATTTTTATTCCGATGATTACTCATTACAGTCAAATGTAGTCGGTAAATTTGCTACAGGTGGCATCAAACACACCCTATTATTTGGTCTGGATTTGAATCGCACTAACTCTAGTACTTTTTCTCAGTCTAATTTCTTCACTCCATCACAATTAGATATCTTCAACCCTGTTTATGGAGCTACTCCTCGGACTGCTTTAGATGTTTTGCTCATAGATAGGGAATCCATAACAGATAGATTAGGTATTTATCTGCAAGATGAGCTAGCCTTCTTTGACAATCTCAAATTACTGGCTGGGATACGCTACGAAACCGTAGAGCAACAAATCACAAACCGAGCATCCCTGTTCTATCCAGGCGGTGACACCAGTCAATTCAACGATGCTTGGACTCCGCGTGTCGGGATTGTTTATCAACCATTGAAAGAAGTATCTCTTTACGCCAGCTATTCACAATCATTTAATCCTAATATTGATAGCTTCGATGTTAATGGCAATCCTCTACAACCAGAACAAGGTGAAGGGTACGAAGTCGGAGTCAAAACTGAACTACTACAAGGTAAACTTTCTGCGACATTATCTTACTTTGACATTACCAAACAAAACGTTGCGACACCAGACCTCAATTTTCCAGGGCTAGGCATTTCTGTGGCCACAGGTGAACAACGTAGCCGAGGTATTGAACTAGACGTTAGCGGACAAATTCTCCCAGGATGGAATATTATCGCCGCCTACGCATATACAGATGCAGAAGTCACAGCAGATAATAACATTCCGGTTGGAAACAGGCTTTCAGGAGTTCCGAGACATAGCGCTAGTTTATGGACAACCTATGAAATTCAAAGTGGTAATTTGCAAGGCTTAGGTTTTGGTGTGGGCTTGAATTATATCGGAGAACGTGAAGGTGACCTAGAAAACAGCTTTGGACTAGATAGTTATTTTCTGACTAATGCAGCCATTTTTTATCGCCGAGACAATTGGCGCTTCGGTCTCAACTTCAAGAATATTTTTGATGTTGACTATATAACTGGTGTACCTTTTAGCAGAACTAGCGGTATCTATCCTGCTGAACCTTTTTCCGTGATTGGCTCAGTTTCGGTACAATTTTAACTCCTAAGCTAATTGAGCATTAAAGTTGCATAAAACTAGGGTTAAAGCCCTTACTACAAGCGGTCTGGAAAAATGAATGGCAGTTAGCTTATCCTCTCCGAGCCCACAATTGCATTTAATAATTACAGGAATTTGTCTGTTGTGCTTAACATCAAAAACCTGAAGAAACAAGGGTTACTTGGTAGCTTGTATGTGTCACAATTCATACCATTTTGGTTCTTGTACCAAACTTTACCCGTGTTCATGCGCCAAAAAGGACTTTCTTTAGAAGCAATTGGTTTGCTGCAATTGCTGGCTTTACCGATCGCCCTGAGCTTTCTTTGGTCTCCCTTTATTGACCGTTATGGTTTCACTCGTTGGGGACATTACAAGTTCTGGATTATCTGTTTTCAGCTTCTGATTGCCTGTGTAACTGCTATTTGTGGCTGGCTGAGTGTGGAACAAAACCTTACTACCATACTGATTTGTATAACTTTAATCAGTTTGTTTTGTGCGAGTTTAGATGTTGCTACTGATGCTTTAGCTATAGGTTTACTCAAGCCGAGTGAGAGAGGTTTAGGAAACGCGGTGCAAAGTGTAGGTGGTTCTATTGGTGCAGCGATCGGTGGGGGAGGAATGTTAATTTTATTTAACTATTGGGGGTGGACTGCCAGTCTACAAGCTTTAGCGTTAATTATGGTTTTAGCCCTAATACCAGTCTTTTGGCACAAAGAAAACTTACCCAACAAAGGGCAAGTAGTTGATGAGCAATTTGGAAGATTATCAACTTTGTCCACGTCTACAATTAACGAGGTTGTTAATGTTGCTATTCAGCCTCGATTTTTTGTTTACTACTTCCAGAATTTTATCAATTTTTGTCGTCATCCAGGAATGCGCTCTTGGCTGCTAATTTTACTATTATATTCAGCAAGCACTCATATGGCCGCGACTATGTATCGTCCCTTACTAGTAGACATCGGGTTGTCTTTATCAGACATTGGCTCGTTACTAGGAGTAGTAAGTGCTGTTGCTTCATCCCTTGGTGGAATTGTTGCAGGTTTTCTAATCGCTTCTTGGGGAAGAAAGCGATCACTAGTTGTATTTAGCATTTTATGGGCAGTTACCACATCAACTTATCTACTGCCGACATTCGGCTTTACTAGTCTGCCTATTCTTTATTTAGTTGCAATCAGTGCATTTTTTACTATTGGGATTATGAACACTACCACCTTCACGATTATGATGGACAAAAGCAAGTTAGAAACACCTGGTACTGATTATACGATCCAAAGTTCAGTAGGTATTTTCAGTAGTATTGGTACTGCTTCGATCAGTGGTGTAATTGCCAAGGAGGTTGGTTATCAAGGAGTTTTTGCGATCAGTTTGGCACTCGCAGCAATTAGTGTTTTGATAATTGTTAAACTATTTAACTCTACTGAGAATAGTACTATGTAAAAAAGAGTTTTTTACCCAAACCATATGGTTGAAATCAGGAACTTTTAAAAAATAAAATATACAATTACTTCAATACTTTTGCCCAGAAATCTTGAATGCCCAGACAAAACTTTATATACTTAATTGAAAAAGAATTCAGAAGTCAGAATTCAGGAGCGATGCACTGAGTTTCGACTGCGCTCAACTACCGCCAGTAGCTCGCGGAGTGTCCCGCTCTTAAGTGTCGAAGCTTCAAATTTCCTGAACAATGCTGCCAATAATAATCGTGGAATTCCCATCAAACCTGCACTCACTATTCCATCGAACCAAGTTTTAGGAGGTATTTTAATTCGCACCGACGAACTCGTATCACCAAGACAAAAAATCTATGGCTACTCACTATTTGCCCCTGATGTTACTTGCACTCCGACAACACTACTGAATGTCGCTAATTCTTGTTTTCCTACGAACACCGGAACGAACGGAGGCATAAATATAGCTGCACCTAATTTGGGTGCTGTCTTTTTGGAGAGTGAGCGGCGAAAAACTTTGTTAACAACCCTCATATAGGCGTTAGAAATTTCCTGCATAAGAGTTGTATTGCTTGTGTATCTATGCAGTTAGCTTTTGCAACAGACCTGCTTCTCTGATGTTCATCTAAGCTTTACTTAGTAAGAGCTAGCTTTTTTCTATTTAATGCAACACCAAAAGCACCCGCAGCCAAAGTACCTATAGTTGTCATGGGTTCAGGGACAGGTGTACCATCAAAAGTCACATTAACTAGGGTCGGAGTCCTAGCATTCAAAGGATCATTGGTAAGGCTGACTGCACTGAAAAGGGCTGTTGCCCCAGCGTTAAATTGTTACAGAAGATGGAAATCAGCTTAAAAAAAACATTGCACGCCACAGAAAAAGAAACTGAAAGAGTGCAATTATTAAGATTCCAGTTCTGGCTGCAAATTCGCTTAACACCTGCGTCCAAGATGATATTCCTCGACGAAGCGTATCGCAATCTATCTTTGCTCAGACATTCTGCTCGTTCCCCTAAAGGTAAAAGAGCGCATGGTTCAAGACCTCAAAAACATAGTAAAAATGTCTCAATGATCGGTGCAATTAGCCAATATAGCATTTTAGGTGCAACTGATGGTCTAACATTTGAGGCTTATATTTCGCAAAAATTAGTCCCATTCCTTGAAAAAGGTAATTATGCCATCATGGACAATTGCTCAATTCATAAAGGCGGAGATATTGAAAAATTAATTGAGGCTGCCGGAGCTAAATTGATTTATTTACCACCGTATTCTCCTGATTTTTCCCCCATTGAACATTGTTGGTCAAAGGTGAAAAACATACTACGTTCTCTTGGCGCTAGGAGTTATCCTTCTTTAGCACAAGCCATTGAAGCTGCTTTTAACCAAGTCTCTTTGAATGATATTTATAATTGTATACTCACTGTTGTTACTGTACTTCACTAGGCTAATAACCGCTATAATCAACTCAATTACCTGGCAAAACCAAACAATAATGGCTAAAAAATCTCATAGCAATTCACAATTTTCTTCAGATATCTCAAATCCTATAAGTCGTATAGTAGAGCCAAGTTCTGAGTTTTACTCAATTTTTTCTAAACAAGAAGTGTTAGAGCTAATTCAGGTATTAGAACTTAGAAGAGAATTTCCTTTAAAATATTCTTATAAAGGTAGAGGTGCAAAAATCTGGAATAATTTTTATCAAAAATATATTATTCCTAAATGGTATCGAACATCTAATGTAGAAATTGATTTGTTAAAAAAGAACTTTGTATATATTAACGGCAATTATCAAAATTGTACTAAAGTCAATATTGTAGATGTAGGCTCAGGTAATTCGTATCCGGTAAAAAAATTTATTTCTCAACTATATAAGTTAAAGAAAATTAATAAATACATCGCATTAGATATTAGCAATGAACTCCTGATTTTGTCAAAAGCCAACTTTATTAAATGGTTTCCATTAATTGCGTTTGACAGTTACACAGTAGATATAGAAGCTAGTTCTATTCCTGTAGAGATTTTGCTAAACTCAACTTCTGCTGAGAACAACGAGATAGCCAATATCTTTTTACATTTAGGTGTGACAATTGGAAATCATCATGATAGAACGAAAGTACTGAAAAATTTCAGAAATAGCATGGAGAAAAATGACTTTCTCGTGTTTACTAACGAAACTGGTTCTAACTCTAAATGGGATGGAAGAGTTCGAGGTGGCTGTAAATATCATGTGGAAGAACTATATGCATGGATTAAAAACAAGGTTGGAATTAGGTCTGAAGATTGTGAACTTGTGAGAAAGTATGATTTTAAAACAGATAGCATAACTGCTAATATAAAATTTAATCAAAATTACACTGTAAGTTTTAGCAAATTAGGAATAAATAAGAATATTGAAATTTTGAAAGATGAAGAGATTACTATTTGGAGACATCACAAATATGAGATGCCTGAACTTATACAAGAACTAGAAAAAGCAGGATTACAAATTGTTCACTCTAGTTATGATAAATATTCAACACATATTATGATTATTTGTAAAGTTGCTGATAGTTAGACTTTAAGCTCTTTAAAAGTTTTAATTAACTATTTGCAAGAGCATCAACAGATTAGCCAGTAACACTATCTGTCGTGAAGTGCAGTTTTTGCTTCCTTAGCGGCGTAGGCGTTGGGGGCATTAGTTTGCGATGCGATCGCGTCTGAGTAAAACTTGCGAGTCTATATGGAATGGCACTAAGATAACGGCAAACCTATTATTTATAAGGCTTTTGGGTGTGGGGTGTGGGGTGTGGGGTGTGGTGATCAAGAAGTTTATTAATGCTTGCACTTCCATTCTATTTTTCTTATTTTCTAACTACACCCCACACCCTACCCCCAACAAAGAGCCTGATTCATGGATTTTAGCTTTTCAAGCGTGCCATTCGAGTCTATATGCTTACGTACTCCGTTGAGGCGGTAGAAATTCCTTATTGGCTCTCCCCGAACCGTAACTGCTTTAAGTTAAGGATAATAAGGGCAAACAATCTGTACTGCTTGTTTTGGAGTTAATCATGTCGAGTCTGTCGTCTACTCAGAATAATCCTTTGCTTGGTGTTTGGAAACTAATCTCTATAAACGTTAGTAGTCCTGATGGAAATGTTGATCTCGATGTGTATGGAACTAACCCCACAGGTTATATCACCTATACGCCTGAAGGTCGAATGATGGTGATGTTCTCAAGGAGCGATCGCTCACCACTTAGCAGCAATATTAACTCACCCCTGAGCAGAGAAATTCATTCTGTAACCGTGGAAGAACGCGCAGAAGCATTTTCTACATTCAATGCTTATGCAGGAACGTACATATTGAATGGGAACATAGTGACTCACTATATAGAAGTAGCATCTATTCCCAATCGGGTAGGTACAAATTTGACCCGTACTTTCACGTTGAATGGGAATCGAGTCACGCTGAAAACGCCACCCACTATGAGTGATGGTGTTCTGAAAGTTTTTGAACTGGTGTGGGAGCGCGTGGAAGAATTGGTGCTTCCCAAAGACCATCATTGAGCCTTATCCAAGGGGGAAAAACAACACATCCACATATCCACCCTTGGTTTTAAGCCTCATCCAGAAATGCCACGAAGCCGGATATCCTGTTATCTGCAATCGCCTAGCTTGTGAGTACTATCGCGGATCTCTGCACGGGGAGGATTTAGGGTTAGGGTATTGGTCGGAGTTAGCAGTGCTGAATGTCGGGTCTACAGCATGAGTTTTATCGTCAACGCCTTGTATCATTGATCCCTGAAGTTACAGAGGTGTCCCAGAAGGCTGTTGCACGCTATTATTAACAGTTTTTGCTTCTACAAAACCTTCTCGACCTGTAATCAATCTAGAACGACGATTACGAGTGATATAATTCCACGCCCACTGAATTGCTACTACTAATTTAGTGTCAAACTCGATTAAGAAGTAGATGTGAATTACTAGCCAAAAAGCCCAAGCAATGAAACCTTTGAGTTTGACTAAGCCTAAATCTACAACAGCTAGATTTTGCCCAATCATCGCCAAAGTACCTACGTCATTGTAACGAAATTGTGGCAAAGTATCACCTTGAAGCCTGCGTTTAATAAGTTTAGCTACATACTCTCCTTGTTGTTTGGCTACAGGTGCAACACCAGGCAAAGGTTTACCATTTTGATGAGAAAAGTTGCCTAAATCTCCCACGACAAAAATGTTTTTATAACCCTTAATAGACAAGTCTGGTTCTACAATCACACGTCCTGAGCGATCGCACTCTACACCTGTACTTTTTGCTAGGGCTTTCCCCATAGGCGAACCTTGAACACCTGCTGCCCACAAGATAGTTTTTGAGGTAATTTCTGTCAATTCATCGCCTTGCTTGAAAGTAACGATGTTACCTTCAATATTTGTCACTCTGGTGTTGGTGTAGACAGCCACACCCAACTTTTGCAAAGATTCTGCTGCTACTTTCGATAATTCTGGTGAAATGTGTGGGAGGATGCGATCGCCACCTTGCAATAGTAAAATTCTCGCTTCTGAGGTGTTGATGCTGCGGAAATCTTCTGTGAGAGTTTGGTATGCCAACTCTGCGATCGCTCCCGATAATTCTACACCGGTGGGCCCACCCCCGACAATCACAAAAGTCAACAAAGCACGGCGTTTTTCGGGATCGGTTTCTTTTTCTGCCGCTTCAAATGCCGAAAATATCTGGCGACGCATTTCTATGGCATCTTCAACAGTTTTCAAGCCAGGAGCAAATTCTTTCCAGTTATCTTTACCAAAATAGGAATGGTTAACACCTGTGGCGACAATCAATGTGTCATAAGGTACTACTTCATCACCCAGAATAACTTGTTGCGCTTTTGGATCAATATCATTTACTTCTCCCAACAACACTTTTGTATTCTTGCTTTTGCTGAATACAGATCGCAATGGTGCAGAAATATCAGCAGGTGATAGCGTACCTGTGGCAACTTGATATAAAAGCGGTTGAAATAGGTGAAAATTACGTTTATCTATGAGAGTAACGTTTACATTTGCTGTCTTGAGAGCTTTTGCTGTATACAGTCCACCAAAGCCACCACCAACGATCACAACCTGATGTGGTGCATTCTTATTAAGTGAGGCTACCATCAGAAATATTTCCTTCTGTTAAGAAAATGTAACTATTCTTAACAAAGATATAACAGCATTATGATAGGTTGCTGCTTATTTAAAACAATTGAAGAAATAATGAAAGTAGTCAAAGTTAGTTCTTACCCCTCAGCTTCGGGTTGTCTTCAGCAAGAACTTGGCAAACTTAGCCAATTTGGTAAGTACTTTTGCCCATTTCATGATTTGCTGCACCTCGATTTTACTTCGACTCCCTTCCCTACGGGACGCTACGCGTAGCTTGCTTCCCCGAAGGGGTACGACTACGCTACCTCGGCTCCGGTTCCATCAAGCGAAGTCGAGATGCTCGGCACAACTCAGGGCAAGTCGCTCAGTAACCATGAGACCTATATTGTGTACTTCATCAACTTGAAATCTGCTGTATTACTCTACCCCACTATACGTTTGGCACTCTTGTAGTTCATAGCTCTGGGCTTTCGTTTGTTGTGCGGGACTACTGCTTTCTTGGGTGCTTGCTTGTGGTACGCAGTATTTTTCACAGGGTTCTTGGCACTGCTGGCAAACAAAAAGCAGAGTGAAAGCCAGGCTCAAACGTGGTATTACCTGCGCGTACTAACAAGCCAAGACGGATCTATCCATCAGAGCCAGCTTTCGAGTGCATATGATACCTCTTTTTGACTAGCCTGATTATGTGTAGATATTTATTTAGTTACACTAATAATTAGGTATACATATTTTTAGGAAGACCGTATAATATTGAAACTACACTAAATCGACCAACAAACTGTAATATATTATCTAACTGACATAGATACCTACCAGTCAATTATTTAACTGCACTAATCAACACATATAGCTTCTGTCTTATTGCTTTAGTTTGAGTTGTGCAATCCCGAATAGCCTGCATTCACGACGATTACAAGGAAAAGATTTCATGAGCAACATACAACTGTACTTCGCCAAAGCCTCTACCTTCTCTCAACGTACTCGTGTAGTCTTACTGGAAAAAGGAATTGACTTCACCCCGATAGAAATTGACTTACAGAACAAACCAGATGGGTACACGCAGATTTCGCGCTATGGCAAAGTTCCAGCTATTAAACATGGAGATATTGAAATTTACGAGTCCGCTATCATCAATGAATATCTAGATGAAGTTTTTCCAGAACCACCTTTGTTACCCCGTGATCCCGCAGCTAAGGCGATCACTCGCATCTGGATAGACTACGCCAATACTCGGTTTGTCCCAGCTTTTAACAAATTTCTGCGTGGTAAAGATAGCCAAGAACAAGAACAAGGGCGAAAAGAGTTCACAGAAACACTTTTATATATTGAGCAAGAAGGATTAGGCAAAGGTAATTACTTATTAGGAGATCAGTTTAGCCTTGTTGATATCAGCTTCTATCCTTGGTTTGAACGTTTACCGCTCTTAGAAAACTTCCGCAAATTCACACTACCAGTAGAAACACCTCGTTTGCAGACATGGTGGAATCTGGTACGCGATCGCTCCTCAATTCAAGCAGTAGAAAATTCTGTGGACTTCTATTTGCAAAGATTCGCCAAAGTTCTTGGTGAACCTATTCCTGTTGGTGCAGCACAAAAATAGGACACAACTGAATATCCATCAGATTGAAATCGAATCTTCGGCTTGATAACTGCAAACCGTTAATACGCTTGGGTGTAGAAGATTCGATTTCTAGTCCCCAATTCTTAAATTAAACATACACTTGAGGAATTACAACTATGCCTATTGAACACCGCTCTGGTTTATTGCCTTATCTTTTCTCGCCTGTTTCTGAAGAGACGAGAAAACCTGCACCTCTAGTGTTGTTTTTGCATGGGGCGCGCGATCGCGGTAATGATTTAAATGTGCTGCTGAAATGGGGTTTACCTCGTTTCGTGGATGAGTCAAACCCGTTACCTTATGTCTTTGCAGCCCCCCAACTTCCTGAAGGACAAACCTGGGTAGATAGAGAATCTGATGTAATTGCTTTGTTAGATAACCTTATTGCCTCCCAGCCCATCGATCCGTCCCGTGTCATTTTATCTGGGTTCAGTTTAGGTACAGCAGGGGCATGGCATATCGCTGCTTCTCACCCTGGTCGCTTCGCCGGTCTAGTAGCAGTGTCTGGTCGTGTACCCAAGACCTTAGAAGCAACTCAACTAGCTGCACTTAAAGAAATTCCCATTCAAATATTCCAAGGTGGCAAGGACGAAAAACTGCCGATTGAGGATACAGAGCAGATTGTTGCTACCTTGCGCGGACTGGGGGGAACAGTAGATTTTACTGTATTGCCTGAAGGCGATCATTTTATTGCCGATGAAGTGTACAGTAACTCGAAACTGCAACAGTGGTTGGTTTCATTGAGCCGTCGGAACACCCCTTTAGTTGTTTAATGCTTTATGTCTTACGCACCATCTAAAATTCTTTGCTAAATGTAGGGATGTTGGCACTGATTTAGATTGGGGAACCCAATGGACGAATGTTCATCTTCCCTTACTCAAGTCCGCCAACATTAAAACCGTGCTTGATCTTGGTTGCGGGACAGGAAACGACGTATTACGTCTTGTACAACAAGGTTTTACAGTAATTAGTGTGGATTTTTCAGATGAGGCAGTGCGACTTCGAGGCGATCGCGAGTTCAATACTGTCGAGGAACTACGTACAGTAGCGGATCTGGCTGGATAGTCGCTTACTACTCTAGCAGTGGCTTGGGTTTTGGCTAATCCGATTATTGGTGCTAGCTGCCCAGAACAACTAGCTGACACCTTCAAGGCTTTGGAAGTAAAACTTGACGAAAGTTTGAAACAAAAGCTAGACGACATCACCGCCGAATACCGCAGGGGAGATTCACTGCGCTAGTTTCTCTGGCGATGACGAATTACAAATTATAAACATTCAAATCAAAAATATTCCATCGATTAAACAGCTATGATTAAACGCCGTCGTTTTCTCAATTTTGCTACATCTAGTCTTGGCGGTTTTTCTACGGCATATCTGTTGGGAAGTTGTACCCAACAAAGCCAACAGAATGTAGCAAATAGTACGAGTTCCTTGGGGATAAAAGCGAAGGTACTCCGCATGGGATATCAGAGTGCAGGGGATCTTGTCCGAAATCGGCAAGTTTTAGAAAAACGCTTAGAACCATTGGGCATCAAGGTAGAATGGGCGCAATTTGTCCAAGGGCCTCAACTCATGGAAGGAATGGCAGCGGGCAAAATTGATGTGGGTTCTGTAGGAGAAACGCCACCAATTTTTGCACAAGTCGCTGGCTCACAGCTTGTTTATGTCGTAGGTACACAAAGAACTGCAACTACAGGAACAAGTAGTGTTATTGCTGTACCGCCAGAATCTCCTCTGAAAAAGTTTGAGGAAATCAAGGGACAAGAAGTATATTTTCAAAAAGGCTCAGCATCACACTATTTTATTCTTAGAGCGTTACAGTCAATTGGCTTAACTATCAAAGATATTAAAATCAGAAGTATGCCGACCATCGAGGCGCGGGGTGCTTTTTTAGAAGGGAGAATTCCGATTTGGATGACAGGAGATCCGCACTATGCGATCGCCCAAAAGATGGGTCGAATTCGCGTCCTCAGAGATTCTGTTGGCTTAGATTCTCCTGGTGGATATTATATTGCTGACAGGAAGTTTGCTGAAGAAAATACGGGCTTACTCAAAATTATTATTGAGGAACTTCAAGCTCTTGATAAATGGGCAGATGTGCATCGAGATGAAGTGAAAAAATTGATGATCACAGAACAAAAGCTTGATGAAGATGTAGCTGCCAAGGTAATGTCTCGACGCACTTTTGCCGGACGCAGAGGTCTAAGCCCCGCACTGATAGCGGAACAACAGCGTGTAGCAGATTTATTCTTTGCAGCGGGTGTCATACCCAAGAAAATTAACATTAAAGATGCGTTACTTCCACCTGATCTCTATGCTGCAATCACGCCACCAGAACTTATGGTTTAGTAAATTCGTAATTAGCACTATTTCAGCAAAAAAGATTGATGAGCGATTTTGAACGAGTTGCAGTAAGAAGCCTCTAACGCCATAGGGCGGCTAGATCAGCCGTCCATTTTTATTTGTCAGAACCGTTGATTACTACAAGATAGATTTTCATGACGAAAAAGCTGAGACTTTCCAAATCTTTTCAACGTGCTGCTAATGCGCCAAACTTACCTGATACGACCTTCAGGTTTATTTGTTATTTTGTGAACCAGTTTCGCTGGTGGTATCTACTAATGGTCATTTTGGAGGCACTGCACGCAACCTCTGGCATTATGTTGCCCTATGCCATTGGCGAGATCATCCGCAGCGTGACGCGATCAACTGGCAACAATAAGCATATTTTTGATGCTATCAGCCAACCCCTGATGCTGTTCACTGCTTTGAGTGTGGGTGAAGTAGTATTTGGGCGATCAGCTGGACTCTTGCAGACTATCTTACATCCGCTCCATAGACAGCACATCGTCCGCTCTCTATATGCCTACTTGCAGCATCATTCCCATCGCTACCTGAGCAGTAGTTTTTCTGGGGCGTTGGCACATCGTATCAGCGAAACCTCTCTGGGTGTGACCCAGACGATGCAAATGATGATTACAGAATTTATGTCAGTAATTATCGTGTATATCGTTGCTACGATTTTACTGTATCGTGCCTATCCTCCGCTTGCTGCATTCGTGGGCGTGTGGGCAGTTCTCTTCATCAGTATTTCCTTCTGGCTGGCAACTCGCTGCCGAATTTACTCACGGAAAGCCGCAGCCGCCAGAAGCGAGACAACTGGCATCATTGTAGATGCGGTCACAAATCTCAGCAGTAGCCGACTGTTTGCTCGCCTGGGTTTTGAACGACATTATTTGAATGAGCAATTAAGGCACGAACTCAAACAGGTGAGGAAGTCCAACTGGTACTCGGAGCGAATTCGCTGGTTTCAGTTCATCGCAGCCGCTGTTCTGAAAATCGGCACTCTGTATTACTCACTTTCTCTCTGGAGCCAAGGAATAATCGCTACCGCTGACTTTGTTGTAGCAACTAGCCTGTCGTTGTTAATCATCAGCGAAGCTCGTAATTTAAGCCGACGCTTTCTGGAATTTTTTGAACATATTGGCAATGTTGCCAATGGTGTGTTCACAATTATTCAACCCCATGAGTTGATTGATCGGGATCAAGCGATCGCCCACTCCATCACTCAAGGTAAAATTGAGTTTCGGCAAGTCAATTTCAGTTATTCGCCTGACAAGAAAGTATTTGAAAATCTCTCTATCACCATCCAACCGGGAGAGCGTGTCGGACTGGTAGGCTTCTCAGGCTCTGGAAAATCTACCTTTGTGAATCTGATTTTACGTCTGTTTGACCGACAGTCGGGACAGATTCTCATTGATGGAGTCGATATTCAAGATATGACTCAGGATGCCCTCCACGCCCAGATCAGCTTAATTCCTCAAGATCCGTCTCTGTTTCATCGCACATTGATGGAAAATATTCGTTACGGACGTATAGATGCAACCGATGAGGAAGTAATCGAGGCGGCACGCAAGGCTTATGCTCATGATTTTATCAGCCAGATCCAAGAAGGTTATGATTCTCTGGTGGGGGAACGCGGTGTTAAACTCTCTGGAGGACAAAGACAACGGATTGCGATCGCGCGAGTTATCCTCAAAGATGCGCCAATCCTCATCTTGGATGAAGCTACCTCCAGCCTCGATTCAATTACTGAAAAAGCTATCCAAGATACTCTAGACTTGGCGATGAATGGGAAAACGGTAATTGTCGTGGCTCATAGACTGTCTACTATTGCCCATTTAGACCGGATTTTAGTATTTGATCAAGGTCGCATTGTCGAAGATGGTACTCACACCAAATTACTGGCACGTCATGGTGCTTACTACAGATTATGGAAAATGCAAGCAGGTGGATTCTTGCCTGTAGCAGCTAATAATTAAAATTAGGTCTATATGTTTGGAAGTCCCTTATAGTAAAATTTTATCTGCTATCAGTACTAAGTAGAAACTAGGCATAATGTTATTTTTCTGAGAAATGAAGGAACAGAGGGGAATGTCACTAAGAAAACGTGAAATCTCGCGCTTGGCAGGGTGTTGGGGGTAGGGTGTAGGGTGTGGTGTTTAAGACAATTAAACTTTAGTTGCGTCAAGGAGTTCAACATTTTCTTGATTTCCCAAACCTGCAACCCCACACCCCACACCCCACACCCAAAAGCCAGTTATATAAGGGGTTTACGCTTAACTTAGTGCCATTCGGAACAGAGGGGAAGTGATTGCAAGTTCTTCCCCTCTGATTCTTATGCCCCTTAAATTAAGTGGAAAAGGCGATTCCCTTGGCTTGTCCTGCGAGAGACGCGATCGCGGTTGTCCAAGTGCTACCGCTAATTAAAATCAATGCTCGGTTATGGATGAACCGAGCTTAATTAAAAAGCGCAGCGATTAATCACGATGTCAGTCGCGATTTCGGTCATAGCGGCGGTCATTATCCCGGTTATAACGGCGGTCATTGTCGCGATTGTAGCGAATACGGTCATAGCGGCGGTCATTGTCGCGATCATAGCGAATACGGTCATAACGGCGGTCATTGTCGCGATCGTAGCGAATACGGTCATAGCGGCGGTCATTATCCCGGTTATAACGGCGGTCATTGTCGCGATCGTAGCGAATACGGTCATAGCGGCGGTCATTATCCCGGTTATAACGGCGGTCATTGTCGCGATCGTAGCGAATACGGTCATAACGGCGGTCATTATCCCGGTTATAACGGCGGTCATCATCACGTCCATAACGACGGCGGTCATTGTCACGGCTGTGGTGACGGTCATGATCGCGATGATAGCTGTAACTATCTCGCTCTTGAAAAGAAGATACTAATGCATTAGCATCAGCTTTTTGAGATATGCCCAAAGCTGAAACAGATGCTATAAACCCAGCAAGAAAAACGGAGGTAAAACGGTTCATGATGTGAGTTGAGAAGTTGATAGTAATTTCTACAAGCAGAGGAAGTTTACGAAGAGAAGATTCCACAAGGCTTTGAATAAATTCTATCAATGTTCCGTAGCTCAAAAAGTTTTCTCGGTTGGGGTAAGCGCAAAAAATTTTGTTTTATATGATACTTTTTATTTATAGTTTGCTCAAATTTAGCTTTAATTTTAGCCGCAGCATCTAGGTTTGTAAGCTGCTTTCATTTCTCGTTAGCCTTTCCATAGCTTGAGATTGCGTTTCACGTCTAATAAAAATTTTATCCAGATTTGCATTGTAAGTAGAAATATTTATGGTTCCAATCCCTATTATAGGTGGGGCATAATTAACAATGGCAAAAAGGCACTCTTCAGCTACATAGAATTTTAACCTTGTTTTCTGCATAACAGCCCAAACCAATTAACAAAATAGCATTGGTTAATTACGCACTTAACAAGGATTGGAAAGTGCGTAATGCATCATGAAGGCTATTTTGTTGAGTTACTAATTCCTATTTTTGCTCAGTTTCTGAACGATTTTGTATTTCAGAGCGAGAAACTGTAGGAGTCTCTTTTCGCTGGGTTTCTAAATGATCTTGTACCCGTGATACGACATTGTACTCATCTGCACCTGCGGGGGTTCTTGATTCGATAATGCCTTCTGTCGGGCCTCCAATTGCCTTCCATGCAGCAAGACCGCCTTTTAGTTCAGATACGTGTTCAAACCCGTTAGAACGAAGTAATTGTACAGCTTGGGCTGTTTGTTCTTCATTTACACCGTAAATGTAAATATCACGGCTTTTATCTACAGAAGGAACTGCACGCTCTACCAATTCATCTACTGGCATTGGCATTGCTCCCAGGATGTGGCCTTCGTTATAAGTTTGGCGATCGCGTACATCTAGTATTGTAAAAGCTGGCTCGCCCCATTCTAGACGAGATTTAAGCACATGAACATCAGATTGTGCTTCTATTGGAGGCTGTTGAGGAATGATCCCACCTACTAAGTTTTCTAACTTTTTATCCATAACTATTCCTTCCTTGCTGACGGCATTAACAGCAATTTAGCTAAATATACAAATTAAACTTATCTTTCTCTGGTATGAATATTCTCAAACTCTTTCTTAAGATAGACTGGCTTATTTAATTATTTTTGCTTACTATCCGAGCTAAAATATAGCTAATTTAGCCTACAAAATATTTATTTTTTAATTTATTTATATGCAAAATTTTATTATAAATAAATTTAACTATCTGCATTAATAAGGATTATTGTATTGATTGTTTAATCCTCGTTAGTACAACAATAGCTACTGATGCTCTCAATATCGGCAATAGCGAGCAATAATGTTTCTTCTATTTCCTGTCGCACTACCGGAGTTACGTAAACAGCGCTATTTAAGCAATCTACCAGCAATTTATTGGCATTGTAATATTGCTGAAGTAATTCTTTTTGCTGTTCATTGAACTGCCAATTATAACCAATATTGCGATACTTAATCAGCACATTTCTTAATTGTTCACGCCAAGCTTTACCTTTAGCTTGCCACCACTTTCTAAGTTTTTCTTGTTCGCTATTTATATAGGGCAGTTGCTGTTTAAGCTTTTGCAGCATTTCCTTAAATTCAGGTTCAACAACAAGGTCAACAGCTTTGTAAAAAGCAATGGCAAGTGCATAGACATGGTCTATAGCAATAGCGTCGTTAGAGATATGTTCAAAGGCAAAATCAAGCTCGTTTACACATCCTAAAGTACTTGACAAAAATTCATCAAGTGCGAGATCAAGATCAAAAGCTATATTACCAACAAGAGCGAACTCAAGGTCATAACTAGGAGTATGGGCAAAGGCGCGATCGCAAACTAGGTAAAAAGCACGAACAGCTACTGCTTTGTAGCGAGTAGAAACAGAACTAGATTTTTGCTGCAACCAAGTTAGAAAAGTCTGTATTTTATCATCAAAAGCTACTTGTGAATCAATCTTTTGCTTCATTAACTGTAGCAATTTATCAGCATTGGGTGACATACTAGCAGTAAGCAAAAATACTTCCCGCCAGCGTTTTTCAGTTATATGGCTGATTAAATTACTCCAAGTTTGAGATTGAGAACTCTCAACAATTTTTTTAGCTGTGAAATATTCATAAAATGTCAAATGAGAAAATGAATATATTCTCTGTGACCTTTCTACTAATAAACCATCTTGTACCTCAATTGCTTTTAGCACTGCTTCGCTGTTTATCTGCAATTCGGTAACATTTGTATTAATATCTGGTAATGTGTATAAAAAATCAGCAATAATTTGCTGAACTTTTTCTTGTTCAAAAAAGTAATCTCCTTGCTCAAAATGAATAGTGGCAAGGTGAGCAAGTAGATTTTTTTTACTTGCCAAAGTCAAGTTATAACCGATGCGATCGCGTTTAATACCTCTAACTTCATCCCATCTAAATAACAAAATATTCAGTGCTTGCTCATATAGCTTAGCTGGATTAGAAGGAAATTCCTCCTTCACATGAAATACTAAACAAATTAAATGGAGCAGTATGGGTGTGATTGCCAATTCTCGAATGCGGTGATTTTCTGGGAGATTTAGTTGATTAATAAATAAATTCCCTATGGCTTCCGCATCTTCTTTGGATTTAAGAGCAACTGCAACAAACCAGTTTTTAACATAAACTTCAACTTGCTCTTGGTGAAAGTCTGCTAATTCAACTTCAGTAAATCCTGGAAATCTGTATTTTTGAGTAGCAATTCTACAGGTAATAACAAACTTATTCTTGTAAAAAGTCTGAGTAAACCTGCGAATTTCTATAACTACCTTATCTGTGTTTTCTGATAGTACTTCATCTAAACCATCTAATAAAATCAGCAGTTTACCCTGAGTAAGCAGGATTGTAGTTAATTTCTGCTCAACACCACAATTAAGAAATTCTTGGCTGATGTAGTTCAACAGATTGAATTCGCTGTTACCTTTGGTATCTTCAACAAATTCTTTCAGACTGATAAAAATTACTATGCGGTTTGGTTCAAACTCGCCTTTGTTGCATTCTATCGCTAGATGTTGCAAAAATGTAGTCTTACCCGATCCTGGCTTACCCAGCACCATTAGCTTAGAGTTGCGTGATACAGGCTCTAATCCAGGTAATCTTTTCTGCCTCTTGCATTCTCCAAGTTGGTTGAAGTTTAATTCAGATGTGAAGTCTTTCAACAGGTCAGAAATTTCTCGCCATTGCTGACTGGTTACCTCCTCTAAAACTTTGGTGTCGGTGTAAATATCCAGCAGTTGAACTGTATGGGCAATGTCTAGCATTTGCAAAGTGCCGCACTGGTCTTGAATTTTGTCTTGGCGCTTTTGGCGTACATCCCGCACCAGCGTATCCAGGTCAACTCTATTAAGCTGTATTTTAGCGGTTGCTTCAGACACTATATCTTCAGGTAAACCAGCAACCTTTTGCCAAGATAAACCTAGTTGTTGGCAAATTTGCACAAAACAAGTGCGAGAAACTGGCTCACCTGCGAAAAATTTGGAAACTGGTTGGCGTGTGATGCCTAAAGCTCCTGCTAACTTGTGCTGGCTCCAAGTTTTATCAGTTAACGCTGTTTTTGCTGCCCTGATGCCTTCTGGTGTTGCTCTCAGTCCTTGGCTTGTCATAGTCTCAGGCTGAAATTTGTAGTATTCTATCTGTTTAAGAGTGTAGCTACCCGTAAATACATTCCCGTAGATTCTCGTATACTCCTTCCGGATATATCTATTAAGTAAAGGAAAGTAGGGTAATACGTCTATAATCTAAATTCGATATGGTTTAGTTTGTCAGCCTTTTTAAAAATGGAATTAATCTAGGCAGCGTTTTGGGAAGTGGAGTATGGTTGCAGACGTTAAGCATTTCCCGAGTTGTAGATGTCGTTTAAGTAACTTCCCGTAGAGTAGATCAAGGTAGCACATACCATCTTTATGTAGCGATCGCTGTCGTGTCCGTGAATCTCGAACTATTTACGATTTTATTGATACTCTTCTCTGCTCTTTTTAAGTATATTTGTATACAATAATACCATTTATTCTAAAAACATACTAAACTTATACAATACTCATACATTCTTTAAGCATGATGATGGCTGAACTTTTCCTAAACTTCATGGAAAATTAGGTGTACACAAGTACTACAGTAGCGGTTACCTTCTCCTAAAGGAGACGCGAATGCTAATAGCACTGCGCGTTCGCGTAAAGCCTGTGGGTATAGCTGTTCTTGCCGCCTTAGTCTCCGAAAGGCTTAAGATTCAGCGCCATCGTACTCAGATAAGAGGGGGTAAATACACTCTCAACACAAATACATAAAACGAAACTGTCGTAACAGCAAATTGCCAAATCAATAATAGGCTGCACTATGGTTATAGTTCCTGCTACTAGTCCCAAGATTATGATCGTCGATGACGATTTCGGCGTCCGAAATCTTGTTTATCGTTTTTTAAGTCGAAAATATCAAATAGAGTCAGCAGCAGACGGTAAGACTGCCCTGTCTTTGTTTGAACAATTCAACCCAGCCTTAGTAATTCTGGATTGGAATTTGCCAGATGTGAATGGTTATAGTCTTTGCCAGGAAATGCAGAGCCGCACTAATGTTTTAGTGATGATGCTGACCAGCCGGACTGACGAAGCTGATAAAATTAGGATTCTCGCCGCAGGTGCTGATGATTTTATGACTAAACCATTTAGTCTTGCGGAAGTGGAAGTCCGAGTAGAAGCCCTTTTGAGGCGTATACGTTATATCAACCCTTCTCCAACACAACGAATTGTTTTCAAGCAGCTAGCAATTAACCCAGAAGGTCGAGAGGTAACACTTAACGATAAGCCTCTAACTTTAACAGCCTTAGAGTTTAATATTTTACATTTTTTAGCAAGCCATCCAGGTCAAGCTTGGAGCCGCCCACAGTTAATCCAAAAAATTTGGGGTTGCGACTATGTAGGAGATGGGCGAGTAGTTGACGTACATATTGGTCAACTTCGCAAGAAGATGGAAGTTGATTCGAGTGTACCAGAGTTTATTAAAACTGTGCGGGGCTATGGTTACAAGTTTGAACCACCTGAAAACACCAAAGCGTGAACTCAAAATATTAGGAGTAGTTTATAAAAACATTAGCTCAGAAATCTGATAATTAATTTTATCGCTTAAAAGTTGAGCTAGATACCTGAGTTACCTAAATACTTTTACTGAGGCTTGACTAGATAACCCTGGATTAATTGGAGATATTAATACCAAACTGATTCGGTAACTGTGTGTTTGCTTAAGCCTCAGATAGTTATTTTAGAATGGCAGCAGAAGTTACAGAAGTACAACCTCAAGCTGACTTAACTGTCACTGCTAGCTGCAAACCCAATACATCTAGTAAACTACTCAGACAATAAAATTCAATTTCTCCTTTTTCCAATAGCATCTGATCAAGTTTTTCGTAGCGTTGCTTAACTTGTGCTGAAAGCTGTTCAATTCCGCCCTGCGCCTCAATTACATTTTTGAGGGCTTTACTTAACATTCTAGGGTCACCCTCTTCTAGAACGGCTTCAATATAAAATGCTGCTTCTAATGGATCTTTGAGGCCTTCAATTAGTTCTGTGTGATAACTTGCACTTTTAGGCATCGTCTCTATTCCTATAATCTTGCCAATATTCTTTAGCTTGATTGATATCGTATTCTTGAGTATTTTTATCGCCACCACATAAAAGAAGAATAATTGTTTTCCCTTCTTGTGCAAAGTACAGGCGGTAACCAGAACCATAGTTAATTCTGAGTTCAAAAACACCATCTCCAAGCGACTTATAGTCTCCTAAATTACCATCTTCAACTCGTCAAGCCTTGCTCTAATTTTAGCCTTTATTTTTTTATCTCGTAGCGAATTAAACCACTCATCAAAAGGACTTCTCCCATTTGTTGTGAGATAATTTTTGATTTCCCTTGGTTGCGCTTCCATAGTCTTTTACACAAGTTTCTTAGATATAGATATCTAATTGGCTTAGGGAAGCATAATAATAAGAACTCATGTAAAATGAGGAATTAGAAAACATGAAGTTTTTCAGCATTTATCCTTCTTCGCCGCAAACCTTTGACTAACCAATTCAGCCGCTAAATATATCGCTGCTTCCATACTTGTAGCATCGGCAATTCCCTTACCCGCAATATCAAAAGCTGTTCCATGATCTGGCGAAGTCCGCACGAAAGGCAGACCGATAGAAGTATTAACTGCTCGGTCAAAGGCCATTAATTTCACAGGAATTAAACCTTGGTCGTGATAAAGTGCTAGGTAAGCATCAGCCGGATTTTGTGTCACAGAATTTCCGTACCAAGCTTGACCAGGTTTAACCCACATCGTATCTGGTGGTATCGGGCCATCTAGCTGTAATTGTGGGCGATTTTGCCGCTCTTGCTCTATCCAGGGAATTAACCAATCTTGTTCTTCATTTCCCAGTTGTCCCTGTTCGCCACTGTGGGGATTTAAACCTGCGATCGCAATCTTCGCTTTCTCTATTCCAAAATCTCTTTGCAAACACTCCACCAGCAAATCAAGTTTCTTTGTCAGTAACTGCGGTGTTAGTGTATCAGCTACTTGACGTAATGGAATATGTGTGGTAACAAGTAAAGCGCGAAGTATCCAACCAGTGTAGGGCGATCGCGCGACAAATAACATCCCAAAGCGGTCAACACCTGACTTTTGTGCCAAAAGTTCCGTTTGCCCTGGATAATTGTAACCTGCGGCTTTCCAGGCAGATTTAGCGATGGGGCCTGTAACAATAGCGTCAAATTTTCCGGCCAGTGTATGAGCGATCGCATATTCCATATAAGCAAAGCTAGCCGCACCACTCGCTGCATTACCAACTCCTGTGATAATTTGAGTTGCAATCTCCTCATCCAACGGCACATCAATAACTGACAACTGCTCTGGATTTGCCAAAGGAGCTAAATTTCCAATTAAATTTAGTTTGTGATAAGTCTGTACCAGTAAATTGCGGTTACCCACCACTGTTACATCACAAATTTGACTAACTTCTGGATCTGCTAAAGCTTTTAAAATCACCTCCGGCCCAATTCCTGCCGGATCTCCCAGCGTCAGCGCTAAACGCGGGCGATTTTCTTGACAAAAGTTTACTAAATTAGCTTGATTAATTTCATACATAAACTCTCTTCTTCATTTTCATCAAGTTTTACGGATCTCCCACTCCCCCACTCTCCCACTCTTACCCGTTCCCCGCCAAACCAGTAGGGATTACTTGCTAAACTAGTTTAGAATTATTTACACAGGTCTAATCCTACAGCAACTATTAAAAAGCTTTGGTAGACCTATGTTTACACAAACTAATTTGCAAAGGAGAATCACACCAATGGGCGGCGAAATTTTGAATGCAGGTCTGTTGTCCTTCGGTTTAATCTTTGTGGGCTGGGGTTTAGGCGCTTTGTTACTAAAAATACAAGGTGGAGAAGAATAATCCTCCTAGCAATCTGCATTTTGAGAGGTGAGAAACTTTACCTTTCTCGAAAAATAGCTTGTCCGGCAACCGGACAAAGCTTTTTTCGTAAGTTTCATCTCAGTCGCTTTCTTAAAAAAGATGTAAACTTTTGTTTGCATAGACTATTCTGATAAGATTCTTTTCATAAAACATTAAGATTTATAACAACCCTCATGACATTATTAATCGTCGGTGCCACTGGCACCTTAGGAAGACAAGTGGCTCGTCGTGCTATCGATGAGGGGTATAAAGTACGCTGTCTTGTGCGGAGCAGCAAAAAAGCAGCTTTTCTCAAAGAATGGGGGGCAGAACTCGTAGGGGGAAATTTGCGTTATCCCCAAACTCTAGCGGAAGCATTAGAAGGTGTAACCGCAGTCATTGATGCTGCAACATCTCGTCCTACAGATTCTTTGAGTATTAGACAGGTCGATTGGGATGGCAAAGTAGCATTGATTCAAGCCGCAAAAGCAGCGGGAGTAGAGCGTTTTATTTTCTTTTCGATTCTGGATGCTGAAAAATACCCAGAAGTGCCATTGATGGAAATTAAGCGGTGTACAGAACTCTTCCTAGCTGAATCTGGCTTAAATTACACCATTTTACGGTTAGCTGGCTTTATGCAAGGGTTAATCGGTCAATACGGGATTCCCATTTTAGAGAATCAGCCAGTTTGGGTGACTGGTGATTCTTCTCCTATCGCCTACATGGACACTCAAGATATTGCTAAGTTTGCTATCCGCGCCTTGAGTGTGCCAGCAACAGAAAACCAAGCTTTCCCTGTAGTGGGTACTCGTGCGTGGAGTGCAGAAGAAATCATTAGCTTGTGCGAACGTTTATCTGGCAAAGAAGCTAGAGTAACGCGGATGCCAATAAATTTACTACGTGCCGTGCAGCGCTTCATGCGGTTCTTTCAGTGGGGATGGAACGTAGCAGACAGACTGGCGTTTACAGAAGTACTGGCCAGTGGTAGGCCGTTAAATGCCTCAATGGATGAGGTATACACAGTCTTTGGATTAGACCAACAACAAACTGCAACCGTAGAAAGCTATCTACAAGAGTACTTCAGCCGAATTATGAAGAAGCTCAAAGAGTTAGATTATGAGAAAAATAAAACCAAAAAGCAGAAATCGAAGAAGACTCCTTTCAAAAAAGTTAATAGTAATAGTCAATAGTCAAGAGTTAAGAGTCAATAGTCAAGAGTCAATATTTTGACTTAGGACTCTGGACTTTTGACTTTTGACTTGAGATTAATGACTACATTGTCAAAATGTGTAAGGATTACATAAGACAGAGCATCGCCTAAACTTTGGATATTTGAATGTGCCGAAAGCAGGCATTATATACAATGACGTTAAACCGATAGCGAGTCGTATCGCTATCGAATTGAAAGACAAGCTAACCGCTGCCGGTTGGAATGTATGTGTAACTTCGAGTATCGGTGGAATATTGGGCTACTCTAACCCTGAGAGTCCTGTATGCCACACCCCAATTGACGGTCTGATGCCCCCTGGTTTTGACCCAGACATGGAATTTGCAATCGTGTTAGGGGGGGATGGCACTGTTTTAGCAGCGTCGCGTCAGGTCGCACCCTGTGGTATACCGTTGTTAGCGGTGAACACTGGTCATATGGGATTTTTGACAGAAGCTTACCTAAACCAATTACCGCAGGCAATAGAACAGGTAATGTCGGGTAAGTATGAAATTGAAGAACGAGCGATGCTCACCGTCAAAGTATTTCGAGGAGAATCGGTGCTGTGGGAAGCCCTCTGCTTGAATGAAATGGTGCTGCATCGAGAACCATTGACTTCTATGTGCCATTTTGAAATTGCCATAGGGCGTCATGCACCAGTAGATATTGCGGCGGATGGTGTAATTGTTTCTACTCCAACTGGTTCTACAGCTTATTCACTTAGTGCTGGTGGGCCAGTAGTTACCCCTGGCGTACCCGTCTTGCAGCTAGTACCTATCTGTCCGCATTCCCTAGCTTCCAGGGCGTTGGTATTTCCAGATACTGAACCAGTCAACATCTATCCAGTCAATATTCCTCGCCTAGTGATGGTGGTAGATGGCAATGGGGGTTGCTATGTCCTGCCAGAAGATCGGGTATATTTAGAGCGATCGCAATATAGCGCCCGATTTATTCGCCTACAATCACCAGAATTTTTCCGAATTCTGCGAGAAAAGTTAGGTTGGGGCTTACCACATATTGCTAAACCGACTTCAGTAGAATTGCCGTAGGAGTCAAGTGTCAAGGGTCAAGGGTCGAATGGCACTAAGTTAAGCACAAACCCTTGATATAACTGGCTTTTGGGTGTGGGGTGTAGGGTGTAGGGTGTAGGGTGTGGGGAATTAAGAAGATGTTGAACTCCGCGGCGCAGCTAAAATTTAATTGTCTTAAACACGAACCTGCAACCCTACCCCCAACAAAGAGCCCTGACGAGGTTTTACATGAGTCTTAGTGCCATTCGGTCAAGGGTCAAAGTCATTAATTATTCTCCCCTACTCCCTACTCTCCCACTCCTGCCAATTTGGCGATTTCCTTCCAGAATTACTTGTGTAGGAATGGTATTTGGAATTAGTTATTAAAATTGCATCTCGTGAATGCGATGGTTGATACCTGAAAGTGCTAAAACATCTTATGCAGTGTACTAAGCCAGGATTGCTCCATCACTAAAAACTCGTAACTGCATTTCTAGCTAATGTACAGACTTTCGTGAGAATGTCCGTACGCTCCAAAATCCAATATCCCAAATTGTTATGACAGTTGCTCAAAGTCCCTGCGTTTTAGTGGTTGAAACTGATGAAAGCTTGGCAAATCAGCTGGCTTTCGATTTGCAAGAAGCAGGCTATGACTCGATTTTGGCCCATGATGCGACGATTGGTATGCAATACTGCCGCGATCGCCAACCTGCTTTAATTGTTTTAGACCGAATGCTCGCAGGCGAATCAGGACTCACATTATGCAAAAATATCAGAAGCACTGGTATGCGATCGCCTGTGCTGATATTAATGGCAAGGGATACAGTTGATGACCGTGTAGCTTGTCTAGAAGCTGGAGCTGATGATTACATCCTCAAGCCTTACCGCTCAGAAGACTTTTTGAAGTTGATTCGTCTCTACTTAAAACCTGATGTCGATACCACAGAGCAATTACGCTTTGCGGATCTTGTCTTAGATATAGCAACTCGCCGGGCTATACACAACGGACGAGCAATTGACTTGACAATGAAGGAATTTGAACTATTAAAATTCTTAATGGAACATCCACGTGAGGTTTTAACTCGCGAACAAATTCTTGAAAATGTTTGGGGTTACGACTTTATGGGGGAATCGAACGTAATTGAAGTATATATTCGCTACCTACGCTTGAAAATCGAAGATGAAGGTCAAAAGCGCCTAATCCAGACGGTGCGAGGTGTAGGGTATGTGTTAAGAGAATCCTAGTAAGCAATTCGGTATTCAAGTTACATATCCTTATAACTCAATACTATTGAGTAATTTATACAACAATATCACCAGCTAAAATCCGTACGCTATCTGGTTCAAATTTTGTAAAATTGAAATCTAAATTACAAAATCAAAAACCATTATGACTCGTTGGCTAGGTTTGCTCTCGATGTTACTGAGTATTGTGCTGATGGGGTGTTCTGTGCCGACAACAGCTAAAACTCCTACCTCAACGTCTGGTTCGGAAACTCCAACATCAGAGAGTTTGGGGCAGAAACTACCGATTTCTGCTAAAGCTATTGTTCCCAACCGTACAACGATTAACTTAGAAGTAGCGCGAACAGGGGAACAGCAACAGAAAGGATTGATGTATCGACCAGCTTTACCCAGTGACCGAGGGATGCTGTTTCAGTTTCCTTCAGCCCAACCAGTTAGTTTCTGGATGAAGAATGTACCTGTAGCTTTGGATATGGTATTTCTACAAAAAGGAAAAATTAAGTATATTCAGGCTTCTGCACCTCCCTGTAACAATGAGCCTTGTCCTACTTATGGGCCTAATACACCCATCGATACGGTGATTGAACTTCGGTCTGGACGAGCCGCTGAATTGAAACTAAAAGTTGGAGATACTGTCAAAATTGAGTTTTTAAACTCTAGTGCCTCACAAAAATAAGATTTGAGTAGTTTCTCATATACAACCTGTATAACCTAAATAGATGTTTTTTCTGTAAAAAATAGCACGCACTGTGGTAAAACGGTCATTTATGAGGCTACTATTTAAAAACTGTGGTAATAATATAAAATCCTACTGACTTGAAGCTAAAATTACGGCTTTAAGATTCAGCCGCAAAAATATTTCTTTGGGCGTACGTGTAAATAGTCGCCATAGGGGAGTATGGGCTATGGAATCTTTGTTACCACAGGTGTAATTAAATAAAACACTGTAGTAAAAAAGGTAAAGCCAATTTGACCAGGGAAAAATGCTGCTTAAGAACCAAACACAGAAAGCGCACTAAAATTTTTATCTATTAAGCCCTTGCGAGAACACACTCTTCAAGGCAGATGAAAAAACTGTGCTGGCTGGAGTTTATATCTAATAACAGCGCAGTGACAAATAAAATACTGGCTACTGACTAATGAAAACTGGTGAACTGATATATGACAATACACTCTACACAAGGAGGTGAGATCCAAATGTCACCATCAACATATTCTCGGTTGATTCATTTTTTACAAGAAGATTTGGCAATTTCTGCTGCATCGCTAGCGGTTGCACTTCGGCATCGAGAGCAAGATCCAGGCCCTTTACCAATGATTCTTTGGCAGTATGGGTTAATTACTCTAGACCAGTTAGAACAAATTTATGATTGGCTGGAGACAGTATAGGTATGCAATTAAAAATACCTTTAAACAAGTCGCCACTCACCCTAGCCTACCCTAACTCTACGCGAAGCCGTTCGTGTCTATTGGGCATAAGAACCTTTAAACTAAACACCTAACGTCAAACGAGTCCTACTTTGCAGTACGCGTCTTTAAAATTAAAAATAAGCAAGCGCAATCGTGTTAGCTTCTTAGCTATTAACTACTAGATGCAAATTAAAGTAAGGGCAGGTTCATGAGTAGTTCATTAGGAGAATTAAAGTATGTCCAATCTACTCTACTTTATACAAAGGTTGATAGATAATAAAATTAAGTCTGTGCTTTCTACTTATTACATACTCATCAAAAGAGCGACTTGATCAATTAAGTCGCTCTTTTGATTATTAGTCATTTATTATTAATCCTTTGTTTTCAGACTTTACTTATATAAGAGTTTTCAATTCGGTGAAGTACAGATATTTGTGGGTAGGATAGCACAGCTATCCTATCTATCCGTATACTTATAAGATTGAATGTTCAAAACAATAGCTGCTGGAACTAGAGAACTTAATCAGGGTGTCAAACTCAAATTTAAAATATTAAACTTTCTGGATTAATCAGGAACAATAACTTTGCTACTATTATGATGATTTATTGACCAACGATGGTCTACTGTGACAGAGCAAAACTGGCAAACTTCTTCTAGTCGCTTTTGTTGTACAGCAGCTTTGCGGAGAGTGATAATTAACTGATTTACTTGACGTCGTAAATCAGGATTGTCGTTAACTGCTAACATAGTTTGTCTTTCTAACAGTTGGAGTATGAGTTCGTAGTGGACAGGCGAAGGAAGAGGAATTTGCTCCATGAAGTTTAATTATGATTTCAAATTGAGGATGTTGTATTAGTTTGAGTATATCTCTTGCTAATAAATGAATTGTTACACAATAAATAACTAGTTGCTTACTGCTTTAATTTACCTGGAGATAAAGATTTAGCAAAGAGTTTAGCGACGGCCTAATACTAATTCGTAATTTCTAATGACGCTGGATGATTTGCTGACGTAATTCGTAATCAAGACACATTAAAAAGACTGTAGATAGGTGCTTTCTATGATGTTCATCTTTACAAATCGTATTTTTTGAGAAAATTATAGTTGGTCAACTGCACTTTGTGCGATTACCCTGCTTTGAAGGAGCAGGGAATTTTTTTCAGAAACGCTTCGGCAATAACTGAGCGATCGCTAAATTTGGATTTGGTTGTTTTACCAAAGATTCGCCAATGAGTACAGCAGATGCACCGGCTTTCTCCACCAAACTCAAGTCATCTGGATTGTGTAGCCCTGACTCGCTAACTACTAGGATTTTTCGGTCTTGCAATTGGCTACCCCTGGTCGCTAGCAGTTGACAAGTAGTTTGCAAGTCAACAGAAAAATCTTCCAAGTTTCGATTATTAATTCCCACTAGGGAGACACCATCTAAGGCTAACACACGGTCAAGTTCTGCCAAACTGTGGACTTCAATTAAAGCTGCCATTTTCAAGTTATGAGCAATTTTGATGAAGTACTGCAAATCTTGATCGCTGAGTATAGCCGCAATCAACAAAATGGCATCTGCACCCTTAACACGTGCTAAGTACATCTGGTAAGGATAGATGATAAAATCTTTACACAGCAGCGGCAAATCTACAGCGTCGCGAACTAAGGCTAAGTTATCAAAGCTACCTTGAAAAAATTTAACATCTGTGAGTACCGAAAGACAACTAGCACCACCTTCTTGATAAGACAAAGCGATCGCAACTGGGTCAAAATCTTCCCGTAAAATTCCTTTACTAGGTGAAGCTTTTTTGACTTCTGCAATTAACGCTGGTTTTGTTTTGCCTTGTTTTAAAGCGGCGACAAAATCACGAGTTGGCGGTGCGGAGAGTGCCTGTTTCCGCAATTGCAGCAAAGGGACTCTTTCCCGCATTTGGTCAACTTCTACTTCTTTTTGCCAGACAATTTCTTCTAAGATGTTGGTTGGCGCTGCATCAGGCACTGCAACCTGATAACGTAATACGGACACGTCAATAGCAGGATTAGGTGGACGACGACGGATTTGCATGATGGGGACTGGGGACTGAGGACTGGGGACTGGGGATTGGGGAATAGGGACTGGGGAATGGGGAATGGGGACTGAATTCTTCCCAATACCTAATACCCAATCCCTAATCCCTAATTTACGATCGCTCGTTTGTAAGCTTCATCCAGCACTTCTGAAAGTGTTGGGTGAGCGTGAACTAGATGTGCGAGGTTTTCGACAGATTGACGGTTAGCGATCGCTGCTGACGCTTCGTGGATTAAGTCTGAGGCGTGCAGTCCAAAAATGTGGACGCCCAAAACTTCACCTGTGTCTTTGCGATACACTACCTTAGCAATACCGTCGGCTTCATTTTCTGCCAACGCTTTGGAATTACCTTTGTAGTAACTCCTGCTTGTACCAATTTCAAATCCCTCAGCTTGTCCCAAATCTTTGGCGGCGGTTTCCGTTAAACCTACATAGCTGACTTCTGGGTGGGTAAACGCCGCTGCGGGGATGCTGCGATAGTCTACAACACGCTCTCTACCTACGATATTTTCCACCGCGATGATGCCTTGTGCCGAAGCTGCGTGCGCCAGCATCATCTTGCCATTGGCGTCGCCAATTGCCCACAGATGCGGCACTACTTCACCTGCTGACAGCACCGCCATTCGGTCGTCAACGGGGATAAAGTTTCGCCTATCGAGTTCGACACCTACAGACTCCAAACCAAGATTTTGTGTCGCGGGGATGCGGCCTGTCGCAACTAAGCAAGCGTCTACCTCGATGACATCTATATCTTCTTTGGTTTTGAAATCTGCCAGTTCAATCACCACAGGCGAACCAGGGATGACTTTTTTGGCATATATCCCCACTTTGGTTTCAATATCGCGGGGAGTAATCAGCACCCGTTCGGCGAGTTTGGCAATATCGCGGTCAAATCCTGGCATTAACTGATCTAGGGCTTCAATCATAGTGATTTCACAACCCAAAGCTGAGTAAATATCAGAAAATTCCAAGCCGATATAACCACTGCCAATAATTGCTACCCACTTTGGTAGTGTCTCTAACTTCACCCCTTGGTCACTGGTAAAAACAGTTTTGCCGTCTACTTCAATTCCTGGAGGAACAAAGGGAATTGAACCAGGCGAAAGAATGATGTCTTTGGCTGTGATGGTTTTTTCACCACCATCTCCAGTGACTGTGACTTTTTGTGTCCCAGCAACTTTTCCCCAACCTCTGATGATATCTACTCCTAGACGTTTGAGGCTATTGGTTAAGTCGCCTTGAATTTTCGCTACTAAATTGCCAGCATGATTAGCGATCGCTTCACGATCAAACTCTACACTACCAATTTGAATTCCCAGCGACTTCAGGTGGTGGGCATTGCGTAACTCCCGCACACGTCCAGATGCTGCCAACAGTGCCTTAGAAGGAATGCAGCCCCGATTAACGCAGGTTCCCCCCATATCAGCAGCTTCGATAATTGCTGTCTTCAGACCGGAACTTACAGCGTGTAGGGCAGCGCCATGTCCGCCTACACCAGCGCCTATAATCACTAAATCGTAATCAAAACCATGACTCACGTTAGTTTCCCCGTGTGCTTCGTCTATATATTCTCAACTTCACCAGCAACTCAGTGCAACCTTTTTAAATTTTTGCTGTTTCTAACTCCAATTATCATTCACAGTCAGCCGAGAGGGAAGAGGGGAGTGGGGGCAGGGGGCAGGGAGCAGGGGGAAGCATGAAGATTGAGGTTCAAAAGGTCAATTTTATGGGTCAGAAGGTCAACGTCGAGCTTTCAAGAAGTATCTCCCCTGCTCCCTGCTCCCCTGCTCCCTGCTCCCCTGCCCCCTGCCCCCTGCCCCTCCGCCCAGTCCCCAATTTCTTTACAGAGCGTTAGCTTAACACTAAGCTGGATTTAGAATTCATCCAGACAGAGGATTTACGCAAGCGATCGCCCGATGTCTATTCCCAATATCAGTGAGTTTACTATCCGCCGTCATGCTAACGCTAAGTCTTTCCAGCGGGGTGAGGCTTACTATGAAGCAGGTGCTGTCATTACCGTTACCCAACGTGGCCGTCTGCTTCAGGCAGAAGTAGCAGGTAGTCAAGCCAAACCCTACCGTGTCAATTTGAGTGTTGATGGTGAGGGTTTGATTAAGGCAAACTGCACCTGTGCTTATGATTTTAACGGATGGTGCAAACACGTTGTGGCAACGATGCTTGTCTTAGCGCGTCAGTCTGAGGCAGTTGAGCAACGTCCTACCCTAGAACAATTACTTAATTGTTTGGATATGATCCAAACCCAAAGGCTGCTGCAAGAGTTAGTCGCAGAATATCCGCCACTGATTGAGGTGATTGATCGCCATGTCTGCTTAATCACAAATCCTGCTGCCAAGCCAAAAGCTACAAAATCTGCACGCCAGAGTACTATTGATCCGGCTCCCTTTCGCCGACAAGTGCGACAAATTCTCCACGATGCGGTGCGCTACTTAGAAGAGGGGTATGAAGAAGATCCGATTACTGAAGAAGTACTGAATTTGGTGCAAGCTGCCGTAGATTTTAGCGAACGGGGAGAGAGTGAGAATGCGATCGCTATTTTGGAAGCAATAACCTCTACTTGTGCAGAAAATTGGGACGATGTTGCTGAGTACGGTGCTGAAAATGATGATCTTGTCTGCGAATTAAATAATGCTTGGTGTGAAGCAATTCTCACCGCCGAACTTTCCCCAGAGGAAAAAGTCGATGTCCAGGTGAATTTGGAAGCATGGCAAGATGAGTGGAATGCTGATTTTACGATGAGTCTAGAGGCTTTACAGCAGGGTTGGGATTACCCGCCACTAGTGAAAGTTCTCGCAGGTAATATTAGCGAAACGAGAATCTGGCAGGAAGAAGCACCAGACTACGCAGATGATTTAGCACTAATTCGCCTGAAAATTCTCGAACGTCAGGAACGTTACCAAGAATACTTGTATTTGGCACAAGCAGAAGAGCAGACTCAGTATTATCTCACAATGCTGGGGCGGTTAGGCAGGGTAGAAGATGCAATTGATGCTGCTCAAAGCCAGATGAAATCTATGGAAGAAGCCTTTGCCCTGGCGAAAACACTTCGGGAACAGGGAGCGTTACAGCAAGCATTACATATTGCTCAGTTAGGTTTAAAGTTACCGGGAAATTGTCAGTATGACTTAGGAAGTTGGACAAGTCATTTAGCTGAGGGGTTGGGTGACGATACAGCAACTTTACAAGCAATTGAGGCGGCTTTTCGAGCCAGTCCCTCTTTGGCTGACTACCAGAAGATAGAAGAGTTGGCTGGGGATAATTGGGAAAGTTGGAAAACAAGTTTGTTAAGAATTATCCGCGCCCATAGTGTTTGGGGAACAGAATCAGCGAAGGTGGATATTTTCTTGTATGAGGGACTAATTGATGATGCGATCGCGGTCGTCAATCAACTCAGTTCCTATCACTCAGAATTAATACATCGAGTTATGAATGCTGCAATTATTCACAATCCAGGTTGGGTGATTGCTAACGCCTGTCGCCGTGCTGAAAAAATTATGAATGCCGGTAAAGCAGAATACTATGACTTGGCGGTTGAGTGGGTGAAAAAGGCACGTGCCGCCTACTTGGAGTCTGGGAGGAAGGTTGAGTGGTTAAGCTATCGGGATAATTTGATGCAAACCCATGCCCGGAAGCGGAAATTAATGGGGATGTTCAAGCAAGTGGGTATGGAGTGAAAACAAAACAGCAGGTAAATACTTTGTGAACACTAATGTGAACACGCTTCAAACGGCTCTCGCATGAGAAGCCGAGCATACCAATAAGTTTGTCTGCATCACCGAAAGCACCAAAATGCCGTGTGTTTCATAGTAATCAATATCCTGTAGGCTAATTTTAAGTGGTAAAACTGTCATGGATTAAAAATGCAGTATTTTGCAATTTTCCTTGCAAAATGTAGGCTATTAAACCAGATATTTTCTTAAGACTCGTACCAACAAATTATTAGAGAACATGGTTAAGATAATACGCCCTTTGCAAAAATATTTGAAGAACAGGTCTAGTACATACATTGCCTTGAGCTTGTTGTTATTGATGTCTACAACAGCCTTAGCTGAGGGGAATAACAATAATTCTGACGATCCTCCACCCCAGACTACAGGAACTTCAGGCGGTTCTAGAGGATGTGAGACTGAAAGTGAGGCATTGTTAAGTAGTATTCCAAATATTATATTACTTGCACCCCCTCAAAGTTACGGTAAAACTTTGGCAAATAGCCCTACATTCGCTTGGTATGCGAAAGATAGTAGCTCCTGGCAAATGGAATTTCGCCTTTATGAGTACGACCAGGCTAATAAACAATCTAGGTTAATAAAAGAGATTAAAGATGAAAATTTTAAAAGCTCCCCAGGAATCATGGTTTTATCTCTTCCTAGTCTAGAATTGTTAGCTAATCGAAGATATCTTTGGCAAGTTGAATTGGTTTGTGATGCTAATCGTCCTTCAGGAAATCCGTTTGCGATCGCTGCGATGAAAGCCGTTCCAGTTCCAGCGAATTTGAAAAAGCAACTCTCCCGGAGCAATGATGTTTTAACCAAAGCAAATCTCTACAATGAAGCTGATTTATGGTACAACACTTTAGAAATTGCTTTAACTTCAGAAGATAAGCCAACTCTAATAGAATTAAGAAAATCTCTTCTGGAACAGGTAGCAACTGGAACTAAAACAGAATTAAGAGAACAAACTAAAGCAGCACTAACGAATAGTAAAATCCATCAATTGCAACGTTAGTGAGGAAGAAAGTTTTATAGCTGTGGGGATCAAAGCCAGTTACCAATGAGAATGAATGGTGACCAATATCCAGGGTGACTTTCAAGTTGCTGGTGATGCGTTTGTAGCCAAGCTACTTGAGCCGCCTGTAATGCTTTGGCTTTACTCATGCCGCTGTGCCAGCTTTGATAAAATTTGGCTATCAGTTTTGCCGTTGCTGCATCATCAACTTTCCAAAGAGTTGCGATGGCGCTTTTAGATCCAGCTTGAATAGCGATACCAGCCAAACCTAAAGTTTCGCGATCGCTACCTACTGCTGTTTCACAGGCTGTCAAAGTGAGTAACTCAATCGGTTGTTTTTGAGTGCGAGTGCTATTGATAAGTTGGTAAAGGTCGTTTAGTGTCAATTTTTCATTGTAAGTCTCATTAGTAAGTGATTTTTGACGATTTGCTACAACTTTCTTTCCAGTTACTAAAAACGTTTCTCTATCATCAATACCAAACTTTCCGTGAGTCGCTAGATGAATTATTGGATAAGTATTTTCTTTCAACTCTTGTTGCAATCGCTCACGTGTAAACTCTTGATTCAGTAAACCCTTGCTTTTAGGTAGGCTCGTTGTAATCATTTTCAGCTCGGATTGCACTTGTGTAAGCGGCTCAAAAAACTTTGACCCAGTATCTGTTTCGATGGTAGCTGGTTGTGTCAAACCGAAAGCCAATACCTGTAACTTTTTGGGGTTGGACTGTTGAGGATTTGTCAAAGTTAATGCTGGAGCAAAGGCGATCGCATATTTTTCAATCAAGAATTTTTTACCATCAAACAGTGCAGCTATTGGGATACTCCGAAGAATTCCGTCTTGAATAAACACTAAAGTTTCAATTCTTTCTTTTTCTAATTCACTAATGAAAGGACGAATAAACCAGTCATATACTTGTTTAGCTCTGGTTTGATAACTATTTTCCAAGTCAGAGCGTTTTTCTAGTTTGACTCGTAAATCATTAATAATATCTTTGACTTCTTGACTTTTAACAGGTAGCCAAGAAAGCTTTGATTTAAGTTTTTGATTACTATCAGATAACGTGAGAATGATTGCAAGACGGTCTTTTAAGATAATCGAACTCAAGACGGCAGTGTTTTTCCCTACTAGTGGCACTGGTTTCTGAATAAGTGCTAAATCGCAATTATTTCCTAAATAATTTTGCAGTTCTGCTAACCTTAACTCATCTACTATTGGAAGCACTGAGTCTAAGTTATTTTCAATATTTGATTCTCCAACAAGATGCTGGCTTTCTTCTAGGCGTAACTCTAGCAATTGGCGATAAACTGGTTCAACATTGTCTCGAAAATCAAACTGTAAATCTCGCTGTTGCAGGCTCAGGTTATTGCGAATGCTTTTGAGGCTGTCAACAGACTTTTCATAAAAATTAATCGCTTCTCTGCCTCGACCTGTGGTTTTAAGTAGGCGTCCTGCTTGCCACGTCCACAAGTAAAGGCTTTCGTTAGTAACTGTGCTAACAAGTGCTTGTTGGGTAAAATTTATAGCCTGTTGATAGTCGTGACGACATTCATAAACGTGTCCTATTCTACCTTTAGCAAAGGATTCTGCTTCCCAATCTTGTATTTTTTGAGCTGCGGACAAAGCTTTATTGAGCAACTCAAAAGATTTAGGTGATAATTGTGAATCTAAACATTGAGTTGCTGGGTCATTACTTACCATCTCACCTTTTTGACTGACGAGTTGTAAAAGATTAGCGAGTTGAATTTCTGCGTAGACTTTTTCGCGGGAGTCGGGTAATTGTTCCAACACAACTAGTGCTTGTTGTAATGTATTGTTAACTACCGCTTGGTTTTGACTACGTTGGTGGTAATAAAGCCTAATTAGACCTAATAGCGATCGCAGTTCGTTTACTTTGTCGTTTTGACTACGCGCTAGATTGAGGCTTTGCTCAAAATACTGTACAGCTTGGTTATCATAACCAACAGTGTATTGCTGAAATTTTTGGGCAGCTTTTTTATCACCTACCTCCGAGGCAAATTCGGCACGGCGCTGATTGCGGTTTGCAAGAGTAGCGTGGGTATTAGCTAAACCATTCAGGTTAGACACTAGATAAGTTTGATTATCGAGGCGCTTGGCAATTTCATTGCTACGTTCAAAATTAGAAATAGCTTGTTCATACTCGCCTTGGAGACGATGAGCATTTCCCAGACTACCCCAAGCGGCAATTTCCCCCAGTTGATCTGAGTGGTTACGGGCAATTTCTATGGCACTATCTTGGCTACAAGCTGCATTGCTTTGCTTTTGACCGCACAAAATGCTAACTGCGCGTCGCTGCTGTCCCAAGCTACTGTAGAGTTGAGCCTGTTCTGTCAGCATCCGTCCTACTTTTATCGGCTCGTTTGTTTGACGATAGTAGGCAATAACTTGCTTTAATTGAGCGATCGCTTCAGCTATTTGACCTACCTGTTGGTATGCTCTAGCAAGATATGTCCTGATACTTATATTCTCTGCATCATCACTGCCACGCTGTTGATTAGAGAGGGCTGTTTGCCAAGACTTAATTGCCCCTTGAATATTGCCTGCTTGGTATAATTCAAGTCCTTGCTGTACTGACTGCGCTAAAGTTATTGATTGGGCTGTTGCTTTTTCTAATATTCCTTTATGCCCAATTGTTAAGGAAGGATGCGCTAACCACAAGCATAAGGTTAGTGTTGTGACGAAGAGAACTACCCAAACGCGACGAATACGGTATGGCAAGCGTTGCATGATGGCATAAGGGAAACTATACCAGTGAATTTTACAGGATGAGTTTGCTTAAAGCAGCAAGTAAAAAGGATTGGGGATTATACCCGAATGGCACTAAGTTAAGCGTAAACCCTTGAGATAACTGGATGAGAGGGTGTGGGGTGTGGGGTGTAGGGTGTGGGAAATCAAGAAAATGTTGAACTCCTTGACGCAACTAAAGTTTAATTTTCTTAAACACGAACCTGCAACCCTACTCCCAACAAGATAGCCAAGCGCGAGGTTTCACGTTTTCAAGCATGACATTCGATTATACCTACAGATAAATTTAAGAATGTTTTCCTAGCCTCGAGTACCAGAGCAGTGTTCTTTCCACCGTTAACACAATGTATACGGAAAGCTCTGATGCTTGTACCTCGCTACTGCTTTGTTAACGCCGTGACTAGTTGACATTTTTTCAATAAAACAGTTTGCAGATAAGCCTTAGTAAATTTCCAAAATTGGAAAACTAGTTTCCTGGCTTAACGATGTATTTCTAATTAAATCTATCTATTCTGAGATTATGCAACGAAAGCGAACAGCTAGTACGCCAGTGTTGCATGGACTTCACCTTAGTATCTAACTTGATACTTTAGTTTATTTCTATCTCTAGGTCAGTTATCAATCTATAGCCATTTCTATTTTAAGGAGAAAACTTATGCTGTTTAACCTGAGTAATTCTAATAAATCATCTATTGTGTCATCTATTCAATTGTTTTATCAAGGCACTAAACAATTCAAAAAAAGTAAATTGTCAAAGCATGAAGATATCAATATTTCAAGCTCAAATACTAGTCTATCTGTATATTTGCCTAATGTATTAAATAAAACAGATTTGACAAGCAAACTAGATGATTGCCAATCACAAGAAATCAACAAGAGACCTCTAACAACGAAAAGCTGCACTTATTGGTGGATGTAGACAAATATTTTGTCTACTAAACCTTACGAAATTACATCGAAGGATTTTCTAATCACTAATAGTTCTCAAGTCGTTACAAAAACAACCACATCTTTATTCACAATTCACGAGGCGAAATATGAAACTTTCCTATCGCGGTCTTAGCTACGAATTAGACTCTTCAAAAATTGCAAACAGAACAACAGAAAAGCCTTTTCAACCAGCACCTAGTGTTGGCTCAGCTTACAATCTGATTTACCGTGGGGCTACTTATCGTGTTGATCCCAATGCCAAGTCTGCTGAAGTTACCTTACCACCAGCAACTTATAAATTGAGCTATCGAGGAATTAATTACTTGGTAAATAGAAATGCAAAAGGAAAAGTTACCGTAATGACTCAATCAGCAAACTCATTACAGGTCAGCACACTGCCAATTTGACAACATTAACCTAATATAACTTTCCATCTATATCTGTCTGCTATTTAAGAATTGGGATGTGACAGATAGAGTTAAAACTCTCAAACAGAACAACAAATTAAAACACTCAAATACGAGTAAGACTAGTCGGGTAAGAATCAAATTTACATTGAATCAAAGGAGCAAAAGTCATGGCAAACCCAAGAATTATTTCGGCTAAGTATCAGGAAAAATCGCGTGGCCCAATCTATAACGGTGAACCTATCCAGATAAGCAATGGTTCTGTTGACGGAGGGTCATCGGGAGGCTCAATAGCAATTACCAAATCAGTATCGCGTTCAGTAGAGGTGAGTATTGGGGGAGGGGTAGACATCCCATTAAATTTAATTAACAACCTGTCAATGAATGTGGGCATTTCTGTAGGAGAAACCATTACCTCTGAAGTGACTATGAGTGTTAATGTTCCACCAGGGAAAAAAGCGGTAGCGACATTCACACCTCAATTTTTTAAATCAACTGGCACTACGGAAGTATGCAAGGAATTTAGGTTGGGAAATGGCGAATTTGATGTCTCCTGTGAAGAATATGAAACGACAATGATTTTTCCAGTCACGAAAGACTTGGATGGAAAACAGATGTTAGTTGGTGAATACGATTACAAGGTTATTGGCGAGAGCGATAATCCTGATTCTGATCCAAATGGGGAAGGCAATCCAAAGGAGGAAGGCAATCCAAATGAGGAAGGCAATCCAAATGAGGAAGGTGATGAAGGCGATGAAGGCGATGGAGGCGATGAAGGCGATGGAGGCGATGGAGGCGATGAAGGCGATGGAGGCGATGGAGGCGATGGAGGCGATGAAGGCGATGGAGGCGATGAAGGCGATGGAGGCGATGAAGGCGATGGAGGCGATGAAGGCGAGGAAGGCGATGAAGGTGGCGAAAACCAATAACTAGAATTTTTTCAGCGATCGCCTAACTTTCTTGATTGAATATATTAGCACCCCCGCTCTCATAAGTTGCTTTACAGCTTATATTTATCAATCATTCACAATCTCTCATGGAAGCGGCACACGCCTATATAGGCGTGTGCCAAGCCTGACCAACTTATTTTTGCACGGGCCCCTTAATGGAGTTATTCTGATGATTCATCACTTTTCCATCGCCGCTCAAAACCCCCTTCGCGTTGCTAGTGTGCTAGCAGAAATTTGTCAAGGTAAAGTCTTTAATTTTCCAAATCCCGGAAGTTACGCCGTGTTTGCGTTTGATGAATATGGCACTGGAATTGAAGTCTTTCCTTTAGGAACTGTGTGTGTTCCAGGTTCCGACACAGAACCGAGCAAAGTTATCCAAACTTCCAGTTCACCTGATTTTGTAGCAACTCACGCCGCGATTTCTGTCCCTGCTAGCCAACAGCAGATTGAGCAAATCGGTAGGCGTGAGGGTTGGCAAGTTGCACTTTGCGACCGCGGTGCGTTTAAAGTGATTGAGTTTTGGGTGGAGAACTGGCTGATGTTGGAGTTTTTGCCCCCTGAACTTGCAACTGGGTATTTGCAATCCATTCAGCCTCAGATTGTGGAACAGGTGCTTGGTCAGCCAATCCAAATGACGCAAGTTTAGAGCAGATTTATGATTAGCGATCGCTAAAAGCAGTATTATTCTACAAATTTTGCAATTAACAAGAAAAATCTCATGACTAAATACGATTATATTGTGATTGGTGCAGGTTCGGCGGGCTGTGTCGTCGCCAATCGCCTCACAGAAGACGGTAAAACAACCGTATTATTACTAGAAGCAGGCAATCCACCTACCTTACCAGAGCATCAAGTTCCTCTAGACTGGACAAAACTCTGGGGTACTGGGGTAGACTGGGCATATTTTACGGAAGAAGAACCGTACATTAATAACCGCAAAATCTATTGTCCACGCGGGAAAGCTTTGGGTGGAACCAGTTCAATCAACGCCATGATTTATATTCGAGGCAGTCGGCATGATTATGACCACTGGCAAGAATTAGGCAATCCTGGCTGGAGTTACCAAGATGTGTTGCCATATTTCAAGAAATCTGAAAACCAGCAGCATGGCGCATCTCAATTTCACGGGGTCGATGGATTGCTGAGTGTGACAGATCCCTTAGCACCTGCCGTAACATCACATAAATTTGTAGAAGCAGCAGTAGAACTTGGTTATGAGCGCAATCCTGATTTTAATGGCGCACAACAGGAAGGAGCCGGACTTTACCAGTTGACTATTAAAGATGGTAAACGGCACAGTACAGCAGCAGCATTTTTAGTACCCATTTTGGATCGTCCCAACTTAACAGTTACCACTGGTGCATTAGTTACTCGGTTATTGTTTGAGGGAACGCGCACAGTTGGAGTGGAATATCTGCACGAAGGAACGATACACCAAACCTTTATAAATCAGGAAGTAATTCTTTCTGCTGGCGCGTTTGATTCGCCCAAACTACTGATGCTCTCTGGGATTGGCAATGCAGAACATCTGCGATCGCTAGGTATTCCTGTAGTTGTTGATTTGCCAGGCGTTGGTCAAAACCTCCAAGATCATCTTAATGTCGCCGTTGCACACCAAGCAACTCAGGATGTGCAACCTGCCCCAACTAGTAATATTGCCGAAGCTGGATTGTTCTTGCATACTGAAGGTCGTTTAGATGTTGCACCAGATTTGCAGTTTTTCTCTGGCCCTGTTTTGTGGACGCATCCTGCATACGCCCGCGAAGGCCCTGGATTTGCAGCTACAGCCTGTATAACTAATCCCGACAGCCGTGGAAATCTCACCCTCTGTTCTGCTTCACCCCATGACCCAGTTGTAATACGGATGAATTATCTCCAAAGTGAATCCGATTTGCAAAAGCTGGTTGCAGGAATCAAAATTATCCGTCAGATATTCCAATCAACTGCATTTGATGACTTCCGAGGTGAGGAAGCTGCTCCCGGTATTGATGTAACTAGTGATGAAGCCCTTGAAGCTTACGTCAGAGAAACGTGTGATGCTGTATGGCACCCAGTCGGCACTTGCAAAATGGGAACAGATGCTGATTCAGTAGTAGATCCTGAACTGCGGGTATATGGAGTTGAAGGGTTGCGTGTCGTGGATGCTTCAATTATGCCAACCATCACCACGGGAAACACTAACGCACCCACAATTATGATTGGCGAAAAGGCAGCCGATTTGATTAAAGCTGTAGGTCGTGTTGCAGAGCAACTATCTTTAACGACTGCATAGATGTAGAGCATTGAAGAGATCGCAGTCTTCTCTACGAGACGCTCCGCGAAGGGGGTTTATGTCGATTAGACATCTCTGGAAAAGATTTTGAGACCGCTTTCTTTGTATGCAGACCTAACCCCCCTGCCCCCTTCTTATAGGTGTAGGTATTTTACGATTAGGAGGAGTTTGAGTAATAGAAAGCATCAACTGGGGTGGGAGGGAAAGCACTCCACCTCGGAAGATGAATCGAGAAACCGTTAAGCAAATCAGCAATCAGAGTAATAAAACCCAGAAGGAAACAAGAAATTTGGCGTAGTGGTTTTGGGTTTATTGGTTTAGAAAAAACGATATGCTTGTTAGGGAGTTGTTGGTAGTTTGAGGGAGGAGATTGATTTTCAGCTTCGCCACCAAGCATGAGCATCCATAATGTGGAAACAGCAATCGCCAACCATAGACGTTCAGCACGTTGTGGTGAGAGCAAACGGGTGTTGTGCCATTGCCAACCGTCGGATTTAATATCGCGGTAAGCGCATTCAGTCGAGGGACGTAAACCGTACCATAAAGCATCAGCTTGGCTTGGTTCAAGGTCGGTTAAAACTAACCAAGGGTCTTTGTAGCCGATATCCCAACGGGCCAATAGGGTACATTCAAGCGGGTTAGTTCTAAATCTTACAACTCGACCAGACCAAGATTGTCTAGGTGTTTTAACAACTTCTGTTAGAGGTCGCCAACTACGGTCTGGTGGTATTTGATAAGTTCCTTGATGATTAATACGTAGAAATGGATGCCAGCCAGCGCTAACAATCAGTTCATAGAGCCAATCTGCATACAGTCCTCGGTCGCAAGCAACAATCACATTCCACTGTTGGGGAATCACACCTTTGAGAAGTTCAATGAGTTTGTGCCAATGCCCTTTCCAACTACCTGGTTCAGTTGCCGCAACAATACACCATGCAATCGGGATTCCACACCCTGCAAGCAATACATTGATTGACAAGACCGTAAACTTGTTACTAATACTAGTTGCATCAAGCGCCAGAGCTACTTGCTTTATATCTGCTGGTAGTAAACTCATTACCCACAACAGCAATGGTGCAAAACAACTGCTGACATCAAGACTACAACGCTTGTCTCCTTTTTTAGCTTCGGCTTCTTGATACCATTCTTTTAAGCGTTGACGTACTGTATTTGGTTTTTCCTGATTGATACTGGCGATAAATCTTGATACTTGTGTCAAGCTACTCGATTTTGTCATCACCATGCCAAAACTCCATGTTGCCAGTCCCACTGCTTCAGGTATCGATAAATGAACCATGTGTTCTGACACTATACAAGACCACTGTTTGAGATACTTGTTCTTCAGCATCTCCCTTGTTTACCTACACTCGTTCTACACTTTATTTTCTCCAAGCTGTTAATAAACACTCACATCTATGTAATAAACCTACACCTGTCAGCCTGCCCCCTTCCCTACAAGGGAAGGGGGATTTTAAAGCCTCTCTCCGCTTCGGGGAGAGGTTTGGAGAGGGGTCTTCTTTATTTTTCGGAGATGTAGATTGTAAACCGAATGGCACTAAGACTCATGTAAAACCTTGTCAGGGCTCTTTGTTGGGGGTAGGGTTGCAGGTTCGTGTTTAAGACAATTAAATTTTAGTTGCGCGGCGGAGTTTAACATCTTCTTAATTCCCCACACCCCACACCCTACACCCCACACCCTCTCATCCAGTTATATCAAGAGTTTGTGCTTAACTTAGTGCCATTCGATTGTAAACCCCCGAACCTAAAGGGCTTGCTATTAGACATCGCATAACCAGTAAACCAAAAAGTTTTCCCAAAAAGCGATGTCTACAGCAGGCTACGCCTATGCTCATCAAGTTTACGTATTTTATTACCATCAGGCTTTGAACGCCGTTCGCAAATCGGTTGCAGATATGCGAGCAGATCCTTTACAAGGTCAGTTGTTGGAGGTGACGATCGCACTCAAGCAGCGATCATTGGCAATATGTATATCTCTTTTCTGGACGATCAGTAATCTTGAATTACGAGACGCTAATGGATGATACTGATGGAAGTCCAGAACCCAGCAAAGAACGTCATGGCTGTTAATTAAGAAGATAGTTAGCCTACAAGGTTAGAGTTGGGCCTGTTTTATCCGCATCCGTCTTACCTTGATCGGTTCGTTCATTTGACCATAGTAGGCAATAACTAGCTTTAATTGGGCGATCGCTTCTTCGTCAAAATGGAATGATACTATGTAATTGCATCAGACTTAACAGCCGTTTGCTCTGCACCAGTTTTTATCCGAGTGTTAATGCCTTTGCGGATGCGATCGCTCTTACGCACACCACCAGCTTTGACATATTCGGCGCTGTCTTTTCCGTATCTGCCTGCAACTGACATCAGCATATTTTCACACAGCACGCTCAAGCTTTTTTCTAGCTGTTCAATATCAGTTCTAGAAGCATCAATTACAGCCAGAGCAGTATTATGAGTGTTCAGCTTGGCGCGTAATTGCTCAATTTGTTGTAGCATATTTTGCAAGCTATTAAAATTGCCAAAGTCAAGAGTCGGATCAATAGTTTGCATTCCAGAAACTCTCTGTTGAGCTTTTTCGAGAATGCGAGATGAACGTTTGGGTAGAGTCATAGATTATTCCTCATGAACTTTTTTTGTACAGCACGGCGTTAAAAAATCAACTTTATTTTTAATTTTGAATTTCGCTTCGCGGTACTACTGTTAGCTTGTCTTAAAACAGCAGTATTCCGGCTCAGGGAAAATCACAAATATTTGGCTTTTTTTAAGAATATTTTAGGGATATAATTCTGTAATTATGCGTAATCGATAGCGCTTCTCTGTTGAGTGCAATACAGACCTAACCCCCAGCCCCTTCCCTTATAGGGAAGGGGAGTAAGATTCAAAGCCTCTCTCCTTTTAGGAGAGAGGTTTGGAGAGAGGTCAAAATGTATTGCACCCAAATAAGAACTGCTATATAGTGATCGCTCCTTGGAGTTCCCCAACTTGGAGCAGCGCAATTTCTCATCACTTGGTGCAGCCTCTTAACGCAGAAAATTAACTCGTTGGTTACAAATGAGTTGAGGTTCTTGATGAATGAGTACTCATTGATAGACAACCCGATCTCGTTGGTCATGAATGCGATCGCCTTCTCTATGGATGAGTACTCATTGATAGACAACCCGATCTCGTTGGTTGTGAATGCGATCGAGTTCTCTATGGATGAGTACTCGTTGATAGACAACCCGATCTGGTTGGTCACAAATGCGATGAGGTTCTCTATGGATGAGGTGATTTTGGTAAAGAAAGCTGATTTTGCGTAGATATTACCTGCGTAGGCGATCGCAGTTTGCGTTTCATGAAAGCTAAATTTGAGCGATCAGAGTTTGAAAAAGAAACTGTGCGATCGCCTTTACCATATAATTTGCACTGAATACTGTGTGATTTGCTGGTCAATTGTCACAATTGGCAAATTTTCTACTTGGCTTTGGGCAATCAGAATCCGATCGAATGGATCTCGGTGGATATTTGGTAAACTACCAACTTGCAAAACATGACTCATTTGAATAGGTAAATTTTCAAAGCGATTGATCGCTAAACGACTGGGAATATATTGTTCTACAGGTTCAGGTAAAGTCAGTTTCCCTAATTTGTTTTTGATGATAATTTCCCAAGCGCTTACCACGCTCACAAATAGGATGTTACCTGAATCAGCGATCGCATTACGAGCGTTAGCAGATAATTGAGGGTCGTTTGTTACCCACCAAATGAATGCATGGGTATCCAGTAAAGCTCTCATTAAGAAACAAAGTTAGAACTTTCAAAATCACTTAAGATTTCTTCTGGTAAAGGCTCGTTGAAATCTGATGTAATAAATACTTTACCTTTATCTAAGCCCGGAATGCGAGGAGAATTAGTATTTGTGAGCGCGACTAGACGTGCAATTGGAATCCCCTGTTCAGCAATCACAACTTCTTCACCTAGCAATACTTGATTGAGAAGTTCAGTAAATTTGGCGGTTGCTTCAGCAACGTTGACAGTAATAGCCATTGGCTTTGGTAATTGTGAATTCCAAATATTTCTTACGATAACACGGGCTGCGTAGGCGATCGCACTTTGCGTTTCATGAAAGATAAATTTGAGCGATCACTTGCCAATTAGTTTTTTAGAAGACGAGGAGCGATCGCTTGGTTTACAAGCCTTCTCGCAGTGTATTACGAATTACGAATTATTTCCACCATCGCGCTACATCTGCGATCGCACGGGCAAGTTCTGCCGTTGCAACTTCACCACCTAATGCAAATATAACTGGAAACAATGCTTTAATATCTTGTAGAAAGTTAGGGCGAGTGCGAAAAGATAACTCATCAAGGGTATCTTGCCAAAGCGGGAAAAGTTTGGCCAGCGGCATTTGTAATAGACCAGAAGCTAAGGCACTGAGGGCATTGGCGCGAATTGGCTCATACTGAATCGCCCTGGCGGCGGGAGTGCTTATGGCAATAACTCTGGTGGCAGTTCGCACTGAAGCCTGAAACTTATATCTCCCCTAGCCCACGCTAGTTGCACGCCACTTGCTACCCTGCGGTAAATCCGCCTTAGTAAATTTCCAAAATTGGAAAACTAGTTTCCTAACTTAACGATGCATTTCTAATTAAATCTATCTATTCTGAGAATATGGAACGAAAGCGAACAGCTAATATCTCAGTATTGCATGGACTTCGCTTTAGTATCCTAAGTTTATTTCTACCTTCTAAAGGTACAAAATTATGCATTTTAGTAATTTTGTTAGTAAGTTAGACAGTTTGATTATCATGCAGCTAGCAAAAATCTAAAGTACTAACTCTTAATTGATACCTTTGATTACACAAATAACCACATCTTTATTCACAATCCACGAGGCAAAATATGAAACTTTACTATCGCGGTCTGGGCTACGAATTAGATTCCTCAAAAATTGCTGGCAGAACAATAGAAAAACCTTTTCAATCAACACCTAGTGTTGGAGCAGCTTATAATCTGATTTATCGTGGGGTTACTTATCGTGTTGATCCCAATGCCAAGTCTGCGGAAGCTCCTTTACCACCAACAACTTATAAATTGAGCTATCGAGGAATTAACTACTTGGTGAATAGAAATGCACAGGGAGAAGTTACCCTAATTAATCAATCGACAAATCCATTACAAGTTGATACACAGTCAGCGCTGACAACATTATCCTTGTAAGACTCCTGTACTTGCAACTCAATATTTGCAATCCATTCAGCCTCAGATTGTGGAACAGGTACTTGGTCAGCCAATCCAAATGACTCAAGTTTAGAGCAGAGATGACAACAGTATTTTTCTAGAAATTTTGCAATTAATTAAGAAGCTCATGACTGAATATGATTATATTGTAATTGGTGCAGGCTCGGCAGGCTGTGTTGTCGCCAACCGCCTCACAGAAGATAGTGAAACAACTGTATTATTACTCGAAGCTGGTGGCCCTGACACCAAACCAGAGATTCAGGTTCCTGTAGAGTTTCCAAACTTAATAGGTAGCGAAGTAGACTGGGCATATTTCACAGAACCAGAACCGCACCTCAACGGACGTAAACTATTTTCTCCACGTGGTAAAGTTCTAGGTGGTACCAGTTCCATCAACGGCATGGTTTATATGCGAGGTAATCGCCGCGATTATGACCACTGGCAAGAGTTAGGCAATCCAGGCTGGAGCTACGAGGATGTATTGCCATACTTCAAGAAATCTGAGAATCAGCAGCATGGAGCAAATGAATTTCATGAAGTCGGGGGACTCCTGAGTGTGACCGATGCCGTGGCTCCAAATGTGGTGTGCGATCGCTTTATTAAAGCCGCAGTAGCATTGGGTTACAGGCATAATCCTGATTTCAATGGTGCAGAACAGCAGGGTGTAGGATTGCCCCAGTTAAATATTAAAGACGGCAAGCGACACAGTACAGCAGCAGCTTTTTTAGTACCTATTCTCAATCGCCCCAATTTGACTGTCACCACTCATGCGATCGCAACTAGTTTACTATTTGAGGAGACACGCACAGTTGGGGTGGAGTATCTGCACAACGGAACGCTACACCAAGTTCGCGTAAATCAAGAAGTCATTCTTTCTGCTGGCGCGTTCGATTCACCAAAACTGCTGATGCTCTCTGGAATTGGCCCAGCTGAACATCTGCGTGCATTTGACATTCCTGTAGTCATTGATTTGCCTGGTGTCGGTCAAAATCTTCAAGATCATCCCCAAGTTCATGTAGCTTACCAAGCGACTCAAGATTTGCAAATTGCCCCAACTAGTAACATTGCCGAAGCAACTTTCTTCGTAGATACCAAAAGCCGCCTAGATACTGTACCTTCTTTACAGATGCACTTTGGCCCAGTCATCTGGGTGCAGCCTGAGTATGCCCGTTCTGGGCCGGGATTCACCTTTGCACCCTCTATTACTCATCCCCAAAGCACAGGTAGTGTGAGTCTGCGTTCTTCTTCCCCACTAGATCCACCCGTTATCCGCATGAACTTTCTCGAAAGTGAGAAAGATATGGAAGTTTTGGTAGAAGGAATTAAAATTGCGCGTCAGCTTGCTCTTTCAAGCGCATTTGATGAGTTTCGGGGCGAGGAAGTTACTCCAGGTGCTGACGCAACTAGCGACGAAGCAATCCGAGATTATATCCGCAAAGGGTGTGATACCGATTATCACGTTGTTGGCACTTGCAAAATGGGCGTTGACTCTGAATCAGTGGTAGATCCTGAATTACGGGTACATGGTGTTGAGGGCTTGCGTGTTGTAGACGCATCAATTATGCCAACAAATACTACGGGAAATACTAACGCACCCACAATTATGATTGGCGAAAAGGCAGCCGATTTGATTAAAGCTGCTAGTCGAGTTTCAAAGCAAGCGGCTTTAACAAGTGCGATCGCATAACTAGCTAAATTTACGCTTCAGCAAAAACAGAGATTTATGACGAACATGATTCCTGAGCGACTTTCCTCCGATGCTCCTCCTGCACGCGCCCTACTCGCCATGATCTTTGGCGCTGTACAGACGCAATTACTAAGTGTGACTGCACAGCTTGGGATTCCCGATCTCTTGAAAGATAGTCCCAAATCTGTAAAAGCCTTAGCAGAAGCTACTGGCACGCAGGAGCCTGCTTTGTCGAGGCTACTACGGGCGCTAACAGACTTGGGTATTGTTGTGGAAACGGCACCTGGGCAATTCATCTGCACTCCAATGGGCGCTCTGTTGCAAGCCGATTCCCCCAATTCGCTACGCGAATATGCCATGTTATTTGGGCGATCGCTGGCATTCGACACCTGGGCTAATCTGCTGCATAGCGTACACACTGGTATGAGCGCGTTTGAAGATCGCTTTGGAATGAATATCTACAGACTTGATTCCCAATGGGGTGAATGCACTGCTGAGTCATCCAGAGCAACTGCAAAAATTGCAAGAAAATCCGGCTTTGATCAATTCCGCAGTGGAAGAAATGATCCGGTTCGATAGCCCCGCACCTTTTGTCTTTCGGATTGCCAAACAAGACTTGACAATTGGCGGTAAGGACATCCCGGCGGGTAGCGTCATCGCTCTAGGGCTGGGGGCGGCGAATCACGACCCGGAAAAGTTTGACTCACCCGACGTTTTTAATATTACGCGATCGCCTAACGAACACCTTGGGTTTGCTCCGGGCATTCACTTTTGTCTGGGAGTCGTTTTAGCTCGTATGGAGTTAACTATTTGCTTCAACACATTACTTAAAAGATTGCCAAATCTTAGATTCGATCCCGATAAGCAAGCTATTCCTAGACATACCAGCCTAGTTTTCAAGGGGTACGATTCACTACCCGTAAAGTTTTGAAGTGATTAGTGAGAGGCGATCGCCTACCGATTTTTTAGCAAAATTGACGAGTTGCCAACAAAGACATTCAAATTAACTATACGCAGCTGAATTTAAAAATTTAGTAAAAATGATGGCTCAATACGACTATATTGTTATTGGTGCAGGTTCAGCAGGCTGTGTTCTTGCCAATCGTCTGACTGAAGACGGTAAAACAACCGTGTTATTGCTGGAAGCTGGTAATCCTGATAGTAAACCGGAGATTCCTATCCCTGTAGAGTTTCCTAAACTATTTAACTCAGAGGTGGACTGGGCATATTTTACCGAACCAGAGCCATACCTAAATGGGCGTAAAATCTATTGTCCACGCGGTAAAGTCCTTGGTGGCAGCAGTTCGATCAACGTCATGATTTATATGCGAGGCAACCGTCACGATTACGATCGCTGGCAGAATTTAGGTAATACTGGTTGGGGCTACCAAGATGTATTGCCTTACTTCAAGAAATCTGAAAACCAGCAGCGTGGAGCATCGCAATTTCATGCTGTCGATGGTCTGCTGAGTGTAAGTGACCCAATTGCACCTAACCCAATATCACAATACTTTCTTGAAGCAGCCACAGCAATGGGCTATAAGCTTAATCCTGATTTCAACGGCGCAAATCAAGAAGGTGCGGGGCTTTACCAGTTGACTGTCAAAAATGGTAAGCGGCACAGCACCGCAGGGGCATTCCTAGTGCCAATTTTAAATCGTCCCAATTTGACAATTACTACAGGAGCGTCAGTTACCCGTTTACTGTTTGAAGGGAAGCGTACAGTTGGCGTGGAGTATCTGCAAAATGGGAAAATCCACCAATCTTTTGTCAACCAAGAAGTGATTCTTTCTGCTGGCGTGTTCGATTCGCCCAAGTTACTCATGCTTTCCGGGATTGGTTCAGCAGAACACCTGAGCGCATTAGGAATTCCTGCGATCGTTGATTTACCGGGTGTCGGGCAGAATCTCCAAGATCATGTATATGTGCAAGTGGGTTATCAAGCCACTCAGGAGTTGCAACCTGCCGCCACCAGCAATATCGCAGAAGCTGGTTTATTCGTGCATACCGAAGCTAATACAGATATTACACCAGATTTACAGCTTTCCTGCGGCCCAGTTTTGTGGATGCAACTTGAGTCTCCTCGCTCTAGTTGGGGATTCACCTTTGCAGTGGGTACAACACATTGTTACAGCCGTGGTAGTGTCAGCTTGCGTTCTTCTGACCCCAAAGATCCACCGTTAATCCGCATGAACTATCTCCAGAATGAAAAAGATATGCAAGTTCTTGTGGAAGGAATTAAAGTCTCCCGTCAACTTGCTTATTCAGGAGCATTTTATCAATTATTAAGCGAGGAAGTCGCTCCTGGTGATGACGTAATAAGTGACGAAGCAATTCGAGCTTACATCCTTAAAACTTGCGAGACTGCACATCATCCTGTCGGGACTTGTAAAATGGGCGTTGATGAAGGCGCAGTTGTAGACCCCGAACTACGGGTACATGGTGTTGAAGGTTTACGTGTCGTAGATGCTTCAATTATGCCAACTATTATTACGGGAAACACTAATGCACCCACAATTATGATTGGCGAAAAAGCAGCCGATTTGATTAAAGCCACAAAGCTAACTCTACAGCAAGAAGTGGAGTTAGCAAAACTTTCATAATGTTTAAACTCATTTTTCAAATCTTTTGAGTGCAACGCTTTCAATCTTCTGTGTCTTTTAGTTATTTAAAGAGAGTAATTTAATGATTCATCACCTTTCTATTTCTGCTGAAAATCCTCAGCACGTTGCCCAAGTTCTCGCTGAAATCTTGCAAGGACAAGCGACACCCCATCCTTTTAGCCCAGACGGTTATATCGTTTTTCCTTTTGATGAATATGGTACAGAAATTGAAGTTTATTCTTTAGGAACTGAAATAACACCTGGTGACAGTGAGGAGAAACGAGCATATATACAAAATCCTGCTGCTTCTAAGTTTACAGCTACCCATTTCATGATCTCTGTACCTGCCAGCGCCGAACAAATTGAGCAAATTGCCCAACGTGAAGATTGGCTTATGGAACGCGCTAGCTTCGGCTTTGATTTCATTTTGTTGTGGGTGGAAAACAGATTGTTAATAGAGTTACTGACTCCGGAGATCACTACTCAATACATAGCGTTTACAAAACGAGAAAATTTGAGAAAATATTTTGTTTTCCCTGATAGCGACAATTCACCTAAAAGTTGATGGGTTGTGCATCGTAAATAACTATGACAGACATCATTTTTAGACAGGGAACTTTGTGCTGGGATGTCTTTGGGCTTGATGGAGTCAAAAAGCTAAGTAAAACAAGAGTTATGGATAGACTAACAAGCGATCGCTAATAATCACTGGCAATGAGTATAAAAATGAATATAAAAACTATTGGTATTATTGGCTCTGGAGTCGCTGGGTTAACAACTGCTAAAGTTCTACAAAACGCAGGGTTTACTTGCGAGATATTTGAGAAAAGTCAAAAACTGGGCGGCGTGTGGACAGTTGGATATCACAATTTTGGGCTACAAGAGCCTTCTAAGCTTTATGAATTTCCTGACTATCCCATGCCCGAAAGCTATCCGCAGTTGCCATCGGGTCAGCAAATTCGCTCTTATCTGGAAGATTATGCTCACCATTTCCAAATTTTTGACAAAATTCATTTTAACAGTATAGTCAACGAGCTGGAACCAATATCTGATAATCGCTGGATTCTTCACTACACAAATAGGGAAACTGGAGAAACAACTCAAAAACAGTTTGATTTTATTGTTGTCTCAACTGGGCTGTACTCTAATCCTTATATCCCCCATGTTCCCAACCGAGAAGTTTTTTCTGGTAAGGTTTTGCATTCCTCAGAATACAAATCACCTGACTTGATTAAGAATCGCAAAGTCACTGTTGTCGGATTTGGCAAGAGTGCCTTAGATATTGCCACAGATGCGACACAATCGGCAACGGATGTAACTTTAGTTTTCAAAAATGCTTACTGGCCCGTACCTTTACGAATATTAGGATTAATTGATTTTAGAGTTATTTTCTTAAATCGTTTAGTAGGTGGATTTTTACCTCTGTATCAACGCCCCTACAAGTGGGAAGAAAATCTCCACAAGTATTTTCCGTGGCTGGTTTGGGGATTTTGGCGATTTGTAGAAATTATATTGCGCCTGCAATATCGAATGAAAGAATCCAATACTATTCCATCTCATCCGGCTGAGAAAGGTGTGTTTGCTCAAGGTTTTATCCCACAGGATGAAACATATAAAATGATGCGTCAGGGCGCAATTAAAGTACAACGCACAAGCATTGAACAGTTTACACCCGATGGTTTAGTTCTAGGAAACGGGGTTCACCTTGATAGCGATGTTGTTATCTTTGCTACAGGATGGAAACCTAATAATAGCTTTTTACCAAAGGCTTTTCAATCTACAGTGGAAGATGATGGTGTTTATCTTTACCGCCATATTATTCACCCCGATTTATCTTCTTTAGCTTTTATCGGTTGGGCTTCTACATTTTCCAATTCGCTTACAACTTACTTAGAAGTTATCTGGCTAACTCACTTGTTAAAAGGCAAGATTAAACTGCCTGAACGTGAGACGATGTTACAAGAAATTTCACAAATGAAACGCTGGAAACGCGGCTTTATTCCACCTATTTCTGGACGCAGTTCGCTGCTGCAAGCACATATGTGGCATTATCACGATGAATTGCTGCACGATCTCTCGATTAATCCATACCGCAAACACAATATTATTGCCGAGTGGCTGCAAGATTATCGACCTACTGATTATCGTGATATTGATGAAGCGATCGCTTCATCAATTTAGCCAACAGCAATATTAATTGTGAAAATCTTAGGCTCATCTCCCCGGCTTCTCCAAGAAGTCGGGGAGCTTGTTGTTCACGAATGATTTAGGATTGCTATAGCAGCCTTGCGTCCCAAAGGAAGGTTGCATTTAGTTGGGATAATTCCTAAAGTATCATTCCAGAGCCTTCCTTAGATTCTCGGATAAAAATCGATCTCTACTAGTCCAATCACTTGACTAAAGTAGAGTGTAGGACTTTTGTCGTGCATTAGCTAAATAATATTTTTTAACTTCATAAATTGACTTTCCAAAAGTGGAAAACTAATTTCCTGCCTTGACGATGCAAATATAATCAAATTTATCTATTCTGAAAGTATAGACAGCTTAAATGCGTCACAGATCATCAATGCATAAGTCATAATTTATTGCCATTTATTTGGAAATTAAAACTTATGCTGTTTCAACTAAACCTTAATTCATTAAAGTGAGAAATATATGCAGCTTCTAAACAAAGATAGCAAAGATTTGCTTCTTTCACAACCACCAGTATCGTTAGCAATTTCTCTACAAGATAAGAAGAAACCCCTAACTAAACTTTCAATTTTATGGATGCAAGAATTTGATGGAGAACGTTATCACTTAGTTGCAAGATGGATTAAAGAAGCAGAAATTTAAGTAGTTTTGGAAGCTTGAAAACTTATTAAGCATCAATTTTTATCAAAACGCAAACATTAACCAATTAAAGTAAATTTATGACTTGTCAAATCGGTAGTTCATACAAAATTAAAGCAGGTGATACGCTTTTTATCATTGCCGAACGGGAGTTAGGAGATGGCGATCGCTGGCGTGAAATCATGAATCCTAACGGCATTCCCTTCACAGAAAAGGAAGCTGAGAATTTGCAAACGGATCAGGAAATCTGCATTCCTAATGGCTCTGTACCACCGACGGGTGAGTGGCAATCAAAGCGCGTTTTTTTTGGCAATAATGGTAAACTAACTTACACCTCGGATCAAGAGCAAAACCGGATTCCAGACTATAGCTATGCGGGTTACCGTTATGGTGAAATTGAATTGCCCAACGTTCCTGAAGTGTCAAGCATCTCACCGATTTCGGGTGATAATACTGCACACATTCAAAAAGCACTGGATGCTGTGGCAACGCGCGAACCTGATGCTAATGGATTTCGTGGTGCTTTGGTACTAAAGCCGGGGCTTTACGAACTTCGCAGTACAATTCAAATTCAGGCGAGCGGGGTTGTATTGCGTGGTTCTGGTGATGGGAACGATCCCAGTAAAGACACAATTCTAGTTGCCAAGGTGGTTGATCAGCCTATCATCGAAGGGAAACAAGACAGACCACCGGATAAGTCAGTAGTAATTCTGGGTACTAATAATCCAGCACCTTGGAAATCAGGAGACGAAACCAAGATTACAGATGATTTTGTTCAAGTTGGCTCACTGGGCTTCAATGTCGAGAATGCTTCACTATTTAAGACTGGCGATGCCATTATCATTAAGCATCCCTCTACGCAGAAATGGATTGATGCGCTTGACGGTGGTGGTGTGGGTGAGGTTGACGACCCTGAGAAGAACCCTTGGAAAGCAGGCAAAGTAGACATTGTGTATTATCGACGGGTCGATCGCGTGGAAGGAAATATGATTATCCTTGACGCACCGATTTACAATCATCTCGATCGCAAGTTGTCACAATCTACCGTCTACAAGATTAACAGCAGCGAAGTCTTGACAAATGTGGGGCTTGAAAACCTACGCATCGAAATTGATAAAGGTGGCGAAGACGAGAAATCCCTGTGGAGTGCCGTTAGCGTTATCGGTGCAGAAGATGCCTGGGTGCGTAACCTCACCGCCCTGCACTTTGGATTCTCAGGTGTATACACAGAAGGAGCATTGAGGGTAACGGTGACAGATGTCAAGGCGTTCGACCCAATTGCCATTCGCACAGGCGGACGTATGTACAATTTCAACACCGAAAAGCACAGTCAACTCATTTTATTCCAGAACTGTGAAGCGACAAACGGACGCCATAACTTTATCTCTAACGGTACGAGTAGCGCTTCTGGAATTGTCTTCCACAAATGCAAGTCGAAAGGCTTAGGCTCTAACTCCGCAGAGAACTCCGACAGTGAAGGACATCGACTCTGGACTCAAGCCATGCTCTTCGATAGCATCGACGAGAACAGTGCTGATACTGGAAGCATCGCTCTGATTAATCGCGGTAATTTCGGCAGTGGTCACGGTTGGTCGGCAGCACACTCCACTATTTGGAACTACAACGGCACAATAATTGTGCAAAAACCACCAACGGCGCAGAACTATGCGGTGTTTTCAACAGGTAAGGTGCAGAAAAAGTTCAAATTCTCAGGTGTTATTGGAAACGTGGAAGGCGAAGGCGAAAAGGGCAAGCTTTCTCCAGCGTCTCTCTACGAAGCGCAACTCAAAGAGAGGCTTCATACAATTGACGAACCCCCTACGCAAGAAGTACCCGGCGTTGAGTTTTTTCCACCTGGCACGCTAAACCAGCTTAACACCCTGACTGGTTTGGATGCACAGCAGCTTACAAACATCCTTGGCATGATTAACGGGCCCGAACAAGCCAATAGCAAGTGGTGGCAGACAGTCGATGAAGAAATTATCTACGGCTATGCAGAGGACATTGGCGACGGTCGCGGCGTCACCATCGGCATCTATGGTGCCACGACAGGCAAGGACTACAATGACGCAGACATTATCTGGAAGAATTACGGTCAGGACTATAGCAATCTGCCTGTAAACAAAATCATCGAAAAAGTCCACGCGATCGCCAATGACCAGAAATGGTGGAAGGCGCAGTGGGATGCCTACATCTCCACGTACTGGGAGCCGACGCTGAAACTGCTTAAGTCGAAGAATTACATGAAAGCATTGACAATTGGTGTACTCATAGATACAGCCATGAACGCTGGTATGGAAGACGACAATTCTGAGAATTGGGGCGTTGAACATTTGTTCACAGAGGCGAGTAACGACACAAACAATGAGGAAGATTTCGTGAATACGTTCATGGAATTACGTCTCCAGTTCCCCACGCACAATAGCGGCGACATGGAAGAGCGAGTCGGTGCTTGGCAAAAGTTGGTGCGGGATAACAAGTGGGATATGCGCGTAGATTTGAATAATTACGTCTATATCCCGCAGTGAACTGCAAAAAGAAGTACGTGCAAAAACGTTTTTTGCATCACTATAGAACCATTCCTTAATGGACTTGTTCTAGATTCGAGTTAGCTTCTACAAGCTATCGTGATGTTTAACCTATCTAGCCGCTCAATTTATCAAGTTACTTGAATAAGGAGAATAATCTCATGACAACATCAACACAAGAATCAAAAGATCAAGAGCTTCAGGCTTTTTATAACAGCCAATACGATTATTGGGATGCCCGGATATTAGCAGATTACTGGGGAAAATCGGAGGAAGATGCAAAGGCTGTAATTGGTAGAAAAATCCTCTGGGGTAAAAAAGATGTTGCCATTCTTGAGCAGTTTCTTGTAGATGCTAGGGTGAAAGCTCTAGAGGCGGCAAAACCAGCCTCAAATCCCAGTTCTTATACACTGTTTAGAGAGTCAGAATTTAGGGAATATGAGGATGTAGAAGCATTGGCAAAATTTTGGGGAGATCCATCACCTATAGATACAAAACTGCGTATTGAGCGCAACCTAATTTTGGGTAATGATGAGCTGCTTAAAAAAGCACTAAAATATGCTCGTTCCTAATTTTTAAAAGCGCTTCAGTTTGTGTGATTGGTACTGGAGTAGATATCCTCAACCGTGCGATCGCCTGTTGGAGCGATCGCACAAATTATCCAAAAGTACTAAACCTCAGCCATCAATACTACAATGCTCAAACTATTGCCGAAATTTACAATTGCAATAACAACTGCTGCTCTTACTACTGCTGTCATCGCAACCAGTCAAGCCCAAAACTCTACTGTTGGCTATGACTTTACAATCAATGTGACTAAAGGATCATTAGCAGGCAAATCATTTAATGGCACCTTCAGCTACGATAACTCGACCTTGAAAGGCATTGGAGTTGAAGAGTTGGGAGTTACTCAGGGATTAAAAGTTTGCTTCAACTATCTTGGACGTAATTATAGCGAGAGTAATGACCGTGACTATCCTACGTTCCCAAAAATAGTTTTTGAAAATGGAAAAATCAAACAACTAGACTTTTGGGTACAACCAGAAAAGCGTGTTGTCTGGTGGAATTTACGGGGATGGGAAGTTAAGTATTCCCAGCGTCAAGCTTCTGCTCCTACTATTGAAAATTGCCAAAAACGTTAAAGCGATCGCTGTATAAGTCAAAAAAGGTTACACAAATAAATTAAGAATAAAGCTACTAGTAATATCAATCCCTAAAATCTGAGAACAGATTCAAACACGAAAACACAGATGAAATCAGAATTTCTTAATTACGAATTACGAATTACGAATTATTACTATGTCTTTTTTGAATTGGAAAATAGGCTTCGAGATAGAGCTGATGTCACCTAGAGGACATAGCAGACAGGATTTAGCAGAGTTGATCGCCCAACAATATGATGCAAGAGTGCATCGCGTGTTTCATCCCCAGTCTGAACTAAGTCAGGTTCCAGGAACTCCTTTATTTCAAAATCTTACTTTGGGATTTGAGGTGATTGATCGACACGGATGTTTGATTGCTCGATGTGTAGATGACCTAACCCTTGTTGAAGACTTAGACAAAACTGAAAAACCACAGCCAGGATGGTATCGGATTGTCAGCAATGATAGCAGACTGCTGCAACTAGTAGAAAGCCAAGCTAATGCTGCTGATTCTCTCACCGACGTACTCAAGCCGATTGCTAGATTATTTTCTACCTATCCGGAAGAAGGGCCTGGCGGGATGGTGCGTGTTAGCGATCGCACAGGTAATCCAATAGCGATCGCTGCACCCCTGCCAGGAGAGAGAGAACGTCCCTGTGAGCTAATTACCCCGCCTATTGAGACTAATCATGGCGATCGCTTAGAAGTACTTTTGTCAGCAGCTCGCTCTATTGGCTTCACAATTCCAGTTGAAGGTGCAACTCACCTGCACTTTGATGCTACACCTTTATGTTCTACTAGAGTTTTCGCTAATCTAGTAAATCTTTTATGGACACACGGGGAAAATTTAAAACGATTGGTAGGAACTAACCCCAATTGCAGACGCTTGGGAATGTGGGATGAAGAGTTATTGGTATTAGTCAATCAATCAGATTTTTCCGAAATGTCTTGGTCGGATGCTAAAGCACGTCTTGCAAAACTTGAATTAACAAAATACTGCGACTTTAATATCAAAAATCTAATTCACTCTATTCCTAGCAAATTTACCTTTGAAGCACGTATTTTCCCTTCCTGGATGCACGCACAACCTATTATTGAGGCGGCGGCGTTGATAGAAGCAATTCTACGTTATGCAGCAGGAGCATCTCAAATATCACCTGCTGCACCTTTGGAATGGAAATTAGAATCAGTGCAGGAGTTTCTTAAAGCGCTACCATTAGCCGACGATTATCGCTACGTTTGGTTATCTCGCGCTGCCAGATACACTCAAGAGAGTGATTGCAACAGTTTTTTGCTGACTTACTAGAGCCATCTTCCAGAATTAACTAGCGAAAATTATAAACACCTAAATTGTGTAGTAAAGTTTCCAACTTCTAAATCAACTTTTGCTTTACAAAATTGTCCAAATGCGTCTTATGAAGTACTCACTACTTGCTCTAAGTTCTCTGCTTGTACTACCGCTATTTTCTTGTACATTATCCTTCTCACCGTCTGTTGCAGTGGATGCTGAAAAAAGACAATTAACAGAAACGGTGAGAAAAGAATCCTCAATTGCTTTTACTGCGTGGGGATATCAGGGTAACAAGGTTAAAGCGAATCTATTTACAGTCAACAGAGACGGAAGCGATCGCCGCAAACTCACTTCCACTTTAAATATTATCGCTGCTGAAGGTAATATCACCCAGCCAGTATGGTCTCCCAATGAACAGCGACTTGCGTTTGTTCAACTGAGTGCCAATGGAGCCTATGTTGTTTATGCTGTAAATGCTGATGGGTCTAGGCTAACCAAGCTGTTTTCAGATGACAAGTGTTCACCAATCTCACCTCAGTTTAATGGGGTTTGGTCTTCAGACAGTCAAAATCTGGTGTTTGAAAAAACTTGTCCTTTTGACGATCCTCAAACCGGGTACGGCCGCATAACCGAGCTTTATGTAAGTAATACAACACGCTCTGGGCAAACTCAACTCATTCGACGTTGGATTTACGCTGATGTGAATAAAATTGAATCTAATATTGCCATCTCACCCAACGGAAAACAGGTTGTCTTCTTTGAAGGTCAAATTGCCTATCAAATGAACGCGGATGGGACTAAGTTAGCTCGATTGGCAGCACTTCCAGATTCTAAGTTAACCCGCTATAGTACCTTTGTTTGGTCACCAGATAGTACCTACATTGCTCGGCTAGATCGATATTTGGAAAAACCTGACGAGCAACAAATTTACTTGCTAAATACAAATGGAAAGCTTCTAAATCAAGCCAAAACGCGTGGAAGCTTGGGAACTGTTCGGGTACTTTGGTCGCCAGACAGCACTCGCCTAGCTTATTATCAACAGGAATCTCCAAATGCCCCTTTTACTGAAGGCAATATCTATTTACTTGACATCAAGGGAGGTAAACCAAAAAATCTCACTCAACAACGAGATACTTATTTTGGTCTTTCTTGGTCACCAGATAGTAAGCAGATTGCATTGGTAACTAAAAAACAAGGTATAAAGCTTGACCTCATCAATATTGATGATTCAGGCTCGATTAGTCTAACTTCTGGATTTTCAGCCATTTTCAATCCAATGTGGTCTGCTGACGGTCAACAAATTGCATTTACTGCGTCTGAACTCAAGTCGGCTTCACCCAAAGGAAATAGTCCAGTATTCAATTTATATGTCATGAATCGAGATGGTTCAGGGCTGAAACAATTGAGCGATGACCGTGATTTGAGTGTGACTAATTTTGTGTGGCAACCATAACGGCGAACGCTAATTCTCGCTGACAATGAATATAAAAACTATTGGTATTATTGGCTCTAGAGTCGCTGGGCTGGCAACTGCTAAATCTCTACAAAACGCTGGGTTTACTTGCGAGATTTTTGAGAAAAGCCAAAAATTGAGCGGCGTGTGGACAGTTGAATATCACAATTTTGGGCTACAAATTTAATACTTGTATTATCATGTCATCTAAGTGCAAGCTCCTGCAATGCGATTGTTCCAGCATACAGTGTTAATGCATTAAGGCGAAGTTTTATAAAAAAGCTTTAGTTACAATGAATAAGTTCCCAAGAAAAAGATTCAAAACTTCAGATGATGCAACATTGAGCTACATTAGCGTGGGTAAGGGAAAATCTATTGTTTTAATTCACGGTTGGTCGCAGTCAGCTGAACAATTTACATATCAAATTTCCGCCTTTGCTGAACAATATCATGTCGTCGCTGTTGATTTGAGAGGACACGGTAAATCAGAGAAAGTAACTTACGGTTATCGGTTATCTCGATTATCCAAAGATATCCAAGAATTGATCGATTTTCTGCAATTAGAAAAACCACACCTGCTTGGTCACTCTATGGGGTGTGCTGTTATCTGGAGTTACCTCGATCTGTTCGGGTCAGATGGAATTGAGCGATTAGTATTTGTGGATCAATCTCCGCTATATACCTCTCGCCCACATTGGGACTCTCAAGAAATCGAGGAGGCTGGTGCGATTGTTACAGCTGAGCAACTAAATAATGTAGTGCATAGTCTGGAAAGTTCTTCAGCCCAAGAAGTTACTCGAAACACCCTGGCTGCGATGGTGACGAATGCCATACCAAAAGAACAATTTGAGTGGATGGTAGAGTGCAATCTTGAGTTTCCGCGATCGCTTGCTGCAACGTTGCTATACAACCGAATGTCACTAAGAAAACGTGAAATCTCGCGCTTGGCAGGGTGTTGGGGGCAGGGTGTAGGGTGTGGTGTTTAAGACAATTAAACTTTAGTTGCGTCAAGGAGTTCAACATTTTCTTGATTTCCCAAACCTGCAACCCCACACCCCACACCCCACACCCAAAAGCCAGTTATATAAGGGGTTTACGCTTAACTTAGTGCCATTCGCTATACAACCAATTTCATACAGATTGGCGAGATCAAATTGCCAGGATTCGTAAACCAACTCTAATTATTGGTGGCAGAAAAAGTATTATTCCTTGGAAATCGCAAGTCTGGATGAATAAAAGCATTCTTAACTCAGAATTGGAAATCTTTGAAGAAGCTGAAGGCGGAGGACATTTCATGTTCATTGAAAACCCAGAAAAGTTTAACCAACTGGTCTTGCAATTCCTGAAGTAAGCATACCCAGCTTTATTTGATTACAAGACTTAGATGTATATTCCCGAGGTGGAAAGTAGTTTTTCTAAATAGGATTGCATTTATAGCGGTAGCAAAAGTGGAGATTATCTTTTTACTTTTACTTCTTAATACTTATTGATTTAATATTTTGTTTCACTAAAAAGTTCCAATTACCTAAATATAAAAATTGCTGCCACCAATTACTTGCTATGGGCCAAGCCAATTCGCAGACAGTACCTTGTGGAGAGTGAGGATATCGTCGAAATCTACCTCTCAATTGTCGGGCTAAATCTTGAGCTTGTTCTGTTCCTTGCCCATGACGTTGATAGTTTTTAGATATACTCACAAACCCATTATCAATTACTTGCAGGCAATACTCCCTCGATGAGCGCGTACAAACAACATCAAGACGAGTAGCTCCTTGGGAATGTTTACCGACATTACATAAAGCTTCTTGCAAAAAAATGTACAAGCTTCGCTTTTGATTTGCATTTAGGTTGCACTCATCTAATGGTTCAAAATTAGGAGGAATAAAACTTTGGATGGTCGTAAATCCTTGAAAGTTTCTTCTTAAGGTAATGTCGTAAACATAATAAAGCATCTCAGCAATGGGAGTTTGCAAATCGAGTACTTCATTTCCCTCTAAATAAACACTATCATTACGACTGAGCATTTCTTGAGTGAGATATTCAGGAATAGCGCGTAATTCTCGATTTAGTTGTTCAAGCTGCGCTCGCAAGTTTTCAGACTCTATCTCTTTTTCGCCAAAGCTCCTCAACATCACAGCCAAGCTTTGTAAAGGCCCATTATGGATTGCTTCAAAAGAGCGCTTCAGAGTTAAACTGCGCTGTTCAAGTAGTGTTCTTAAATCTCTGTCAAAAAAAAATGTTGTCAGTCCTGCACTTGTAAGAGCTAACAAGGTTGGTACTAAAGGAATCCACCAACCCAGAACTAGGCAAATATAACAAATCCCAACAAGTCCGGTACTAGTTACACCAAGACTCAACAATGTCTTTGCCGGAGATTGCAGGATTAAACCCAGAATTATGCCGAGTAAACCCCAAGCTAAAATCCATAAATACTCCCAAATTTCTGACCAGACTTTTAGCAGTGGTCGTCTGTCTAAAACATGACTAATGATTTGGCTCGTAGCATGAGCATGAACTTCTACACCATAAATCCATTGGTATTGATTAGCAGAGTTTTCAACTCCTAAAGCCGTGGTGTAAAGTGTATTTTTAACTGCGGAGATGATAAAGTTATCTTTAACGCTGGGGGCAGTCATGCCAACAATCACGACGCGATCGCGAATCCAACTAGGATCAATTTTTTTATTGAGGACATCTCTGAGAGATATGGTGCGAAAAGGTTGGGGATGAGAGCGAAAGTTGAGTAGCATTTGAAAGCCATTGGCATCAGTTCCCACATATCCGCCAGAATCGGGGAGAAATCGGACTAGCCGACTTGAACCGAACTTAATGGGGTCAAAAGAGCGACTACCATGAGCAAACTTGATTCCTTGCTCACGTAAATAGAATTGTGCTAAACGCAGAGGTAGAGAGTATTTCAGTTCTCCGGTGTAAGTTTTACTTGCAATTAAGCCACGTCGCAACTTCCCGTCCGGATCTACAATTAAGTCTGCAAAGCCGACTCGTTGGGCAGGTAACTCAGGTGGTGGTTTAACATTAAAAGATTGTTTTTGGTTTAATGCTACTTCAACTCCGATGAGATTTGGATTCTCTCTCCAAACAGGTACAAGCTCTGCATCAGCCGAGTTCCTTTTATCTCTAAAAAGGTCGAGACCGATGACTTTGGGTTTGTAGCTATTTAAGATGCTCAACATTTGGGCGATTTCTTTATCTGGGATGGGAAACCTGCCTACATAGTTAATATCGTCTTCATCAATACCCACAATTACTACCCGCGAATCGACAGCTTCATTAGGTCGTAGCCGGAGCAATTGATCGAAAGCCAGCCACTCTTGCGATTGCAATAATCCTGTTGAGCGCACAAGCATGATAATTCCTACCACAGAGAGTCCTGGCAGCACTACTTCTCGCCAGAGTTTCAGTTCTTTATGAACTTTTTTCCATAAATTGCTTTGAGTTGAAAGTGCGATTTTCATCAGTTGATTAATCCGATTTTTCTAGCTGCAATTTCAATTTGAATTCTCAATTCTTTACCAGGTTCGTCATACACACCCAAAGCATCTTGCAGTCTAATCCAGTAGTTTCGTACAGTGCGATCGCTCAGGTTCATTTTTTGGGCGATCGCTTTATCTGTCAAGCCTTCTTGATATTTTAGCGTCAGCACCTCTAGCCATTTTCGGTCAAATTCTGGGCGCGATCGCAGTTCTGAAGATAAATAGATAGAGCCGCGCAACGCCAAGTCAATGAACTTTAACATTTCGCGGATAGGCAAAGACTTATCCATAGCCGCAAAGCCACCTTCATAGGCATTAATCATCGGTTTGAGGCGCACCAAAGGTTTAACATTGGTACTCAGCACCACTAAATTAGGGGCAAGAGTGCTGGACATCAAAGTTTTGATCAGTTGCATCCCAACCTCAACCTGAGCTGGGGCTTGAGGCTTTTCTGGCAGACATAAATCAACAATTAGCAAGTCTGGGTGGTGGCGTTCAAATTGCTGATATGCAGTTTGGGCATCCTGAGCCGCGAGGATTTCTACTTCTGGGTATTTGTCTTTGAGTGCTGGAATTGTGCCTTGAAGAATTGCTTCATGGTCGTCAACGACTAAAAATTTTTGCATGATAGTTGACATAATTTTTAAATTTTTCATAGCTACTGAAACTACAGCAAGTCTAAGTTCTTGTAATTAAAAACTAACCCGGCATCTCAGTAAAAGTTTTGCTTAGATACTAGGGTACGAATAAATAGCTAGTTGTGTGTTGCAATTTGAGGAATTTAGTTTGCCAAAATCGGAAAGGCAGTGGATTATTCAACCAACACGACGATTGCACGCCCATTTTACTATTTGTAATTTATATGTAAAAGAATGTAAGAATAGGGTTTTTCAATTATTCTCTAGTGAAAGTAGAAAAGAGGTACTATGACTACTGGGTGCTAAAAGTTGAGATTGTTGTGAAAGTAAAATCAGAGTATTATCAACGCTGGAATTCGCTGCTATTTAGTTTTGGAGCGGTAATTCTTACAGGATGCTATGCAAGTGCAACTTTTGTAATAAGTAGCCCTGTGAACGCTCAAATTGTTCCCGATAATACACTGCCGATAAATTCCAGCGTCGCCCCAGGATGCACGGCTTGCACAATTGAAGGAGGAACTGTTCGAGGAAGCAACCTCTTCCACAGTTTTAATGAGTTTTCAGTACCTACAAGCGGGGAGGCGTTTTTTAACAACGCCGCATTGATTCAGAACATCTTCGCTCGCGTCACAGGTAACTTAGTCTCGAATATTGATGGGTTGATGCGAGCAAATGGTATTGCTAACGTGTTCTTGCTCAATCCCAACGGGATAATTTTTGGTAAAAATGCTGCTCTCAATATTGGTGGTTCATTTTTGGCAAGTACAGCAAAAACTATAAACTTTGCTGATGGTACAGAATTTAGTGCGATAACACAACAAGCTGTGCCTTTATTAACTATCAGTGTACCAATCGGCTTGCAATATGGAGTTAATCCCAGAAGAATTGAGGTTAAAGGCGATAGTCAGGGAAGAAGGACAACCCAAGAGCTAATTGACACAACAAATGCACTACGAGTGCCAGCAACCAAGACCTTAGCCTTAGTAGGTGGTGATATTTCGCTACAAGGAGCAACACTAAAAACAGCAGGGGGAAGGATAGAGTTAGGAAGTGTGAAAGATAATAGCTTCGTCAGCCTCCTACCCATCAGTAAAGGTTTTGCCTTGAGTTATGATGGAGTGCAAAATTTTGGCAATATTCAACTATCACAACTTTCATCTGTAGATGCTAGTGGTAATGCTAGTGGTGATATACAAGTGCAGGGTCGGCGTATCACCTTGAGTGATGGTTCAGGGATAGAAACAAGTACTTTGGGAGCAGAAAAAGGCGGAAATTTAGTAATTAACGCTACTGAGTCACTAGAGTTATTTGGTAGATCTGCTGATGGTCAGTTTTTTACTGGCTTATTTGCCGATACTCGCTCGACCGGGGATGCAGGAGACTTGAAAATTAATACTCAAAATTTGCTTGTGCAAGATGGTGCCCAAGTAAGTGCCAGCACATCAGGATCAGGCAGAAGCGGCTTTTTAACTGTCACTGCTAACGATGTGCAAATCATGGGTACCTCTGTTGATGGGAGTTCTGTCAGTGCGTTATATGTTCTAGCTAGCTCAACCGGAGACGCAGGTAAATTAACCATTAATACCCAAAAATTGCTGGTACAAGATGGAGGGCAGGTAATTGCAGGAACAATTAGTCAAGGTCAAGGTGGTTTTCTAACTGTCAATGCTAACGATGTGCAACTAATTAGTGAATCTGCTGATGGTCAGTTTCCTAGTGGTTTGTTTACTTCCACTTACTCAAGTGGTAATGCAGGGGACTTAAAGATTAATACCCAACGGTTGCTTGTGCAAGACGGTGCAGAGGTGAGTGCTAGCACATTTGGAAGAGGCAAAGGAGGTTCTCTAACTGTTACAGCTAAAGATGTGCAAGTTATTGGTCAGTCAGCTGATAGTCAATTTCCTGGCGGCTTATTTGCTCAAACTCAATCAACCGGAGATGCAGGCAATTTAACGATTAACACACAACAGTTGCTTGTTAAAGATGGCGCACAGGTGAGTGCTGGCACATTGGGAGCAGGGAAAGGAGGTTCTTTAACTGTCACTGCTGACGATGTGCAAGTTGTTGGTACCTCAGCTAATGGTCAGACTAAGAGCGGCTTGTTTGCGGTTGCCGGTTTAGGTAGCACCGGAAATGCAGGAGACTTAACGATTAGTACCGATAAATTGCTGGTTCAAGATGGGGCGATAGTAACTGTAAAAAGTATAACTGAAGGAATTGCAGGTAATTTGATTATTAATGCTAACTCCATTCGTTTAAATAACAACGCTACTATTGATGCTAATACCCAAGCAGTCAACACTGACCCCAATATAGAACAAGCTACTATCAATCTGCGCTCTAGAGAATTGATATTGCTTCGTAGCAGCAATATCACCACAAATGCTTTTGGAGAAAATGTCATTGGTGGCAATATTAATATTGATACCGATGTTTTAGTGGCATTTGATGATAGCGATATTAGCGCCAATTCTACAGACTTTCGGGGTGGCAATGTTAGGATTGCAGCTGAAGCTATCATTGGCACTCAATTCCGAAATGCACCAACTTCAAATAGCGATATTACCGCAACAGGTGCTAATCCACAGTTTAATGGCAATGTGCAAATTAATGCACCAGATGTAGATCCTTCTCAAGGTCTAACTACCCTGCCCACAAACATCATAGATACTTCACAGTTGATTGCTAATAGTTGCATTGCACGAAGTAAACGACCAGAAGGAAAATTCATCATTACGGGAAACGGAGGCTCACCAGTGATGCCAGATGACCCCGCAGTTGCATCCTATCAGACTTATCAGATTCCAACTGTTACAAGCGCAAGTATCTCAACGCCACAAGAGAACACAGCTACTGACAACAAGCATGAATTACTGACACCCGCGCCACTGATTGAAGCAAAGGGATGGATCTACGGATCTGATGGTGAAGTGATTTTAACTGCTTCTGCCCCAACTGTTGCTCCTGATGCTCCTTGGTCACAACTGCCTACTTGTTCGGGTTCATAAATTAATGTTACTAATTTTCAAAAATTGCTTTCCAAACTTGGAAGGTTGATTTCCTAGCTTAACGATGTGGATTTAGTTCAATCCACTTATCCTAAAAGATATAGGAAATACAAGTACCATCAAATAAAAATTTGATGAACAAATACTACCTGAAGGAGAAAATCTGAAGGTGTTAGTTATTTCTCTGACTGCGGGAATTGCCATCTTGACAGCGGCAATATTTCCAAAAACAGCCCAAGCCCATGTTGGATGGAAGCATACCTACTACTGTGGGAAATACACTGTAACATTAAATGAATATTCTTTGAATGAATATTCTTACAGTTCGCGTAGTCAGAATAAAAACTTAGTTCTGAGAAATGGCGGTTCACGCAATAGTGGAAGTTCTTGGATTTATAGTTTTAGTAATGCCAATACAACTTATGAGATAGAAGATCCTTGGAGTCGTGAAACTGCCTATCTTAATGTTTTGCAAGATAGACAGCTTATTCTAAAGCAGAATTGCTCAAAATCAAGATAACTTCTAAATTAACGAACTGATTAGTAATTGACAAAAAAATACAATCATAAATTTAGGCTGCTGTTAAAAGTTAAATTTAAGTTTTACAGGTAATCTTAAAATGCAAGTTAAACAACAATCTGGGTCTTTGCTAATCCGTAGAAATTCTCAATTTAAAATAAATTCTACGCCTATCAAATTAGAAGCATTATTAGACAAACCTAATATAAATAAATCTGTAAACTCTCGATTTCATAACTATTTGATTGGGTTACATCAAAAATATCAGTCCTTAAAAGAGGGCCTACTTGCAGACTACATTCCAGAACTCCAAAAGGCAAATCCAGAGTGGTTTGGTATTTCAATAGTTACCACAGATGGTCAAATTTATCAAATAGGAGACTACCAACAGACATTTACTATCCAATCTATCTCCAAACCATTTGTTTATGGTATGGCATTAGAGAATTATGGACGGGAAGTTGTGTTGAATAGAGTGGGAGTAGAACCAACAGGCGAAGCTTTTAATTCAATTGCTCTAGATCAAAAAAATAATCGTCCTTATAATCCAATGGTAAATGCAGGCGCGATCGCTACAACTGATTTACTTACAGTTGACGATGCTAGCAAAAGGCTTGACAAAATACTGAATATGTTCAGTCGTTACACTGGACGGAAGCATAATGTGGATTGGTCTGTATTCTTGTCAGAAAAGGTAACCGGGAGTAGAAATAAAGCACTTGCTTACTTGATGCATAATTCTGGGATTATTAGCGGCAATATTGAGGAAACTTTAGATTTATATTTTCAACAATGTTCCATTTCAGTTAGTTGTCATGATTTGGCAATGATGGGAGCAACTTTAGCAAATAAAGGAGTCAATCCAATCACAGGAGAACAGGCACTAAACAAGTATTACGTGCAAGATGTACTTAGTGTGATGCATAGCTGCGGAATGTACGATTTTGCAGGAGAATGGGCTTATCGAGTTGGACTTCCTGCCAAAAGTGGAGTTAGTGGAGGTCTAGTTACGGTTATACCTGGAAAGTGCGGAATTGCTATCTTCTCACCTCTTCTTGATGCCAAAGGCAATAGTGTACGTGCAATCAAAGTTTGTGAACAGCTTACTAGAGACTTTGGACTACATTTGTATAATGCTGTAGAACCTATTTGTGACCTTGCATTTTAGATGTAGCAGCCTTATTGATGTGATTCTTACTAGCTCTATATTTACTCTTGCTCCTTATAGTTATTGATCAAAATTGCCAATTTTTTCTGGGTCATAAATTAGTTGATTAATTTTGAAAAGCTGACTTTCCAAAATTGGAAAGTAGTTTTCCTTAAAAAATGTTGTATTCATAGTAAGAGCAAAAGTATTGTATTTATACATTAGTCAGAATTGATTCCAGATAATCAAAGTTATGTCAATGCTTAAGCACTGTGCTGGTTATACTTGACAAAGTAATCGCTTATGAAAGGTTTGAAGAATAAGTTTTGGCAATGGGGACTTCTTTTAGCGACCAGTTGTTGTTTAGTCAACATCAAATCCGCACAAGCAGTTCCAGAAGTTTTAGTACCGCCATCATCCTTCAAAGGATTTAACGGTCTAAATTTTGACGCTACAGGTCAACTGTATGTGACCAGCATCATTGAGCAAACTGTGTATCGGGTTGATTTGATGACGGGAGAGTACAAAACCTTCATCAACCGCCCCCAAGGTCAGGCTGACGATTTCTTTTTTAAACAAAACGGTCAGATTTTCTACACGGCTACAATCGAAGGTGAAGTTAGAAGCTTTGACCCACAGACAGGGAATTTTAAGACGATTGCTTCAGGTATACCAGGCGTTAATCCGATCATACAAAATGAGCAGAGCGATCGCGTCTTCGTTGCTCAAGCTTTAAATCCTGCGTTAAAAGGACTTTATGAGATTGACTTAAGCGGACTAACTCCCCCACGTTTAATTCTCAATCAACCAGGGTTAAATGCTTTTGACTTTGGCCCTGATGGATTGTTGTACAGCCCCCTCCAGTTTACAGGGGAAATCGCCAAAATTAATGTTGATACTGGTGTAATATAAAAGGTTGCATCAGGCTTAAAAACTCCAGTCGCTGTTAAATTTAATTCTAAAGGTGAGCTGTTTGCGGTAGATATTGCACGGGGTGAAATCCTGAAGATAAATACGACAACCGGTCAGAGTGAGTTAATTGTTAAGTTACAACCAGGACTGGATAATATTGCTTTTGGTCTCGACGATTTGCTCTATGTGAGCAACAACGTAGATACTGGAATCACTGAAGTTAATACACAAACCCGCGCTGTCCGAAAAGTTCTGCAAAGTGGGGGGCTGACAGCACCAGGGGGAATTGCTGTGTACAATGATAATCTCTATGTTGCTGATGCTACGTCCTATCGAATTCTCGATAGAAAAACCGGACGCATACAAAAGACATTAGGTGGTTATGCAGCTGGTATTCCATTTCCCACGACCGTTTCTGTTAATGATGCTCACGCGATTATCAGCAGTTGGTTTGCTAATGCTGTGCATCGACTAGACCGGAACACGGGAGATGTACTTAACACTTACACAGGCTTCGCTGCACCCTACGATGCCGTTGAGCTTTCAGATGGCAGTATTTTAGTAGCTGATTGCGCTTTAAATCAGATTACTCAAATCCTCGACAAATCTGGCACCAATCGCCGTATAGTTGCAGATGGTTTATCCTGTCCAACTGGTCTAGCTGTAATAGATGACTCTACTGTCTTAGTTACAGAGTATCTGGGCAATAAACTTTCGCGAATCAACCTGAAAACTGGAGAGCGTCAAGTGATTGCTTCAAATTTATCCTCTCCAGAGGGCGTTGCTTACCATCCTCACGGAATTGCAGTAATTGCTGACACTGGGACGCAGAGTCTTAAAGCTATTGATGTTGACACTGGTAGAAGCGTGATTTTGAAGAAGAATTTACCAATCGGCTTTCAGGGCTTTCCTAGTGGGCCAAAACCTTTTATTTTCACAGGAGTTGCGATCGCAAAGGATACAGTGTATGTAACTGGAAATATTGACAATTCAGTTCGTACAGTCAAGCTCTTTAATTAAAATCATTTTTGCAGTTGTGGGGCTTCATTGCATGAATGAAAATCTGGCATTGCTGAATCAAAATATGAATCAGGCGATCGCTATAAATCACTATAATTAGACGGCTGCGACAAGTTGTCAGAGATATTGAACTAATTAATGACATACATTTCTAAATATTCGCGCTTCGCTCCGAGCGTGAAGGGCGTAATCCCAAAACCAACGAACCAATGACTATTCCAGCTACTCCCGTTGTTTCTTAAAAATCACTAGATTATGAACTTTTGAACCTATTGTGAGGCGCACTTCCCCACCTCTTTAGAGGTGGGGTGAGCTTCATCTAACAAGCCTCAAAATCTTGCAATAATTTTGAGGCTTGTTAATTATTGATTACTGAATTAGTGTTCTAATTCGGACTAAAGACAATATCAACCCAATAGTTACTCGAACTGAAAGTAGAATTTGGGAAGGCAGAAACCGCGCTGTACTTGTAAACACCATTACCTCCACTAGACCCATTACTAAGAGCGTGCAGTGGTGGATTATCTACAGCAGTACTAGCAAAGTACCCTTCGTCTACGGAGTAACGCCCAACATTAGTGTGGTAGGAAGCAATATAAGTAGTATTAGCAGTAATTGCTACTGGCGTAGTAAAGTTGACCTGCTGCCAACCTGATGCTGTCTCACTAGTGAAAGCTGCTGTAGCTAGCTGTGTACCATTACTGCTCCATAAAGTGCCGACATGATCCCCAGTATTAGTTGTACTCTTATAAAATCGGATGCCAGTAATAAAACCGCTGACATCTGAACGGAATTTAACACCCAACTCAACAGCACTGGTATCAGAATCTGCTAACAGAGTGGGAGTTGTTGCAGGACTCCAGATTGTGGAGGATGATGCTGTTGCTGCTGTGGTAAATGACCAAGTTAAGTTCGCTGTTAAAGCGTTACCTGCTAAGTCTTTTAGCCCAGTACTCCCACCTTTGGCAGTAGCGGTATAAGTCGTCGAGTTTGCCAGTGGGCTATTCGGTGTTAGCGTTGCTGTACGGTTAGTAGTGTTATAGCTGACAGTGGCTAATACCAAGGCATTACTAGAGTTGCGTAACTCAAATGTGTTGGTATTAATAGTTGCGGAGTCCATTGCTTCACTAAAAGTAGCTGTGACGCTCGTTGCTGTACTTACCCCTGTCGCGCCGCCATTAGGAGATTTTGTAGTTACCGTTGGTGGGGTTGTGTCAAGGCCTGTACTGCTTGCAAAGACCACATCTACCCAGTAATTACTCGACTGAAAACTTTGATTGGGGAAGCCAGTATTGCCATACTTAAAGACACCATTACCTCCACTCACTCCTTCGCGTAGAGCGCGCAGTGGTGGATTATCGACTCCAGAACTGGCAAAGAACCCATTATCAGAAGGGTAGTTTCCATTGGGTGCATAGTAGGAAGCAACATAAGTAGTGTTGGCGGTAATTGCCACTGGAGTATTAAAGATAACCTGTTGCCAACCCAACGTAGTTTCGTTACTGAAATTTGCTGTTGCTAGCTGCGTACCATTAATACTCCACAAATTGCCGATGTGGGTTCCTGTGTTACCGCTTCCTTTATAGAATCGGATGCCAGTAATGAAGCCATCAATATCAGATTGGAACTTGACTCCTAACTCGACGGCATTGGAATCAGAAAATGATGGGTTGGCTGGAGTTGCCGAACTATTCCAAATGCTCTGAGCAGGGGGTGTACTTGTAGTGGTAAATGACCAGGTAAAGTTTGCAGCTAAAGCATTGCCCGCTAGGTCTTTCACCGTTGGCTCAGTTGCTCCACCTTTTAGTGTAGCGTTGTAAGTCGTTGAAATTGCCAAAGGGCTGCTCGGTTTTAGCGTCGCCGTGAGGCTGGCTTGGTCATAGGTAACAGTGGCAGCAATAGGAAGGTTCCCTGGGCTTTGCAGTTCAAATGTATTGCTATTAATCGTTGCTGGATTTATTGGCTCACTAAAGGTTGCTGTAAAACTAGTTACAGTATTAACATTTGTGGCTCCGCTGGTAGGAGTATTGGCAGTAACCGTCGGGGATGTTGTATCTGGTGTGTATGTGGCAACGTAAGAACCAGCATCACCTGAAAAGAAGGCGTACTCAATACCTTTGATTACCTGTTTTGTGAAAGTAACATTACTACTATTGCGGGTAATGTTGCTCAAAACTAGGTTGCCAGAAAGATTTGGTAGCATCGCCTGTAAATTATTTGCACCTGTACCTTTGCTAAGCGTGAAGTTGAGGGTGTTGTTGCTCCATGCTAGAGAACCGAAAGATGAATTGTTGCGACCGTCGAGCCATGTCAACAGTTGTTTAGCAGAAATAATCGGTACCTTACGGGTTTGAGCGGAAGCAACCACCGCGTTGGAAACTATTGAGCCTTGTAAGCCATCATTCTTTGAGGAAGGATCAGGGTTATCTTCCTGATAGTCAGTATGAGCATTGACATTAAAAACACCGTAGTATCCTTTTGAGCCAATTGCTCGATCTAGCAAAGTATCAACTGTTGAAGGGTATGTTTGTCCTGACTCATCGGTCATTTGTGTAACCGCATGGTAGACATCAATCATTGCCCCGTCTTTGTTAGCCAAACGCATTGGCATACCAGAGCCAGAGAAAAATCCTGAACGGTCATTAGTCCAATAGGATGGCCAGTAGTAGTAAGTAGTATCAAGCCGTATGCCGTTATTAAGTTCAACTTGTGGAGTAGTGAACCAGTCACTCCACACCAAGCAGTGATGTCGTTCAGTGACAGGGGCAGGGATACTTGAGTACTTGTTCGTAAAAGTATTTAATTGGTCTGTGTATAAAGCTGGCAGTTTTTCAGGTTCAAAATTCTGACAATTAGTAGAGACATGCAACGATAATTCAAAGCCATCAGCATTAAACGCAGCTGCCTGAGCGTCAGTTAGCGGTGTATTGGGATATATATACGATGTACCTCTAATACATTCCCAGTCATCAACTAAACAACCAGGTTCACTGAGAGCTTTAAATTGGTTAAACCGACCTACAGTTCCACCATTGGCGTGGTCGTCACCAGTCATGAGTACAACCGCTTTGACGAGCGCATTTTTGACCTCTGGGAAATACCAGAAGCGCGGTAGTGGTTTCTTATCCTGGTTCATTTTGAGAACCAAGTTGGCCAGCAGGCGTTGTTGCTCATCAGCCTGGGGAATAGCTACTTTATCGAGGTTAATCCAATCTGGCTGCGGTTTTTCACTGGCATTGCCAAAAAATAAATCGTCGGAACGGATGAGTTTGTCTTTATCACCATCACGATCTTGTGCAGCCCACTCTGGATTTCCTTGGCGAGTGTAAATAATTGAACGCGCTAAATCGTAGGTAAATGCAGCAGCTTGACCACCATTACTACCAACGCTACGTAATGTGATAGCTGGATTAGCAGTTGCAGTTGTTGCATCTTTGTATAGTGTAGCGATGCTGTCAGCACCGTTAAGCGTATAGCGGTCAGCAGTTCCGTGGAATTGGATAGTCTGGTCAACAATCCCATTGCCAGCTTCTGTCGAAGTATCTACAAGCAAATAGGCATTGGAGAGTTCAGATATTGGCTCAGTTACATCGGTTAATCCTAGTAAGTTAGTTAGCGGCTTATCAGGACGCATGGCGATTAAATTGCCACCACCTGTTACCCAGTCAGTAAATATTGTCACCTGAGCAGGAGTAAGAACCATCTCGCCAAGAATCACAACATCGTAGTTGGTAAGTGTCTCTGCTGAAACTGACGAGATATCACTTTCATTGAAGGTGTTAAGTCCTTCATTTCGCAGAATCTCTGAGTAGTATTTGCTAAATGGGTTAGCAGCGTTAGTAATGACTAAGATTGGCCCACCAGGTGCTGGTGGTGTAGCAGCAATAAGTGTTTCTCTACTAGGACTGACTGTAGTTTTTTGCACTGAGCTAGTAGAATTTACGGGCAACACATCAGTGGTTGAGTCTAATAAGCTAGGGGTTAATTGGATGGTTTGCTTCAGTAGATTACTTTCTGAATCCCGCAAGCTAAGATCACCATTTTCTGATGTACTAGCAAAGTTAACACCGTCTGGACTAACGGCAATAGCTTTGATAGGAGCATTTCCTGCGCTTGGCAGTGTTGAAAGTAGGACGCCACTCTTGACGTTCCATTTGTAAATATTCTTGTCATCACCCCCAGCAATCAAAATCGTACCACCGCGATTGAAAGCAACTGTCCTTAAAGCTTTAGTCGCTTGATTGAAAACTTTTAGCTCTGTGCCTTCCCTTACATCCCAAAGTCTAACTGTGGCATCCTTGCTCACACTCGCTAGCTGATCTGCATTTTTGCGGTTGGGATTAAAGGCGATCGCTGTTATTCCGTCTGCGTGTCCAAGCAGGGTTCGCAGCAATTTGCTTTCTTTGAGATTCCATACATAGATCCGACCTTGTTCATCAGCGCTAGCTAAGAGAGTGCTATCGCTATTAAAGGCGACGCTATTCACAAAGCGTTTATGCCCCTCAAAGAACCTGATCAGTTTGTTTGTTGTTGAATCCCATACAGCCACATTGGGATCTTCCCCGGCACTAGCTATAAACTTACCATCTGGGCTAACAGCAATTGCCCTCGGCGGATTCTCAGATGCTTGGAGGATAGCTTCTTGTTTGCCACTAGCCATGTTCCATCGCCGCACTTTGGTATCTGTGCTGACGCTAGTTAGCTTGCCATCTGGGGTGTAAGCAATTCCAGCGATCGCAGTATCTGTGTCGGTCTTGATAGTTCGAGCTACCTTTCCACTCTTAACATCTATCAAGGCGATTTGCCCTTTTTCTGTACCGCTAGCTAAGGTATCTCCCTTGGGGCTAAAAGTGACCGCAGTGACTTTAGTAGAAGTTTTTGAAGTCACCTGAGCTGGCGTATATCCTTCTACTTGACTCAAGAAGAATATTACTAATATCGTGCAGCAAAATAAAGCTAGGTATCTAAAACTTCGATTCATTGCTTCATAATCCTTGGTTCGTGATCAGTAAACTCATGATTTTTACAAAGCAGCCTTCTATGTATGCCTAGATAAACACCTTTATAATCAGTTATTCCGCAGGTTATCTCAGAAAATTTGGCATTTTTATCAATCATGTAAAATCACTTTTTTAGGCATTTAAATATGACAAAAACTACCAAATTCTTACCATAATTTGGTTAAAAAATTTGTCAGAAATCGGGATTTGAAATAATTAAAAAATCAGACAAAAATTTAATAAATCAGTGTTCAAGTTCTACTACCAGAACTGATAAATTCTGACTTATGGTTTAAGTGCCATATAATCTACATTCTTGTTCATCTTTAATTTTTGAAATACACGTAATAGTAGCGTAGCAAAACTAAAGTAGTGCATTAGATTGAAACAAAAAACTGAAGATTAACGCTGAAAAAATGATTTTTCTATTTCACCATTTTAGGTTTGCCACGCTAGGATGGTGCGTTAACCAGAGACATAACGCACCATCCGATAATTTTGGTGCATTACTATATATACTTAGATTTTTTCAGAAATAAAATCAGATTCCTATACCTGATTTCTGAAATAGTGTCTATATAAAACTACAAATGCACAAAACCTGATTCCAGATTGATATTAAAAATATTTAGTAAATTTACGATAGTAGCTAAAATTCAGGAAATCTAAACTCTTTGACTAAATATTTGCAATATCCTTACCCAACCTTGATACAGCATTAAATATTCAGGATTTGATTTATTGATATAAAAAGAGAAATAAAGCAAAATTCAGAAGTCAAACAGGCTTTATGCTTAGCTTTGAGATTGAGATTAGCTTTTGTATTGGCTCAGTTAATACTTTTATTCCCATGACACGCATGAATCTATACATTAGGCTGATTATTGCATGGCTGACTGATTTAAATTCTTTCAAAGGCTCATATAAAAACTCATGCAAAAACTCATAGCCATAACTAGCCGAAAGTCTCAAAATCATGATTTCAACACCTCCAGAACCTGCAAAATCTCCCTCACTGCCGCCTTCTCCCGCCCTATCTCCTGAACTCGCTTCAGCAGCCGCTTGGGAATGTACTTCGATGACTTCACAAGGCGATAGCCGTACTCCTTCCCTACGGGACGCTATCGCGAACGGAGAAGCAAGCTACGCGCTAGCGTCTCCAAATGATAGTACGCCTGTGGGTAATCTGTGTCATTCCTAGTAATCGTTCGCCAGTGGATGCTCCCGCTGCCCTCACCCTTGTAGCGTCATATTTTACTAGGGGATATTTCGTTACTAGTAGTCTGCCAAGGGAAATTTGCTAAGTTAAATCTGGATATAAACGTTGCATTTTTTTACGTGCATCCTTGGTTTTAAAGCTCCAATGGACACTTGTTTGTTGTTGATTACGCTGTGACTCCCAAGCAGCAATTTCAGAAGTTAATGTTTCTATATTAGGAATACGTCGTTCTAAACATTGACGTGATAAAACGGATAATTCAATTTCCACTTGATTCAACCCTTCGGGTTCGCCAGTTGCTTCAAGTCGGGGAACCCGCCCAACGCACTGGCTCACCAAGAAGCGTGTTTAGGAGTATAATGAAACTCTAATTTTTGGATAATTCTACGTGCTTCTTGTGGCGTGAAAGCCTCATATAATGTACTTGGAGTATGAATATTTAGATTATCAACTACTAAACGAATTACCTCAGCATCGCGGTAATGGACATCTACCAGTTCTTTCAATTGTTTAGCAAAGTCAACCTTGGTACGACGTTGTGTAACTTCAATATGCCTCCATCCAGCTAAAGGTTCAAAAAGGGCAAATAAATTGACTACCCCATTACGTTTATATTCATAATCATAACGTTCAGGCTGATCCGGTTCTGGTGGCAAAGGTTTTTTAACTTCTTCTACTAATTGATATGGGCGTTCATCCAAACAGAGTACAGGTTTTTTCGGATTGTATGGCTCATTATATAAATCCAATACATCTTCCATTCGGCACACAAATTCTGCGTTTACTTCGGGAATACACCACTGTTCTTTCAACCACGGTTTAATTTCATTTTTTTTAGAGTCTGGCGTACTGTTTCGTCGGAAATTGAATCTATGATACCAACGTTCACTAAATGATCTGCTAATAATTGCATTGTCCAACGTACTCTCCCTTCTGGTGGGTTAGAGCAAGCAGTTGCTATCAAAAATGCTTCTTGCTTTTCATCTAATTTTTTCGGTTTTGGGGGATATTTTTCATCCTCTAATGCAAAATTCAACCCACCAATGACAAATTTTTCTCTTATCCTTTGTACTGTGGCTGAATGAACTCTAACTCTGTCTGCGATCGCTGAGTCTGTTTCATCTTCAGCAGCCATCAAAAGAATGTTTGCACGGGTTATAGTTCTTGCCTTGTGCTTACCTTTTTTAATAATTGATTGCAGTTGAAAAACTTCATCTTCACTCAAGTCAACAATGTACTTTTTCGCCATGTTATACCTCGTTTTTGACTAGTTTATCAAAACGAAGTATTACTTAGCAAACTTCCCTTGGCATACTACTAGGGCTAATCTCTGGTAATTGCCCTTTACTAGGGTTTATCTGTTTATCCCCTAGTAATTTTCAGAAGAGCATCTGCTGTAGTCAAACGGTCAATCTACAGTTTGAGTGTTAAACCTGCATTACAATTTTCTCCAAATCATTGCTTCATACTAAAGTTTCATTATCAAAACTTATGATTGGGCGAATGGCTTCTAGTAGGTACTGCTCACTAATCAAGAGCATCATGAGATTGCTTCGATTGATGAATGGGTTGTTTATTACAGTTGCTGGATCAGCCTCAACGTTTGCGCTTCTTCGAGACTGCGACAATGCGATCAATTTCTAATTAGGGTGTCCAGCCCTGCTGTATGCTTTTCTTGGTTTGCTTCAGGCGATCGCGATAAGAACTGCAAAACTCGTCGGTTGAATTTTTCTGGATTCTCGATGAACATGAAATGTCCGCCGCCTTCAGCCGCTTCAAAAATTTCCAACTCAGAGTGAGGGATGCTTTGATTGATCCAGACTTGCGATGTCCACGGGATTATACTTTTTCTTCCAGTAATAATCAGAGTTGGCTTGCGAATCCTCACAATCTGATCGCGCCAGTCCATGTGAGCATGGTTATATAGCAGCATCGCAGCGATCGCTCGTGGCAAGCGTTGATTGCACTCAACAATCCACTCAAACTGTTCTTTTGACATCGCTGGAGTCACCATTGAAGTCAGGAGATTTCGAGTCACTTCAAGAGCGTTGCCGTTCTCTAGAGCGTGTACTGCTGTATTGAGTTGTTCGGCAGTCAACACTGCCCCAGACTCTGCTATTTCTTGAGCATCCCAATGCGATCGCGAGATGACCAGTGGAGATTGATCAACCAACACTAATCGATCAATCTCATTTAATCCAAACAGATCGAGATAGCTCCAGATCAGGGAACATTTCATTGAGTGACCTAATAGGTGTGGCTTTTCGAGTTGTAGAGTACTAATCAATTCCTGAATATCTTTGGACAAGCGAGAGACTCGATAACCGAACGATACTTTTTCTGACTCACCGTGTCCTCTCAAATCGACCGCGATCACGTGATAGTGTTCGGCAAAAACGGGAATTTGATATTTGAATTGTTCAGCTGATTGCGACCAACCGTGAAGCATCACGATCGGTTTTCCTTGACCTATGCTGATGTAGCTCAATGCAGCACCGTCAGACGTTCTGAATATTTTTCTTTGCATATTGTCCTTTGTGATGTCTTCAACGCACTGACTACCGTTTGGCAATTACGTATTCCAATCACTTCTATGTGCTAGATCAAGATCGTTAAGAAACGAGATATTTTTCTCAATGGGATCGCGCTTAATATGCAGATGATTAGGGGGAAAATCAGGATCAGTATAGCCAACGGCTAAACCACATAAAATCGATAGTTCCGGTGAGATATTCAACTCACTGCGGATGACTTCGGGATAAGCTGCTAGCGAAACCTGAGCACAAGTGCCAAGTCCACGAGCAGTCAGACTCAGCATCAGCGTTTGTAAATAGATCCCTACACTTAAAGCATCCGCATCGCCCAGTTCTCGGTGCATACAGACGATACCGACCACTGGTGCATCAAAAAACTCGTAATTACGCAGAACGGCTCGTTCTCGACTCACTTTATCTTCACGAGCAATCCCCATTGCTCCATAGATTTGTGCGCCCAGTTCCTGGCGGTAATGCTGGAATACCTCCGGCAGTTGAACGATTTTGGGTAACTGAGAATCGTCAAAATTCTGAGCTTGCTTTAGCAAAGACGTTTTCAAGCGATCGCGGCGCGTACCTTCAGCAAATACTACCCGCCACGGCTGGGTATTGGAATTTGACGGCGCGAGTTGTGCTAGAGCAAGAGCTTCATTGAGTAAAATTCGTGGCACGGGTTTGGATAAGAATTTTCGGGTTGAGTGCCGATCTTTGATAGTTTGGTCGAGATCGAACATGATTAATAAACTTTTATGAGAAAGAGTACTTAAGCTCTGAATCCGCCGTTGACAGTCTGCAAGACCTATGCGGGCTAACGTCAATCAATAACCATCGACTTCGACAACAGCTTTGACGAAGGACTGCGGGGCTTCTTGAGGCAGATTGTGACCGATGCCCTTGATAATTCGGTGCAAGCGTTTACCAGAGAATTTCTTAGCATAGGATGTTCCATCTGAGGCTGGCGCAACACCATCGGAATCACCATCAAGGGTAATCGTGGGTACAGCGATGATTGGACTTTCAGCAAGTCGCTTTTCCAAATCGTCGTATTGTCGATCGCCTTCAGCCAGGCTCAATCGCCAGCGGTAATTATGGATCACAATGCTGACGTAATCTGGGTTATCGAAGGACGCTGCGGTGCGATCAAATGTGGCATCATCAAAGTCCCATTTCGGGGAATTGAACTTCCAAATGAGCTTCGCAAGATCGCGCCGGTTTGCGTTGAGGCCCGCTCTACCGCGTTCTGTGGCAAAATAATACTGATACCACCATCCCCATTCAGCCTTTGGTGGCAACGGCAGCTTGTTGCGTTCAAGGTTGTTAATCAGATATCCATTCACCGAGACCATCGCCTTGCAGCGCTCCGGCCAAAGTGCCGCGATGATGTTGGCTGTCCGCGCTCCCCAATCATAACTAGCGAGGATCGCCTTCTCGATCTTGAGAGCATCCATCAAAGCGATGATATCGAGAGCGACCACCGACTGCTGGGCATTCCGGAACGTTCCACTCGAAAGAAAGCGCGTCGTGCCATGGCCGCGCAGATGCGGCACGATCGCCCTGTAGCCCGCCGCCGCCAACAAAGGGGCGACATCGACAAAGCTGTGAATATCGTAGGGCCAGCCGTGCAGAAGAATGACCGCAGTACCATCGCTGGGGCCGGCTTCAGCGTATCCAACATTCAGGACGCCAGCATCGATCTGCTTCAGTGCGCCGAATGAGGTGTTCGTCCCCGGCTTAATTGCGTTTATCTTTCTGGATTGTGCGCCCGCAGAACCGATAATGACGAGATCGGCAGCGGCAATGGTCATAGCCGCAGCGCCCAAAAATTGGCGGCGATCGTATTTGAGTTGTTTGAACATATATCGCCCTCTGATTACATTGTCAAATCGATGTTGTTTTATTTCTTAATAAGCTGATTATGTACAAGCCGCTATCAATATTTTTTCTGCAACCCTCAGCAGAGATTTTAACGGAATACGACTAACATGCACGAGGCGCATTGACCCGTTAGTTGTTGTAACCCCAATTGTTTGATCGCCCTTGTAACCCGATAAAGCTAAGGGCCCCCAAATACCTTCCAGTTTTAAAGTTCCAAAATCAGTTTCATAAGATAAGCGACCAAGATTTGTTAACATTATTTCCCTGGCAACGCCTTTTTGTAACAGATTGGAAATTTCCATTACATCCTTTGCGTTAAAGACCTGCTGGCTTGCTTCAATATTAGTTTTAATGCTTTCCAGAGATGATATGCCTTCTAATTCTCTTTTGCTAAATCGGGCCATATCCCAAAAAGCTGATTCAGTTTTTTCAGGATAAATAATTGTTTTTGAAACAATATATTGAGCAATATTATCATTAGCACCCAGTGCTTTTCTGGTAGAAGCCGGTGATACTAATCGGATTGGTATATTCTTCCAATTCCTTTCTATTTCTCTTGCCGCCATTACAAAAGCCGCACATAGCGCTCCATGAACAGTAGTACCTTCCGCTTTGCAACGATTAGAAAGCCGCAAAGTAAACTCAGAAGATAACTGCGATCGCTCAACAAAAGGCATCGCCTCCTCTCTTCGGATAAAAACAGGCTGATCTCCTAAGGTATCTGATAAAGAGCTTGCACCATTTACCCTCTCATAAGAATGATTGCTAATACCAAGCAAATTATCCGATGAATCAGGTGTTTCCAATGGCAAAAGTTGCTGCCCGCTAAGTGATTTTAATAAATCATTGATGATGATTAAACCTGACATTCCATCACCTATAGAATGGTGGGATGCAAAAATAAATATACTCTTTTGCCCTTGCTGGACTAAAACTGCACGCACTAATGGTGCTTGTGTTGAATCAAATGGCATTGATAGTTCTTTTTGCAGTTCTTTCTCCCAACGATAATTTACGTTTTCCTCTACTATACGCAAAGGGATCTCTGTTCCATGTTCATGTTGAAAGGATAGATGGCCAAACCCATTGTTTTTAATATAAACTGATAAAAATGGATGCCGATGTTGTAATGCATTGAGAGCCTCTCTCCATTCACTAATTGTTTTTGTCCCAAGAATTTCTGCTGCGATAACGAAATGTACCTGGCTCACTTGGTCGAGCAACCAAAATATTTTCTCCATTGCCCCAAGAGGTCTGTTAATATTCTTCATAGGTGTAAGAAATCTTAGTTAAATAGTGAATGATTTTGTGTTGTAAATTCGCTTACCGACTCTGATTTCCATCCGAATGGGCTTTGTTGCATGAGCGATCGCCTACTGGGTAAGGGTTTGAGCTTCTCAAGATGTTAAAGAATAAATATTTTTTGGTATCTCAATTGCCCAAACCCTTGATTTCACTGGGTTTATTTATCCAACAAAGGCACACAATCAATCAATTCTTCTAGCGCAGATATGGTGCAAAACCTGGTGAGGACAGAGAGGACAAGTTTGCGATACATTCATCGTCAAACTTCAGCAGAAGACTCGCGCTTGAGTAGGGTTATTGATGTTTTCACAGCAGAATGCAGGAATGCCGCAACCTGCTGTTGTTGGGTTTGGGTATTGGCATTCTCAGTGTACTGAGAAGCTTGCAGCACAGCCCCAACCCAATATTGAGTATGCCAAAAAGCCTGACCATCAAGCGTAGGAAGATTGGCTGTGTCTGGATACGGATAAGGAGTCACATACCAGTAAGGTTCTTGATAGCTAGTGTCTCCAGGCGATAACCCAACCCCGACTGTTGATAGATTCCCATTTTTTGAGCCAGGAAGTGTAATTAGTGTTGCTATATCAAAATGATGGGGCCAAATGTAAATCGCTGAAGCATTCTCGTTAGTTGTAACAATCGTCTGAAGTAGCCGATGTGCGGTGCTGTAGTAATCTGTTAATTCACGCAATTCCACCTCTTGACTGGCATCAAAGGAGGCTCCATGAGCAAGGGGATGATCGGGAAAATCATCGGGTGGATAGTCTAAAAACACAATTTTGCTGGCATCTGTACCGAGTTTAGAAATCTCTTGCTCGAGCCAATTCAGCCCTTCTTGCATTGTCTTTCCGTGTAAGAGCAAAGATGCGATCGTGTCATTGTGACGATCTATCAAGCTTAATGTGAGGCTAACTGGCTTGAGTGCTATTTGAAAGGGCTGGGCCGCTTGAATAGTCTCTCCAACAAACGCTTCTAAAACCGGATTCCATACCATGCTGGCGTGGCTGTAGTCTGGTAGAGGCTCTACCAATGCCGCACCCGTTGCGGCAATATATTGAACGGCATAGTGCAATTGCAGTCTGCTTTGGGTCAGTTTTTGGGGGTTGATTTTTCCTGTCATTGTCTCTGCTATTGTCATAGTTTTGGACTTTGGCTAAAAAAAGAGGATTTGTAAGGAACGGAGGGTAAAGTAGGGAATGGCACTAAGATAAGGGCAAACCTATTATTTATAAGGCTTTTGGGTGTGGGGTGTAGGGTGTGGGGTGTAGTGATCAAGAAGTTTATTAATGTTTGCACTTCCATTCTATTTTTCTTAATTTCTGACTACACCCCACACCCTGCCCCCAACAAAGAGCCTGATTCATGGATTTTAGCTTTTCAAGCGTGCCATTCGGTAAAGTAGGCAGCTATTAATCTTTCAGATGGGGTAAAACAACTCTGGTGAAGGCTTCGCTTGTCAATATCGTGGTTTTGAACTTACCAAGGGAATTCCTGTAAATTGCCAGGGGGCATCAGTTGGAAAAAAGTTATGATAACTGGCGCGCATGTGGCTTTGAGGCGAGGTGATAGCGGGCTGCGGCATCTACCTGGTTGAAATTTGGGATCATGCTCTGACGAGCAGTGTCGAAGGTGTCCCACTGCTCCGCATCGGGAAGCGAGGGGATTGTGATGGTCTCGCGGCGATCGAAGCCAACAAGAGCGGCATCCACCAGTTCATCAACTTCCATAGTAGGCGGTAGCGCATTCATATCCCAACCTGAGCGCTCCCAGATTTCCGTCCGCGTTGATGCTGGTAGCACAGCCTGAACATAGACACCTTTGTGGCCAAGCTCAAGGTGGAGGCCCTGAGTGAGGAAGAGGACGAAGGCTTTGGTTGCGCCATAGACAGTCAGACCGAATTCCGGTGCTAGCCCGACCACCGAACTGATGTTGATAATCGCGCCATCGCCCGCCTTGATGAACCGTGGGACGACGGCAGTGGTAAGCCGCGTCAGCGCTGTGATGTTGAGGCTGATGATTTTAGCTACCTCGTCTGGGCTTTGATCTACGAAACTGCTAGCAATGCTAGCACCAGCATTGTTGACTAGGATACCAATCCGTGTGTCGGCGCGCAGCCGCTCCTCCACCTGGGCGAGTTCACCAGCATCGGTGAGATCCGCCTGAAGGATATCAACCGCCACCCCGGTTTCCCGGCGCAGTCGTTCGGCTAGAGCTTCCATTCGGGCGTAGTCACGCGCTACCAGCACGAGATTGTGGCCACGTTTCGCGAAGCGATCGGCATAGACGGCACCAATTCCACTGGATGCTCCAGTAACAAGTACGCTCTTATTGACTAGTTGATTCATGGTATTGATCCTTTGTGAATACGTACAAACGTTTCGTAGTGAATAAATGGGTTGGAGACACCTTGGTTGTTTGTTCCAACCGCCTCCATAGCCCCAAATTAGTGAGGCATCCCCAATGAGTGATTCCCGTTACCGTCCGGGGGCCCGCATCTTCACCTCTTGGAGTAGCCAACCATTGCCATCTGGGTCACTGAATGAGGCAAACGAGCCATAGTCGCGACGTTCCGGGTCTGGGCCTGTTGCCCGTCCCTCGGTTCCGGCTCGGTGGAATATCCCCCCCACGTCGTGGAATACCTCCCCTATATCAATGCCGCTGCTGACAAGCTCGGCGCGGGTCGCCTCGATGTCATAAACGATGAGGTGTAGACCCTGAACTGATCCTGGCACGGCTGAGGTGATCCCGGTGCCGATGATAATCGAGCATTCCGAGCCGGGAGGGGTCAGCTGCACCACCCGGAAGTCCTTACCGGTTACGAAGTCGGCATCCAGCCGCCAGCCCAACGTTTCATAGAAGTGCTTGGATCGATCAACGTCCGAGACGGGAATCACCAAAACTTCAAGTTTCATGTTTTTACTACTCACGTTAATGTTGCTCATTTTGTTCTCCATTGGGTTGGTGAGCTTGATGCCCACATTGGTTACACTTCATTCTTTAGCGATCGCTCAATTTATACCAGTCAAGTTAGTTGAGTTAAAACGCACGTTAATCGTTTGCAGCCCTTTACTTGACAGACAGGGGATCTCCGACGATCAAACTGTCGTACTGATTTCCAAGATCCGTCCAACCTTCGGGCGGCGTTTGACTGATTTGGGGAAAGAATTCGTCGATTCCGCCAGGTACGAAGGTGAAGAGCAAACGAGCTGCTCCCGGCCCGAGGTTCACCCACCCGTGTACGCTGTTACGGGGTACAACAACCGATGTTCCGGGTGCGACCTCGAACTCTTCGCCCGCACAGTGAAAGCGAAATCTGCCTTCAAGTACTTCAAATATTTCTTCCCTATCTTCGTGATAGTGGAGTGGCGGCCCTATGAACGGCGGGACGCGTGCTTCGATGATTGTGAAAGCTCCGCCAACATCTCTGCTATGCACGCGGATAGCCATCTGCTCACCGAGCATTGTATCGAACCAACTGAGGTCTTCGCCCCGACCGACAATTGCAACTTTGCTTTTACTGAATTCGGTGCTCATCGTTTTATCTCCTATAATTGTGGGATTGAGGATCAAAGCACTTCATTACTTGCAGCGATAATGGCTGCCATTAACTGCTCCATATTCCAGCGATCACTATACCGAATTCCATTAATAAACAAAGCTGGTGCAGTCACTACTCCACTTTGATGACCACTTGCGATATCTTGATTGATGCGGTCAATATGGACTTGTTTGAAGATATCCTGCAAAAATTGGCAGATGTCGAGACCTAGATCATTGGCATACTCAACGAGATAGCCGTTTCCCAACGCCTCTTGATGGGTGAGCAGCATCTCGTGCATCTGCCAAAACTGACCTTGCACTCCTGCTGCTTCCGCTGCTTCTGCTGCCTTTTGTGCTTGAGGATAAATTGAATGTTCGATAAAGTGACGAAACACTACACAAATCGAATTTTTCTCAGTCAGCCGGGAATTGAAATCTTGCTGAATTGTCTGAATCAACTGATGCATTTCCCGGAACTGAGGACATTGGTAATTCCCATATTCCACGAGTATGACGGGGGCATTGAGCGTCCCCTGATAGCGATCGCGTTGGGAAGGTGGAACAAAGAGTTGATTAAGATGACTATCTTGATTCATCACACACTCTATCAAGAAGGTTTTTCATAGCATCGAGGGATTGCCATGACTCCTATCTGTGATTCCTCCCGACTCCGTTTTTTCTATGTCTTTAGCTTATGAAACTAATTCAGCTTTGTCGCCAACTCAGAGTTGAGTAATTGCAGGGATGAAACAACAGTTGCTTACTATCTCGAATGTCACTAAGAAAACGTGAAATCTCGCGCTTGGCAGGGTGTTGGGGGCAGGGTGTAGGGTGTGGTGTTTAAGACAATTAAACTTTAGTTGCGTCAAGGAGTTCAACATTTTCTTGATTTCCCACACCCTACACCCCACACCCCACACCCAAAAGCCAGTTATATAAGGGGTTTACGCTTAACTTAGTGCCATTCCTTACTATCTCTAAAACTAACCCTCAACCGAACTTAAGTTCAGTTCTCATTGCTTTCACAACTTGGCAAGTCCCCGCTTTAGTGCGGTAATCACCGCTTGAGTGCGATCGCTTACGCCTAATTTGCTCAGAATTCGGTTGATGTGAAATTTGACAGTACTTTCAGTAATATTCAAAGCCGCAGCAATATCTTGATTACTCAAGCCACGCGCCATCTGGCAAACAACCTCTTGTTCTCGATCGCTCAACTCTGGAATGTTCATCCGTTGCACCAGTTTGGCAGCGACTTCGGAAGGAATATATTGTTGTCCGCTGTGAACGATATGAATCGCATTCAGGAGTGCATCCGGTTCCGCGTCCTTGAGCAGATAGCCTTTGGCTCCGGCGCGTAATGCTCGATAAATATCTTCGTCCCCGTCATAAGTGGTCAGTACAATCATGCGGGCATGGGCGAATTCAGCACAGATTGCAACGATCGCATCAACACCGCTTATCTGGGGCATTCGTAAGTCGATCAAGGTGACATCAGGCTGTAGTTGCCGATATTGAGCGATCGCTTCCTGCCCATTGCCCGCTTGGCCCACCACCGTCATATCTGGCTCATTCTCAATCATCGCGGCCAGTCCTTGCCGGACAATCGAGTGATCGTCGACAATCAAAACGCGGATTGCTGTAGACTGACTCACACTGATGCCTCCCGATGTACGGATACGATCGTTTCTGTTCCCTGCCCCAGTCGGCTCTCAATCGAGAGTTGTGCTCCAATGCGTTCCGCTCGTTCGGTAATCCCCAGTAAGCCAAACCCCCGATTTAGGATTGTATGGTTGGTTTCAAATCCTTGTCCATTGTCTTTAATTCGTAAGAAGAATTGCGTTGGTTCATAAACTAATTCAATCCGAATTTCCTTTGCATTCGCATACCTAATTGAATTCGTAAATGCTTCCTGTGCAATTCTCAGAAGATTATTCTCTGTTTCAGGGGGCAAGGTATAGCGCGTGCCAATAATATCACAACTCAGGCTGGTTTCGGTTGAAGATTGCATATTAGCTACAAATCGTTCCAGTGCCGTCCACAGATTGCCATCTTCTAGGGATTGAGGACGCAGTGCTGCAACAGAGCGTCGAGCTTCTGTCAGCCCACTGCGAGCCAAATCTCGCACGATATTAATATGTGTTTGAATTGCTTGGGGGTTGCTGGTCACTAATCGAGAAACGGTTCCCATGTGAACCAGAATCCCCGTAAAGGCTTGCGCGAGAGTGTCATGAATTTCGCGTGCCATGCGGTTGCGTTCCTCTAAAATTGAGGCTTCTTCGGCACGTTTGCGTTCACGCAGTGCAGCGCTTCGCTGTTCGCTGATATCTGTAATCAAACCATAAGACTTGTCCGAAAATTCCAAAGCCAGACTGTTCAAAGCTTTGGGGCAAAACTTTGATATCTTCGTAAATACGTAATTATAAGGCTTTGAGATAGTTAGTGATAATTTAGAGGCATAAAAATTAACTCCTAATTTCTAAAAATTTATGATTTTTGCTACTAGCTAAGTTGGCAGAACTAAGCTACCAATTCTTAACCTAACTAATCCGCAAACTGTTAAAATAATCTGCTCATACGTCTCAAGCTTTAAGCGAAATCTTTGTGAGGCTATGCGGAATATTTTAAGTAATCGAATCAAATGTTCAATGAATATCCGATTACTAGATAAAGCCTTATTTTCATCTTTTTGCTGTTGAGTTAATTCTCGTTTTGGTTTCTTTTTATGAGGAGTAGTGATATTCTCACCTCCTTGAAAGCCTTTATCACCTGAAAAGGGTTGAGATTTATCAAATTTATTTTGAGATTGACGAAACAATTTTATATCTGCTGTTGGCCCAGGAACACCTACTTCTACCTCTACAATATCTTTGCCTTCTGGTATGCCAATTATCAGACTTTTTAATGTATGTTGTCTCTTCTTTCCAGAAAAATATTTCTGTTGCTCTTTTTGGTCAGAATCCCTATATATTGGCTGTTCTAAGCTATCGACTAATAGCCTAAAATTTGTTAATACTTCTTGAACAAATAGTAAATCACTTTCATTATTTGATACTTGTTCTAATAAACTAGCAGGTAATATATCACGAGGAATTGGTATCCAGTCGTGAAATGTATCATTAGCTTCGGTTTTGGAAACACCAAATAGCATTCCTAATACTTGGAATGTTGGCATCTGTCTTAGATAAAATAGACATAAACATACTTGTTCTTCGGTTGATAACTTTTCGGGACGACCACCACCAGCCGCATTAATTCTAATTTTATGACTCTCTTGTTTAGCTTTGATGTATCGATTTCGTTTTAAGGCGCAATTTAGCAGTGATTGCAATTGTTCGTAACTAATCCCTAAAATCTGTTTTGTTCGTAGTGGATACTTTTGTATATAATCTAAAATCATAACTAATTGTGGAAAATGGTAGACGCCCAATCTAACGTTTTACCATTTTTCTTTTCCTAAGTTAATATTTCGGACAAGTTTATAGTATCCTTTCACCTGACCATTGTCATCGAAATCAGGGATGAGGGAATTACTGATATATTTCTTGCCAAACTCACAGGGAATTTCTGCCTCATAGGTTGTGATTTGCCCTGCCAGTGCTTGATTGATATACGGTTGTACAACTTGATAAGATGCTTCACCCAAGTTTTCGCAAATATGCTTGCCTAAAATCTCACCTCGACTACGGTGAAACCAGTCCTCGTATGTGCGGTTGGCAAACCGATAACGCTGGTCGGCATCTACATAGATGATACAAACAGGTAGAGCGTCGGTGATCACTCGTAATTCATGTTCTCGCTCGCGCAGTTCTGCTTGGCTTTGCTGTAAAGCTGCCGTCCTTTGAGCTACCTGTTGCTCTAAGGTGCGGTTGTAATCCGCAAGCAGTTGCTCTGCTTGTTTGCGCTTAGTGATATCTCGTGTCACCTCCAAGAGCGCAATGACCGTTTGGTTCTCATCTCGCAAGGGGACAGTGTGGGTTTCCAACCAGCGATGCGTTCCCTTCAGCCCAACCATTTCAAACTCTAGCACCCCAGACTCGCCCTGAAAGACACGTTCTGTCAAAGCTTGCCGTGCGGCACGGTGCTCCTCAACCACAAGCGGATAAATTGATCTTCCCTGCACCTGTTCGAGAGAGTCTGCCTCAATTATTGCGAGTCCTGCTGGATTCATGTCCAAAAGTGTACCATCAGCCGCCACGAGCTTCACACACTCTGGTTCGGACTGTACAATCGTTCTCAACAGGTTTTCGCTCTTCGCCAGTTTTGCTTCGGCAAGTTTTCGCTCTGTGATGTCTTGAAAGGTGGCGATCGCATACGCTACCTTACCCTGTTCATCAAAAACTGGCGTTCCCCATATCTCAACTGGGATGATAGTATAGCTAATTTGCCAAATCTATAACCGAGTCCAGTATTTTGCACTACTCCACACAGCGTCAGTCCATAGGCAGCATAACTGAGGGGTGACCAAGTTGCATTACCATTTTTGACCGATAAATTTACCATTTTGCACACAATCAACACCATCAGTGCTGGTAACACCATAAAAGCAGCACCAACAATACTCGCCAGAATGTAGATTGCTGCCAGAGGTACTGAATCGGTCATCTGCGGCAGATCGATCAAGTCTTCGATTTCCTGCCCAGCTAACAGTGAAGCCGTTTCCTCCAATCCTGTTTGCATATCTAACTGGCTTGGAGTTTCTACTAAGATGATTCCCAAGAGTTTCAGTACTTCCAATCCAATCCTAAGTGCTTCCTTGGGATTGCCCTGTGACAAACACGCTTGAATTTGGCTATCGTAAGCTTTCACTTTGTCAAGGACTGTCTTAGCGTGGTTGAGTACCTCTTCTACGAATCTCTCCATTTCGTCAAAGTGACCACTGAGGTATGCCGCCTCTGCTGCTTGTGAGTATAAGGCTAAAGTTAGGTCATAGGCACTCTGCCAGCTTTCAACATTAAGCAGTTGAAGTCCCACATTGAAATATTTGAAAGCCGCCTCATAAGCCGTTGCAGCTTTTGCTTTTTGACCTGCCATCAAATTCAATCTGGCAATTTCATCTCGTTTGGATTGGAGAGTGATCAGTTCAATTCCATGATTGAAATGATCGACAATTTCAAATATTTGCTCTGATAGTCGCTCTGGCAAAGTGTTATCGAGAAGGTTGCGACCAATTTGCAAATGAACTACTTGTTTGTGCGACCGATCAATTAGGGCGTAGGCAGCTTGTTGTACGCGATCGTGCAAGAATTTATAATCCTGAACCAAGAGTTCTTCATCTAACTCAGATGTCGGCACGATTAAACCGAACTGAGCCGCTATCACCAGTTCAGCGAAAAGTTGGACAGGTGAGCTTTCACAAATGATAGAAAGGGTGCTTAAGTCAAAATCAGCACCAATACAAGCAGCGAATTGTAAAACCTGCTGCGTCTTTGGAGGTAATTTTTTCAGTTTGCCCAGCATCAACTCCACCACATTATCTGTGATGTTCTTGCTTTCAATGTGAGTGATATTCCATTGCCAACTGAAATGTTCAAGGTTAAAGCTTAATAAGTTTTCTGCATACAGCGTTTTCAGAAACTCATTGACAAAAAAGGGATTTCCGCCTGTTTTCCGCAATACTAATTCTGCCAATGGATTGATTGTACCGATATCACTGTGTAATGTATCCGCAATTAGTTGTGCGATCGCATTTAATCCCAGCGGTGCCAACGTAATTTGATTGATGGTTGCTCCTTCTTTTTTGAGTTCCTCCAGCACCATCGTGAGTGAATGCGAAGTATTCACCTCATTATCTCGATAGGCTCCAATCAAAAATAGATATTGCGTCTGGGCATCCGTCATTATCAACTTAACTAAATTAAGTGTCGCTGAATCTACCCACTGAAGATCGTCCAGAAAAATCACTAAGGGATGTTCCTGTGAACCAAATACCCGAATGAACTGCCTAAACACGCGATTAAAGCGATTTTGAGCTTCCGTTGCACCAACGTCTAAAACAGGTATCTGTTTGCCAATAATCAGTTCAACTTCAGGGATCACATCAATGATGATTTGTCCGTTGCTTCCCAAAGCTGTCAGTAGGCGCGATCGCCACTGTTGTAACTGGTCGTCTGGTTCACCAAGCAGTTGCTGCATCAATTTTTGCAAAGCATCTGCGATCGCGCTATAGGGAATATTGCGCCCAAATTGGTCAAATTTCCCAGAGATAAAATAGCCGCGCTTTTGGGTGATTGGTTTATAAATCTCCTGCACTAATGCTGATTTTCCAATTCCGGCATAGCCGGATACCAGCATCATTTCAACAAAGAATGTTGAGTTGCTATTTTGTTCCTGTTCTAAAGTTTTTCCTGCATAACTTTGTGAAGAAGCAACGCGGTCAAAAGCCGCCATTAACATTGCAACTTCTTTGTCTCTTCCATATAGTTTTTGGGGAATTTGAAACTGATCCCAAACATCTTGCTGACCCAATTTAATGCTATTAATTTGACCGATGTCTGCTAGCTGGTAAGCACACAGTTCTAAATCCGCTTTGATTCCCCAAGCGCTCTGATAGCGATCTTCTGCATTTTTCGCCATCAGTTTAAGAATGATATCTGAAACGAGTTTGGGAATCTTTGTATTTATTTCATGAGGTGAAGGTGGCTGTTTGGCAATATGACAATGAACTAGCTCAAGAATGTCCGTTGTTTTAAACGGCAGATGTCCGGTTAGCAGTTCGTAGAACGTCACCCCAAGCGAGTAAAAATCGCTGCGGTAATCGAGCAAACGGTTCATTCGTCCTGTTTGCTCTGGAGAAAGGTAGGCGAGTGTCCCTTCTAAAACATAATGGTTCTTGAAAGTCGGATTCGTGCGGTTAAATTGGGTGGCAATCCCAAAATCAATAATTTTGACAACCCCAGTATCCAGATTAAAGACTATGTTTCCAGGGTTGATATCTTTATGAATGACATTAGCTGCATGAATTCTGCCCAAAATGTCGCAACTAGCGATCGCAAGACCAAGAAAAGCCGATAAAGGCATTGGGCAGAAAATGTCTGGGCGCTTGTGCATCCATTGCTCTAAGGACTCTCCCCCAAAATCTTCTAAGAGAATCGCCAGAGTCCTTTGATAGTCCTGCTGGCTGTATGCCTTGACCACTCCTTCCAGGTTAAGGAAACGGGTAATTTTATATTCCTGTCTGTAGCGGGTCAGTTCTTGAGGTGAGGGATAATCAAGCTTTAGTATTTTTACTACAATCGCTACTCCATCGTCTCTAATGCCCCGATAAACCAAAGAATTAGAACTTTCGTATATTTTGCTTTGGATAGCAATACCAGGTAGAGCAATCATAGAGCAACTCTTGAGAGTTTGATCTCGAATACCTCAAACTATACAGTAATTCTCATTCCGAAAATAATTACTTACTGTTTGGTAATCGAGAATAAATTTGATGAAATAAAAGATTTAAACTATGATTTCAGACTCCAAAACACTCAGCACTTTCTCTTCCAGTACAGTCAAATAAGCCCGCCTCAACTTCCCCAACGATTCCAAAAACCTCTGCACCGACTCTTCCAGCCCACTCGAATATACCCGTGAAATGCGAGCGCAGATCACCTGCTGACATTCCGCAGGCAGGTAATCATAAGACTTGAGATACTTTAATCCAACTGTCAGTTCACCATCCCAAAGCCTTACAGTGCAACTGAAGTCATGGACAGCAACCACTATGCACCAACAGCCGCCCTTGCCTCGTAAATGCCCCCATGCTTTCCTCTTCTACTGAAAACCAAATCATGGCGCATATTTTCAACGAGTGCCAAAATTACGGGTTTGAAATCCTTGATGATGGTATTTACAACAACGGCGTAAAGCTGGGTGAAGTCGGATGCACTGACGGTAATTGGTGGATAATCCTGGGTTTTTCGGATCAGCAACAGTATTCTAATACCGTATAATACTCAAAACTTGATTTAATTATGTTTTCAAAAGATTGTGTATGGAACTAAAAGATAGTCGCCTGTTTCCGAGTAAATTACGCAGGCGAATCTTATACAAACTTAGTTTTAAGTTAATAAATTTGATTCTGTAGATTTGAAAATTTGTTTACCATCACGGCTTTTAATTACTCGTGCAGGTACACCCACAGCTACCGAAAATGGGGGAATATCTTTAGTGACAACAGCACCAGCACCAATAACACTGCCTCTACCAATGGTGACACCATCTAATACTTTCACCCCATGTCCTAGCCAACAGTCATCCTCAATCACGATTCCTTTACAAGTAATACCTTGGTATTTAATTGGTTCTGTCGGATCTGCAAAGTTATGATTATTGGCATATATTGCAGTGTGGGCTGCAATTAAACAGTGCTTGCCAATTTTGATATTTCCAGGGCCGCTAATACAAACGCTAGGGCCAATAAAAGTATCTTGCCCAATGTGAATAAAAGTGTTATTTAGTGTCCCGATTAGAACGTTACGCTCAAGGATAACTCCATTTTCTAAATGAATTCTATTGTTTTCATGTCCTTTTGCATCTATACGAACACCTTTAAAAATATAGACTCCATTCCCAATTTCAATAGCATCAGCACTAATAAATTCAACACCGTCTTGAATATAAACTGAGCTACCTATCTGGGAAAAAATAGTGGAATATAGCAAATTACGTAACTTTACGCCGCCGAAAATTGTTGGAGCATCGCCTAAAATAGTGGTCAACAAAAGTTGTTGAAACCGCTTCAACTTTGAAAAATTTTTCAAATTATTCATGGCTCTATTGTTCTCAATTAAATTGTGTTCTTGGTATCTAATTGTAAAATGTCTAAGTAAAGACATCCTGCATTTGAGTCTTGTTATCTACCATCTATATTTCTATATCTGCATTTTTAGATTGCAGATTAATAAAAAATAAGGTGACTAAGATAAAGTTTTTCAAACATTTGAAAAACCCAATACAAGCTCTAAAGTTAGAAGCTATTAAATACAGGTGTTATTTAATTGTTAGACATAGCTATACAAGAAATGCTGTATCTGTTTACAGGCAAATTCTGTAATTACAGCAGTTTACAATGTTCAGAATTCTGCTGTATTATTTAGTACCTGTACCAACTGAAAAATTAGAGAAAATACTTTTTTATATTTGTCACTGATAAATACTGAAGCTTAATACTTTACCACAACATCAAACACCTAACTCTCGATGTGTATTAGTTAGCAATTTGACAAGCTACTATAATTCAGATATTCAGTCATCAAATATCAAAGTAATTATTTCAATTCAATTACATCTGTTTATGCTGTTCCCAAGTCGGAATCAAATTTCCTCGCTGCCATCAAGATGTAATTGTCGAATTCCTCATAAAATTTCCAAGCAAGTACAAGCACGTTAAATTAGGGGGGAGTGTCTCCAACTTCAGCCATCACATTGAAGTTAACCATCGGAGCAAACAAATAAATACTTCCCCGATTACTATAACGGCTTACTTGCAGCCAGTTTTTAGAGTCTGCTGCTGTTGTCATCATTACGTACACAGAGAATTTACATATTCACTAAAGCGCCTTGATAGTGACACAAGTAGTGTGCTTCCACCATCGTAAAAGAGACTTACAAAATTATCATCAAGAAACAGTAAAGTTTAAATTAAAAATATAAAGTTTTAAAGATTAGCATATTTTTATAATCAGTAATTTCCTAATCTAAGACATTAATGATACTATCTTAAAGTCTCTATTAATTAAATAGATAACTACTAAAAATCAGAATAAATACAGATAAAAAAAGCGGACAATATTTGATTTTTAGTGCTTTATTAGACTATAAATTTTACCGTTAATTTCTCACCTTAAGTATTGGTAGTAACTTTTGTGATTGTGTTCGATAAAAAATCTACCTAAACAGCAAAACAGGAATATGGCTGCTGCGTAGCATTTGGGCTGTAGTACTGCCAATGACTAAGTGCCGAATCCGGCTGTGTCCGTAGGCTCCCATAATCAGTAAATTGATGTTTTGGGCTTCTACGTAGTTAGATATAACCTTTTCTGCTTCGCCATGTATTATCTGACAAATTGGTGCAAAGCCTGCTGTACGTGCTTTTATTTCAGCAGTTTGCAGGTGAGACATGGCTGCTTCATCTTCCTGTTTCTTTGCTACAGTGAGCAAATGAAGTTCCATGTCTTTAAAAGCAGGTGATTCCACCAAAAACTGCAAAGCTTTCTGACAACTCTTACCGCCATCATAAGCTAGTAGTATCTTATCTATTGGCTGAAAGTTATGTGATGTCACAAGGCAAGGTTTATGACTAGAACGCACCACACGCTCTAAGTTAGCGCCGAGATGTCCTGAAGCAAACTCAGCATTTTCGCCTCGTTTCCCAAGTATGATTAAATCTGCTTGTGCTTCAAATTCGTGGAGGCTATCAACCAAAAAACCAGTGTGATGAGTAAATTTCACATCACTAACTCCACTGGTTGCAAAAAAATGTTCAGCATTTTGGAGGATGAGTTTTGCTTTTTGATGGTTGAGTTTTGCTTTTTCATGCTCCAAATCTACTAACTTATTTAATAGTTCTTTAGAAGCATCAATGCCAATACTTCCGCTCCAATCAACTGTTCCAACCGTTTTCTGTGTGCGGATATCTGTGACGTAAAGTACCTCAATTGCAGCAGTCATCCGGGGAGCTAACCACGCAGCATACTGATAGCTACTTTGAGAAAAAGAAGATCCATCAGTGCAGAGAAGAATTCTTTTCATAATTGTGTTTGTAATAAGTAGACGCACATAATAAAATGTAAAATGCAAACCAGCGAAACCTGTTGCTGTTGGGAGCTTTCTCTCCTGCCTCCTGATCTGAAAGTGCTGTTAGCAGTAGCGGGGCGTTGAGCCTGTGCTGAGTTAAGAGTCAGGGCAAACGCATCTAAAGTATAAGAATCCTTTAATAGCAAGGGTTTCGGCGTTTTTTAATTTAGCCTATTTTTTCATCAAGATCCATGCCCAGCAAAGGTTTCAGAAATACCGTGCGTTCGCCCTGAGTTAAGAGTCAAGAGCTATAAATTATTCTCCTTGTCCCCCTTGCCCCTCTCATCCTTTTTTCATCGGGACTGCTTTCTACTTAATTTAGTGGTTGTTTAAATTTTCCAGCGCATCTGGTTTATCGTGAATAGCTAGCTTTTCTATTAATGTCGCACTTGCTTCATTTAGTCCTACAATGTCTACTTCTGCACCATTCCTACGAAATTTCATCACTACCTTATCTATAGCTGCAACTGCTGATTGATCCCAAATGTGGGCATGGGTTAAGTCAATTTTCACACGTTCCAATTCTTCTTTAAAATCAAAAGCAGCGAGAAATTCTTCTACTGATACAAAGAAAAGTTGACCTACAACGCTGTAAATGCGAGAAGTTTTATCGACGCTAATAACTGTATCTATAAATACAACCTTAGCAATGCTGCGGGCAAATAAGACTGAACTAAACACTACACCAACTGCAACTCCAATTGCTAGATTGTGTGTGAGTATCGTAAATAAAACTGTCGTAATCATGACAGCAGTTTCACCTCTCGGTATACGGTTTAGGTTCTTTATAGATGACCAACTAAAAGTTCCAATAGAAACCATAATCATCACTGCAACTAAGGATGCCATTGGTATTTGTCGCACCCAGTTACCTAACACCAAAATGAAGAACAGCAAGAACACTCCAGCACATAAAGTAGAAAGACGACTGCGCCCTCCAGACTTAATGTTGATGACTGACTGCCCAATCATGGCACATCCCGCCATCCCGCCAAAGCATCCAGCTACGATATTCGCAACACCTTGACCTATAGCTTCTCTATTTTTATCACTGGGGGTATCGGTTAGTTCATCAAGTAGTGAGGCTGTTAACAATGACTCTAGTAAACCCACTACAGCCAAAGGCAATGCGTAGGAAAAAAGAATCGAGAATGTCTCATAGTTTAATGGAATTGTCGGTAAGCTAAACAACGGGAATGTAGTAGGTAATTCGCCCATGTCACCTACTGTCGGAACCTTTATCCCTGTAATCATGGAAAATGCTGTTAAAACAACGATCGCAACTAAGGGCGAAGGTACAACTTTTGTAAACCTGGGTAACAAGTAGATGATGGCAAGAGCCACAGCAAGCATAATATAAACTTGCCAAGACACCCCAACAAGTTGTGGCAGTTGAGCCATAAAAATTAAAATTGCTAAAGCATTAACAAAGCCAATCATTACGGCTCGTGGTACATACTTCATCTGGCGGCCTAGTTTGAGCCAGCCGCAAATAATTTGAATCACTCCAGTCAGAATCGTTGTTGCAAACAGATATTGCAACCCATGTTCTTTTACCAATGTAATCATTACTAGCGCCATCGCTCCTGTTGCTGCTGAAATCAGCCCAGGACGACCCCCAGCAAAGGCTGTCACCACTGCTATGCAAAACGAGGCGTACAGCCCAACTTTTGGATCGACACCTGCAATAATGGAAAATGCGATCGCTTCTGGAATTAGTGCTAGGGCTACTACAGTACCTGCTAGGATGTCTGCTTTAGTATTGGAGAACCATTCTCGCTTCAAAACTGTTGTGTTCAAGTTGTCCTCTGTGATTTAGGGGTGAAATTTAGGTATACAGGCTATTAGCCAACTCTTACACTCGTTGGAGTAGTTGAGGATTAGAAGCATGACAATTCACAAATGCAATCTAGATAGTCTCAAGGATTTAAAACCCTTGATTACTCTTTCATCCACAAATAGATTGCTAAAGTTTATGCCAATAATTTACATATATTCAGTTTGTAATCTGTATGTGGTTTGTTTACTCTACAAACTGTCTTGGCATTTACTTTCAGTTAAAAGCTGTCTCTATTGAGTCAGCTATGTAATTCGTTTTCTTGTTACGAGAAAACATTACCTGATTTTATCGGTGAATAAAGGTAGCTCAAAACCAAGTAATTACAACACAAATAATTGATGTTAGACTTCTGGATACCCACTTATGAATTGAGTTGATTTTTTTACTACAATTTTGTTCAATAAAATGAGACTTTTGATACAGTTTGTCTGAGGGGTAGTCTCTATGTAGTTTTAAGGTGGACTATTTTTCTGTCTTAAGCTGCCCATAAATACTGTAGAATTTAACATCATCAGATTTTGATTAATTAAAGGTTACTACAACTTGTTGAATGCGAGCGTAACCATTGGCGTTCATTATACCACAAGGTCTAAAATAGAGAAGACTGTAGTTTTTACTTGCGTCTCACAATTTTTCAGCTAAGATGTCGTATCTGAATTTGATAAAGAAGCTATAATTTTTTAAAAAATTTGACTGCTATCTCTACAGTGCAAAGCTGAGTACTCAAAATTACAGCAACGATAGTATTTTTAGTTAATGGATTTGTTCAAAGATATGGCTCTTTACCTATATAGTTAGTAGGATGTAAATTTCTCAGAAGCTACTTATAAGTAGTAGTGCTGGGGAAAGCAGACCACTTCAACCAAGCGATTATTGTTGAAAGCGATCGCTTTCCTTCTTAATCCTATGGTGATTGCTCCTCGGATAGCAAAATAGTGCTACACAGAAATCAGACCCAAATTAGAATAATTAGCAGAGAAACAAAATAATCATCGGATAGCCAGCAACTATGACAATTAAACAAATTGAGAAGCTTAAAACTCCTAGATTTATCCAACAAATAGAATTTACCTTAAAGCCATTGGAGTTTTTAGAGCGTTGTGCCAAGGATTATGGAGACCTGTTTTTTACTAATTCCTTTGGGGAACTAGAACTTTTAGTTGTTAGTAATCCCCAGGATCTTCAAGAGTTATTTAATCCAACAAATAAAATTCTTGATGCTCCAGCTACTGTTAATGAACCCTTCAAACCTCAAGTTGGAGAAAACTCATTAATTGTGCAAGATGGAGAACGCCATCAGCGTCTGCGAAGGCTTATCATGCCTCCCTTTCACGGGGAACAAATGCTCAATTATGGGCAACAGATTTGTGATATTACCCAACAAGCCATACAACACCTTAAAGTCGGTCAAACCTTTATTGCTCGTCATTTAACTGAAGATATTACCATGACGATTATCTTAAAAATAGTCTTCGGTATTGACCAAGAATCCAGATTTGAGCAACTGAAAAATTTAATGACAACTTGGCTATCGTTGACTAGTTCACCACTCATCGCTAGCGCTTTATTACTTCCATCTTTACGAAAGGATTTAGGTGCTTGGAGTCCTTGGGGAAGATATCTCAGGAAGCGCCAGCAGATTAATGAAAATCTCATGGCTCAAATCTTGGAGCGTCGCCAACAAGTGCAAGGGCAGCATTTCGATATTCTGAGTATGCTAATAGAAGCAAAATATGAAGATGGACAAAGCTTGAGTGATGTCGAATTAAGAGATAACCTCTTAACTTTACTCAATGCTGGTCATGATACTACTGCTACTGCCCTGGCTTGGGCTTTGTACTGGATTCATCAACAACCACAAGTCTATGAGAAACTGTTGCATGAGTTACAAGGCTTAAATACTCCTGACCCTCTCAAAATTACTCAACTTCCTTATCTAACAGCAGTTTGTCAAGAAACTTTGCGGATTTACCCTGTAGTTCCGTCTACTTTTCCTAGAGTCACTATACGCCCTGTTAATTTAAGGGGATATCACGTTACTTGTGGGACATTCGTAGTACCTTCTATTTACCTAACTCACCGTAGAGAAGATTTATATCCCCAACCGGATAAATTTCAACCAGAGAGGTTTTTGAATCGTAAATACTCACCTTATGAATTTTGGCCTTTTGGGGCAGGTTCTCGTCAATGTCTAGGTCAAGTGTTCGCTTTATTTGAAATGAAATTAATTCTGGCTACGATTCTCTTAAATTCTAAGTTGAAATTAGAGGAGAAAGCCCCTGTTACTCCGGCACGACGGGGTTTTTTAATGGCTCCTAAAGGTGGAGTAAAAATGAGTTCTATGGCAGTTGAAAATCTTCTCCTGCTGGGAGAAAGGCTGTAGAGCGAACATGACGCTGCTGTACAGCTATATTTACTCTTTGTGCCGCTACTATATGTATATGTAATGCGATGTAATGCGCGATCGCGGTATTCAAACGAGAGCTTGTATACTCCTGCTACGGCTAACTTATAAGTACTACGAAAAGTGATTTTGCAACTTGGAGATAGCTTTACTAGCACCGTATCACCGAGCTTGGAAGCTTGCGTTACTCGACCTATACAATAAGATGAGGCAAATGTTGCAAGTTTTTTACTAAGGAAATACTTGTGACATCCCCTGTTGAATCAGTAGAAGGAACGTACTTCCATATTCCCTGATGTGCTTGTGCTGCCAGTTCTTGACCGTTCTTAATTTTTATTGTTTGAAATAAGTCAGTAATTAGCTCACCCTGCTCGATTCTTCCTGAGACATTAATATTTGGCTCAGGAAAACTCTCATATTGCAAATACTTTGCAAGTTATTTGGCTTGAAGCAATCGCGTCCTGCTGCCTTTGCCTGATATAATCCTTTGTCTGCTGCCGCAATCATTTCTTCAAAGTTAGAACTAGGCTCAGGAATTAGTGTAGCTAACCCAGCACTCAGGGTTACATGAGAACTAACTTGTGAATTTATATGAGGAATTGCCAGTCTCCGAATAGCAGAGCAAATTCTCTGTGCAACGTGAGCAGCCCCTAGTGCGTCTGTCTCAGGCAAAATAACAGCAAATTCTTCCCCACCATAACGGGCAACTAAATCAGCAGGACGTTGAACAACATTTTGGATGACTTTAGCAATTTCTATAAGAGCGCGATCGCCTGACTGATGACCATAGGTATCGTTATAGGATTTGAAGAAATCAACATCAAGGAGGATGAGAGACACTGGCTGTTGCAAGCGTGCCATGCGCCGCCACTCATGATCCATATACTCTTCAAACCGTCGGCGGTTAGCTAGTTGAGTTAAGAAATCGATAGTAACTAATCGTTGTAATTCTAGATTAGCTGCAACAAGCTTTTGATGTAGCTGCGATTCCTCAATTAAGCGTCTGACCCGAAAACCTAAAACTGGCCAGTAAAATGGTTTGATTATATAATCTGTTGCGCCTGCTCTAAATCCATTCTCAATTGACTCAGTATTCTCAAATTCTGTAATCATTAAAACTGGAGTGTGTTTGTTTTCGTCAATACTCAGTAACTTGGAGCAACACTCAAACCCATCCATATCTGGCAAGATGGTGTCAAGAAGTACTAGTTCTGGGTGCAATTGTTGAAAAACATTTATTGCCTCCGTGCCATCTTTTGCTTCAGCTACCCGATACCCTGATTGTTCTAGCAAAAATCGCAGTTCTTGACGGTTAAATGCTTCATTATCAACAATTAGAACTAAAGATTGATTTTCTTGAAGAGTAACTTTCATCTTCTGTGCTTGCCAAATTACAGTGGGCTGCTTTCAACAGAACGTTTAAGCAGTTTTGCTATTTCGGTTACAAACTACCCTCGGTATAAGTTGATTCGGTGGGATATCTAAATTTAATCTTGTATCAAAAATTACGGCAGTGCCAAGAGAGAGAGTTTAGGTAAAGTTTCCAAGTATTAGTTAATACCTAAAAAATTTATATAAAATCGCTGTTTTATGTGTTTAATTAGCCACAACTATCCAAGAATTTGGGTAATTGCTCTGAGAAAATTGTTAAATTTACTAGTACTCGTTTTCAGGAACGAATTAACATTGGATCATAAATTTGGCACTCTTGAACACCATACTTGCCCAGAATCAAGCTAGCGTGATCAAGTTCATTGTCTGTGCCACTAACAATAGCTATATAATTGCCTTGCTCAATTTGCTCATTGTAAAAGCGGGCCCACTCATCTGCTATTCCTAACCTCATAGCATCAAAGCGATCGCTTAAATTAACGTCTGTTGATCCAACCAATTGAGAAAAGTCTTGGCAAATTAAGGAAATCTGGTTTACTGAGAAACCTGCGGCACACATCTCGTTAATTGCTGCTTCAGCATTATCTATGTGATTAAAGTAACTAATGGCATACTTTGTCAGAATTCCACTTTTATTAGGAATGGCAGTAGCAGAAGTCGTCGTGGTCAAATAATTTGTAGTTTCATGGTCACTGTTGAGATGCTCATAAATGCCAAACTCTTCAATACCCCAACGCTGTAGAATTGCTTCTACTTGAGCAATTTCTAGAGATGTACAATCCACGATTATTAAATAGTGTCCATCCTCTACTCGCTCGTTATATGCTCTAGCTTGCTCTTCTGACATCCCCCAACCAACTAATGCACCAGCAAAAGTGCCAGTAGCAGCACCAATACTTGCTCCTACAAGGGTTGTAACCAAAGCAGTTGCCGCTGCGCCAGCCAGCATTATTGGCCCAACTCCAGGGATTGCTAAAGTACCAAGACCTACTAATAAACCAGTCAACCCACCTACAGCACCCCCTGAAAGTCCTCCGACTGTTGCACCTTCATCAGATTTATCACCTATTTCATCATTACTAATCTCATAATTGCGGTCTGTATTTTGTACAACTACAGATACTTTCTCCATTGCCAAGCCAGAATCTCTCAATTCATGTAATGCCTGTTCTGCATCTCGACGATGAGTAAATACACCTACAGCACGTTGATATTGACTTAAAACCATTATTACTCCTTAGTAGCAGAGGAAAAATTAATTCCCCATATATCTAGTTATTTATTGCCTGTAATCTTAAATACAGCTTTATTTAACCTAAAACCATCTTAAGTAATAAAATTAATTACAGACACTGCAATCACTACCCCTCTAACTCACCTAACTGTCCACCTACAACCCAACATTACGGAAATTTCGTCATTACATCTTCTTCTGCCAAGACTTTCTATCTTTTGTGACAGGATTTTGAGAATTCCTAATGGGAGTTTTCACCGCATTTCTTTTCCAGAACTACCCTGATTCACTTATGGGGATTCATACAGTAATTTGTAACGCTTCAAGTCTCCTCATTGATATTTCTAGGAATTATTCCAAATTGGCAGAACGTTGAAACACTACTGAAAGATTGTTAGCTGGCATTTTGTAAATCTGCTTCAAAGTGAGATTGTGTGCGCTAGCTACTGCTACAACATCATCCAAGTCACGTACACCCCACTCTGGGTTTTGGGCGCGTAAAGATTTGTCAAAAGCTGCATTACTCGGTGATGTATGTTCTCCACCTTGTTTGAAGGGCCCATATAAATAGAGGATACCTCCTGCTTGGAGGATACGGCTTGCCCCTGTCATTAGCCCCAGACAGGCTGACCAAGGTGAAATGTGAATCATATTAATGTTGACAATGGCGGTAATTGAGGAGGCATTAAGCCAATCAATTAATGCGCTATTCTCCACTGGCCAAACTGGTTCTCTTACATCAAGCTCAAGCGGTGGATAAACGTTCTTACATTCAAAGTGTTCAGTCCATGCAATAATGCTGGCTCGTAATTGGGGATTTGTATCTGTTGGTAACCACATACAATCTCTGAGTCTGGACGAAAAAAAGACAGCGTGTTCACCAGTACCACTGGCGATTTCTAAGATAGTGCCGCTCTCAGGCAATACCTGTGAAAGTACTTCTAGAATTGGTTCGCGGTTGCGCTCAGTTGCTGGGGCGTATTGTCGTGCGTCTTGTAGTGTCATCGCGATCGTTTTTACATACCTAATTTCATCCTAGTGGCTAACGTAGCGAATAAATTTTTTACAAGGTTGTCTACTTTTATCTAGACTTTCCCAAACTCTGGTGTCAGCCATGCTATATCTACCCCGAATGGGACACTTCATAAAATGTAGAATATTAAAGGTAATGCCTGTTTGCAATGTTTGAACTATGTGACTACTCAGTCCGTGGAGTTTATAAGTTTAGTAGAAACCACAACTATAAAAGCTACTACCCGTTGAGCAAATATGGCCACAACCAATCCAAATTGTATTCATACTCCCGACAGATAATTGGTGAATTTCGTGTGACTATACCTTTCAATATAGTCATATATGAATACGGTTTATCGCTCTAATCTCTGCAATTAGACGCTTACTAAGAGAGTTTTTTGAATGTTTTAATATAATTAATGAATTTGCGATTAAATGTCGTCATATTCTGAGTAGACTCAATCGGTAGTTTTTGTAAGTTAATAATTTTTACCTAAGTGGGAACTGAAAATAATGGAAAATACATTAGTTGATAAAACCTTCCGTGACAGCGATGGCAAAATTGTTTTAGCTCAGATGCCAAACCTACCGCTTATTGTTTGGATAGTAGTGAGTATACTTGCTCTAATCTTTACAAGTGGCAAAATTAATACAGTGTTAGATGTAGTCGCGAATGGCTCCTTGTTTACTTGGGCGTGGCTGGAATTATTTCAAGGTGTTAACTATTTTCGCAGAGCGCTAGGTCTTGCTGTCTTGGTTGCTATTATAGTATTCCAAATCCAGTAATCATAACAGTTATAAGTCCACGATTGTGATGTCTGTACCGCAGTTAGAAAGACAAAGCGGAGCAGTTTACTTTTTAAACTACATAACTAGCTGCTATCACTTCCTTAAATAGATGAGCTAGGAGTGCAAGGGGAATAGGAGCCTTTGGAATTTTATTAGTATTTAATACATCAAAAATGTTTCCTAATTTTAACCTTATTATATTAATTTTAAAAAACCCAGCTATCTTTTTTCTTAGGGACTGCCAATTAAAAAAATATACCACCAATGAGTATAGTGGCGTGACCGAATTAAAATAGTAGATTAATAAACCGCAGAGGCGCAGAGAAGCCAGTGCGTTGCGGGGGTTCCCACGCCACTTGCTTCAAGCCGGGTTACCCGTCCAACGCAGTGGCTCCCCGTTATAGCAACTGGCGCGACACAGACAGAGAAAAGAAAATTGTCTTGATGTTTATGCACTAAATTAGCCCGGTCACGCCAGTAGGGTGGTTTATGGTGAAGCATCGCCGTGGAAGGGTTTCCCGACTTGAGGCGATTGGTGTTAGCGAGCTTACGTTCGCGTAGCATTTTGCAGAGAGCCTTACGCGTTCGCATAGTGTCTCCGATAGCAGAAGGGTGTTAAGCCTAACGCACCACCTAAGAGATAATAGGTGCGTTACGCTGTCGCGTTAACACTCTGCTTTGACTAAAGTAATCATTCTACCACGTGGCTAATGCGTCATCGATTAGGACTGAAAAGTTTGTTGATAGCTCTGATGACGAAGGTTTAGGTCACCGGAAATGAGGCGGTGATTTAGGTTTTAGTGGAATTCTCCAAAGGCAATACATCTCACGTTTAGGGCATTCTCAACATTAATTATGGATTGTATTTTAGTCACGCTCACTAGTGAGTTTGATGATTTTTAATGTGCATTCATAAAACTGTCACAGTCTTAGACAAAAAAATACCAATATAATTTTATACTGAAATTAAATGTTTTTTGTTCAAGTTTTATAAAACAGTAATGTTTGCGTCAAACCTCAGAATTAATTATGAATTCTGAGCGAAAAGCCTATGAATAAATGGTTTAAATCACATGCTGAATACATTCGTCAGAATGTATTTATTCTTATTCAATAATCCAAAATAACCACATACTTCAATGTTCAATCCGATTGGCTTGCTTTGAGACAATTAACGGAGATGCCTTTGTGAGTTTGCTTTTGACTAAATATTATTACGATAATGTATTTACCCGCCTCAGACAGGAAGTGCGTGTTTATTCCAAACAACAAGGAGCGAACGGCAGAGTCGTTTTAGAAGATATTGTATCAGTCTTGCTCACCAGTATCACACTCGTAAAAGAGTCTAACAATCAGCTAAAGCCTCAAGATGCTGACAATGTTTTAGCTGTAACCGAAGAAAAAATCGAGAGCGCTAATATTAATGCAGAGATACATGGAGATTTACATCTTGCTGATATAGTACAACTTCATGATTTTTATTCTTTTTGCCACGACCTTTCAAACCTTGAAGCCTATCAAACCTTTGGTGATTGGTTGAGTTTTTCAATTTGCCCTTTTGTACTCAATCACTTAGCTCACTTAGGCAATACAGCTGGGTTGTTACCATTTTGGGAGGAGTATCCTCAAAGGGTAGCAAAATTATTTGGTAAAAAAGAAAAACTCACAATCGGTGAGTGGTTAAATAAAGGTTATGGGTTGACTGTTCCTTGGATAATGACTCTTGTTATATTTAAAGTTAAATCTTTAATGCTTAGTACTTTTAGTATCAATCCTGGAAAACAACCACAGAAGAATAAATTTAATGCTAATGTCTATTCTCTTGAAGCCTTTGCACTGATTGCTCCAAGAGTAGAACGATTATTTTCTGGTAGCAATAATTGGAGTTGGCTGAAAGAGTTACTCAATAGTGAGATTGTCAAAAAAGCAGTTGATGAAGATTGGAAGTTAGTCAAATTACTCTCCAAAGATGGCAAAAGTGATGAGCAGATTATTCAAACTATTTGGAATGTAACTCCAACCTCAAATCTAGTTGAGACTAACAACTATCAATATGACATTTTAAAGGTGTTTATCCAAGTAGTGCAAGGGTGTAAAGTGCTGTCTGAGTCAGAAGCTATTGACATACTTGAGTCAAACAATATGAAACCTAGCGTACGTCAACTAGGGAGCCAAAAGAATTTATTAATTAAACTGATTAATGGATATTCTTTCATTGTTGGGCCAGATCAGTCCACGCCTGGTTACTTGTATGCATTTTTAAATTCTCAAGAAAGTGGAGCTTTGATAATTTGGAAACAAATTGATCGCAAGTCTCTAACTTTGGCTATCACACACGTGCAAGCACTGCTAAAAACAGAGTCTAAATGGAAGTTATTTAGTGAGCGTCAAATAACATTCCTGACTTTTGTTCTGTTAGCTTTATTACTAAGTATGGGTTATCTGGTTGGTAAAACAGTGGTCGCTTATTGTGATAATCATCGTTCAGAGCTACCATTATTATTTAAACCTAATTGAATATAAATTCCGGCGCAATTGTTTGTTTATGGGCAAATACAGCAGAATACAGGAGCGGAGCCGGAGACACTCGCAGCTTGGCGTCAGAGGAAATCCGGCTTTATATCTAGCTTTTTAACTCAGATACTGTACTTCAATTTACTTACAAACTGTTGTATGTATCGTGTGATGCCTTGTTACAAAGGTTGGGTGTGGACTATATTGATCTGTATTAAGCTATTGCATTTAGAAGTTGCATTTTGCGCGTGCTGAAGTCCTGACAGCAAAGATTTATGTTCGTAAAATTGTATAATCAACAGCTTATCAACCAAAAATTTCGTTTTCTATAAAGAATGACACAAGTAGTTAGTGCCGGTAGCCTAAATAACCCTGAGTGCATTGAGTTCTATAAACGGTGCTTGGAGAAAGCTAGAGAGATAGGTGACCGCAATGAAGAAGTCATTTCTTTAATTAGTTTGGGTAATGCTTATCTGTTTTTAGGAGAGCCAGAGTTAGCAATTGAATTTTATCAGCAGTGGTTAGATAAGTCCAGAGAAATAGGCGATCGCTTAGGAGAAGCTAAATCCTTATCAGGGCTAGGGAATGCTTATCAGTCTTTAGGCAAGTACCAACGAGCTTTATGGTTCTATGAGCAGTGGTTAAGTACAACCAGAAAGATAGGTGACACGACTGGGGAAGGTATTGCCTTGGGAAGTTTGGGTAGTACTTACGAATTATTGGGACAGTACCAATTAGCAATTGAGTTCTACCAGCAGTGGTTAAGTATAACGAGGAAGATAAGCGATCGCACTGGAGAAAGTATTTGCTTAGGAAGTTTGGCTAGTACTTACGAATTATTAGGGCAGTATCAATTGGCAATTGAGTTCTACCAGCAGTGGTTAGACATTACAAGATTAATTGATGACCAAAATGGTGAAGGTTTAGCTTTGAGTGGGTTGGGCAATGCTTACAGCGCCCTGGGACAGTATCAACAAGCGGTTGAGTTTCATCAGCATTCATTGCTGATTAGAAGCAAAATCGGTGATTGTGAAGGACAAGCAAATGCCTATTTTAATTTGGGACTGACGTTAGAAAGAATGAATCGTAAATCGGAGGCGATGGATGCCTATTGCAATGCCCGCCAACTGTATCAGGTAAAAGAACTTGATACAAGTGTGCAAGATTGTAACGATGCAATTGAGCTTCTTTCTCAAAATATTGCACTGGAACCATCTTGCTCCTGGTATAGGCAATTATTAAGTCGTTTTTGGCAGTTATAAAACGCTGGTTTTAGTAATTATCTATTTTGACGAGCAGCGTTGACTATAAAGTTAATCCTGGAGTGGTTGTGCAGAAGGGTTTATACAGGAATGCGATACCCAAATGTTTTAAGTACTAGGAATAATAGTCGAATTTAGATTAGTAACTGTTCATAGTGACGTATTTACTGCGAACATCGCTAGTTTAGATTATACCAATGTGAAAAAAGAATGTGACAAATAGACCATCTGTAGAAACGCGATTCATCGCGTCTTCATCCAAGGATCTGTTGCAATCATTAATTGAATTGGTATTACATTTGGGCTGAGTTTTGTTTAAGTCGCGTCTCTGAGCGGGAATCCCACTCCCCGCTCCTGCTTCAAAATCTGAAGCAGTTAGCAAGTAAATGAAGTACAGTATCTGAGTTAAAAAGCTAGATATAAAGCAGGGCGAACGCACGGTATTTCTGAAACCTTTGCTGGGCATGGATCTTGATGAAAAAATAGGCTAAATTAAAAAACGCCGAAACCCTTGCTATTAAAGGATTCTTATACTTTAGATGCGTTTGCCCTGAGATATAAAGCCGATTTACTTCTGAGAGGATGTCTGAAAAGTTTTTAATGGGTGATTTTAATCACGCAAGTTGTTTGAGCATCAGACGAATCATCGCAATGTCAACAAAAGTTTCTGTTGTTTCTGGTAAGATTTCATAATCCTTACTTAATCGCCGACACCAGTTAAACCAACCAACAGTCCTCTCAACAAGCCAGCGTTTAGGTAATACGACAAAACCCTTCTGTTCTTCGTGGCGGGTAACAACACTTAAAATCCATCGATAGGCATCAATGACCCAATAGTAGACATCTTGCATGAATCAAGAGGGATGTGCCAGTTCATAGTTAAGCAAGGCAGCGATGAGATTCAAACGCAAACCAAATCGCTTTCTACAGTTGCGGTAACATCCCGAAAAGATGCGAAGTTCTTCAACAGTAACTGGTGATTGAGCGGTGTCAGACAACAGAGTTAGTAAAGTTCCCCGCTTGTAGTGCCAGCAGATATCGCTGTAACACTTTTGCCACCAGCCACGGCGGAATACTTCTTTGCCATTGACCATCACCACGCAACGTTGAGTTAAGTGATTGTCGTCGTAAGTGATAGTTGCAATCAGCTTTGAAGCGGCGTAGATTTCGTGATCGTAAAAGCTGATTTCAACAACTGTAAATTCTTCTGACGCTACAGCTTGCGCTTGTGCTTCGAGGTATGTCTCTAGTTCAGCTTGGGCGATCGCTTGCTCATCGACCTTGTGAAGCTGGAAGGATTGGTAAGCGGTGATTGCGTTTATTCAGGAATCCTTTATCGAGCGGAGCAATTAGAAATCTACGCCCAGGCGGTTAGTGATATTAGGCGAGTGTTGTCAAAGCCTGAGTGTACATGGCAAGAGTTTTGGAGTGTCGCCCACGCTGACCCGTACCGTACTCTGTATTTGGAGAGGGGCGAAGTTGTGGAGGAGATAGGGGACAAAGTAGTTGTAGCCTGGCAGCATTAGCGCAATGAGTTGAAAAAGACTGAAAGCTATTCCAGGGAAGAGTTGCGATTCTGGCAACCACATACCTGAGTAAATGAGGTTTTTGGCTAGAGCGATTGCAAGCGTGCTGTTAAAGTTTCCGCAGTGGGGGATTGTTTGCGTGGATAGCGAGTTGGTAAATTGGAATGAGTAACGCGATTGCCCAACATGGCAATGCCTATCAAGCGATTGCACTTTTATTTGCTGTTTCATGCTTTTTTTCTTAAGTAAAAGGTGCGTCTAGGAAAGCTTAAAAGAATCAAGAGTCTAAAAACCAATTTTCAAGCATCTATTAAATGCTGCTTAACTGCCCATAAAGTAATTGACAGCTTGTTGATAACAAGCTTTCAAAAAGTTGGATTTTCTGAAGATTCACCTGGTGGGATTTGCAACGAAAAATAAAACGTGCTGCCTTCACCAAGTCTACTCTCTGCCCAAATACTACCATCATGCTGTTGGATGATACGTCGACAAATCGCCAAGCCAAGGCCTGTTCCTCCTTTAGCGCGAGCATCAGAGATGTCAACCTGTTGAAAACGTTCAAATATTGTTTCTAGTTTGTCGGCGGGAATACCTCTACCTTGGTCTTTGACTTGAAACAGAACTGAGTCGGACTGAAGCTTAGCAGATAAAGTAATAACTGAGTGAGGAGGAGAGAACTTGATAGCATTGCTTAACAAGTTGGTCAGGGTTTGGATGATTAAGTCGCTAGAAGCCCATACGCAAGCGTTAGTGGGAGTCATCGAGAGTGTAATCGCGGCTCCAAGAGCGATTGACTGTACCCCTTCAACCGCTCGTTGCATTAAATCTTCTGCATTGCAGATTTCCCTAACAAGCTGTACTCGTCCCGAAGACAAGCGTTCTAAGTCCAAGATGTCATTAACCAGACGCACAAGGCGATCGCTATTTGTTAAAGCTTGCTGGAGCATCCGTTTGGCTTTTTCGGGTTTGTTGTCGTAGATACCTGTATTAAGCAGTCCTAAAAATCCTCGGATAGCTGTCAGCGGGGTGCGAAGTTCATGGCTGACGATGGAAACGAATTCATTTTTCAGTTGCTCAATAGCGTGCTGTTCGGTGATGTCTTGGATCTGGACGACGTAGTACAAAGGCTGATTGTGGAAATCTCGTACCAGCGATAGGCTCGTTAGTCCCCAAGCAATGCGTCCTCCGTTGCACAAGTAACGTAACTCAATTTGAGCATTACGATTCTCATTGGTGAAAACTTGCTCGATGCAGTGGTGAAGTTGATTAACATCTTCTGGGTGAACTAGCTGTGATGCGCTTAGGGTTAGTAATTTAGATTCAGAGTAGGCAAGCATTTCACCTAGCACCGGATTGATTTGCAGCCAGCGATTGTCTAATCCCAGTAGCGCCATGCCAATGGGGGCATCATGAAACGCATGACGAAACCGCTCTTCACTCTCGCGTAGGGCGACCTCGGCTTGTTTGAGATCAGTAATATCTAGTAGCACTCCATACCAAGCAATCTCATCATTCTGACGACGTTCTGGGCGGGAATTAGCGCGTACCCATTTCATCTTGCCAGAGGGAGTGATAATCCGCCATTCGTGAGCAAAAGGTTCTAGCGTTCTGAGACTTTGGGTAGTTATTTGATTGTAAAGAGCGCGGTCATCAGGATGCACTTGGTTATAAGTGAGTAGGGCATCCGTTGAGACTTGTTCCGGTTCTAATTCTTGAATCTCTCGAACTCCTGAACTGATATATTCATATTGCATTTCACCTGTATCTGGGTAATAAGCCAGGATGTAAATTTGTGCAGGTGAAGCTGCTGCGATTTTTTGGAAGCGAGCTTCGCTTTGCCGCAGAGCTTCTTCTATGTATTTGCGCTCAGTAATATCTAAGCAGACACCATACCAGGCAATTTCACCGTTTTGGCGGCGTTCAGGTCGAGAGCTAGCCTGAAGCCACTTGGTTTTTCCCGACGGGGTGATAATCCGCCATTCATACTTAAATGGCTGCATATGCTCAAGACTTTGCCTGTAACTTTGCTCATAGAGGGCTTGATCATCTGGGTGAATTTGGTTAAAAGTAATGGCAGAATTTTCAAGGGCTTGTGCTATCGAGACTTCATGAAAATCTTCAAAGGCAGGACTGACATACTCGTATCGACTAGCGCCATTTGGATGTTCGATAACAGTGTAAATTACTCCTGGGGAAGCTGCTGCTAACTGTTGAAATTGAGCTTCTCTCTGGCGTAAGGCTTCTTCTGCTTGCTTGCGCTCAGTAATATCAGATACCCGCACTAAATCGAAAGGTTGATTAACAATCGCAACGCGTTTAGCAGCTAGGTTGCCCCAAAAGAGATTTCCTTTTCGCGTAACGTATTCTATTTCCCGACTCCAGAAGCCTTTTTGCTGTATTTGAGCAGTGATTTCGCTTAGTTCCTCCAAGCTAAACGACCGAACTTGAAGCGTGTGACCTTGAATATCAATCAGTTCAGCTTTAGTGTCTGCTTCAAACAGTTCTACTGCTCGATGGTTGCAGTCAGAGATCAGCAATGTTTCAGGATCTACCAAGAATAAGGCATCGGCAGATTCGTTATAAATGCTCTCGCGCAGGTCTTTTTGCTGTCGTAATTCTAGTTCTACAAGTTTGCGCTCACTGATATCTTGAGTAACTGCAATGATATGAGGTTGTCCCTGAAGCTCAATAATATCGGCTGAAAACAGGACGGTGATTATCCTACCTGTTTGATGACGAACGGCAAATTCCCTGTTGCGAACTGATTTACCTAGTTGCAAATCATCCAAGCATCGTCTTTGGTCTTCCAAATTTACCCAATATTTAATCTTTGTAAATGTGCCACCAACGATTTCTTCCCTAATGTAACCATATAAATCTGTAAAGGCATCATTCACGTCCACACATCGTCCATCTTGGGTAACAATCACAATTGCTTCAGGACAGGTACGAAATACTTTAGTAAAACGTTCTTCTGACTCTTGTAGAGCAATTCTAACGCGCTCAAATGACTGCTTAAGTTGCTCGGACATCCGGTTGAATGATTTACTGAGGACTTGTAGTTCTACAATCGGGCTGTCTTGTTCAATTGCCTGATTCCATTCTCCATTTGCCAGGGTCAAACTGGCTTGACTCAATTGCTGCACAGGTTTGACAATTAACTGAGTTAGCAACAATCCTAAAGTAATCGCTCCACCTAAAACGCTAGCAATAAAAAGTATAGTTACACTTGTATTGGCATTAATTTCTGCTATAAAGTCGGATTCTGGTGTGAGTGTCACAATCAACCAGTTAAGACCCAATTTATCGCTGTAAGGGGTAACGAGTAAGAGTTGCTTTTTGCCTTCTATCTCAAAGGTGAGTTGCTGTGTAGTCTTAATTTGAGTTAACTTACCAAAGTGCCAGAGAAGATGTTGACCTGCCAGACGAATCAGGGGTTCGTTACTTTCTGTCATCTTGAGCCGTTTGTTTTGTGTCCCATCAGTAACTGTAAGTAAAGGTTGTTCAGTTGAAGAAGCAACTATCAGTCCCGAATACTCAATAATAAATACCTGTCCTTTTGTACCGAATCGCAATTTTTTGAGAAAATCGCTAACGGCGATAAGGGTTAGGTCACTAGTAAAAACACCCTGAAGTTGTTGTCTTTGATTATAAACCGGGTAACTGGCTGCTATTCCTAAACCTCTCGAAGTTGGTACATACAAATAAATCGGTGTCCAAGTTGGTTTGCTTACAAACAGCGCCTTTTGATAGAATGGTCTTTGAGTTGCATCATAGTTTTGCTGATTCACTAATAATTTTTGACGCTGACCCTGACTATCTACGCTATATACATAAAGCGTCCCTTTGACAAAATTCTTGGTCAACGAAACGGTAAGACCCCGCTCATCGTTTCCGGCTCCAACGAGTCCCCCTTTGGGATTAATAAAATGAATTCTCACTGAATCAAATTCTTGAATTTGACCTAAAAAATAGCGTTCTAAATTTTTAGGATTGTTGATGTCTAACTGTCCTAGCTCGCTAGCTCTAGCATTGAGGCGATTAATTAAGTCTAGAGTCTTTAAGTAATTACTAAGATACAGATGGACGCGAACGCTTATCTCGGTCATCATCTGATATACCAAGCTATTTATTGAACGCTGATAATTATAAAAAGATATATAACTCGTTAGCACTGTAGTCCCAACCGTTAGGAGCAAAAACGTAATAATAAGGACAAAGCGTAGGGAAATTTTCAGCTTTTTTCTGTTGCCTTGTCTTTCCCTAAGAATACTTAATCTCACGTTCTGATCCTCCGCTTGAGTGTTTTATTCATTAATGGTCGCATGGGGTGATTGTAGCGAGGTTAAATTTGTGACCGCAGCAGATCCATCAATTCAAAGTCGCAAGCACTTCTCTTCAAAATCCTCTCCTTCGAGTTCTTGAAAGGTCTTGGGATGATCCGGCACTTGTAATCATGATCAAGAAATAGAAGAGTGAAGTTTCCGCAGTGGAAAGTTGCAATTGTGGATAAGGAGTTGGTTGAGTGGGAGCGGTAGTGCGACGGCGTACCCGCTCACCTACGGCGATGGCTTTTTAGCAAAGCCTGTGTGCGCTCTAACAAAGTCAATCTGCTTTATTACATACTATCAACACAATGATTCAGACATATACTGTTTGTATCAAGCATTTAACTATGAATTGTTATGGCGTTAAGAATTAATTAAAAATTAATTATGCTTAACTGTCTTAACTGTCCTTGCATTTTGGTTATGTTGTTAGTAATATTCGTAGACAAATAATAAAAGAAATAATGGCATTAATAACTGAAAATACTCGCAAGCTTATAGGCAATTTTATTCAACTGCTTTTTATTGAAATCAACTTTAATAGCTTTTCTTAATTAAATTCCCTCATTATCATAAAAGTCTTACTTTGTACTCCCACCCGAATCAGAGATAGTAAAGTTGTACGAAAAATGTTGACCTACAGTGACTACTCGAATTGCTCAATACCTATTTTTCCTATTTTCTTCGTAGTAGCTGGGTCGGAGTATCGCCACCCCTAATAAATCGACTTAGCTGTTACTAATCAAGCGGTTTAAATAGGATTCAAAATTCCCGCTCAAACAAGCACACAGAAAATTAGGATATAGGAACAAAGATTTGAGATGACTACAATCAGTGAAAAATTAACCAAAAAAGCTTGGGCAAGTGCGATCGCCGAACCAGGAAAAGAATTTCCTCTTACCCAACTGCCAATTATCTCTGGTAAAATCCCCGATGGTTTACGTGGCACACTCTACCGTAATGGCCCCGCACGGCTAGAACGTGGCGGCAAGCGGGTAGGACACTGGTTTGATGGGGATGGAGCAATTCTCGCTGTCCATTTTACCGATGCAGGAGCCACCGCAGTTTATCGCTACGTGCAAACAAATGGCTACAAAGAAGAAGCCGCAGCAGCTAAACTACTCTACGGGAACTATGGGATGACTGCACCAGGAGCTTTTTGGAATCAATGGCTCAAAGGGGTGAAAAACACTGCGAATACATCGGTCATCGCACTTCCAGATAAACTCTTAGCACTGTGGGAAGCTGGTAGACCCCATGCCTTGGACTTGCAAACTTTAGAAACTTGGGGCGAAGATGATTTAGAAAGGTTAACTAATAATGGATTAGCCTATTCCGCACACTACAAGCGCGACGACCAAACAGGGGAGATTTTTAACTTTGGTATTATTCCAGGATTAAATGCCAAACTAAATATTTATAAGAGCAATGCCACTGGCAAAATTATCCAGAAAGCAACATACGCTCTTGATGGAATACCAATAGTGCATGATATTGCTTTAGCAGGGCAATATCTTGTATTGTGCATTCCCCCAGTGCGGGTGAATGTCCTTCCTGTACTACTAGGAATAAGCAGCCCCTGTGATGCACTAGAGTGGAAAGCTCAGTTGGGAACTCAAATCTTAGTCTTTGACCGCCAGACATTATCTCTAGTAAGTCGTGGTGAAGCCGAACCTTGGTTTCATTGGCATTTTGTCAACGGTTATCTAGATGCTAGTGGTTTACTGATTGTAGATATTGCTCGCTACGAAGACTTTCAAGTAAACCAATATTTTAAGGAAGTACCAGAAGGTAAAACTCACACCCCTGCTAAAAGTTCACTATCACGCATCCATCTTCAGCCCCAAAGTGGCAAAGTTACGACCATTGAGCGAGTTGTAGACCGACATTGTGAGCTACCAACTGTACCACAGCAAAATGTGGGGCAAGCCTCTCGATATACATATTTTTCCTCATTCCGCAAAGGAGCAGAACTCGGCAAAGAACTATTAAACGCGATCGCCCGCTTCGATCACCAAACCGAAACCCTTGTGGAAGCAAACTTGCAAGAAAATCTCTATAATTCAGAACCGCTACCTGTGCAAGATGCCCAAAACCCTAAGCAAACTTGGGTTTTAAGTGTGATATACGATGGTAATTCTTGTAGTAGTGAAGTTTGGGTATTTGATAACGATCACTTAGACAAAGAACCCGTTTGCAGACTGGGATTACCGAGCGTCATTCCTCATGGTTTCCACGGCACTTGGAATCCTGCATAAAGAAAATCTCTAGTTTTGGTTTTAGGTGGGGTCTAAATCCTCATTTACTACCAATGTCCTAAAATCCGGCAATAGATGTGAGCAAGGATTGCCTTGCTGTATCTAAGTTTCTTAATTGCTGTCTTCGCAGCAGGGCATTCGCTTTTAGCGTCTCGCAGAGAAGCTAAAAGCGAATTGCGAATTGGTATAAAACACTCCCTTGCCTGTTGCCTCTTTAATAACTGACAATTAAAAATTTTTTCTCAAACTTCAAATCATCATGAATAATCTCAAGTTTTTTCAGGTTAAGGGAAGAGTTTACGAAGCCGAAAGTGATCATGGTATTTCTAACTTAATTATCGAAGCCTTTGACAAAGATGTTGTTAAGGGCGATAAGTTAGGACAAGCAAAGACTAATAGTGATGGGACTTTTGAAATTACATACTCCCAATCAGATTTTAAAGACAAATTTGCGATATTCGAAAGCAATCCCGATTTATATATCGTAGTCAAAACGCCTGACAAGAGTGAAATCTTGTACAGCAGTGAGAAGACTATTCGTAGTAATGCAAAAAATTATGAGCATTTTGATATAGCAATTCCCAAAGCTACCTTACTTGGAAGTAAAGAAAAAGCTGCAAAAGATAATAAGCAGTTATTACAGCTTCTCATCGGTATTGCTTGGATTGATGGGGAACTTGAACCAGGAGAACAAGAATTTTTGCAAGGGATGGCAAATGAGAAAGGGCTGGCTAATGATCCAGAGATTAAATGCTTATTGTTGTCAGATAAGCCAGTACCACTGGAAGAATGTTATGGCTGGTTACAAACTTATTTAAATACCGAAGACAAAGATTTTCAGGAGTTGTATGAAGCTATTAACTCACTGATGTATAGTGATAGTGAGTTAGATAGCCAGGAAAAGGAACTTTTAAGAGAGCTTACAGCCACAGACGCAGGAAACAACTCCAGTCGCCAACTGACTTTACAGCGCCGATTCATGAGTATGATACTCGATAGCAAATTCCTGGCGGGCGTAGTTCAGATGGAGCGTTCGTCAATGGTCAGTCAAACAGCTTTAGGGACTGGCTATTATGCTCGCGTTCCCTACCAAGTATTGAGCCGATTTAGTGTTAGTGCAAATATCAAAGCAATTAATAACGAGTTGTCAAAACTATATTTAACTGACAATTTTGCGCCAGTAAGCCAAGAAATATCTGCCCAGGAATTAACAGTTATCGGCAAACTACCTCAACAACTAGAAGGAACATTTCTGCGTAATGGCCCTAACCCTCAATTTCAGCCCCCTGGACTGTACCATTGGTTTGACGGGGACGGGATGCTCCATGCAGTAAGCATCAGCGATGGTCGTGCCAGCTATCGTAATCGTTATGTCCGCACACAAGGGTTTGAGTTGGAACAAAGTCTAGGTCAGGCTGTTTGGCCAGGGTTACTGAATCTTCCCCGGTTTGATGCTCCACACGGATTGATGATGAAAAATCCCGCGAATACATCCTTTGTATGGCATGGCGGTAAACTACTAGCTCTGTGGGAAGCAGGCGCACCCCACATTATCCAGCTTCCAAATTTAGAGACAGTTGGGATACAGACCTTTGACAACAAACTCGCTTCTACGTTCACCGCACATCCAAAAGTAGATCCGGTAACGGGTGAAATGATGTTTTATGGTTTTGCTCCGATTGCTCCCCCTTATTTGGAATACAGCATTGTTTCAAAAGAAGGGGAGCTAAAGCGAACTGTACCCATTGATCTGCCAGTTCCGGTAATGATGCATGATTTTGCTATCACCGAAAACTACACAATTTTTTTGGATATGCCGATGTTATTTAAACCAATGCAATCAATAACGGGTCAGCTTCCAATTAAATTTGAACCAGAACGTAAAAGCCATATTGGTGTTTTACCTCGCCACGGAGATAACAGAACAATCCGCTGGTTTGAGGTTCCAAGTTGCATGGTTTTTCACACTGCCAATGCTTATGAAATTGGTAATGAAATAGTACTTGTAGCCTGCCGAATGGACTTCTGCAATCTGTTAATTCCTTTTTATAATGAGAGTGGCGAAATTTTCAACTTTGATTTAGAAACTCTCAAGCTATTTTGCTGGCGAATTAATTTAACGACTGGTACAGTCAAACAAGAAGTTTTAGATGATGTTCCCTCTGAATTCCCTCAAATTAATAATCAATTTCTTGGTCGTAAAAATCGTTACATATATACTTCGCGGGTAGCAACGTATATGAAGCCAAAACCCGTGTTTGATGGTCTGATTAAGTATGACTTAGAAACTGGTAGCTCCCAAGTGCATGAGTTTGGACGTGGGCGTTTTGGCGGTGATAGTGCGTTTGTACCTCGTCCTGGCGCTAGCATTGAAGACGATGGTTGGTTGCTGACGATAGTCTGGGATGCAGTAGCCAAGCAGTCTGAGTTACGGGTTGTTGATGCTCAAAACTTTACATCTGAACCTGTAGCGCGAGTAATTATACCTGGGCGCGTTCCTTACGGGTTTCATGCTACGTGGATTTCTCAAACACTTGTAGCAACTCCTAGCTAGAAACCATTTTCAACAAATTCAATCAGAGCAATCCTGACAAATTCTTCAAACATAATCCGGGTTTCAAGTTCTTGTCATGTTGGAGAAGGATGCTGCTGCTGAGTTTGAAAATCCCATATTTCGCATTGTCTTTATCCACTGGTCAGGCGGAGTTTCCACTACCTTGACTCGTTTTTGTAAAACTTTGGCAAATGCTTGTGCAACGTTGAGCGAAGAATATATTTCTGGGCCGAATGGCGCTAAGAATGATGTGCACGGGAAAAATCAACTTCGATAAGTAGGGAAGAAGTATAGGAAAAGTGCAGTGTTGCACTCAAGCAACCCAACTATTTCTTATATTGAGCCAAAACGTGTAATTCTGGCTATATATGAGGAAAAGGAATAATTATTTAATTCCAAGCTAGGAGCGAGCGCATTTCTAAGTGTCGTTTTTTGGGAGTATGCCGACATTGGGTAAATGTAGCTAAGTTGGGGTCAATATAGTGTGCTGACAGAGGAGAAACGCGCACCGTATAGCTTAAAAATCAGGCTCGTGTTTAGAGGTGAAATTATCTACGCCTACATAATAGTAAGGGTTTTACACTATACTTATTTCTCAATAAGTTAACTCTAATGATAATAACTCTGAGATCATAGGACTTTGGGATAGGGGTTTAAAGGGCGTAGATGCTACGGCTTATCGTATACATCGCTTTGCAAGCGATAGCCAAAGGCTTAAGCTTCTCTTCGAGACGCTTCGCGAGCGCTTATCGCCTACGGCGGGCGAAAAGCGCTATCGCAATTATGGGGGTCTTCTCTACGAGACCGGAGGCGAACGACCATCGCGCTTTTCGCTGTTGTGTTGAGGGTATCTTTCGAGAGAGGATTGCACCGCACAGATACGCCGTTATACATCAGAGAAAATGTTGCAGTCTTCCTAGCGGGAGCATAAGTTTCTCTTGCTAATGCCAGAATTAAAGTAAGTTCAAGCTGATGGTGGGGATTTAGTAATTGCCAATTCTTTCTTACTGTGCTTTAACTGTTTCCAAAGTGCCTTTATTTGGTTGTAAGACTCAGACGGGTCAAGCTTACCACTGGTTTGCAGCGCAGAAATGTAACTGACCTTTTGAGCAAATTCTTGTAAATTAGCATTGAATACTAAATTCTCTGGCTTCATCTGACCGTAGTAGCGACTACGAGGGTAAAGAAAATTGTATTTGTCTTCAAGATTAGCTTCATCCATTTATTTCGCCCTAATTAATTTGAACCCATCAGAGTCAAGCAAGCGATGGCGCTGGTGAGGTTATTTCAAGATATTTATCTTTTATTTATTAATTCAGTTATATGGGGTAAAGCTATGCCAGTTTGGCAAAAATATTCAGTTTTTTTGGTTAAAAATACATTAATTAACAATGCACAAACGTGGAAAGCGATAAAGGAAGGATTCTGGTAGTAGACGATGAAGCTAGCATTCGCCGGATTTTAGAGACGCGGCTTTCCATGATTGGCTACAATGTGGTTACAGCTGGTGATGGTAAAGAAGCTTTGTCAGCTTTTCATGTAGCTGCTCCTGATTTAGTGGTTTTGGATATGATGATGCCGAAGCTGGATGGCTACGGTGTATGTCAAGAATTGCGCTCATAGTTCAGATGTGCCAATTATTATGCTGACAGCCTTGGGAGATATTGCAGACCGAATCACTGGGCTAGAGTTAGGTGCTGATGACCATATGATAAAACCGAATGGCACGCTCGTTAAGCCTAAAAGTAGGCAGTGTATGGATTGCAGAGGGGTAGGGGAGGCAGGGGAGGTAGACTTTCAAGGGTAGGGGTTTAAGAAAGAGGCAGTTGAGCCAGTAAAATACAGAACTGAGGTCAAACCGCAAAAATAACTAAGGTAGATGCGGTCAAAAATTTCAGGGTGTTGGAGGGAGAATGCAGGTAGGCAAGAATGAGGAATTAAGAAAATGGACTAGAACAGTGATAGAAAAAATGCCGCATCTATCCAAATCACAAGCAGTGGTACTAGCAATGTGGAGTTTTGGGATAGTCATGACCCAATCAAGCGGACTAACAACAGTTTCGGTGTTTTTAGCAGAGCTATTGGGAAAAAAGGAAAATACAGTACCTCAGCAGTTACGGGAATGGTTAAGAGACGCAGAAGATAAAACCAAAACAAAAGATGGGCGGGCAACACTTGATGTCACATCTTGTTTTAGTCCTTTATTGTCATGGATTCTGAGCCTGTGGCCAGAATCAGAAAAGCGTCTAGCATTGGCAGCAGATGCTTCCACATTGAGTGATAGATTCACCGTGTTGGCGATTAGTGTTGTTTACCGAGGTTGCGGAATCCCGATAGCCTGGAAAATAGTGGAAGCCACCAAACCCGGAAGTTGGAAGCCTCACTGGCAAGAATTATTTGGCTATGTGAGTCAAACAGTTCCCGCAGATTGGTTTGTCATCGTCACCACAGACCGAGGACTGTATGCCGATTGGTTGTACGAACAAATCAAGAGTCAGGGTTGGCATCCATTTATGCGGATTAACCTTCAAGGACTGTTTCAAATTCAGGGTGAGGACTGTTGGCGACCAATAAATAGTCTGGTGCCATTCGTAGGTCAATCATTCCAGGCTCTTGTAACTTGTTTTAAAACCAACTCGATTGAGTGTACCTTGTTAGCTCGTCATGAGCAAGGTTATGCCGACCCTTGGTTAATTGTCACTGATTTGCCTCCAGATGTTGCCGATGCTTGTTGGTATTCGATGCGTTCTTGGATTGAGTGTCTGTTTAAAGACGGCAAACGAGGTGGCTTTGCCTGGCATCGCACTAAAATTACCGACCCTAAACGTGCTCAACGACATTGGTTAGCAATTGCCATTGCTACTTTGTGGCAAGTGAGTGTTGGTGGAGAAGTTGATGCTAATTTGCCCCCCAGTTGTTTGGATGAGTTACCACTGACCCATATTGCCCGACGCAATTTTAAAAATAGTTGTCTCCATCGTTGTTTGAGTTGTTTTCGTCGTGGGTTTTTAGTGATTAAGGCTGCTGTTCTCAAACATCTTCCATTACCAATCGGTGGTTTTTTCCCTGAACCTTGGCCCACCCTGACTCCACAACTCCGTGTTTCTCAAATCACCCTCTCTACTGCCTGATTTTTAATTCCCTACCCTTGAAAGGGGGAGGTAGAGGAGCTGGCGTTGCATTTTTTCCACTTCCTCCCTTGCCCCAGTTCCCCCCTTACCCCAATTCCTCCCCTGCTCCCCAAGTGCCTCGACCATTTACCTTTTCTTAGTGCCATTCTGATAAAACCCTTTTCCCCAAAGGAGTTAGAAGCGAGAATTGCCAGCGTACTACGACGACGCGACCACAAAAGCAGTGCCAATACAATTCCTAATTTTGGGATAATCCATGTGGGCAATCTTAAAATCGATATAAATAAGTGACAAGTCTACAAAAACAATGAGCGGATTCGCCTGACTGGTGTAGAGTTTAGTTTATTAGAGTTGTTAGTAAACGATACTGGACAAGTCTTTTCCCGATTAGAAATGTTGCAGCAAGTGTGGGGCTATGTACCAGGGGGTAATGTAGACACCTGTGTGGTAGACGTGCACATCTCGCGGTTGCGGACAAAGATAGAGTCCGACCCCAACCACCCAGAGTTGATTTTAACAGCGCGGGGTAGGGGTTATTTTTTCCAGCGGATTGTTGAATCAGAACTCTAGTCAAGTAAAATTCACTCCCTGAGTTTTACCCTTGAAGATCGATTATATAACCTCCTGGAAGCGACATAACGAGAGTGCAATCATACTCCCCTGAGTTCGATGTCATGCTCAAAATTTATGCCACGAACTGGCTCTGTGCTAGATTTTGTGCGAATTAGCTTTGTAAAGCAAGAGTAATTTCAGCTTTTGGCTCCGAGTCTCTAAAGTCTCCTTGCAAAAGAACCCAGTGAGTAACTTTAGTTACTGTGAACTTTTCTGTTTGAGAATAGACGTTCTGATTTGCATAAATCTCTACAGATTCGCCAATATTGGGTAATCTGCTCATTTGAACAACTGTCACCGATTCGTTGTTAAGATCAGGTCTAATATTTAAAATAGAATCATCAAACATTAACGCAACTGTAATCATTATTATTACCTCAAATTATTTAGATTATTAAAAGCACAATGAGCAAAAGGGAAACCTTTAGCTATTGGAGAAAATAGAGAATTTAGTGCAATATGCCAGTAAAAATACTGCTGATTTTGACTAACCAATTAAGAAAATGGAGAGCAACACGAGAATGTGTTGCATATATGCATTAGTTTCGGTTGTTTTATCGCATTGATAACATAACAAACACCTAATTAAACAAGGATATTTTAGTTAACAAGGAGCAGCTTGATAGTAGTTATATATAACTACCTTCGTCTTCATCGTGTAGACTGTTGAGACGCTGATAACTCGGCTATGGAGAGAGAGCGAATTAACTCCCGAATCACATCAGTTGCTGGTCTACCTGTGTTCGCGCAATATTGTTTAAGTTTTTCGCTTTCACTAAATGTGAGATTTAGTGTGATTCGTTTGACAGCCCATTTTTTGTTCATGACTTGCCCTAATAATCAAATTTAATAAATTAGACTTCTCATCTCAAATGCAAAGTTAACAAATAACACTGTCGCCAGATGTTAACCACAGCATAGTTACTACAAAATCATTTTTAGCACATCTTTCCCAGGGGATTTACTTGGAATAAAAAACTTCATTAATAAATCATTTAGGTGAATTTTAGAACATTTAAAAGTAACTGATAATTTCTTTATGTGTTGTTAATGAAAGCGCAATCGAGCTCAGTACAGCTACAGACTTATAATCAGCAATAACTGCTAATTGAATTTAGTAAATCTTGTCTTCATACAATTGCATCTAATATTTATCTGCTCTTTACCCAAAGGTGAAATTGGCTAAGTACCTTGGATATATACTTTGATTCAAGCACTATATTTAACTCTATAACTTAGCGAAACCTTAAGCAAGCTAGAAAATTTTCTAGCTTGCTTAAGGTTTAATAATTTTAAGCAAGTGCTGTAAAGGATCTGAACTACTTGTGAGCATGAATCCTAAACATGGCGTAATGGGTGTTGAGGAGAAGCCCAGTAACCAACCATCTGTAATATCCAAGTTGGTCGCTCATAAGGGTCAACAAGTGAAGGCTATAGCTGCGCCAAAACCTACAGTTACTGTCTCGAAACAGAAACTTGCTCACTTTGTCTTGACTTGAGTATCGAATGGCACGCTTGAAAAGCAAAAAACAAATCTAGATAAGCATTGCAGACAGTAATGCTATGAAGCAGTAGACAGCAAGCGATAGTGCTTTTCGCCCGCCTTAAGAGCGATAAGCGAGAGCTTAAGCCAACGGCTATCGCTACTATTGTTGAGAAACTTGACCTGTTCCATCACATACTGGACAGGATTCTCACTTATAACCAGAGCGATCGCCCTGGGGAACGATTAAGCGCCCATCGCTCCAGCAGTATCGTTCGCTGCCTTCGTCTCCTTCTCAAGAAAGGAGACGCCCAAGGGATGGAGATGGCTAGGCATTTTATTATTTTGGGAATTATAGATTAACACTTGAAGTCTAGCAGGCAGTTGGGATTATGAATTTGCTCACAAGGTTGAACGCTATATCCCCAGCAATCGCTGCTATTAAGCCACTTGATTGCTAAGGCTTTCAATTTTAAAGTAAATTATGGTGACATCTGCGTTGCTGAAATCAAGCGTGTTAAAAATCCCAAATAATTCGTCAAAGGCAGTTGCGGATGATAAAGTTTAAAAGACCAAAATTTTTGCAAAAACTTCAACCAAAAATTCTAGTTTTTACATTTGGAGCATCTTTATTACCAGTTTTCGTTTCGAGCAGTGCAGTTTGGCGATTAGTAGAGCAACCACTAATTGAACTAGAAAAAACTCGACTTGAGGATCAAGTGTTAGCTTTTCGCGGATACACAGCTGCTACAGAAAAGGGACTAACAAATTTAATTTCTAGTTATGCTAATTGGACTGATTTGTATAATGCAGTTCAACATTCCAATCGGAGTTGGATAAAAAAAGAAGTTTCTGCTCAACTATTATTCACTACTGATATTGATGTAGTAAAGGTGATTCAGTCCCCAAATGAAGAGATTATTGGCTCTGCTGGAAGTCAGGTATTAAATCTCCCAATAGTAAAAGCGAAAATCAAAGATTTAAAGAATCGTAATAAATTATCTCAGGAGTTAATTGATACAGGAACACAAGGACTAGTATTGCTGGGAGGGTCACCGATTTACCGCAGTGATGGAACTGGAAAGCCATCTGGAACCTTAATTGCAGGACAATTAATGGATAAAGTATGGCTGCGACAATTTTTAAATTATTCGCAGCCGACGACGAGGCTGGAAATAATTTCTTTAGATGGAAAGTTTTTTGTATCTAGTAGTTCTGATTGGAAACCAGACATTTGGGAAAAAGCTTATTTTGATTCTGAGATTTTAGCAAATATTTATAAAAAACGCTCAATTTATCGAATTCAGCCAGATTTGGGATTAAATACAATTTATGCTCCTATATATTCTGGGAATAAGCCCATTGCTATTGTCAAGCTCCAAATTGTAGGCAAATACTTTCAGGAGGCCAAGCTAACTCTTACCCGCTTATTTTGGCTTGGGTTAAGTTTAGCAGTGCTACTGTCAGTGTTAATTGCTCATTTACTAGCTCAACAAATTAGTAACCCAATTATTCAACTGGCAAAGCGTAGTAAAACTTTAGCAGCAGGTGATTTGAGTAGCCCTATTCCTAGTGTTAAAAATGGTGGTGAAATTGGGCAGTTGGCTAATGCTTACCAGGAAATGGCTAATTCTTTGACAATCCTAATCAACAATCTAGAGCAAAGGGTAGCGCAACGCACTGAAGAATTAGAACTAGCTCGTCAAACATTGGAAGAACGAGTGCAAGAACGGACAGTAGAGCTTTTACAAACAAATCAGGAACTAGAGATTAAAACTGAACAATTGCATACAGCTTTACATAATCTAAAAATGGCGGAATCGCAGTTAATTCAAACAGAAAAAATGTCTTCACTAGGTAATATGGTTGCTGGCATCGCCCACGAAATTAATAATCCGATTACTTTTATCTACGCTAATCTCAGACACATCAACAACTATACTCAAGATTTATTAAGTCTTATATATCGCTATCAGCAGCGCTATTGTGATCCAGAGATTCAAAGCTATACAGAAAAAATTGAGCTTGATTATTTAATCAAAGATTTACCTCAACTCATAGCTTCTATGGACACAGGCGCTAATCGAATTCAAGAGATTATTTTATCTTTGAGAAATTTTTCTCGCCATGATGAAGCCGAGATTAAAATAGTTAACCTTCATGAAGGAATTGATAGTACTTTATTGCTGCTACAGTATCGTCTGAATCCTCATTATGATTATCCAGTTATCCAGATAATTAAAGAATATGACAATTTGCCTTTAATTGAGTGTTATCCTCGACAACTCAATCAAGTATTCATGCAAATTTTAGTCAATGCTATAGATGCCGTTGAATTAAATCAAGAGCAGTCAGATAAAAAGATTATTATTCAAACTAAGAACCTTAAAAATCATGTGATGATAAAAGTTGTTGATAATGGTATAGGTATAGATAATCAAAATATTTCTCGATTATTCGAGCCTTTTTTCACTACGAAATCTATTGGCAAAGGTATAGGTTTAGGTTTAACCGTTTGCTATCAGATTATCCAAAAACATCAAGGAAATATTCAAGTTGTTTCGCAACCAAATAGGGAAACAGAAGTCATTATTCAATTACCATACTTGCTCCCCAACAATTCGAGGCAATAAAGTTCTACACTGTTTGAGGAAAAATGCTTTAGACTTGTCCGAAATATTAACTTAGGAAAAGAAAAATGGTAAAACGTTAAATTGAGCGTATACCATTTTTCAGAATTAGTTATGGTTTTTGATTATATTGATAAATATCCACACCGGACAAAACAAATTTTAGGAATTAGTTACGAACAACTCCAATCACTGTTAAAATGCGCACAAAAGCGACATCAAGAAATCAAAGTGAAACAGTAGAGTCAAAAAATTAGAATAAATGCATCAGGAGGAGGTCGCCCTACAAAGTTGTCAACGAGCGAGCAAGTCTGTTTATACTTGTTTTATCTAAGACAGATACCAACATTTCAAGTATTAGGAATGTTGTTTGGTGTTTCCAAAACGGAAGCTAATGATACATTTCATGACTGGATACCAATCTTGCGAGATATCTTACTCTCCAGTTTATTAGAACAAGTCTCAAAAAATGAAAGTGATTTACTATTTGTTCAAGAAGTGCTAACTAATTTTAGGCTATTGGTAGACAGTCTGGAACAGCCAATATATAGGCATTCTGATCATAAAGAAGAACAAAAATATTTTTCCGTTAAGAAAAGACAACATGCTTTGAAAAGCCAAATGATTGGGATGCCAGAAGGAAAAGATATTGTGGAGGTGGAAGTAGGTGTTCCTGGGCCAACAGCAAATATAAAATTGTTTCGTCAATCTCAAAATAAATTTGATAAATCTCAACCATTTTCAGGTGATAAAGGTTTTCAAGGTGGCGAAAACATTACTACTCCTCATAAGAGAAAACCAAAACGAGAATTAACGCAACAGCAAAAAGATGATAATATTGCTTTATCTAGTAATCGGATATTCATCGAGCATTTGATACGCTTGCTCAAAATATTCCGCATATCCTCGCAAAGGTTTCGCTTAAAACTTGATACTTGTGAGCAGATTATTTTAACAGTCTGTGGGTTAGTTAGATTAAGAATTGGTAGCTTGATTCTGCCAATGTAGCTAGTAGCAATAATCTTAAATTTTTAAAAATTAGGAGTTTATATTTATGCCTCTAAACTAACAGTAACTATCTCAAACCCTAATAAATACGTTTTTACGCAAATATCAAAGCTTGGTCTCAAAGCTTTGAACAGTCTGGCTTTGGAGTTTTCGGGCAAGTCTTTTGGTTGAACATTGAAGCAAGGCGATTAACAGTTCATAGCGCAATGGGTGTTGAAGGTAAGTCCAAGAGCTAATCATCCATAATGCCCAAATTGGTCGTTGCTTCGGGTTAACAAGTGAAGGCTTTAGCTACGCCAAAACTGACAGCTACTGCCTCGAAACAGAGAAAAAGTTCGCTTGGTTTTGGCTTGAGTATCCAACTTTTCGATTATTCCGTAAGTATTTATACTTAAATTTTTCCGCTTCTCAACCCTTACTTGCTTGATGCGGAGTATGTGACATACTCTGCTGTAAAAATATATTTACTGCTTTTTCAGGCGATCGCATATAGCTTAATCTAAAAAATTTATATACTTTTGACTAAACTATTTAAAGCTGTCTTAGCTACTAATTCCGCTCTAGAACTAGTAATTTTTTGGTAGCGTAAGGTAGTTTGGATATTTTCATGTCCCATCAGCGCTCTTAGCTCTTCAATTGCCATCAGACCAACCCGTTCGGTAGCAAATGTATGGCGGAAGTCATGTAATCGAGTTTCCTTAAGTTCTTCATGTTGATCTACTACTTTCCTCCAGCCTGCATTCACTGTTCTGTACGAGACTGGGGTTACAACTTTACTCGTCGCGTGCTGGGCAGTGAATAGTGCTGTACTATTTTTATGAAGATAATATTAAAGGCATTGCATAATAGAGGGATGAATTGAGGTCATCTACTGTGCAATGTCCATACTGTGAGTCTACGCAAATCCAGAAGAATGGAAAAAGAAAAGGTAAACAAAATCACATTTGTACTGACTGCAACGTGCGTTCCGCCCCGCTTCGCTAACGCCAATTTATCGATGTGTATGATCCCCCAAAGGGATATTCTGAAGAACTGAAACAAGAATGCCTAAAAATGTACCTTAACGGTATGGGTTTTAGAGCAATTGAACGGGTTAAAGGCGTTCATCATACTACTATAATTTATTGGGTTAAACAATTAGGGGAAAAGCTTCCAGATGTACCAAAGGAAGAGGCTATTCCAGAGGTTGGAGAATTGGATGAGTTGGAAACATTTATAAGTTCAAAAAAAACAAAATTTGGCTGTGGACAGCAGTAAATCACTTTAGTCAAGGCATTTTAGCCTGGGTTTTAGGGAACCGTAGTGCTGAAACATTTAAACCATTGTGGGAAATTGTTAAACAATGGAAAAGTTATTTTTATGTGACAGATGGTGAGACAGCCCTGCAAGAAGGTTTCCTTCTGTAGGGGACTGCGAACCCGAAGGGCTGGAAAGTTTATCCCTGATGGAGACCAAATAGTTAGTAAAACATACATGACGCGAGTTGAAAACGAAAATACCAGATTACGTCATTATCTTGCACGTCTTCACCGAAAGACTTTGTGTTATTCTAAATCAGAAAAAATGCTGAGGTACTCAATTAAATTATTACTACATTATTGAAAGTATAAAACTGTACCCGCATAAATCTATTCATCCTTTCATTCAGCAACGCCCGCTGGAATTTCATTCAGCAACGCCCGCTGGAAGTCCCTTATCTGACAATTCCCCAAATTGCTACAGCTTTGTCAGTTCCACCATATTGGATTTATGATTGCATTCATAAGGGCGCGATCGCTATTAGCCAAGATGAGGCAACAGAGCTTTATCTTTTCCCAGACTTACCTGAGACATTGAAGCAACTCCAAAAGCTCAAGGTTGGAGAAATCTGCAACTTACGTTTTTGATAGGAGTATCAAGATGCCCAATCAAAGCAGAATATCACCTACGCTTCTACTATCGCAAGACACATCAAAACTGCAATTTTCCAGGAAACGAAGTTAACGGCAACCGCAGGTGTGTCGATTAACAAGTTTCTAGCAAAAATGGCATCAGGTCAAAATAAACCCAACGGACTGACGGTGATTTTACCGGAGCAAGCAATCGCATTTGTAGAGCAGATGCCAATTGAAAAGTTTCACGGGATTGGCGAGGTGACAGCAGCTAAAATGCACTCACTGGGGATTCATAGTGGCGCAGATTTGAAAGGGCGATCGCTGTTGGAGTTAACACACCACTTTGGTAAAGCAGGTGTTCGTTAGAGCTAATTACTTTAGTTAGATGTATAACTTAATGCTAGCTTACCCGCAGAAGTCATCCACCCGAATATCGCGCCACACATCAGACACTTGCCAGCCAGAGTTGCCCACAGAGCGCAGAGGACGATATTCGGGGATGTATGCAGATTCAGGTACTTCGATGTATGCGGGTGGTGTGGGTTCTTCAACTACTGGTTCTAACTCAGCTTGGGGTTGAACAATTTCGTTTTCTGGCGGCGGGATTACTTCTGTTCTTTTACGAACTGGTTTTTCAATCTTTTTGATGAGTCGGCGCATTTCTATAGGATTCATTCGGGTTACACAGAGTAGGGTAGGATATCCCAGAATACAGTAAGTTAGAACCAAATCTTCGCACATCTTGCCGTTTGTTGTATGGGTGCAGATTGCTTTGAGGGGGAAGAGGTCAAACCTTGTAAAAGTACTTAGAAATTACGGGGATGAATTAAATATTCGGTATATTCTCGAACTTACAATTGAGTTTGAGGTGATTACGATGTAATGAAATATATATCACTTATCACATAAAGTAGTAGGAAATGAGCTAAATGTCCATCAAAAAACCTTTGATAATCAACCAACCAGAAGTTGGCAAGCTCATCCGAGAACTCCGTATTTGTACTGGATTAACACAGGAAAAATTTGCAGCATCATTGGGTGTTACTTATCCCACGGCAAACCGATGGGAAAATGGACACGCCAGACCGTCGCCGCTGGCAATGCAAAAGATTGAAACTCTGTTGCAGAAGTTAGATGATCAAGGGCAAAAGCTGTTGGCAAAGTATTTACGTAATTAGTTATCAGCTAGAACCAAACAAGTTCTTTAGACAATTAATGTTGACTTAAGATTTATACTGCGATCGCTACCTTGATGTAGCAATCGCAGTTTTAATATACTATTTTTAAAAGTATTAAAAAGCGAAAACCTTTGGGAGGATTCTTTGTTAGAGAAAAGTATAACGGGAAGAAGGCTTGTTGTTATTTTGATTTCAAATGTAATTATTAAGTGTGCAGAACTTTCACGCGACTCATGTCAGCCATAAACCTATTTCCTGTTTTTAAGCAAACTCCTGTAATTCTAGTAGTTGATAACGACAAGACTATGCGAGTGCTACTGCGTAAAATTATGGAAGATGAAGGTTATGGAGTAATTGAAGTTTCTGATGGTCAACAGTGCTTAGCTGCTTATGAAAGCGTCAAACCCGATATCGTTTTGCTTGATGCTATCATGCCTGTAATGGATGGTTTTACCTGTTGTGAGCAGTTGGTTAAAGTTGCTAAAAATGATTTGATATCAGGACTAAAAAATTTTGATATTGGCTTGACTATGGGTAATACTATGATTTCCAAGCTATGGGAATATACACCAATATTAATGATTACTAGCTTAGATGACGAAGATTCAGTAAATCGTGCTTTTGATGTAGGAGCAACGGATTATATTACAAAGCCAATTGAACCAATGATATTGCGTTGGCGATTGCGGCAACTGCTCAAACAAATACAAGTCCACAAACAATTACAAGCAGCCAACCAAACTTTGCACCAATTAGCTAATGTGGATAGTTTAACAGGTTTGGCTAATCGCCGCTGCTTCGATAATTATCTCAACACTCAGTGGATTAATTTAGCGCAGGAGGAATCACCTCTGTCGTTGATTTTATGCGACATCGACTTTTTTAAAAATTATAATGATAAATATGGTCATCCTCTGGGAGATAGCTGCTTGCAAAAGGTAGCCACTGCCTTAAAATATCTTGCCCAAAAGCCTCAAGATTTAGCAGCGCGTTATGGCGGAGAAGAGTTTGCTGTAATTATGCCGAATACTGATAACACTGGTGCAGTTCATGTTGGCAAAAGTCTGCAAGCTCAAGTTAGAGATTTACAAATTATCCATGACGGGTCTGCCATAAATCAATATGTCACTTTGAGTATGGGAGTGGCAACTATTATGCCGATTTGGGAGTCCTCAGCTTTAGATTTGATTACAATGGCAGATAAGGCACTTTACCAAGCCAAATCAGCAGGACGTAATTGCATGGTTTCAAATTAGCATAGGCAATGCTGATAGATTTTTTTGTATATATTAATGTCAATAAATAAGCAACAATTTAAGCTCTGCATAATTTTTGTGAATAGATAAAGTATATATATAAAGCTCTTAAAATTATTGCTCAAGTAATTTTTTAATCATCCCCTTACGGAATTTTTCCAGATTAGATGAAGCGGAGATCAAAAGAGTGGATATTCATGAAGGGATTAATAGTACTCTGCTAACTTTAGGAAATCAATTAAGAGGCGAAGGGGAATATCCAAATATTGAAGTTATTAAAGAATATGGGGATATACCTCAAATCGATTGTTACCCTGGGCAACTTAATCAGGTATTTCTGAATATTCTGACTAATGCGATTGATACTCTGAGAGAGTCAATAGTCGGTTGCCTAATACCAGAAATTAATATTAGAACAAATGGAATTCCCCAAACGAAAAATAACAATCCCCAAATCCGCATTGCTACTGAAATGTTAGATAGTGATCAAGTAATGATTCGAGTTATTGATAATGGTTGTGGAATGACAGAAAAGGAAAAAAATCTTTGACCCCTTCTTTACAACTAAACCTGTTGGTTCAGGTACAGGTTTAGGAATGTCAATTTGCTATCAAATTATAGACAAGCAGGGCGGTCAGTTGAAGTGCATTACACAACCGCTTCAAGGCACAGAGTTGCAAATCCTGATTCCGATTAGGATTAAATTCTATTGACAGTACATCTCCTTGGTGGATTAAAGATTTTATTTTAAGGCAAGTGCCTTATGAGAATCCATTGAGAGGGACTTTGTTTTTGGCTGCGACAAATGTCCGTATTTTTACTATTACCTTAGCAGTAATTAAATACCAATATATCAAGTATACAAATTATCAGAATACTCAACTTTTTAATAAAATCAAATATATGGGATCGCAATCAAACCAAGAGAGTCAAACTCCAGAAATTTTATTACACCGCATTGCGAGTCGTATCCGGCAATCCTTAGAATTAAAAGAAATTTTGTCGGCGACAGTTGCAGAAGTACGCTCGTTTCTAGAAACGGATCGCGTCAAAATTTACCAGTTTCAAAGTGATGGTCATGGTTTAGTTATTGCTGAATCGATTCAGTCAGGTCGGTTACCGCCTCTTGTGGGGTTAAATTTCCCCGCAGATGATATTCCCCCCTATGCTCGTGAACTGTTTATTCGCTCACGCCAGCGATGTATCGTTGATCTGACAACACACGAAATAGGTATCAGTCCTCTCGATTGCCCAGAAACAGGCGAACTATTAGACCAGCAAGATATTCGCTATCGTCCCGTAGATCCTTGTCATGTAGAATATTTGACAGCAATGGGCGTCAAGTCTTCAGTTGTGGTGCCAATTGTTTTAAAAGGCAAGGAAACAGGGAAAGATTCATTACCTTCTCTAGAACAATCATCTCAATTATGGGGACTATTGGTATCTCACCATTCAGAATCACGAGTGGTGACAGAACAGGAATTACTATTAATTCAGTCAGTGGTCGATCAGCTGGCGATTGCCATATCGCAATCGATTTTGCTCAGCCAAGTGCGAGAGCAAGCCCGTCAAGAAGCGGTTATTAATCAAGTAACCGAACAGCTACATACTACACCGACTGTGCAACTGCAAGTAGCCCTTGAAGAAACAGTAGCTGCTTTTCAAGGCTGTGGAGGACGGCTCTACTTGCTGCCCGATGGCGAACAAAGGTTAGAAATTTACACCTGTGGGATGCAGCCTAGTCAACTTGATATCGAACAAAATAGACCGATTGAGGAGCATCGCTTGTGGCAGAAATATCTCTTTGCCGCTGTCTTACCTTCTCTGACTACAGAAAAATCCAATGCCAAACCCTGGTCAGTCAACTGGATGAGAGCTGTTTACGCTTTGACTCCTCCACTTAATGAACTCAATTGTGAGTCGAATTTGTGGGCGATCGCGGATCTTTATAAAGAACCTTTATTGCGCTCGCTGGCTCCTAGCTTCCAAGCAACACAAATTCGGGGCTTGTTGATTGTACCGCTACAGCATGGGGCGACGATTGTTGGCTGTTTAACTATTTTCCGAGATGAGGTGGATATTGAAACTATTTGGGCAGGCTGTGTTGATACCGATTCTCGTCAACTGATGCCACGTCAGTCCTTTGCAGCATGGCGCGAACTTAAAACTGGGCAAGCACAACAGTGGGCAGAATCGGAAGTGAAGCTGGCACAAGCATTAGGCGAACGCTTTGCAACAGCAATCAAGCAGTATAGACTTTACGCACAAGTGCAGCTACTGAATACAAGTCTAGAGCAACAAGTGCGCGACCGCACCGCTGAGCTGCAACAGACCAATACAGATTTGCAATGCTCGACTATTGAGCTACAGCGCTCAGTAGAACGGCAGCAAGCGCTAGCGAGGATCATTGCTAATATCCGACAGTCACTCGACGTTAGCACTATTTTCCAAACCACGACTGAGGAAGTTTGCCAATTGCTCAAGAGCGATCGCGTAACAGTTTATCGTTTCAATGCCGACTGGGGAGGAGAATTTGTCAGTGATTATGAATCTGCAAATCCCCGATGGCAGAGAAATGTCAAACTGGGAGTAGGCATGGTGTGGAACGATACATACTTACAACAAACGCAAGGCGGACGCTATCGCAATAATGAAACTTTTGTAATTGATGATATCTATAGCATTGGATTTACCCAATGCCACCTTGATATACTTGAACAATTTCATATCAAAGCCTTGATGATAGTGCCAATTTTTGTTGGGCAACAACTATGGGGTTTATTCGGAACATATCAACATTCAAGCCCTCGGCATTGGCAAGCTTTAGAAGTCGAGTTTTTTACGCAAATAGCAACTCAGCTGGGAGTGGCGTTGCAACAAGCGGAGTACGTAGAACAAGTTCAAGCGCAAACCAGACAATTAGCGCTTGTAGCAGAGCAACAACAAACTTTAGCCACTGTAATCACCAAAGTTCGAGAATCACTCGACTTGAACGCGATTTTTGAAACTACGACCCAACAACTGCGCCAAGTACTCAATGCAGATCGTGTTGTGGTCTTTCGTTTCTATTCGGAATCGAACTATGGCGGTGGGGAAGTGATTGCAGAAGATGTAGCGTCGTGTTTTCCCTCGACCTTAACGGTAAAGGTGTATGATCGTTGCTTGGGTGAGGAGTATAGTCAGAAATTCAGCCAAGGCTACATTCATGCAGTCACTGATATTTATAACAGCGAGTTAGACGATTGTTATGTTTCGATGCTGTCTCGCTTCCAAGTTAGAGCGAACTTAGTAGTTCCCATGAGCAAGCAAGGGCAACTATGGGGTTTACTGTGTATTCATCAATGCCAAATATCACGCGAGTGGCAAGAGTCTGAAATCGAATTTGTCAGCCAAATTGCTTCTCAGTTAGGAGTTGCTGTACAACACGCGGTACTGCTCAACCAGACACAGCAGCAAGCCAAGCAACTTTCCGAAGCGCTTGAGCATTTGCAGCAAACTCAAGCTCATCTGATTCACAGCGAAAAGATGTCGAGTTTAGGATTACTAGTAGCAGGGGTTGCTCATGAAATAAACAATCCAGTCAGCTTTATCTATGGCAATATCACTCATATTCATGAATATACGCAAAATTTGATAGAGATGCTTATTCTTTATCAACAGGTATATCCGGAACCGAATCTGCAAATTCAACAACAGGCAAAATTGTCAGATTTAGAATTCATCGCTGAAGATTTGCCTAAGCTGTTTTCTTCGCTGAAAGTAGGTACTGAACGAATTAGTGAAATTGTTCTTTCGTTGCGAAATTTCTCTCGTCTCGACCAAGCCCAGGTTAAACCTGTGGATCTCAGGGAGGGACTCGATAGTACCTTATTAATATTGCAGCATCGCTTGAAGGCTAATTCATTGCATTCAGGTGTTGAGATCGTTAAACAGTATGGCGAATTACCGCTTGTAGAGTGTTTTGCGGGACAACTCAATCAAGTATTTATGAACCTGTTAGCAAATGCGCTTGACGCGATGGAGGATTTATGCCGTCAGTCTGCTAAATTAGGCGCAAAGAAACACCATCCAATGATCATTATAAAAACACAGATGATAGCCCCGGATTGGGTGCAAATCTCCATTAAGGATAATGGAGTCGGCGTTACAAAAGAGGTACAAGCTAAGCTTTTCAATCCATTTTTTACAACAAAGCCTGTGGGTCAAGGTACAGGTTTAGGACTTTCGATTAGTTACCAAATTGTAGAAAAGCATGGAGGCAAATTACAGTGCTTATCTCAACCTAACGAGGGTGCTGAGTTTCTGATTGACATTCCAATTAAACAATCTGGAGTCAAAATAGCAAACCTATGAAGCGATACAAGAGGAATCCACAAAGCTTAAAGTATGCGGTTATGTACCAGGGTATCATGCAGACATCTGTGTGGTGAATGTGCATATCTCGCGATTGCGGACACAAGTAGAATGGGAGCAACGCGAAAAAGTGAGATCCTCGTGAAATAGGCTGTTCTTGAGCAGGGGAGGATGGGGAAGCAGGGGGAGAAAGGGAAGAATTGGAAGCTCTTGAGGAAATCTAAATCCTTGCTATTAAAGGATTATTATACTTTAGATGCATTTAGTAGTACGCCAAGAGAACTTGGCGGGGTAAAGGGTAAGGGGAAAGGTTTAAATCCCTTACCCTTTAACCTTTCCCCTTTCCCCAGCTCTCACCCAACAATTTTGGGTTGGCAGACTACTAGTCTGGTTGTAACACCTTAAAATTGTTCCTGACTCGCGCCAAGGCATCTTTGTAGGAGAAGGAGCGCTTGCATTTTATTTCTTCGATCTCCTTTACCTAAAACCAAGTGTAGAGGTAATGGTAGCCAGATATAAGACAAAACAGTAAGGATTCCTGAAGGTATTCGTAATTCTCTGAGAAAGTGGCTAGCTTTTGAGGTAGTTATACTCTTTATTTTTATAAACTTTAAGTTTTTTAAAGTAGGTTAAGTGGGAATAGTGGGTTGTTTTCTTAAAAGCTAGACAAACTATATAAAAACTGTTAGTAATTAACTATAAATAAAAATTTACTAAAGACTAAATATTTTTTATTAGTTTTCTGAATTTCTACTATCTCAGCGTCAGATTTTTAGCTGTTTTAAACAATTACTATGGATTACTTTTAATAAAGTCTAATACTTGCTTTTACACTACACACTTAATAATCAAAATAACTGTAAGGAGAACATGAAAATATTTTTTCAAATTCTATTGTCTTTGTTTGGAGCCTCTGTATTAATTTTACAACCTTTTTCAACTAGAACTGCAAAATCAGAAGCTTTTAATTCTATCAGGTGTTATAAAACTTACTTGCCTGTAGCACTTGCACCTGGAGAAACAAAACAATATCGAATTTATGGTGAACTTTGTGGGCAAAAAAATCTCAATAAAAAGACTATTCATGTATTAGTATCAGGCATTACGTACGATCATAACTACTGGGATTTTTCATCCCAAAAAGAGCGTTACTCTTATGTGAAGGCCTTAACAAAAGCTGGTAATGCCACGTTTAACATTGACAGAATTGGAATTGGCAATAGTTCTCGCCCTCCTGCTGACAAAGTGACTGTGCAATCAAACGCCTTCGTATTGAATCAGGTAGATCAGGCATTACGGAACGGTAAGATCAATAATCTGAAATTCAAGCACATTATTAATGTCGGACATTCCTTTGGCTCTATTGTTGTGATTGAAGAAGCAACCCAGTACGGTGGTGCAGATGGGGTTATCATATCTGGATTTTTGCACAAGCTAACTCCAGAACTACAAAACCTAGTGGGATTTTTATATCCGGCACAATCTGACTCACAGTTTAGCTCACAGAACTTACCAAATGGGTATCTGACAACTTTACCAGGAACACGAGGGCAGTTGCTTTATAACCAGTCCTATGCTGATGGTCAAGTCATCAATACAGATGAAGAGACTAAACAGACATTGACAAGTGGCGAAGGAGAAACATTTTTCGCAGCTGTTACCTCCAAAACTTCAACACAAATCCGCGTTCCAGTTTTGCTAGTAATTGGACAAAAGGATAATTTTTTCTGCGCTGACAACATCTGTAGTCAAGAAAACGTGGCAGTGTCTGAAGCGCCATTTTTCTCATCTCAAGCGCGATTGCAAGTCTATGTTCAAAAAGAAGCTGGACACTCTATCAATCTTCATTTTAATGCATTTCGGTGGTATGAAGTTGCTGCTCAATGGAGCGATCGCTTTATTGAAGCAAACGAAAAGTAACTTAAGAGAGATCCAAGAAATAAATACATAAAAACAACAACACCGTTCTTCTCACAAAGCTTTTGGCAACGTTGTGTAAATAATTTACATAGGTACTTAACAACGTATAAAATATTTCTCCCTCAGAAAAGAATAATCAAGCTGGCGGAAGCATATTTTCGAGAGAGTAAGCAGGAGCAGGAGAGTAGCTAGTAGAGTTATATGCTCTAATTATTCTTTAGTAATTTTAAAGAATAATCAGCAACAGCGTTTCAACGTTGTGTAAACTATATCCATTAAACAGCGATAAGTGTTCGCGAAGCGTCTCGTTGGCGCAGCCTCTCGTAGAGAAGAGAAGCTTAAGCCTTCTCCTTTGGCTAGCGCGAACGGCTATCGCAATCGTCCCTGTGTGGAGTTGAGGGGGCGATGATGGGATGCCGCTTCAGTGACGAATGTAAACCAATGGTTTACACGCATCTTTTTGGGTTACATCGGGGGTGGTGTTGATGCTGGCACTTAACTCTTGTGTGACGGCAGTTTCAAGATTTTTCGTTACTTTTGCATAAAGCATAAAGCTAACGGTGAATAGTATTACATACCGAACCCGTTATATGTAAAACAGGGACAACCTAAAAGTCCCGTTATTTAATCTCCTATTTCAAGCGCTGCTCTGTTATTTGTATCAGAGCAGTTTTTTCACTGACGTAAGATTATTTTTTCACCTGCGTTCATGCAAGCGTACCAGGGGAGGGTGAGATTAAAAGGCAAAGTTAACTGATTTGTTTAATGCAGAGATAGACACATTGTCTACAGTAACTAATTTCACGGCTCGACCAGAACCCGCCGTGCCGTCTGGGTCAATTAAAACAACAGTATTACTGCCTTGAGAAGCAAACTGTAGGTGTATACCGTCTGCCAGTCCGGAAAGTTGCCTGGTAATCCCTGCCATGTCACTCCTTCAACCAGAACTCGCGAAAATCGCATTCAAGACTTCCCATATATCGACTTCTCGTTTTCGACCACCGGGTTTTGCTTCTGGAATCATGTCACTGAGAAATTCATATTGGGTTCGGGTGAGGTTACTGGGGTATGCTTTACTCATGTTGCTCTCTCGGTGCTGTTTATTATCCATTCACAGCTTATACTGGGAGAGCTTTTTTACACCCTGTCTAACTTTTCAAACATCCTCTTAGTGGATATTATGGGTACATTGGTATGTAAGTTGGCACAGGAAAACCTGGTGATACTTGCGGGTAAATCGGTACGTAGGTTGGTGCGGCAAAACCCGGTGATACTTGCGGAGAACCTGGTAAAGATCCTGGATACCCTTGCGGATAAATCGGTATATAGGTTGGTGCAGCAAAACCCGGTGATACTTGCGAAGATCCTGGATACCCTTGCGGATAAATCGGTATGTAGGTTGGTACGGGAAAGTTTGGTGGACATCCCGTATGGCCTTCTGAATAAGTTGGTGCGTAGTTTGGTACAGAAAAGGTTGGATATGCAGAAGGAAAGTTAGTTTCTTGCTGTGTGTTTGTCCAAGGTTGATTGACAGACGGTGCTGCTTGATTGTTAGAGTCAATCCCCAACAATTCTTCTAAAAGAAGTATAGCTTTTTGATTAAGAATAGGTTCCAGAGGTATGGCTAAAACCTCTTGGGCTGTTACAACAACTATTGAAATAGCTAGAATTAATAATTTAGCTAGTTGGTTAGGCTGTTTTGAGAATAATTTATATTGTCTAATCATGTTTTGGCTTCAATTAGACGTCTTAAAATGATAATTGTTACTCGCTACGAGTACCAACTGCAACACAATAAACCGCGGCATGATGTCTCCCGTCAATACCCAACATGGCGTTCATGCTCATGTCATGGAATCCACCGATACAAAGACTGTCGAGTCCCAATTGCACAGCCATTAGACACATATTTTCAGCCTGATGACCAGCTTCCAAAAGCGCAAAGCGGTAGCCGCGCGCACCGTATTTACACATTGATCGCATAAATACAGATGTAAATACGAACAGAGCATTAGCATTAACTGCGTAATCTTGTTGCAATAAGGGTTCTACAAAGTCTGCTGGCACGGCATCATTGACTCGATGCAACCCGTGACCACGGGCTTCATAGTGATACAATCCGGCAGCTAGACCTTCTACCGCCTGGGTGGATACGAAAATTTCAATTGGATAAAGTCCTCCCGCAGAGGGGGAGTTTCGAGCTTCATAGATGTAACCATCTATTTCACGCAACCCATTGATGCCGCATCCTGCATCTAGTAGCTGAGCCAATGAGATCAGTGGCATGACTGTATTCTCAAACGATCGCACAGAGCAACGTCGCTGCAAAAGCTCAGTCAGTGGATTATCACGTGGTGCTGGCGGTAGTTCCAGAAAAGCAGCCTCTGGCAGATACCGCATTTCAGTAGCCGATACACGCTTGACATAACTTTGGGGTACTGGAGAGTTCAAATGATACAAAAGAGCTAACTCCAGTGGTTCGTTAACTTTGTACATCGCTTTGATTTCCTCATCTTCCGAACTACAAATTACGAATTACGTAGCTTGCTTCTCGCCAAAGGCGAGTATTACGAATTAGTACTAAGCCATAGGATGTGGGCAGGGATTTAAGTCACTTTCAGTACGTCGTCCACCATAACCCAACCTTTCTGGTACCTCAAACAAGCGCCGAGTCCCCAGTGGCTCTAATCCATAGCCAAAATATATAGGGACTAATTCACTTACCAAAGTCCGCACTACTCGAAAACCAAGCGATGCGATATCAGGAGTTGTAATCTCTATTAAATAAGGCTCAGCACTTACTGAATGCAACCTAGCAATTACTGATTGCAATTTCTCTGCTTCTGCTGAAGATGTGTAAGTTGGTAAATCTTCGACTTTTACACATTGGTCATGGTGAAACAAAAAATCCAACTCACCCAGCCGAGCCGTTGTGTAGAAAAAAGCGCTGTGATCCTCCAAATTCTTAACATCTTCATATTTATTGAGATTAATCCCAGCACCAGCAGCCATGTGTTCTATGTCACCAAAACGGGCTTGGCAAACTTCAAAAATCGCCTTGCGAAGTGCTGTTGGCCCATCAAGATGACATCCCAGACCAGTTGCAACAGCAGGACTTTTACCTGAATGGTCAATTAACATTGCCATCACAACTGGGACTTTAATATCAGTGGTGAAGTTAAAAGCAACTAGTTCAATGCCAAATCGAGCGTAGTGGCGTAAAATTTCAGTCTCAATTCCTGGTCGGTGGTCGAAATAAATGCGTGGAGCAGGTAAGCGATTTAACCATGTAATGATGAAAGCATCGCGCTCAATCAACTCGCACAAGCCACTATAGGCAGCAAACTCAAGAGTTGGGCCACTAGCCATGCCGTTAGAAGTTACGGGTAGAATATAATCTCCTGGTTGCTCCCCGTCCCAATCCAAATAAACAAAGAATGCTGGGATTAAAACCTGTTGCTTGTTTGCTAGAGCCAGGGCAGCCATCCACGAAGTCTGCGTTGTTGGATCGAAAGCTGGATAGGGAAAAGTTGGATCAGAGTATTGTTTGTCAGAAAAGGAGAAAAAAGTTGGAGGAGAAACGGCGCGTTGGCTTTGCTCACCGTAGGCATCTTCTAATTCTGTGTAACTACTGAAAATTAGTTGCCTATAATCAATGATACCACCGCAGTAGCGCTCTATAGCTTCGCCTATAGCACCAAAAATTGCTTGTTCATCAGTCATACCCCTGCCTACGCCATAACGTAAATCATCCTGCTGTTTACGAAGCTGGAAATTTGCTAATTCAGCTTGCCACAAGACTGGCAAATCAAACTCTGTATAAGGTTTGGTGAACCTATTGATCGCACGGATGATTCCAGTATGCGGGCTGACTAAATCGCGCCAGCGTGGACTAGCAACTGCTGCATTCACTGTGTTTTCTCCTGTCGTGAACAATGCGGACAACCAGGTTTTTTCAGCACAACGTTGTGAGTCAGCTTTGTGCTGAGCAAGTCTAGATGCAGTAATTTACCATTCGTGGCGATCGGTAGACCGAGTAACATTTTCACTGCCTCAAGAGCTATATAACTTCCAACCAACATCTGTCCTATCGGCAAACTTTCTCGCAGCCGTGGTTGAGAACGGCGTTCTCGGTCTAGAAACTGCTCAATCGCCAATTCTGCCTCTGAAAGCTTGGCACAAGCCATAGACCGCATCCGATAGCACAGATAGCAAGGGCCATCCTGAAAAAACACCAGTGGCCCAATAGTTCCCTCAACACCAACAGATCCGCCTGGTAGCAGTGGTCGCTGCATCTTTAGGCATAATCGATTCAAGCGATACGCTAGATTCACAGATACAGCATCGGTGGCCACAATCACGAGGTCAACGTCATCCAGTAAAGCATTTACCGTTGCGTCGTCAGTTAAAGGATCTGTGACGATTTCAGTTTGGGTTACTCCTGCGTTAGCGGAGCTTAACGAAGTTATCGCTTCAATTTGTTGAGCTGCTTCCACACCTTGAAAAGCACCAATTTTATTCACCTGGCTTGACATCATTAGGGAATCGCAAAGACGGAGAAAACCAATACCAGTAGTAGCCAAATTTGTTGCTGCTACCAACCCTGAACCTCCGAGTCCGAAAACAGCAATCCTAGCGTTTGCTAATTGTTTCTGAACATCTTTTTGCTCAAAACCTAGTTCGTGATAAAGGCTGATTTGAGGAAGTAAATAAGCATGACTATCTAAATCAACTGTATCCTCCGGAGATTCCATCACTAAGCGATTGTCAATCAAAAATTCTAAACATTGATTCAGTGAAGAATCTGTCAACTTTTCTCCTATAGCAGCCCGGATTTCTCCTATTGTTCGGGAGCCATCTAGTAAAGGTAATACAATCTTTTCTACATCATGCAGTGCTTGACCTTTTACTGTCAGCGTTCGTCGCGTCGTATTGAAGATCATAGTTTCTTCGTCATTACAATCTGGCGGTGCAACATAAATAACAATATGTTCTAATAGACGTAAACGCTGATTATCGTTTAATTTCATAAGCTTTGTTTTATTATCTTAAGCTTCAGAAAAAATATGGAAACTCTTTTGTATCCGGAATGAGCGAAAGATTAAGTGGCAGTTCAAAAAAGAAAAAACCCTGTTTTTGCAGATTTAATACTCATGTAAGTAAAAAACAGGGTTTCTACGATTTTTTAGAGCAATAATTTTTGGCTCTATCTAATTTCAGAAAAATTCTGTTTCTAGAATTACTGAATTGCTGTTCTATCTACAGGTTGTTCAATATCCGAATCCAACCTGATCAGTGTCTTCTATCACACGCGATATTATTCCAGAATCACTAATTTTACATCCACCACAACCTCTACATCCACCACAACCTCTACATCCACCGCAGCCACGGCATCCGCAACCACGGCAGCCACATCCACGGCAGCTACATCCATGGCATCCGCCGCAGCCACGGCATCCGCCGCAGCCACGGCATCCGCCGCAGCCACCACAATTAGCAAACCATCTTTGAGTAATCGGAGAGTCAGATTCTCCTGGCATTGCTAATTTTTCTAAAGCTGCTACTTCCTCATCAGACGACAGAAGTTGTTCTAGTTTGTCTACTTTATCTGCCAAACGCATATTTATGGTTTGTTGGGTCAGTGTTGTTTCTGCAAGCATTGTCACTTACTCCTTTTAACTTCAACTTAATAGCCTGTCCGTAAATCTGCATTCAAATTTGTGAATTCCGTGGATGATATTTTTAAATCAACCAGTTTTCACTTTTAAACAAGCAAATGTGAAGAATGACCAGAAAATAAGACAAAGATTAATTAATGTTTAACTATCATCCCCATCCAGATATAGTTAAACAACAAACACTACAGTTTTTATTCAGAGTCTTAACTAGTCTACAAAAGATCGAAATCACCTGAAATCGCTTGATTGTAAGTGCAGGAAAATACTAGGTCAGATTTGTTTTCCTAAAACCTTGTCTTTGATAAAAATTTTGCTATTGTTAGCGTCGTATTGTCTTGCTTTCGATCATTTATTCTATTACAATATCTTTTTCTCTAGGTTTTTATTCTTTCTGAAGTAGTACTTTATTAATTATTAAAAGTACTCTTACTCTTTCTTAAGTAGGATTATTTTTAGTTTTGCTAGCATCTAAGATATTAAGCTGCATCGTGTTACTCGTGCAGAGAAACTAAAAAAATTGAGAATACAAAGCATCTTGACGGTTAAGAGCAATTTTTGAATAGTGTTCATAGCAAATTTCAAATTGGTGAATATTACAACACAAGTCTCAAACTCAGGGATCAAAAATATTTTTCTTAACAAAGAATAAAAAATCAGGTTTAATTGATGAGCGATTTAAGAGTTTGGTTTGAAGACTACACTAGAGCTTTATTTCGTTCTCTACCCTTGTTATGGACAGCAGCACCGAAGGAAATGGTCTTTCTCGTTGCTGTCACTTTATTACAGGGGTTTCTCCCTGCTATAAGTGTTTGGATTACCAAGCTAGTGGTAGATACTGTAACAACGGCCTTGACATCGGGCAGAGAATTAAGCTACTCAATGTTGTGGCCTTTGGTAGCGGGATGGGTAGGAGCCTTGTTACTAGAGACGCTCTTGTATCCTTGGGTATTCGCACTTCAAGGAAATCTCAATGACAAGTTAACGGCTCACATTAGCTTATTGTTAATGGGTAAAGCTGATACTTTTCCAGACCTGAGCCGTTTTGAAGATTCTCAGTTTTATGATGAACTACAACTTCTCCAAGAACAAGTCAGCTATAAGCCGTTGAACTTACTGGAGAATTTGGTTGAATTAGGTCGGTCTTTTGTGACACTCATTGTGATAGTTGGGCTACTAATTCCCCTAGCTTTTTGGATACCACTGGTGATTGCGATCGCTACCATACCCCAAATAGTAGTTTCTTCCCAGTATGGAAAAGCTATTTGGCTAACTTTATTTGAGAACAGTCCTCAAGCTAGGAGAATGGAGTATTACACTTCGGTGATGCTCACTGATACCTATGCCAAAGAAATGAGGTTGTTTCAGCTAGGTTCGTTTTTTACCGGGCGTTACCTGCAAGCATTCCAGTCTTTACATCAATCTATGCGCCATCTGAGGGGCAAGCAAGCATTTTGGTCATCTAGCTTAGCTATTCTAAGTACTTTAGGGAATGGTTTTTCTTTTTACTGGGTAGTACAAAAGGCTTTCAGCGGAAACTTTAGCCCAGGAAGTGTACTTCTGTTCGTACAGTCATTAACTTACTTCCAGAATAATCTAGAAAGATTTATTGCTAATTGGCTGGATCTGTTTGAAAATATTCTTTATATGCAGCAGTTTTTCAACTTTCTCGATAGTCCAATCCCAATGCCGCTGAGCATACCTGGAGAGAAAGTACCAACTCCGATTCGTTCAAGCATTACTTTTGAAAAAGTTGACTTTTGCTACCCAGATGGTCGATTAGCCCTCAAAGATATTTCTTTTACCCTATACCCTAGGCAAACAGTAGCCATAGTAGGAGAAAATGGAGCTGGTAAAACTACTCTAGTTAAGCTGTTGACTAGATTATACGATCCAACTACAGGAAGTATTTTAGTTGATGGCATAGACTTGAGAAATTTAAATTTAGAGCAGTGGCGACAGCAAATTGCTGGAGTTTTTCAGGACTTTGGTCACTATGCGCTCACACTGGGAGAAAATATCGCTTTAGGAAACCTAGCAGCCCTAGAGCGTCCAGATATTCTGAGATATGCAATTGAAAAAGCCGATATTGCCAAACTAGTTGATCATTTTCCCACAAAAGAGGATACACCGCTGGGCAAGCAGTTTGGCGGTACAGAACTTTCTGCAGGTCAATGGCAAAAGTTAGCTCTGGCTCGTGCTTTTGTCCGCCAAGAAGCCCAACTATTACTTCTGGACGAGCCTACTGCTGCGCTTGACCCCCGCAGCGAGTCTGATCTCTACCTTCGTTTTATTGAGCTAACTGAGGGCAAAACTACCATCCTGATTACCCACAGATTGGCTTCAGTACGAATGGCTGACCGAATCTTAGTCCTTAAAGCTGGCCATTTAATTGAGGATGGCACTCATCAGGAACTTTTACAGCATGGAGGCGAATATACTACACTGTGGAATATGCAGGCACAACAGTACGGCATTTCTGCTCAACATTGACACATTCGCTGGCTAAGGTCGGAGTGTCACCACTCCGCCTAGCTTACAGAACCGTACGTGATACCAATTCACGAAAATCTTGATACATATAAATTTCTCGTAGGGACACGGCATTGCCCATTGGTGTCAACTTAAGAAGATTTTGCCCAAATTTGTTGGGTGTAAGCGTCAATCTGTCGATGGCGCTTACGCCTGGTTTTGACTAATCCAAAGAGCTTTTGATGTTCCACAAGATAGGGAACAGCGTCAGATGCCTCACCACGTAGAATAGCTTGAGAAAAATGGTATAAACCACGAAAAACCATCTCTGTAGAAATCAGGTCTAATGGTTGATTCAATGCGATGGCAACATCGATAGATAATTGATTGAGAACAGCATAAAAAATCCAAGTGGCAAAGATTTGAATTTGGACACCGTTAGTATCACCAACCCAGATATAAGCCAAACCCAAAAGTCGTTTGGTGAGCAAAAATGCGTCTTCAACACGCCAACGCCGACGATATAATTCACAGACTTACTGTGCAGATAAAATGTGCGGGTCAAGTACGTTTGTTAGGTAGTAGTACCAAGTTGAACCCCACAAAACAGAAACTAAGCGTACTTGTCGTTGACAAGGATTCGAGCGATATTCCCCTAGAGAAATAATTTCATCGCGGTAGAATGTAGCATCAGTCAAACAACGGATTACCCTATAAGCAGTTTTTTCTCGAAGTCGTGTCAAGAAAAACTTATTAGATGCGGTAAACGCATCGAACCAAGGGAATTTAAAAAACCCTAAATCAAAAATTAGTAATCCACCAATTGGCAGGCGCTCTAGTAATTGCTCACACCAGATTTTATCGTTAGCTTTACTGTTGTTTGTATACCAGGTTGTTACGGGATGATGATGAAATGCCTCTACCACCATCATGATTTTCCCAGCAAGTGTTTTTTGTTGTCCTTGCAGTGCTTTGAGTTTTCTTCTGAGTGCTTCTAGTGTTGACCCATCTGCAATCCAGATTGCTGTGAATTTTCCACATACTAGCTGCCAATTCTCTGGTACTGCCTGATTTTTTGGTTGTGTACTAATTCTTGCCATTACTTGCTCAAATATTTGTGCAAACAGTTCTATTGGCAATGTTCGCAATCTTTTTGACAATGCTTGGGTACTTACCAACATTGGTTCTACCCATAACAATCCTTCTTGTGACAAGACCCTCATTACTTCTCTTAATCCCGGAATCTGTCGATAGACTAAACTCACAACGATCGCCATCATCACTGGCAGAGTCAATATTCTGTCTCGCCATTTTTTCTTTTGTTCTGGCTCTTGTCCTGGTTTGTGTTCATAGGATTTGAGCGGTTTAAAGTTCAGGGGCGATAGCAATGAAAATATCTGTTTCTCGATTTCCTCTATCGGTGGCGCTGGGATATGTTTTTGTTGCCGTAGGTCTGGGTTGCCAATTCTAGCTGGTCTTTTCCTCGCCATGATGTATCACTAAGAACATCTCTATAGATGTTCTTAGATTACATCTGATCCTCACTTTTTGCTTAAGTTGACACCAATGGGCATTGCCGTGTCCCTACCAAAGTATTTGTATCATTCTTAAAGTGAAATGGTAAGCTAATCAGCATTTAAGCTGCAACATAGCTGAAATTAGTTTTATGTTTGATTTTCCGATGCCACTTAATCACTAACTCGCCTTGATTCAACAACTTATCTAGCAGTGTTTGTAATTCATCTACTGATTTAAATAAGCGATGAGCAATATATTCTTTACATGAATGCCAAACTAATTCGATAATGTTATAGTCAGGGCTATAAGCAGGCAAGAACTCTAAAATAAAATTCGGGAACTCTTGGGATATTTTAGCTAGAATATCTTTGCGTTTATGAAAACTAGCATTGTCTAAAATTAAAATTATCTTTGGCCCATACTTCGAGAAATCTTTACCCACATTTCCTTTACTTACCCACTCTTGTTTTATTAGTTCATTTAATTGTTGTAATTGCTCATAAAAAATATCTGCATTTCCCTTTTTTACAAAAAAGCATACGCGTTTCCGGTCTAATTCTCGAATTGCTCCCATGACGTTTACTCGACCACAACGTCGTTGTCCTGGAATATTCTTGCGTTTTCCTTTTTTACCCCAACCCTTGCGACGAATCACGCGTAAACTAAAACCACTCGTCGCGCGGGTACGCGCGCCCGCTACGCTAACGTCCAAAACCATACCTGCAAACGCTCTGGCTGTTCTCGCGCTATTGATAAATATTGAGCAAGTTTTTCTTTAAACTTCGCTCTCTCTATTGGGTTTTGTTTATCTTCCAGGTTATACTTAGCCCAGATATAGCTATACTTTTTTCGCTTTAATATCCTCCTTACTTGAGAGCTACTTAAATCAATTCCTGTTTTTTCGGTTAAATATGTAGCTAGTCGCTCTGCTGTCCATTTTCCAAATTCATACCCTAAATCTGAGGGTTCTTGGTCAACAGTTTTTAATAACAGTTCAATATATTCAGGCGTAGCTTTTCGGTAATATTCGTCCTCTCTTTTATTATGTAGAGTTTCCAAATTATCAGGATCACCGTGCATACACCAATATGCTACTGTTCTATGCGAACAACCTAAAAATTTAGCAATCTCGTATTGTGGTTTCCCATCATTCTGTAGCAGAATAATGAGAATTCTTTCCCTGACGTGTGGCTGCTCGCTCTCTTTCAGAGCTTGTTGTAGCTTACTAACTTGTGACGGCGTTAAAAAGTTCTTGGCTGGTGGTGGCATCTTTGCTTTGAAACGTCTTCATCTTTCTATTATGCAACTTACGTGCCGATTAGCTTATGAGTTAGGGTAGGTAGCCAGCGAGTTACCAGTATTGGCACTTTTCCAATCAGCCCCCTCCAAACTACGCATGAGCTTTTCTTCAATCGCGCCCGTTGAGCGCTCACTTCTTGTACCAATAAAAATTTATGTAATTTTATTACTCAGTAAAAAAGCAAAACCCTTGATTTAGCCATAAAAGCTGATAAAAATCAGGTAGCCTTGTGGCGCATCTTTTGACTTTATCTGAGCTTCTACGTAGAGGTGCAAGATATGAGAAGAGCGATCGCCCAGTTCAATTATGAATGTGGCTTTAAGAACAATGTTGGCTTCTTTAAATTTGTAGGAATCAAGTTTCGTGAGGTCAAGGATGTTATTAACGACCTTCATGCAAGTGCGATCAACCGTTTAAAAACTCGCCAAGGCTATCAAGCAAAAATTTTACAAAATATTATTTCCAAACTGAATTAAGTTGAATTAAGTTAGTTAATAAAACCAGAAAATTAAGGGTAATTGAATACATAATTGTAAAAAGTCAGGTAAAAAATTATGGCTGTAAAAAGAGACACATCTAAAGATGGGTTAGGCAACAAACTTCAGATATACCTTCTAACAAACTTTAAAGGTATTTGGAAATTTCTCCAAAGCAACAAATATATTGCACGTAAAGTTAATAAAGCTTTGCTTAACAGTCTCATCTATAAAATTCCGACTCGTCCTAATCCCTACAGTATGATGATTCTAGATGAGCATATTCCTGATACTAAAATTCCTAAGAAAACCGATACTTATACTTCCTGGGAATCACTCAACGATCGCACTTATACAGGACGACATCTACCGCCTGATCCGAAGTTAAATGCGGAGGGTAATCTACCCAACATTGAAGAGCTGGCTATTCTATTCCGTAAAAAAGATGGTAAGACTATTTATTCTACCAAATCAACTATGCTGTTTCCCTATTGGGTACAGTGGTTTACAGATAGCTTTCTTCGTCTTAATCACTACAATAAACTAAAAAATACTTCAAACCATGAAATTAATTTGTGTAATGTTTATGGTTTAACCAGAAAACAAACATATCTTTTAAGAAGTTTTCAAGGAGGTAAATTAAAAACTCAGAAACTTAAACGCAAAGATGGTGTAGAAGAAGAATATCCTTTATTTTATTATGCTGATCCAGCACAGAATCAAGTTAGCCCTGAATTTGAGGGGCTTTATGAACCTCTTAATGATGAAAAAAGACAGTCCGTAGATAAAAAACAATATATGTTTGCGATGGGAGTAGAACGAGCAAATGTGCAAATAGGCTATGTCATGCTCAATACTCTATGTCTTAGGGAACATAATCGTCTCTGTGATGAATTAGCAAAGAATTATCCAGATTGGGATGATGAACGCCTTTTCCAAACCGCGAGAAATATTCTCATGGCAATTATTCTTAAAATAATTATGGAAGAGTACATCAACCACATAACTCCCTATCACTTTAAGTTGTTTGCTGATCCTGAAGCTTTTACTAAGGAAAGTTGGCATCGTCCCAATTGGATGGCAATTGAGTTTGACTTTGTTTATCGCTGGCATAGTGCAATTCCAGAAACCTTTAACTATGACGGTAAACCAACCCATATTGCTGCATCTCTCTGGAACAATAAGATGTTTATTGATCAAGGTTTAGGCGCATTGATGGAGGAAACTTGTTCCCAACCAGGTACAAAAATTGGTTTATTCAACACGCCTGATATATTAGTTGAGCTAACCGAATTACCCTCAATTAGGCTGGGACGGCAGTTGCAATTGGCAAGCTACAACGATTACCGCCAAATCTGCGGTTTCCCCAGAGTGACTAGATTTGAGCAAATTACTGGTGATGAATTTGCTCAAAAGAAACTTAAAGAATTATATGGTCATGTTGATAATATTGAGTTTTTTGTGGGGCTTTACGCCGAGGATGGGCGAAAAAATTCAACTATTCCTCCGCTGGTAGCACGCTTAATTGGAATTGATGCTTTTTCTCAGGCGCTAACTAATCCTTTACTATCACCCAATATCTTCAATAAAGAAACTTTTTCTCCTGTGGGTTGGGAAATTATTCAGCATACCAACACAGTCTCGGATTTAGTTAATCGCAACGTTCCTGCAACAGACAAAAAGTACAAAGTTACTTTTGACCTTTAAGGAATTGTAATATCCTAATATCGATGCAGTAGACTTGATAACAACATGAGTGTAGTGCCGTAGCATCAGAGTAAAAGAGCGATCGCTACTTTACCTCTATAAAAGATATTATGTCGTTCAAGTCATCTCCCACATATTTATAATCACCAGCACTATACTCACGGCATTTACCACCAGTTTCATGTTGGCATACACGTACCACTGTATCTGGTGGCACGCGTAATGAGCTAATAGTGTCATTACCAACAATACTTAAATCACCTTCGTTAGCTTTATATACTCCTGGACTTGTAGGAAAAGATTGGGAAGCCCCAGTAAAGTTGGCGTCTTTGTAGACCTTAACCTGTTGTGGTGGCTTGTAAGAGAGCTTGTAGATGGTGCCACTATAGTCATCCGAAATTAACAAATTGCCTTGCTGGTCGACTACCATATCCACAGGTCGCCCCCAGACTTCTTGCGTTGCTGTAAGTAGCCAGCCGCTTACTAAATCTATCTGGTCTTCTAAAGTCTTTGTTGTACTATCCCAAGGAAAGTAAGCTATTTTGTAGCCCGTTTTCTGCTTCCGATTCCATGAACCGTGCAGCGCCACTACTGCCCCAGTTGAGTAGAGGCTGGGAAACTCTGTATTTTGTAAGAATGTTAGCCCCAAGGGAGCCGAATGTGCTTGGATGCCCTTGCTAATCCTGTCCATCTGATTGCAATTAACGTGTCCATCAGCATTGAACTGATAGTCGCGGTCAAACGGCATATTGTTGAAGCCATTGGACGTATCAGGATTGGGGTTGCAGAATGGCCAACCATAATTGCCGCCATCTTTGACTTGCGTGAACTCCTCTGGAGGATGGTTGTCCACGTAGGACTCAATAACCTTACCGTAGTTGCCAGTACTATCGTTGAAGGGATAAGCGATGTTGTCTCGATTATTAACGACTACCCAGAGGTCATTTGTATTAGGTAAGAATGCTAACCCTTCGGCATTACGTAAGCCTTGAGCAAAAAGTTTTTGATTGCTTCCATCAGCGTTGTACTGGCATCAGTGAGAGGTTAGAGTGATTGCACTTTTGTCAAGAGGGTGCGGGAAAAGGCGATAAATCCAGCTTGGAGACTGGTTTTCGCAGGGCTTTAACTACTCCTAAATCTTGATTTTCTTTGGCAGCGAAGTACTTAATTGGGTCATCCGCCTTACCTTTATCATAGGCGACACTAAAATGATATAAACCACGAAAAATCATCTCTAAAGAAATGCGGTCAAATGGCAAAGATAATTCGTCTGCAACCGCATCTCCCAAGTCAACCAATACTGCATAAAAGAGCCAAGTTGCCCACACTTGTAACTTCACACCATTAATAGAACCAGTCCATAAATATGACAGTCCCAATAAACGCTTGACCACGTAAAAAGCTTCTTCAACTCTCCATCTTCGGCGATATAAATCTGCGACAACGTAAGGAGGTAAGATTTGTGGGTCGAGGACAGAAGTAATATAAGAATAGCTAGTTTTACCAACCTTAATTTCTATTAAACGTAAAGTAAGCACTGGTGCACCACGACGAACAGTTCCAAGTTGAATCAATCGGTCTTTAACTGAATGGTCATAGCTGAAAATTTTTAAGTACTTAATAGATGCTTTGGCTTTTAAACGAGTAATAAAATGAACTTCTTGGTTAATGAGTTGTTGTAAAAAGTGGAAATGATAAAAACCTCTATCAAGTAAGATCAGAGTTTTAGCAGGTAGTAGTTTCAGCAATGGAGCTTCAAAGTTAGTTTCTGATGCAGCAGGATTAGTGTGAAACCAAACTTCAATAGGTAAGCGATTGACTAAATCAATAACTGTACAAATCTTTCCTGCTAATTGACCTGTTTTCAAGTCTTCTAGGCTTTTTAGCTTTCGGAATAAGGCTTCTAATGTAGACCCGTCAGCTATCCAAATTCGTTCAAAATTAAGAAGTGCAAATTTAACACTATCAGGAAGTGGTCGCTTCAGCCGTCGTTGCCAATTAAGTTGTAACTGAGGTAGTAAATCTTTAAATACTCGCTCAAATAATTCAGATGGGAATACTAAAAATCTTTCAGAAAGAGATTGTTGAGCAATTATTCTAGAACGACACCACAATAAATCTTCTCTTGCTAAAAGCCTTGTTAATTCTTGAACTCCAGGAACTTGTCGCCACAATAAAGTTAATACTGCTGCTACCATGAAGGATAGGTTGATAATTCTATCTCGTAAACCTAACTGCTTATAGTATTTTTGTTGAGCAAAGATAGCTGGAGTTAGTAACTCTTCTAAATGCGACGCAATCGCTTCATTATCTATGGTAGGAGTATTATGCTTTTGCGCGTGGTCGGAGTTTCGTTTTGCAGCTTTGGGCATAGTAGTCAACAAGCACTTTTCATTACCGCATTTGATTACTGAATTTACAATAATAATGAAACTCACTTTTGAAAAATTTATTCTCTCGTTACAATACTTTTTTGCCTCACATTTTAGCCGTTAAAAACTTATAGATAATGATAATCAAATAGAGAGGAAGGAGGCGAGTGTCGCTCGCCTCCTTCCCCTCCCCCACGCACGATTATCATTTTCATTAAAGTTTTTTTGAGTATTTTAACTGATTGACAAAATTTACTTTATTCTAACCTCTCACCGATGTTGTACTGGTAAATCGCACCCCGCACTGGATTACTTTTAGTATCTGCGAGGCAGGCATTGCACGTTGAAGCGATCGACACGTATAGTTTGTGATTGGAATCGAGTGCAATATTTTTCAGTTCGTGACCATAAGAACCTTTGAGTTCTGATGTGCTACTGTCTGGTAACCCAGCTACAACAATTTCACGATTCGTTATGTCTCCAGACTTGTAAGTGAAGCGGTTAATTTGATGAGTCTCAGAGATATAAACATATGTAGTCCCATTAATCTTGTGAAACACAATATCATGTGGTTTGCGTAGACCCGTCACGAAGTCAGAAATAATTGGGTCATTACTGCCATTCGGTTGCACAATTAGCACTTTACCCGTACTGGGCTGTGAGACTAGAAGATCCCCATTAGGGGCAACTGCCATAAAGCGGGCTTTGTTGATGCGAGCATAAACCGAGATGGAGAAGTTGGGCGGCACTTTCAAGTAACGGTTAATATTGAAAGGTGCAGAATCCATTGTACTTGGAACCTGAATCTTAGTTTCAACAGACGCCGCTGGTGGGTTGGCGAGTACTGCGGTAGGAAGAACCTCAAAGCACATCACATTAGTAAACAAGGTAACCAAACTAACTAGCCGTGTGGGTGTTATACCTCTGAGCCACTGCGTTGGATATAGACCAAACAAAACTAACATTTTGAACTTCCTTATAGTGTCGTAGTAATGTACAAATCATTCTTCAGGGAGTTGGAAAAAACTTACTCAGTGATACTAATTTTTGAGAGTATTTTGTTGGGTATAGTTGTCTATTTCTATTTTTCCTAACTCATCAAAAGATGGAGAAAATGAGAGTTACTAAGCAAGGCTTTTGAAAATAACATCTATATTCATCTGGAAATTGGCAGCAGTGATTACCCCTGTTAGTAAGCTCAAGCAGAGAAAAACTCAGCCCATCAACTGGCGCTGAAATACTAGAATGTGATGTCATCAGATGTTTAAATTTTCGGAGGAATAAACGCTTCAAATCATGTTTTTGTTCTCATAGACTTTTTCTAATGAAACTTATAATTAATCAATGAGTTTGAGAAAACCATGATGCAAAGTATTAAGTTATGTTCTCATGTTGGGGCTGACGGCATTTTGTATCTTGATATCCCCGTAGGCATAACGGACAAAAAATAGAAGTGACTGTAAAGTATCAGCAACTAAAAGCGTGAACATCAGTAAAAACACTAGAATAATTCAACTGTGTCGAGCAGGAGTTACCTTTTATGGAGAGCGATTTCAAAAGGTTTAGCAAATGAGCAATAGTCTTAGCAAAGACTCCTCTCAATCGCAGATATCCCCTAGTAAATCAAAATAGGGTTCAAAACTTCATCTAAACCAGGGTGCATCCTTTAATCGGAATTCAACTTGCTTCTTGGTTATCTACACCAAAAGTGATGTCTACGATGATCACTGACTTGTACTGAGCGCAGCCGAAGTAGCTTGTCGTACTAAGCTACACGCAAACATCTTGCACCAGTTGCTTTATTACGATTCTTGTAGAGTGGGCAATGCTGGCTGTGCGCTCAAACCCTTATTTGACGTTGTAGGCATTCATTGCCCATCTTGGCAGCCTAGAATATAGTAACTTTATACTACGGCAAATGGATAGATTTACTGTAGAATGCTTTTTAGCACGACCATTTTTTTTGGTATTGTTGCGGCCAAGTGCAAGCAACATACATATCAAAGTGAAGCGGGCTTTGCGAACACCGCCCTATGGATCAAACTCTGGAGAATTCACATGAGCAACAAGCACATTGAAGTCAAACCGGTAGCCGGTTTCATCGGTGCTGAAATCAGTGGCGTGGATCTTTCACGTCCTCTGCACGATGATGCAGTCAAAGAAATTCGTCAAGCATTATTGAAGTGGAAAGTCGTGTTCTTTCGCGGGCAGAACATCGATCATGCTGCCCAAGTTGCGTTCACGGCTCGTTTCGGCGAAGTCACCTACGCGCATCCGCACGAGGATGAACCGATTGAAGGCTTCTCAGAAATTCTGCCAATTGACCGTAGCCGCTACGAGCGGCGCAACGGTCTGCGTCGCTCCAGCTATGAGAGCCGCTGGCACACTGATGTCACAGCAGTTGTTAACCCGCCTGCGGCGTCAATTTTGCGTGCGGTTAATGTCCCTAGCATTGGTGGTGACACACAGTGGACTAATCTGGTCGCAGCTTACGAGGGTCTGTCAGCACCTCTGCGGGCGCTAGCAGACGGATTGAAAGCCGAACATCGCTTTAATGCGCGTTTGCGGCTGCCCAGCAATAGCAAGCTTGTCCAGCGCATTGCAGCCAATCCTCTAGTCTCGATTCACCCAGTGGTGCGCGTTCATCCTGAGACAGGCGAACGTGCATTGTACGTGAATCCTGGCTTCACCTCGCATATTCTTGACGTGTCACCACAAGAGAGCGATCTGCTGCTTGAGTTGTTCTTCAACCAGATCACCAAGCCTGCCTACACCACCCGTTTCCGCTGGAACAATGGTGATATTGCGTTCTGGGACAACCGGGCTACCGCACATTTGGCCCCTCAGGATATAGATCATATAGAAGTCGAACGAGTACTCTATCGCACCACTATTACGGGTGATGTTCCAGTCGGAGTCGATGGTTTCCGCTCGCAAGCAGTTGAAGGTGAGCCATTCGGCACTGAAGTACCAAAGGTCTTGAAGAAAAAAGCCGAGAAGTTGGAAGCAGAACCAGTGCTTTCATAAGCTATAAAGTAGTAGTTAGGGCTGCGGACATATTCCGCAGCCCTGTTTACCTAATACTTCGGCTCACGATTGAGATTATTTCCTCCGTCTCTGTTGTTTAACTGCATAGCCGTAGGGTGTAGGCCAGTCTGGTTCGTTATCTAAATTGCTATGCGCACCAATTGTCCAGTATGGATCGCGGAGTAATTCTCGACCGATAAGAATCAAATCCGCACACCCACGAGTAATTACTTGGTTGGCATAGTCAGCCAACAGCTCGGCTCCCTAAGTGAACAAAATGCCAGTCGTTTGCGACTCCATTCTCTGCTGAATATTGACACATTGGTGACATTGCTACACGATTCGGCAGGGTAGTACCTCGAATTGTCAATGGGCTAAACAAGTCCACTTCAGGTAGTTCCGAGTCGTGTAGATTGCTTGAGGGACAGCCGTGGGAATCCCTGACTGCTAATTCTGTCTGAGCTTGAGCTGATGGCAAGGTTGTTAGGTTTTGTGTAATCATTCGCTTACTTTTCCATTTTTTGTGGACTAGCACCCAATGTCGATCGCTTCGGCAAAATGAAGAGATTTCTAAAATTCCTCACCCAATTCCGTTAACTGTTTCTTACTTATACAGTCACGGTTAGTAAGAAAAGTTTTGCTTTCTTCTATATAATGCTGAATTACTTATTTCAACTTGTTCATTTTTTATTGAAAGTCATCTTCAGCAAATTTAAGTGCTTTAATCTCTTCTAAAATTACTAAAATCTATTTGTGTAATTCTTCAGAATTAGCCAGTTTATTGCTTTAGTGAGATTTGATTGATAAAATTGGAATTTTGGAACTTTATACAATAGATTTAATCTATTCTCGATCAACTAGTAAATTAAAACCTCACTCTTCGATCTGGCTTAATTTTAGACTTAAGGAATATTTTTGATACTGCAATCTTAATATAAATCCCCAACCTGAGCATGATTAATACTAAATATGTATGATTAGTTGTCCAAGCCTACTACTTGATTAGACCTCTGGCATAAATATTTTTTGGCTCACACAAAGGGAGCTTGCTTCCTCGTAAGAGTACAGTGAATGCAGACGAACAGAGAAAGAATCTATCTAAAATTAAGACTACATTCTCTCATTTTAAATGCTTTAGCCCTGTTATTCCCTCATCAGAATGACAAGTTGAGCTGATATGAGAATAATCAGTGACATTAGTCATCAATCTGTGGCTTAGTATTAAGATTGTATGAGTTCGCAACCAATGGAAGACTAACAGCTTTAAAAGGAATTGTTAGCATTCAGTATTAATGCTAGATAAATTTATTCATGCACATTCATCATCTCAATTGCGGCTGTATGTGTCCCATTGGTGGAGCGCTCTTTGATGGCTTCAGTCGCGGCTTAGTAGCTAATCTTATCTGCCACTGCTTGCTCGTTGAGACAAATCAGGGGCTTGTTCTTATTGATACTGGCTTTGGACAGCGCGATATCCAAGCACCATCATCGCGGCTCAGCCCATTTTTCATTTATTTCAAGGTCAGTGGGATGAGGTCAAACGCTGGAAGTTCTATTCCCCTGGAGGCGAACCTTGGTTCGGCTTTGAAGCAGTACGCAATTTAGAAGGACTACCGCCAGAAATTCTCCTCATCCCACTTGCCGGTCATACGCGGGGTCATGCGGGTATAGCTATTGAAACACCAGAAGGTTGGCTTCTCCATGCAGGCGACGCTTACTTTTACCGGCACGAAATAGGCTCTAATAAACGGCGTTGCACTCCCGGTCTGCGTGCTTACCAATGGATGATGGAGGTAGACCGCAAGGCTCGTCTTTACAATCAAGAGCGGCTGCACGCGTTATCTTTTGATAGCAGTAACAGCGTGCGCTTATTTTGTAGCCATGATGCTATCGAATTTCAAGCGTTTGCCAACCAATCCAACGGATAGATATAGTAAAGCTGGAAGTTTGTCATCTTACGCTTTAAAGTTGAACATATAGCCATAAATGTTCAGAAGATACTCTGGCGTTTACCTCAACTAATTTCAATAACTCATCTAGTTTTTCTTCAGTTAAACCTAGCTCTTGAGCAGATTTACGTAATTTTTCATCTCCTTTTAACTCAAAGAAAAGTTGCTGAATTTTTGCACCATTAATTTTAGATAAAGCATCATTAATTCTAGCTAAAATTTTGTTTTTGAAAATATATTCAAAAGCATATTTAACTAATTTTCTGTACCACTTACCCGATGCCCCAGACACGCTAAGTTTAGATAGACTAACGCTGATTGTTTCATCTGCGACGCTGACATCAAGTGCTGCTGACCCCACAGCAGTAATTGAAATCCAAGGGCTGTAATATTTTTTATGAGTCAAAGGATTCACAATCAAAGTCTCTCTAAACTTACCATTGGCTTTGCCTTTGATTAAAAGCCCCCCCTCCTTAAAAAAGGCTTCAAAATTAACTTTTATCTGCTGTAAATCTGTGTTCTTTTCGTTTTCTGCTTCAAACTTGTCTAGTTCAGCATTCAGGGGTTGTAGTATGTATGGTGCAGGAATCCCGATCTCAAACACTTTCCGTGCTAAATCAACATTAAAGGGAAATTGATCAATTTCTGTCAACGATTCTTTGGGCATCTGGATTCCCAAAGATTTACTCATTAGCCTAGAAATATCATTTTTAGGTTGCTCAACATCAGGAGAAACCGCTTTGACAAGATCATGTTTCTCGATTTTTTCTGCGATGGATTTCGGAGACTCAGGGGAAAATGACACCCCTGTTCTAATGTTATCGGCTTTCTGTATACAACTTACTAGTTCTGTTTGTATGGGTTTTTTCTCAGTTTCTGTGGAATTATACTCAACTATCATTGAAGCATTAGCAGAATTAATACGCACATCTGTAACTGCACCCAGAGACTTTACCGCTTGCTGTAACTTCTCAGCATAGTTGGTATCTGTTTTCAGGCGAGGAACTTTAATACGAATTCGTCCAGCGATCGCATGAACAATTTGATAATTATTTTTCTGTAATTGGTCTGTCATAATTAACAGTACTTTTCTACATTTCAATTAACTATTGTATAAAATTGATGAGGAAGCAACTGTCCTATCAGCAAAACTTTGTCAGGAGAAAAAGCATTAAATTTTAAATTTTATATTTAGAGTTTCACTTCCTTGAAAGCTTCTGTACTTCTCCTGAAAGATAGATAAATAGATATATTTAATATGTAATTTTTTAAAGTTTTACTAAGAAGATTATTTTATTTATAAAGATTAAAAACTTATCGATAACCACTAAGCTTATGTAAATATTGATACCATACAATTATGGATTGCAAAAGTAAAAGCAAAATCACTTAATATTAATATTTATAAATTGGCAAAAAGCAAAGGATGTTATTTCACTGGATATTCTGTTTTAAATTTTAATTAATGCAGACATAGTTTTTTGTAATCTAACTAATATTTATCTCTTTACATCTAACGTTTAAATTATTTAAATTATTAACATATTTTTTCGTAAATTGATTTTGTAATACGAAATCCATAGATAATTAATTAAATTATTGTTATAAAATTAAGAATGTGTTTGCTAACTATATAATAGTTTAAAATAATCAGTTAGATAAACTCATCAAATCTTTATCTACTTGAAGTGTAATTTATCTTTTACAGTAAAACAAATGGGAATATTAAATTAAAGAATACTAGAGTAAATCAGATTAAAAAAGTGGTTAGCTATGAGCCAAATATGTCCTATTTCTAAGACTTGTGCTTGTCACAATGTTGTACGCTGCCGAACAAAGGAAGCAGGCAGACTCTTTCTCTGGTTTCCCGTTCCACATACCCTTAAAAAAGTCACCTCTTACTTAGAGCAGCTTGCATTGAGATATGAATTGATGCACGAACGCCCAGGTTTAACCTTGGATTGTAGATCCGGTGAATCCCAAGAAATAGCCCGTAACTTGGCGCAACTTCTTGCACCTAGAGAATTGAGAGAGACACAAGTCCTTTTCATTCGAGGTGCTATCCAACCTCAACTCCACGATTTTAGTGACATCGCTTCGTTACAACGCTTCATTAAGTTCAACCAATCTGACTGGCTGATTGAAATGCTAGCAAGGGAAAGATTCACTAGTTACTTTCAGCCGATTGTCTCAATTAAGGATACATCGCAGATTTATGGATATGAATCACTCTTGCGGGGACTGGATGAACAAGGCAATTTAGTGATGCCTGAAGCAATTTTGGAGTTAGCAGCCGAAGCCGGGCTTCTGCCACAACTCGACAGAGTTGCTCGGCTCAGCACAATCACTCAAGTCAGCCAGCATCAAGTAAGCGGACATATCTTCATCAATTTTGCACCAACAGCACTTTATGACCCCGTTTCTTGTCTAGGTAGTACGGTAGAGGCAATTGATCAAGCAGGGATTCCCCATGAACGGGTTGTTTTTGAAGTTGTGGAGTCAGATAATCCCCAAGATTTAGAGCATCTCAAGGGCGTGCTTCAATTCTACCGGAATGCTGGTTTTTTAGTCGCCCTTGATGACCTCGGTTCTGGTTATTCTAGCTTGAACTTACTGCATCAGTTACGTCCTGACTTTATCAAGTTGGATATCGGATTAATTCGAAATGTGCATCAAGACCTTTATAAAGCGTCGATTACGGAGAAGCTTCTAGAGATTACTCACAAGTTAAATATCAAGACTGTCGCTGAAGGGATTGAGTGCATCGAGGAACTAAACTGGCTGCGAGAACGAGGCGCAACTCTTGCTCAAGGCTATTTGATTGCTAGACCCAGTGCTGTGCCTGCCACTACAACCCCTCGCTTTAATAACAGCCCCTTAACTTTAGCATCGGCAAATTCTAAACAGGTAGACCAACATGTTCAACATCAAAGCGAGTACGAGCGAATTGTCGCGGATGTGACGCAGCGCATCCGACAATCGTTGCAGTTAGAAGAGATTTTGCAAACCACGGCAAATGAGGTGCGACAACTGTTTGAGGTAGACCGAGTGGTGATTTATCAGTTTAAGCCAGACTGGAGTGGATTAGTTGCTGTAGAATCCTTAGCGCAAGGGTGTATGTCGATTCTGGGATTTCACGTTATGGATACCTGCTTTCAATCCACGTGTGCAAGTTCCTACCAACAAGCCAACACTAAAGCGATCGCAGATATTGAAAATGCTGGATTATCGCCGTGTCACGTTGAACTGCTGCGGAGTTTGGAAATTAGAGCTAATCTTGTCGTACCCATCTTGCAGCAACAGCGTTTATGGGGACTATTAATCGCTCACCAATGCCGTAGCACCAGACAATGGCAGCAATCAGAGATTAACTTGTTTAACCAACTAGCCGGCCAAACTGCGATCGCCATTCAGCAATCTGAACTTTACCAGCAACTACAACAAGCAAACCAAGAATTACAACGTCTTGCTTCTTATGATGGTCTGACCCAAGTGGCAAATCGACGCTGCTTTGATGACACGCTTCAGTCAGAATGGTTACGGTTGGCTCGTGAGCAAGCTTTCCTATCTTTGATTTTATGTGATGTCGATTACTTTAAGCTTTACAATGATACGCATGGACACTTGGCGGGAGACGATGCACTCAGGCAGGTTGCCAAGGCCATCTCTCAAGCAGTTAAACGCCCTGCTGATTTAGTTGCTCGCTATGGTGGAGAAGAGTTTGCAGTTATTTTGCCGAATACTGATGTGGAAGGGGCGATCGCAGTTGCCAGAGATATCCAGAACTATGTTTGTGGATTACAAATACCTCATACGAATTCTCAGGTCAGTGAATTTCTCACGATTAGTCTTGGCATTGCAACCATAATTCCTCATAGCCAATCATCCCCTGCGAGCTTAGTTGCAGCTGCTGACCAGGGACTTTACCAAGCAAAAGCCCAAGGTAGAAACTGTATAATGCAGATGAACTGTGAGAATGTTGATCCTAAATCTATTTTGTAGCATAACTATCAAGTAGATTACTCCTTTAGATAACGAATAAATCAACCTACGTAGTGACCAAACTGCAAGATAGTTCAGTTTATAAATAATAATAGTTTTTTCCTAATTTAAATGTTTGCGGAATTTGTTTCTTTTTGCTGGGTTTCTATTGCAACGCCTGTCAGTGGAAGCGTAATCACAAACTCACTGCCTTCGCCCAAAGTAGAATTGACCTCAATCTTTCCTTGATGTTTTTCCACTACAATTTGACGAGCGATCGCTAACCCTAATCCAGTACCTTTTCCCACGCTTTTGGTAGTAAACAAATGCTCGAAAATCTTCTGTTTTAAATCATCTGCCATGCCGATACCGTTATCGCGCAGACGAATCAAAACAGATTGGCGATCGTCTGATAATTCTGTTTTCACAGTAATCAGGTTTGGTTTGGCTTCAATATCTCTAAAACTGCGTCCAATATTCGATTCTTCTAAAGCATCAATAGCATTTGCTAGGATATTCATAAACACCTGATTGAGTTGTCCGGGAAAGCATTTAATCGCAGGGATATTCCCGTAATTAGTCACAACTTCAATCGCGGGCCGAAAATTGTTAGCTTTGAGGCGGTGTTTGAGGATTAAAATTGTACTATTGATGCCTTCATGAAGATTAGTAGTTACTTGATGATTTTGGTCGGCACGGGAAAAAGTGCGGAGGCTGGTACTGATACATTTGATGCGATCGCACCCCAGTTTCATCGAGCCAATTATCTGGGGCAAGTCTTGGAGGAGATAGTCTAAATCAATCTCTGCGGCATGAGTTGCAATCTCTGTTTCCGGGGCGCGATCGCGATAGAAATTAAGATGTGCAATCAAGTCTTCAAGGGCTTGCTTTGCTTGATTTAAGTTACCAGAAATAAAGCCAACGGGATTGTTAATCTCGTGTGCTATCCCAGCAACGAGATTACCCAAAGCAGACATCTTTTCGCTTTGAATCATTTGCAATTGGGCATTTTGCAATTCTTGTAGCGCTGTTTCCAAATCTTCCGATTGTTGCCGCAACTGCATTTCTGATTCTCGAAGCGCAGTTTCGGCTTGATGCCGTTTGATTCCCAAAGCAATTTCCTGAGCTGCAAATTCCAAAAATTCTAGCACTTGCTCAGAAAGCAGTTGCCGAGAAAACATCGCAATCACACCCAGCAGTTGTCCACCGATCATCAATGGATAGCCGGCAAACGCGACCATATTCTCTTGTCTTGCCCAGTCTTTATCTCCGACTAGTGGGTCAGTTAAAACATCGTTGGTTAAATGGGGTAATTTTTCTTGAGCGATTAGGCCAATTTTGAATTTGCCCACCGGGACACGGGCGTGTCCACCGTTAATGTGGGTATACAGCCCTGAACTTGCCTGAAGCTCAAGCATGGCTTGATCAGAGCTCAAAGTCCAAATGCGGGCAAATGCTGCCCCCAAATGCTTTACCACAGCATCTGTGCAGAGTTGTAGCATTTCCTGGATATTTTCTTCACGAGCCAGGGCAGAATCTACATCTGCACGAAAAGCGTTAAGTCTAGCTTGGATGGCGAGTCCAGCTTCGGCACGTTTACGTTCGCTAATGTCAATCATCACGCCATCCCAAATTATCGAACCATCGGCTTGTAGCTCTGGTTGAGAGGTAGCTTGCACCCATTTCACAGTTCCTGACGCTGTGATGATGCGATATTCTGACTTAAACAGTGTTAGATTTTGGGCGGAGTCGACCCCGACTTGGCTAACGCTGGCGTAATCGTCAGGATGGATCATCGCATCAAGGCTATAAACCCCTGTCATAAGTTCTTCTGGCGTAACTTCGTACAGATCGTAACTAGCAGAGTTGGCATAGAGAGTTGAACTAGAACCGTCGGGAGTTAACCCGAAGCGATAGATCATACCCGGTATATTTTCGGTAAGTTTTTGAAAGCGGGCTTCACTAGCTTGCAGTGCTGTCAAGGATTGATGAAGGCGGGCATTGTCTAGAGCAATGGCTGCTTGGGCGCAGAGAAAAGTTGTAACTAAAAGGCGATCGCGTGTAAATACTCCTTTAATACAGCGATGTTCTAAATATAACAATGCTACTAATTTATCTTGATAGAGAATTGGCGTGCAAAGAACGCTTCGCGGCCGATATTGCAGCATATACCCATCTATCAATTCTGGACTGTCTGTTTTTTTACCATCAATAATTACTGGCTCAAGAGTTCTGTTGACATACTCAATCAGCTGTATCGGCACTATATTTGAGTCTGTCAGTGGTATAGTTCCCAGATGGGTAATGGGCGAAGAACAGCCTGATTGCAGGTAAGTTATGGCACGGATTTGCAATTCATTGTCGCTGGGCAGCAACAGCACACAGGTTTCGGCTCCGGTATTTTCCAAAATAGTCTGAGTGAGGCTGCTAATTAGTTCTTCTAGTTGGATGTTGCTAGAAATGGCTTGAGCGGCTTTGAGGACATCAGCGAGGCTGGTGCGACTACTTAAGACTTCAGTCGATTTGTAGTTAGCAACATGGGTAGAGGTTGCAAAGGTTTCCAGGGGATGGCAACTGAGTTTAGGTTGATTCACGATGGGCTGGAGTAACTGGGAATAGCGAGTTTCCAAATCGGCAGCTTTGGTTTTAGCACCCCAATGAGCATAGCCATAGTAGGCTTCTTGCAGATAGGCGGCGGCGACTTTTTCTTTGCCCCAATTGAGGTAAAACTTAGGTGCGAGTTCTTTGGCGAGAGCTTGTTCCTGGATATAATTGTTTTCTTTGGCAAGAGTAATAGCATATTCAATTGCTTCCATTCGCTGACCTAAAACTCGATGGCGTTCCGCTGTCACCAAATCATAATTTATGCTGGAAATTCATCGGCGCGTAAATTGCCCAATATTTGAGTTTTTCCTGGTTAGCAGCGATGCGTTCCTCCATCTGCTGTTGTGAGTCAGAGAGTTGCCCAAACAACACCAGTTGGGCTAAAGAATCATAGAAACGAAAGATGGATAGACACATCCTAGCGAAGACAGCATCCAAATACTGTCTTGCCTGCTCTAGTGCTTGTCCAAACGTTCCAAACAGATAGGAAACAACTAGTTTGTGAATCCAGAGTAAGCCTAATCCAGTGCGATCGCTTACTGTTTCATATAATGTAACTTTTTTTTGGTCAGATACCCGAATCGCTTGATAAACTGGGGTGCGCGACCTGACATATAGCTGATTTGTCAGCCGATATCCTGGTAAATCAATCTTGATGCTCTCCATTTTCAACCCCCAGAGTAAATTGCGAGAACTCTTTCCTTAGAATACCTAGCCTGAGTAGGAATTTCATAGGCAAACGATCACCTATGAGATGAGGTGTGTTTAAAATTTAAACAGCAATTAAATGGTAACTTGCTATAAGGTAAGATTTTTACAGCATTTTATTCTTGATTTAAAAGCGATCGCTCTGCGTGGTAAACAATAAGCGATCGCTTTTTGCTTTTATGTAGCCAAAGGTTATTAACCTAAAAAATCCCTGTTAATGTCCTCCTTCCCATATCTGAAGTTGTCTTTCGGCAGCTACTATGCAGTTGAGATACTTGGGTGGATACAAAAAATGTTCGTAAGCTAAAGACATCAGTCTAGCAGCCTCAGTATATGGTACTCGTCCTATTCCTGTACCCAATCCAGGACAAGCAATAGTATTTATTTTGTGCTTGGCATATTGATTATGATGCCGAACTGCCAGCAGCATAGCCCACATAGCTGTATAAGGAATATCTGTTCCAGCAATCGGCATGGGAACTCGCATAGTAGGTGTATGAGCCAAAAAAAGATGCTTTTGATGACCTGTTTCTACAGAACGGAATGAATTCCAGATTTTGGCAATTTGGCAACCGATGTTTTAAAGTTGCAGTTTTAATGGAAATATCAACACAACGGGATGTAAAGAAGTTGTACGAGGAATGGAGCTAACGCTCCTGCTTCAAGAGTCCCGGCTATGCCAGTTGTTGTCGCAAGTTCTGTAGAATATCTCTACAAATTGATACAGTACTTGCTACATGAGCGTTACCGCTCCACAACTGGCTAGAAATCAAACAAAAACACATAGTGCGGATTTGCTTGAATTAAGGAAGGTAAGAAATGCGGATAATGGACATTTATTCCTAAGAACATCGCTCCCATCGTAAAATTTTTAGTAGCCGATGGGTAGTAGATTACAAAATAGCATCTTCACCAATGGTAGTTACACGACAATATGAAGCAAGAGTAAGAGAATTTACCTGAAGTAAGCACAAAAGGAGCGTGTATACAGATGGGGAAAGGGAGGTTAGAAGCATTCAGCGATGGAGTAATCGCTATCATTATCACCATTATGGTACTGGAGTTGAAAGTGCCACATGGCTCTGATTTGGCTGCGTTACGTCCGCTGATACCAGTATTTTTGAGCTATCTGCTGAGTTTTATTTTTCTCGGCATTTACTGGAACAATCATCATCACTTATTGCAAGCAGTCCGTCATGTTAATGGTCGTATTCTTTGGGCTAACCTGCATTTACTGTTCTGGTTGTCATTAATCCCCTTCGTCACGGCCTGGATGGGCGAAAACCACTTCGCTGCTTTGCCAGTTGCATTTTATGGTATGGTACTGTTGTTTGCTGCACTTGCTTACTTCATTCTTGGCCGCAGCCTCATTTATCACCACGGCAAAGATTCTGCTCTGGCAACTGCACTAGGTGAAGACTTCAAAGGAAGAATATCGGTAGTTTTCTATGTTATGTCAATTCCACTTGCCTTTGTGAACTCGTGGTTTTCTTGTGGATTGTACGTTCTGGTCGCGATTATGTGGCTCATCCCTGACAGGCGTATTGAGAAGACTCTCACGCCGTGAGAGGGCAGTGACAAAGCAAAACCCTATCATTCAAACAGCTACTATGAGGTAACTTGCTGTATTTATAAAAAACTGGTAAGATTCTCATAGCATTTTATTCTTGATTTCAAAGCGATCGCTCTGCTGTAGTAAACAATAGGCGATCGCTTTTACCTTTCTTTAGCTCTATATATAAAAAGTCAGGCAGCTATTCAACAGGCGCTATTTTTTATAAAAAATAAAATATTTATTAGATTTTTAAAATATATGGTTAAAGTAGTGTAGGTGTTTAGGCAATTAAGTAGGTAGGTGCCAAAAAAGTCAGCTATGTTAAGATATGTAAAGACTGATAATGCATCTACAAGGTAGTTGGTGTATGGGTGCGCGTTTAAGGGTATTTCTGACTCCTGAGCAAGACCAAACTTTACTAAATCTGAGAAAACAGGATGTACCACAGAAAGTCAAAGACAGGGCGGAAATAATCAGGCTAAATGCACATGGTTGGTATGTAGAGAAGATAGCAGATCACTTTGATTGTCACAAAAAAACAGTCACAAAAGTTTTGCATCAATGGCAAAAACTGGGCACAGAAGGGCTTTGGGAATCTCCTGGGCGAGGGGGGAAACCAAAGTGGCTTGAGGATGACATGATATTTTTAGAAGAATGCCTCAGAAACGAGCCACGCACATACAATAGTTCTCAGTTAGCTTTGAAGTTGAAAACAGAACGCAACGTTGAGATGAGTGCCGACAGATTAAGACGGGTACTCAAAAAAAGGGGGTCGATTGGAAACGGACAAGGAAAAGCCATAAAGGAAAACAAGACCCAGTAGCACGAGCAAACAAGCAAGCAGACCTAGACATGTTGGAATTAGCTGCTGCCACTGGTGAAATAGACCTGAAATACCTAGACGAGTCAGGGTTCTGTATGTGGAGCGAACCTAGTTATACATATTACTTTAGAGGTGAGCAAAAACGGTTAGAACAGACTAAACGCCGTGGTCGCAGATTAAGTATTATCGGGCTTCTCCAACCTTTAATCAGTTTTGTTTACGGTTTAGTTATCGGTGGTGTTGACCGTAAATCTTATATAGAAATGATGGAGAAAGAAGCCAAACAAGCCCAAGAAACTGGACGTATCAGCGTGATTGTGCAAGATAACGGGCCAATACATCGCTGCCAAGAAGTTCAACAATTGTGGAAAAAATGGGAAAGTCAGGGTTTGTACATCTTTTTTCTCCCGAAATATTGCTCAGAAATGAATCCAATTGAATTGGAATGGCAACATCTCAAGAAAGATGAGTTATCCGGGCAAGCATTTGATGATGAGCTAGATCTCGCTTACGCCGTCATCAATGGTGTTCAAGCTAGAGGAAAAAAAAACAATCACAACACACATCGTGTAAAATTTAGCTCTAGATTATCAACTTAAGATTTTGTTACATAGTAGAAAATTTCGGTGCCTACCTACTTATTCTTGCTGCTTGACTTTACCAGGAAGCGTGATTAGTTTTCATACTGCACGTAGTGCGATCGCATTCCGAATTGAGTTCTCAATAAGTATTATAGTTTTGATTTTTGTTCACCAAAGTAGAATTTTAATCACCAATCAATGTACATCGATTCTTCAAGTTCAAGTAGATACAATGAATGAAACAATGTACATTGAGAGTTCAAACTAGTAACTACTCTCTAGTTACTCAAAGCATCTTTAATATTATCAACAGTGCTTTGAATAACATTCTTTGTGTTGTCTACTGCTTTCTCTGTTCTTGCTGCATCTTCCTCTGCTCTTCTTTCAATAGTAGCTTTATCTCTCTTGGCTTTGCGTTCTACAAAACTACCATCGTTATCGGTTGCTTGCTCAACTTTACTGGCATTACTATTTGCAGCTTCCTTAACCTTATCTTTTGTATCTTGGATGAAATTCTTAGCTCGTCCAGCATCTTCCCTGGCTTTTCCTTTGACCTGATTGCCTGCGTCTGCTGATGCAATCAAGTTTGTAGCGGTATCAGCCATTGCTACAGTGTTAGAGAAAAACGCACCTTGCCAAACGAAAGCGATCGCACAGACACAAAACATAGCTGTAGCTATCCAGCGTCCTACAGTCGAAAGCTTGGTTGTAAAATAATTTAGTTTCATAGAATACAATGTCCATGACATTTAGCATTCTATTTTTACTTCATTTGGCTTATCAGCCCAATCTTTCCTTAGACAGAGGTTCTCTCATCAAAAGTTATTAAATAAATTCGCTCTTTCAATAGATTACTAAAAGACCAGCACTCCATTACTAAGATAGAACTTACGCATACTCTATAAATTTTAGTGTTCTTCTCCTGTCGGAGACTGGAGGCGAAAGAACGCCAAATTACAGATTAGCCTCCACAGGCGACTAATTATCAAAATGCTTTAATTAAAGTGCCTTGAGTCGGCTTATTTAAAACTGCTCTAGCTAAATTTCCACTAACATTACCATCAATTATCCAACAATCAACTCCTAAACTGGAGATAGCAAAAAACTCCTCAACTTTTTTGGCCATACCGCCAGTAACATCTATTGATTCACTTTCGCCTAAAGCAGCTTTGATTTGAGGATAGTTCACTGGAGTAATATTAGATAGTACTTGTCCATCTTCACCGAGGACACCTGGATAATTTCCAGCATTTACTAATCGAACTTGAAACTTACCTTGAGAATAGAAATATTTAGCTAGTTCTGCCAACAAAGTATCTGTAGAAAGAATAGTACCACCAATAGCTTTGTCCAGAACGACATCACCAAAAACTAAAGGAATTAAACCAGCTTGTAGGCTATTTTCTATTACAGAAAAATCGATTGTAAATAGTTTTTTATTCTGAGTAATTGCCATAGTTACAGGTGGCAAGCTGATCACTGGTAAACCTGCTTGTAAAAAAATCTTAGCTAGTAGAATATTTAAATCTAAAGCATCTTGATGGACTAAACAAAATCCTAGTTTGTCTGCATCACAGAAAAAGCCATCGATTGTATTGTATTTCTTCGCTGATTGGTGAGCAAATGAACCAGCGCCATTGCCAATAATCAATTGCAGATTGGGATTTTCAAGCCTGATCAAGCTTATTTGCTCCACCAGATGTGTCATAATTTCGGGTCGAGCAGTATAAGGTTTACCCTTGTCAGTAATTAAGGAACCTCCCAGCTTAATTAATACTAGTTCCATGATGAAATTTTGAACAAGGCAGGACATAAACTTTTTGGAAGTTTAGCATAATTGATAAACAACGCAGTTCTATTGGGTGATAATTACACACTGCTAAATCGACAGCGACAGCAAAAGCACTCTTTATCCCACCAACGCCAAATAGCTCAAACGCTTGCTGCACCAAATCATTTTGGAGAATCAGAGTCAGGGGAATATATAGACAGATTAGTAGCGAAAGAGATTATTGCGATCGCTCAAACATACTCTGCTGGAAGTATTGTTCTACCTAAGTTGGACAATATGCGAGAGCAAGTTCAAAGCGAGGTTCAAGCCAAAGCAGAACAAAAATCAGACTTAATAGAAGTTCAAAAACAGTATGCCAAACAGTACCGAGTTAGCGTTCATCAATGGAGTTATGGCAGATTGATGGCAAATATTCATTCGTCAGCTGTTAAAGCTGGAATTGTTATACAGGAGTCAAAACAGCCAATTCGAGGTAGCCCACAGGAGAAAGCTAAAGAATTAGCGATCGCAGCTTACTATTCCCACAAAATAAACTGATTGACAAAACACCGAACTTTGACAATAAAATAAGAAAATTCAACAGCACCGCAGTTCATGCTTGTTACAAGCCTCTGTGCTGTGTAAATTTGGGTTAGTTTGACTGCTGTTAAACAGTCTTGCTTTCTGATCCTTGTAGCTGCCCTCCTTGATGCTGCTGTCCCTTGCGGACAGGAATTAGGTGCGCTTTATGAATCTATAAAAAAAGTTTTTTAGAAAAGGGTGGGTTGAAAGCGAATCCAGTTACGTCCTTGTTAGACTGGTATTGTGGCTATAGCAGTTCATCTTGAATATAGGGTATCCAGACTGCCTAGTCAGACTGCCTAGTAGTCACTAATTTGTTAACAGTGACAAATAATTAGTTAATGTACAACCACAGTGACAAATAATTAGTCACTGTACAACAACATATGGACGTAACTGGATTCGAACCAGTGACCTCTACGATGTCAACGTAGCGCTCTAACCAACTGAGCTATACGTCCTTACCACACGATTATCAATAATAGCATAGATTTCTCGAAAACGCCAAACCAAGGGCAAAAAGCAGGCGAACTCCATAACTTGACGAATCAATAATTAAGGCTTGGCGATAGTGATTATCCATGCTTATGTAGCTGGGTAACAATTGTATATTGTTGAACGAAAGCTATAAAACCACATAGACTACTGAGTGATGCTTTTACCCTTGTTGGTATATAACTCTGGATAGTTTAAAATTGGTAACCAGTTTCGTTAATATTTATAAGGTGAATAAAAATGATTTTAATTAGGTAGAATGCCAACTGCTTTAATTACTGGTGCATCTAGTGGTATTGGTAAAGCCTTTGCTGATGAACTAGCTGCACGCCAGACAAATCTTGTTCTGCTTGCCCGTTCTGAAGAGAAACTCAATCAACTAGCTAAACAACTACAAGACCAATACAAAATTAAAGTAGACGTTATAGTTAAAGACCTCACAGAAGCTAATGCGGCGGCTGCTGTTTTTGATGTTATCAAAACCAAAGGATTGACAATTGATTTATTAATTAACAATGCTGGTTTTGGTGAATATGGAGACTTTGCTGAAGGTGACGGAGAAAAGCAAGTCAAAATTGTACAATTAAACATTTTGGCATTAGTCGATTTAACACATAAATTTCTACCTCTAATGCGCCAACGTGGTGCAGGCGGCATTATTAACGTATCTTCTATTACCGGATTTCAACCAATACCATATCTTTCTGTTTATGCTGCCAGTAAAGCTTTTATTCTTAGTTTTAGTGAAGCACTCTGGGCAGAAAATTTTCCTTACGGTGTCCGAGTTTTAGTCACTTGTCCAGGCCCAATAGAAACAAACTTTTTTGCAGAAGCTAATTTTCCTACCGCACTGGCAAGAAGCACAGATAAAATGTATTCTGCTAAAAAAGTGGTTTGTGAAACACTACAAGCTTTAGAAAATGGACTACCAACTGTTATAACTTCTGATATTACTACTAGTCTCAGAAGTAAATTATCTCGCCTCATACCACGGAAAATTCTACTTAGTATGTTGGCAAAACATTTTAAAACCTAAGTATAGGCAGAAGTTAGAAGTACAGACACGATTATACTCTTACGAGAAGCCGCTCTTCGAGCGTCTACGTGTCTGTGCAGGAGTTAAAAGTTATTTCTTCCTGATCTGTCCCTCTTTACTTTCTACATATACCTTGTTAATTGAACTCGGTAACGGTCTTTTTTAGTGACGGCGATTTCGCCAACTTCTAAACGCCCTTTACTACGAATGGCGATTAAGTCGCCTGATTTAACTTGGGAACTTGCTTGAGTAATTTCCTTCCAATTGACGCGCACATCACCCGCATCAATTAAATCAACCATTTTGCTGCGGGACATCCCAAAACCAGCAGATGCGATCGCATCTAGTCGCAAGGAAGCTTCAACGGTGGTTAATTCTTTTTTCTTGGGTTCCCTAACCTTTAATTCGTTGATATCAATTGGTTGGGTTTTCACCGAAACTGATCGCACCTGCTTGAGACTCATTTCTAAAAATTCTGTCAATTCTGGTGCTACAATTGTCTGCGCTCCCCGTTCTCCTAAAACAATAATATCCCCTGTCTTTTCGCGGACAATTCCTGTTCCGAGCATTGCGCCTAAAAAGTCGCGATGAGTGGCAGTATCAAATAAAAAATTACCGGCAATTTCTAATGCAACAAGGGCGACTTGAGATTGATCTAGGGGGATTTCTGAGCGGGCGATCGCTATTCTTTGGCGTTCGGCTTGCGGATATCCACCCCACGCTACTATTTGCACTTCTGTTAACCGACTAAACACTCGTTGAATTTCTGCCAATTCTGGGGGAGACAGAAAATCTGTCAAAACAACTTCCCAAGTTTTTATAGCTTGTTCTGCTTGATCTATTACACGAGCTACACTATCTCGATTTTCAACACCTTTTAAAAGTTCTTCTCTTGGTAACATTCTTAAAATTTTTAGATATCAGTTGAGAATTAATCTGCTAAAACTGTATTGATTCTAACTTTAATTCCCATTTCAGGAGGCTTTCATCTCTCCCAATTTGTTACACCCTAGTTTTTCGAGAATGCGAATTGAGCCAGCATGATTATCAAGCGAATGAGCGATAATTCTTTTGAGTTCTTGCTGATACCATTTCATTATTAAAATGAAATGGTATGAGTAAAGGCAAAATTGGCCAGTGCTTGAACTGCTTCAAAGGCAAACCACTGTTGGCAATATGCCCAAAGAAAGCATTTTATAACCCATTTTTATAGTTACTTGCTCATTGGGTTTGCCAATTCAAAATAATTGGGGACTTGTGACGACTGGGTAGGGGCAAAACTTCTTCCTAGTCCCTAACCCCCAGCCCCTATGAAGCCGCTGTGTTGTAATATGTAAAATGTGCTTCATTCTCTACACAGTACTTGGGTCAGCATAACCTTGAATATTTTCCGGGTCAAACTGACGTAATATCTTGGTTGACTGCCGAGTGAGCATTTCCGAACCTTGAACTACGATTAAATATTTACCTGCATCTAAACGATTGCGGTAGGGTAAAGCATCCCCACTACCAAAGAGTAAGCCCCCTCCGCCACCGACTACCACGCCACCCATCGCGCCACTCGCAGCACCCAGCAATCCCCCAACTATGTGATTGCCAATTTCACCTGCCCAAGCAAAAGTATCCAAACCAGTGATGAGGCTGAAGGTAAAACCAGCAAAAAAGCCAAATGGTATTAGCCAAGTTGTCATCAGCCGTGCTTGCTTTTTAGCTTGGTCTTTAGGATCAATAAACCCAAACTCATCAGCACTTTTATATCCCCTGCCCAGGATAGTACTTTTTATGCCTTTTTCTTCTAGAGCTAAGTAAGCACCTTCGGCTTGAATACGGTCTGACAATACAGCAACAAGGTAATTCATTGATTTAAAAATAGTTGTCTAATAGAAATTTTGCTTTAATTAACAGCGACAAGAGGAATTACTGTGCAAAGATAAAATATAAAATTTATTTTGCATATTTTCCGAAGTTTTAATGATTGTAATCTGACTCACCTTATGGAAAATCGCTGTGTATCTTTTAACTTCACTCCATCTTGTCATCGCCTCAGATAACATATCACTTTAGGGAATCAAGTGGTTCACAAAAATTATTTACACCTTGCTTGAGGACATATATCAAAACTGGGGTTGCCAAAATCTTAGGAAATGTTGGCATTGTTTTCAAGTGTTCCATCATCCCGTGAAGTGAGCCGTTGAGTAAGTCTTCCCGATATTGTTGTTCACAAATGACTGCACGCCATTTTCTTGCCAAAGCATCTAACCACTCTGAATTAGCTCTTTCTGGCTGTTGTCCTGCCCGAATTGCTAGCGTCATCGCAGCATCTTCTAAATCTCCATCACAGTCTTCAATCAAATCCAAGACTTCTAACGCTACGGAGTCTTCTGCTAATTGAGAACGAAACTGTGCAATCTCTTTCGATGTTACTGTAGTCATGAATTTTTGACAAGGCGAGCAATGAAACACTTAGTTATGTTATTCCAATTGTGGCTTATTGATACTATTTTAATGTGATAATTGCTTTCATTTATTTCTTGAGTTAGTGTTATATTATATACCAATAAGTTGTGTAATATGCAACATAAATTATCGTATTTTAGTAGTTATACTTAATTTCAAAAATCAGATGTTGCAGATAGTAAGTAGTAAAATTTTTATCTAGTGCTATGTTTGATCTGCCTGGACTTCGCCCTAATCTAGCTCCCGGTGTCTCTTTATAAGTCGATGTTTGATATATCGACCCATAGATCAACGTGATCGAATAACAATTTTGAACTTTACATCTACATTCTGATAATAAACGAAACATATTTTAATTATTGTTTCCCTAAAATTAATATTCTTCAACCAAAGTTAAAAATTTTCAGTAGTAAGTCAAAAATAATAGCGATCGCCTGATGAAATGCCAACGGGTTTGTAAAGGATAATTGATATTTGTTGTCAAAACAAGCCATGAGGTAAGACACTAGGAATACAACACACGCAATTATTTTTATGACTGCTATTTCTAACATTGAATATAAGCGACCAATTTGGCAAATCGCTATGATGTTGACTTTAGGCTTTTGGCTCAGTGCTAGCTTAGTTTTAGATTGGGTAATTATGCCTAGTCTTTATCTTTCTGGAATGATGAGCCAAGCTGGTTTTACAACAGCAGGCTACACGATTTTTTGGAATTTTAATCGCATGGAATTATTAGCTGCTGCTGTAGTATTAACTGGAGCGCTGGCTGTAAGCAAAACTCGATATCATCGGCAGATTGGGGCGATTGTTTTATCGGCACTACTGTTAACTGTAGCTCTGCTTGATACGTATTTTTTAACTCCGCAAATGTGCGCGACTGGAATTCAGCTCAACCTATTTGATGCAGCAACTGCAATTCCAACAACAATGAATTTACTGCATGGTGGTTACTGGTTACTAGAAATTGTCAAATTAGTGGCTGGTGCAACACTTTTAAACTGGTGCTGGCAGCAGCAAGCTGAGTTAAGATAACGAATTGTAGCCGCGAGAATATTGATTTTTAATTTTCACGCAAACATCAGCCAGCGTGTTGGAAAATCCACACTGTGAATGGATTACCTAACTTCAAGTAAATGCTGTGCAAAGACGCAAAGATATACTTTGCGTCTTTTTGATTAGATATTTAGTTAGGATTTTAAGATACTCAGTAGAGACGTACAAGTGTAGAATTTACGGGTTGCAAAGATTTTTGGAAATGGTATTGGGTAATAAAAATTACGTAATTACTACCCAAATCAAGTTATAGAGTGTTAATTTTAGGTATTAAAATCTACATACAGAAAGTTGTAATTTAATGTCTAAATTAGCATCAGTAGCCATGTTAGCCACAGTCCTTGCGCTTAGCTCAATTGATAACCCTACTGCTACACTGGCTGGAACCTGTGCTTCTCAGTGTGGTCAAGCTCCAATTCAGTTTATCCCAGGTCAACACATCCGCTTGGAAGTGATTAACATCACATCTAACTTAGTGAAACTAGAAAAAGTAAAAGCAAGTGAACTAATTTCTCTGCAACCAGGACAGAAATTACAATTCGAGCAGGAAGACGCTACACAACAAAATGTATCTCTTGTTTTCTGGAATGAAAGAGGATTACCACTACAAGCAATTGTTTCTAAACCAAACTTTGGTACATTGCGTGTAGAACTCCGTCGTGGAAACCGTAACCCAGGCGATCGCTCTCTTTATATTCTCAACGACGGTCGTGTAAACATATTCTAGAAGCTAAATTATGATTCTGGAAGCAGTAATGCTCAATGTCAAAACCAGCACAGAGCAAGATTTTGAAAGCGCTTTCAAACAAGCCTCAAATATAATTGCGTCGATGAATGGTTACATATCCCATGAACTGCATAAATGTCTGCAAATCAGAGGTAAATATTTATTGCTAGTAAGGTGGGAAACTTTAGAAGCACATACAGTCGGATTTAGAGGCTCTGCTGAATATCAGGAATGGAAGCAACTTCTACACCATTTTTATGAGCCATTTCCGACAGTTGAGCATTTTGTACCCATCTTAAATCAAGCAAAAAATTGATAGAATGTTTTGACCTTTAAATATAACTAATTAAAAGGGTGAAGATACTTTAAAATTCACCCTTTTGATTTAAAGCTAATAGCTAAATGTCAGACAGACCTACACTCCAACAACCAAAACACCGTAAGCGCTTACCTAACCAGCGCTGGCACATTTACCCACAGCAAACCGAATTAGCTCAAAAGCTGGCGAGTGTGATAAATCTCTCACCCGTTATCAGCCAGCTGTTGATTAATCGCGGTATTGAAACGCCAAAACAAGCACAAGCATTTTTAGAGCCAGAATCTTTAATTTTGCCTTCGCCACTAGAAGAATTCCCTGATTTGGCAATTAGTTTAGAGTTATTGCAAGAAGCGATCGCCTCTCAAAAAAAAATCGCTATTTGCGGTGACTACGATGCTGATGGAATGACAAGCACTGCTTTACTATTGCGTAGTCTCCGTACTCTAGGCGCACAAGTCGATTATGCTATTCCTAGCCGGATGCACGAAGGCTACGGTATCAATAAACGCATAGTAGAAGAATTTCACAGCGAAGGTGTATGGCTGATTCTGACTGTAGATAATGGTATCTCTGCATATGAACCAGTTGCTAGAGCTAAAGAATTAGGTCTAAAAGTAATTATTACTGACCACCATGACATCCCCCAGAAATTGCCGCCAGCTGATGCTATTCTCAATCCCAAACTGATAGCAGAATCTTCACCTTATAGAGGTGTTGCTGGTGTAGGTGTCGCCTACATCCTAGCAGTTTCTTTAGCACAACAGTTAGGGGAAACTAAGGGCTTAATTAAGCCAATGCTAGCACTGTTTACATTGGGAACGATCGCAGATTTAGCTCCCTTAACTGGTGTAAATCGTCGTTGGGTAAAACGCGGCTTACAGCATTTACCCAAATCCGATTTGCCAGGAATACAGGCTTTAATTCAAGTCGCAGGTGTGCAGGCGAAGGGTACAGGGGAGCAGGGGAGCAGAGGGGCAGGGGAGCAAGGGGGCAGGGGAGCAAGGGGGCAGGAGAGCAATTATCAATTACCAATTACCAATTATCAATCGAAAGTCCAAAATCCTAAAACGTTGAAGCCGGAGGATATTGGGTTTCGTCTTGGGCCGAGAATTAATGCTATTGGTCGAATAGGTGATCCCCTGACTGTGATTGAATTGCTGACTACAGATGATATGGGAATAGCGCTGGAGAGAGCAATGCAGTGCGAACAGACAAACACCAGTCGTCAGCAAATGTGTGAGCAAATAGAACAAGAGGCGATCGCAATTGTAGAGACGTTGTATGCAACATCTCTACAGGATGACCGTGTATTAGTTGTTGTGGAACCTAATTGGCATCATGGCGTTATTGGTATTGTCGCTTCCCGCTTGGTGGAACGCTACGGCGTCCCCGTATTCATTGGTACTTACGAGGATGGAGAACACATCCGCGGTTCAGCGCGAGGAATTCCTGAGTTTGACGTGTTTGCAGCTTTGGAATATTGTCACGACTTGCTAGGCAAATTTGGTGGACACAAAGCAGCTGGGGGATTTTCTTTCCCAGTGCAGAATTTGCAGACGTTGCGATCGCGCTTAAGTGAGTTCGCTAATCAATGTCTTGAACCTCAACATCTCAAACCTCTACTCGAGATTGATGCTGAAGTCGACCTCAGTCAAATCAATCAGCAACTTTATCAACAGCTGAATGCTCTCCACCCTTGCGGTATCGACAACCCCGATCCGATGTTTTGGACACCTAATGTCCAAGTGGTTGAGCAACAAATTATTGGCAAGGGTCATATTAAAATGACCCTTGCTCAAACTATCGATAATCAACAGTATAAAATCAAAGCGATCGCTTGGCGTTGGGGCGACTATTTCCCCCTACCACCGCGACTAGATATCGCTTACAAACTCCGAGAAAATCATTTTAACGGCAACACTACTATCGAGTTAGAGTTACTCGGTGTCAGATTACCAATTGAATCTCAGCAAATTTTTGCCTATCCACGTACCCCATCTAGTACTACCTTTGAATACCAGCAACGTCGGTATACTTGTGGTGTCTATCAAAATGGTGCTGGCTCGGAATTAAGAATTAAAAATTCTGAAGGCAAAGTTCTAGTTATGCAGCCAGGACATATAATCGGTTTGCTGGGAACTAACCGTCAAAACGCTAAAGAAGTTGATATCTCTCAACCACAATATGACTGTATTATTCAAGCTGCGTTTCAGGCTTTATCAGTGCTGAGTACCGAGTGATAAGTTCTGAATCTTTTGTTATGAGTTATGAAGCTCTAAATTCAACCATTTTCTTTCACTCAGCACTCAGCACTCAGCGCTCTTATAGGTTGCCGTTGCGAAATGCTAGCACAAAGATTACTGCTGGGCCAGCAATCACGATTAGTCCCACAAACAGTAGTTGGAAAATAACTTCCCAGTTGATGCTGGTAAAGGTGTTAAACAAAGCGTCAAGCATTTTCCCTTCTTCCTCCCAAATTGTTTTATAAAAACCAATAACTCAATTGCGAAACCCGCAATTGATCATATCCGGGGATTGACTATCGAATTTAATTTAGTTAACAAAACTATAAGAAAAAACATAAAATGATAGTGATTGGGGACTGGGGATTAGGGATTAGGTACTGGGAAGAAGTTTTCCCCGTATTCAGTACCAAATCCTGAATCAATAATTAGGAACTGAGAAAGAGTTTTTCCCAGTCCCCAGTCCCCAGCCCCCAGTCCCCAGCCCCCAGTCCCCAGTCCCCAATCCCCAAAACTAAATGGCAACTTGGCAATGTGTAAAGCAATGTGGAGCCTGCTGTAATCTTGATCCAGCAGAGCGTCCAGATTTAGATGAGTATCTCACCGCAGCAGAACTGGAACTGTATCTCAGTATGGTAGGTGAAGGAGGCTGGTGTGTGAATTTCGACCATACAACGCGAGAATGCCGCATTTACGCAAATCGCCCCCGCTTCTGCCGTGTAGAACCAGAAATATTTCAAGATATGTATGGAGTTGAGTCAGAAGAAGTTAATGAGTTTGCCATTGACTGCTGTCGTGAGCAAATAGAGGGAGTATATGGCGATCGCAGTCTGGAAATGTTACGGTTTGACAAAGCTGTTGGGCTGTAAGCCGGTTGTTCATCGCTCCCTCTTTAATTTCTATAGTTTTACTCACTGGGGTTGCAATTTATTACAAAAATCTGAGAAAATGAAAAGAATATGAGAACAACCTAGCAAGAAACTACTGCCTGTGAAAACTGACTCTGCACCTTTAGGCATTTCTGGCATATCTCACACAGAGATAGACCTAGAAATGGAAGACAGCACAAACTCTAACTTGACTACTGCGACACTTATAGAGGCAGTTCAGCCTGTAGTTGCCGATAGTCAAAAAAACCAGCAATCACCGGCGGTAGTTTTTGGTACAACTTTTATAACCATATTCTTAGCAGAAATTGGAGACAAGACTCAGTTATCCACTTTATTAATGAGTGCAGAATCTCATTCACCGTGGGTAGTATTTATAGGATCTGCGGCTGCACTGATAACCACTAGTTTATTAGGTGTACTTTTAGGTAGTTGGATAGCCAACCGCTTTAGTCCAAAAACAGTAGAAAAATCAGCAGGCGTAATGTTGTTGTTAATTTCCCTGATGATGTTTTGGGATGTATTTCATGGGTAGGCAGTGGGCAGTTGACAGTGGGCAGGAGGAATTAATATTTCTTCTCCTTGTCCCCCTTGTTCCCCACTCCACCACTCTCCCCTCAAGTTCACCACATCAGGTTAATTAATCATGGACTGGCATCTTTTAGGACTGAGCTTTATTACAGTTTTTCTATCCGAATTGGGCGACAAAAGTCAGCTAGCGGCGATCGCACTTTCAGGGCGTTCTCTGTCTCCTCGTGCTGTATTCTTTGGTGCAGCAGGCGCACTATTGTTGACAAGTTTTTTGGGAGCATTAGCAGGAGGTGCAGTAGCAGAATTATTACCTACACGCTTATTGAAAGCGATCGCTGCTGTAGGATTTGCCATTCTCGCTGCACGCCTGTTGTTATTTAATAATGAAACCTCGCCAGATTCTGAAGAAACACTATAAACTACAAATAATTGGACGTTAACCTAATCTAGAACTGGAATCCAACAGCTAAATCAGCGCGTTAATATCAATTCTCTATAAGCTTGCACTTAAATAATTACTCCTTCTTCCTTTGTGTCCTTCTCTGCGTTCGCGCAGCGTGTCGCAGACAGACCAAGGCGTAGCTTGCTTCTCCGTAGGAGTATGCGCCCTTCTCCCTACAGCCCTTCTCCTAAAGGAGACCAAGGCGAACGGGCATCCTACGGCAGGCGCTAGCCTCTCCCTTTGGGAGAAGGGGAGACGCTAACGCGAATGCGGTAGCCTGTGGCAAGCCCTCCGGGTGACGCTTTCTGCGAAAGCTCCGCTAACAACAGTTCCCTACGGCGGGAAACCCGCCTACAGGACTGTTTCACCGCTGCGCGTCTACGTTTAAAAATATTAAGTGCTTCATCATAGCAAATTGGTATAAGTACGATTCTTACCGTTGATTATTATAATTTCCGCCTCCGTCTATCCTTGATATCATCCTTAAAAATAATAGGTCAGCTAGCACAAACGAATCACCGATTAAATCCATAAATATCTACAACTAAACCTTATACTTCACCTCTACCGTTCTCCGGCTGCTGTTCTAGCAAGTACTCCCAAACACGTCGGGATTGAATTTGCAATAGCTTTTCCATCAATTTGAGAGAAGTGATTGCGCGAACGCGAGTGCGTATCCGAAGAACTTAGCTTACTGCTTAGGGACTTCCTGTTTAGAAAACATCCCATCCCTGCGGGACGCTCCGCGAACGTAGGGGCGCAAGGCCTTGCGTCCCTACAAATGTACAAATAATTTTGGATAATTTATTTTTTGTAAGTCCCTTATGTGTTAGATGGTTGCATAGCATCTTGTAACTTTACTCTGCTTTGCAGACTATGATAAATTTGCTGAAACTGTTACTATCAATGTACAAAACTGATATGTAGGTTTGTAAATGTTGTGAAAATTCTGCTGATAGAGGACGATACTCCAACGGCAGCAATGCTTTATGAAGTTCTCACGGCTCAGTATTACACGGTTGAGCTAGCAGCAGATGGTCAAAATGGATTGGCATTAGCAACATCATGCAACTTTGACTTAATCTTGTTGGATTTGCTGATTCCCAAGCTTGACGGGATTAACCTTTGCCGTCAACTTCGCGCTCAGGGAGTCCAAAAACCGATTCTTTTACTCACTGCCAAAGATCAGAGTGCTGATGTAGTCAAGGGATTAGATGCCGGTGCAGACGACTATGTTACCAAACCCTACGATATATCTGAGTTGCTAGCACGGATTCGAGCATTACTGCGTCGAGGACAGACTGAGTTAGCACCTGCTGTATTGATGTGGGAGAATCTTTGCGTCAATCCTGTATCGGCTCAAGTAACTTACGAAGGAAAACTTATATCTTTAACGCCCAAGGAATATGGACTATTGGGACTGTTCCTACGTCATCCGCGGCGTGTCTTTAGCCGCAGTGAAATCATTGATCGCCTTTGGTCAATTGATACTACACCTAGCGAAGGAACTGTCACCAATTTAATTAAAGACCTGCGGCAAAAATTAAAGGCGGCGGGAATGTCCGCTGATCTACTGGAGACAGTCTATGGCTTAGGCTATCGACTTAAGACTCCACCTAAAACTACCGAAACAAAAACTGTGTTGTCTGGTGAACAGCGCGGGGAGAGACACAAACTTGCAGAAGTGGAGAAAGAAAAACGTCAAACAGCTCTTGCTTCAGTCAACAAAGTAATAGAACGCTACAAAGATACCTTTGCCCAGCGGGTGATTTTATTTGAGCAAGTAGAACAAGCTTTGCAGTTAGGGGAATTGCAGCCCGAACTCCGGCAACGTGCTAACGATGAAGCACACAAGCTAGCAGGGACGTTAGGATCTTTTGGCTACGAAACAGGATCGCAGTTAGCACAAGCGATTGAACATCTCTTAATGGGCGACAAGCCTTTAGGGTCAAAGGAAGGCTCCCAACTCTCAAAACTCGTCACCCAACTCAAAGAGACACTCAGCAAACCTACTACGCCAGTAACTACTGGACAACTGGAGAAGCTCAATCATATTCCTCTCGTGCTGGTGATCAATGATGAATCTTTTAGCAATCAACTGAAAGCGGAAGCAGCGAGTTGGGGAGTACAAATTGAAGTAGCTGCCAATTGGGCGATCGCTCAACAAAAAATTTCTCAATCTCCTCAAGCTGTTTTGCTCAATTTCAATGGGCAAGAACCGATTGAAAACGGCTTAACCTTGGTGCAAAAACTCAAGGAGCAGCTTCCCAACGCTCCCATTTTAGTGATAGCTGAGCAAGACAATCTTAGAGAGCGGGTTGCTGCTGCTCGTTTGGGAGTGCAGCGATATCTGCATAAGCCAGTCGCTATTACTGAAGTATTTGAGGCTCTAACTCAAGTCCTGCCTCAATCTCAAGTCCCCCAAGCCAAAGTAATGGTATTAGACGATGATCCGGTAGCACTGGAGCTATTGAGCAATCTGCTGCGTCCTTGGGGACTGAGGGTAAAAACCTTGCAAGATTCTCAAAAATTTTGGGAAATGCTAGTTGTTACAAAGCCTGACCTACTGGTAATAGATTTGGAAATGCCAACATACAGTGGTATCGATTTGTGCCACGTGGTACGTCAAGATCCCAAATGGGGAAATTTGCCAATTCTGGTAGTGACTGCTCATACAGATTTAGAATCGATTCAGCAGGTATTTGCGGCAGGAGCTGATGATTTTATCGGCAAGCCCGTAGTGGGGCCAGAGTTAGTAACCCGTGTGATCAGCCGCATAGATCGCTCCCGCTTACAGCAGGAACTAAAAACTCTGGGGCGGAGGATTGGCAGCTGATTTCCTATATTTATTCAGCTGATGGATGAAGCGATCGCCTTCCTCTTAGCACAACACCTTCATCTCCACGCTACTTGATTATGATTACCATCCCAGGCTACCAATTTCTTACCCCAATCTACGAAAGTGCTAATTCTTTAGTGTATCGAGGTATCCGAGAGTCAGGTAATCAACCCGTTATTCTCAAAGTTCTCAAAGAGGACTATCCTACACCTTCTGAATTGACTCGATATAAGCAAGAATATGAAATCACTCGCAATCTAAATATAGATGGAGTGGTTAAAGCTTATGGGTTAGAACCTATAGAGAGAACTCTAGCAATCATCCTTGAGGATTTTGGTGCAACATCGTTAAATCTATTGAAGAAGACAGGAGGAGGCAGGTGGTCGCACCTCGACTGCGCTCGGCGGTCGCCGAGCGTAGCCGAGCGTAGTCGAGGTGAAGCAGGAGGTAGTTTTGGCATCTACCCAATTTTTTCATTACCAGAATTTCTCCAGCTAGCCATCAAGATAGCTGAGATTTTGGCTGCGATTCACACTGCAAATGTCATCCATAAAGATATTAATCCCTCCAATATCGTCCTGAACCCAGTAACAGGACAACTAAAAATCATTGACTTTGGCATTTCCACTCTCATTACCCGCTCTAATCCAACTCTGAAAAATCCTAATGTTTTAGAAGGCACTTTAGCCTATATATCACCGGAGCAGACGGGACGAATGAACCGAAGTCTTGATTACCGCACGGACTTTTACTCTCTCGGTGTTACCTTCTATGAACTGCTAACGGGAAAACTACCCTTTGAAACGAACGATGCCCTAGAGTTAGTGCATTGTCATATCGCCCAACGCCCTATTTCACCCCATCAACTTGTAGAGGCGGAAGACGTTACAAGCATTCCCAAGGCAATTTCAGATATTGTGATGAAATTGATGGAGAAAACAGCAGAAGAACGATACCAAAGCGCTTGGGGATTAAAAGCTGATTTAGAAGAGTGCCTTTACCAATTACAGACAACTGGGAACATTGAACCGTTTCCCCTCGGTTCTACTGATATTTCCGACAAGTTTCAAATTCCTCAAAAACTCTATGGACGTGAAGCAGAAGTTAAAACTTTACTGGCAGCCTTTGAGCGAGTAGCAGGGGGAAAAGGAGAGGAAAACCTGCAATTATCAGTCCCCAAATCTCAAATCGAGATGATGTTGGTGAGGGGTTATTCTGGCGTCGGAAAATCAGCCCTAGTACAAGAGATTTATAAGCCCCTGACTGAAAAACGCGGTTATTTCCTAACTGGTAAATTTGACCAGTTTAAGCGCAATATTCCTTATTCTGCCATTGTGAGCGCCTTCGGCGGATTGGTACAGCAATTATTGACTGAAACTGAAGCGCAACTTGAGCAATGGCGAGAAAAACTTCGATGTGCTTTGGGTTCTAATGCTCAACTAATTATTGATGTGATTCCGGAAGTAGAACTGATTGTTGGCAAACAGCCACCTATACCTGAGTTAGGCGCTGCTGAGTCGCAAAATCGCTTTCATCTCGTTTTCCAAAACTTTATCCGGACATTTTGTCTAAAAGAGCATCCTTTAGTCATCTTTTTGGATGATTTGCAGTGGGCAGACTCCGCCAGCCTCAAGTTGATAGAGCTAATGATGACAGATGCAGAAACACAATATCTGTTTCTAATTGGAGCCTATCGAGATAATGAAGTCAGCTCCACTCATCCATTAATGATGACTCTTGATAGATTGCTTAATTTTAAAGTAACTGTCAATTTTATTACCTTAGCTCCTTTACAAGGTGAGTCTATCAATCAGTTAATTGCTGCTACATTACACGCAGACATGGCCTCAGTTAGCCACTTGGCAGAGCTTGTGGTGCGTAAAACTGAGGGCAATCCTTTCTTTGTTAATCAATTTTTGAGAACACTGCATACCGACAATCTCCTTACCTTTAATTTTGAATTCAATGCTTGGCAATGGAACTTAGCTCAGATTCAGGCAATGAATATCACTGATAATGTGGTGGAGTTGATGATTCATCAACTAAAAAAATTGCCAGAATCTACACAATATATTTTACGTTTAGCAGCTTGTGTTGGTGCAGAGTTTGACTTAAAAACTGTCTCTATCATTTGTAAAAAATCTCCTAATGAAGTTTTTTCTTCTCTAGTGATGGCAGTTCAGCCTGGGTTAATTTTATCTATATCTGAATTAGATGAAAATCTATTAGTTCAAAATTATAAATTTCTGCATGACCGAGTACAACAAGCAGCTTATGCTTTAATAGATGATGAGCAAAAACCAATCATACATCTAGAAATCGGTCGTCTACTATTACAAAACATCTCATTTGATGTCTTGTCCAATGAAGTATTTGAAATTGTTGATCATCTCAATCTTGGGGTTGAATTAGTAACTCATCAACAAGAACAAAATGAAATAGCCAAACTCAATCTAATAGCGGGTAAGAAAGCCAAAGCAGCAACGGCTTATAGCGCAGCAGTTGAGTATTTGAATATAGGGCTAAAACTCTTAAGTGCAGATAGTTGGCAGAGTGAGTATGACCTTACCTTAGCTTTGTACGAAGAAGCAGCAGAAGCGACATACCTCAATGGGGATTTTATCACGATGGAGCAATTGGCTCTAGTCGTGTTAAACAATGCCAAAACAGTACTACACAAAGTCAAAGTTTATGATGTTAAAATTCAAGCCTCTGTGTCACAGAGCAACTTGAAAGAAGCAGTTAAGATTGGGCTGCAAGTGTTGAATCTGTTAGGGGTGATATTACCAGAAGAACCCAGCCAGTTAGATGTTAAAAAAGGGCTGGAGGAAACGGCTTCGCTTTTAGCTGAGCAAGAAATCGAGGGTTTAATTGACCTGCCAAAGATGTCTGAACCGGAAAAGCTAGCAGCAATGCTTGTTCTATCGAGTATAGCATCGGCTTCGTTTATAACTACTCCTAATCTTTTCTTGCTAATTGCATTATCAAAAATTAATTTATCTATCAAATATGGTAATACAGAATTATCTGCATTTGCTTATAGTCAATACACAGTAGTTCTGTGTGGAATACTCCAAGACATTGAGTCAGCTTATAAGTTTGGCAAACTATCTTTAAGTTTGGGAGAACGATTAAATGCTCAGAAAGTCAAAGCTAAAATAGGCTTGGGTTTTGGCGCTCACACAATGCACTGGAAAGAGCATTTCAAGGAAACAATATCAGTTTTGATTGAGGGCTATCAAAGCGGAGTTGAAATCGGCGATTTTGAATATGCTGGCTATTGCGCTTGTTATGTATGTGAACATTTGTATTTTATCGGTCAGGAACTTACGCAGCTAGAACAACAGATAGCATCTTATAGTAAAGCGATCGCTCGCATTAAACAAGAAGCATCTTTTAATTGGACGGCAATCTTTCAACAGGCAGTTCTCAATTTATTGGGTAAAGCTGAAAATCCTATCCGTTTATTTGGTGATGCTTACAACGAAGAGCAAAACCTGTCATTTGCTATTAAAACCAATAACAGAATAGAACTATTATTTTTTTACTTAAATAAACTAATATTATGCTATTTATTTGGTGATACTCAGCAAGCAGTTCAAAATGCAGTACTCGCTAAACCCTATCTAGAAGGATTAGCGACAATGCTAGTTAATGGCTTACTGCATTTCTATGATTCTTTGGCACATTTGAGCGCGTTTTTTGAGGCTTCAGACTCAGAAAAAGAAACTTGGCTCAATTGGGTGAATGCAAATCAAGAAAAAATGCAAAAATGGGCGTATCATGCCCCAATGAATTATCTGCATAAGTTTTATTTAGTCGAGGCAGAAAAAGCACGAGTTTTAGGTAAATTTTTTGAAGCCGAGGAGTTTTACGAACAAGCAATACAAGGAGCCAGAGAAAACGAATATATTCAGGAAGAAGCTTTAGCTTATGAGTTGGCTGCCAAGTTTTATTTAGCGCGTGGCAGGTTAAAGTTTGCCCAAACTTATATGCAAGAAGCTCATTACACTTACATACGCTGGGGAGCAATAGCAAAGGTCAAGAATTTAGAACAATGCTATCCCCAATTTTTTACCAAAACGGCTTTAAGCCAAGGCATTAAACCTTACACCTCCAATGCAATTTTCATCACCGACTCAAAAACATCTAATGAACTCGATTTGAGTAGTGTTCTCAAAGCCTCACAAATCCTGTCGGGTGAAATTGTGCTAACTACCTTGTTAGAAAAGATGATGAAAATTGTCTTAGAGAATGCAGGCGCACAGAAAGGTTATCTCATTTTGAAATCACAGCTTGAGCCAGAAAATCAAAATGGGCAATGGGTAATTGAGGCATCAGGAACAGTTGATAATAATGAGTTTAAAATTTTACCATCAATTCCAATTGAAACAGTTGGTGGTAGCAGTGATAGTCCTATTCTGTGCGATGCGATCGCTAATTACGTTATCCGTACTCAAGAAAGAGTTGTATTGAATGATGCTTATGGTGAAGGCACTTTCACTCGTACTCCTTACATTGTTAAACAGCAACCCAAATCAATTTTGTGTACGCCTCTGCTCAATCAAGGCAAACTGGTAGGTATTTTGTACCTGGAAAATAATCTTACAACTGGGGCTTTTACCCCAGATAGATTAGAAGTTTTGGAACTGTTATCGTCACAAGCCGCAATTTCGATTGAAAATGCCAAGCTTTATACCGAAGTGCGTGAAAGTGAGAGGAGATTGGCTCAATTTCTGGAGGCGATACCCATAGGCATCGGAGTGCTGGATGCTCAAGGTAGACCATACTATGCCAACAGAACAGCTGTGGAGTTGTTGGGTAAAGAAGTCGAGCCGTCAGCTACAGCCGAACAATTAGGAGAAGTATATCAAGTTTACGTCGCGGGAACATCTCAAAAATACCCCAGCGAACAACTACCAATCGTGCGAGCGTTGCGGGGTGAGCAGGCGATCGCAGATGATATAGAAATCCACCAAGGAGATAGGATTATTCCCGTCGAAGGTCGAGGAACACCCGTCTTTGACGAAAAGGGTAATGTTGCTTATGCGATTACGACAATTCAAGACATCACAGAACGCAAACAAGCCCAGCAGATTTTAACTAACTACAATCGTACTTTAGAAAAGCAAGTTGCCGAAAGGACAGCTGCTTTACAAGAGAGTGAAGCTAGTTTAAAAGCAGCTCAACGAGTTGCCCATGTTGGCAGTTGGGAATTTGATGTCATTACACAGAAAATTACTTGGTCGGAAGAACAATTTCGCATTTTTGGTCTTGACTCAACTCAAAGCGAACCAACTTATGAACAACACATCCAACAGATTCATCCAGATGACCGAGCATCAGTGCAAGAGAGCTACGCGCAAACAATCAAGACTGGCAGAAGCGAGGAATTAGATTTTCGGATTATACGCCCGAATGGGGAAGTTCGATATGTTTCTCGAAGATGCGAGGCTGTCGTCAACGAGCAAGGGCAGATAATTAAATTCTTCGGAACAATACTTGATATTACGGAGCGCAAACTTGCAGAATTAGAACTGCAAGAGCAAAAAGACTTGCGCGAGACTATTTACAACGAATCTGCTGATGCCCTGTTTTTAGTCGATCCTGAAACATTGCTGATCTCTGACTGCAACCATCGAGCAGTAGAACTATTTGAAGCGAACAGTAAAGCCGAACTGCTTGGTATCCAGGGTCAGAGGCTTCAAGTTCGGTCGTTTAGCTTGGAGGAACTAAGCGAAATCACTGCTCAAATACAGCAAAAAGGCTTCTGGAGTCAGGAAATTGAATATGTTACCCGAAAAGGAAATCTTTTCTGGGGCAACTTAGCTGCTAAACGCGTTGCGATCGCGAATCAACCCTTCGACCTAGTGCGGATAACAGATATTACTGAGCGCAAATACATAGAAGAAGCTCTGCGGCAAAGCGAAGCTCGCTTCCAAAAAATCGCAGCAGCTTCACCTGCACAAATTTACATCCTGGCTTATTACCCAGATACAGGTGAAATGCAATATGAATATATCAGTTCAGGAGTTCGAGAGATTCAAGAATTAGAACCGGAAAAAGTCTCAACGGATGCCCTACTTACTTATAACCAAGTGCATCCTGATGACCGCGCGCTTTACAATCAAATAACTACCCAAAGTCTCAGAACGCTAGAACCCTTTGCTCACGAATGGCGGATTATCACTCCCTCTGGCAAGATGAAATGGGTACGCGCTAATTCCCGCCCAGAACGTCGCCAGAATGGTGAGATTGCTTGGTATGGAGTGCTACTAGATATTACTGATCTCAAACAAGCCGAGGTCGCTCTACGCGAGAGTGAAGAGCGGTTTCGTCATGCGTTTCATGATGCCCCCATTGGCATGGCGCTACTGGGATTAGACAATCGCTGGCTGCAAATCAATCCGGTGCTAGGTGAAATGCTTGCCTACTCTGAATCTAAATTACTAACCCTAAGCGCATCACAGCTAGTTCACCCAGAAGATGTTAATCAATTTCACCACTGCATTGAGCAAGTTTTCACCAATGAAAATCGTAATGCTCAAATTGAGTTACGTTACTTGTGCAACGGAGGACGCATTGCTTGGGGACTAACGAGCCTATCGCTGGTACGAGATTTCCACAATCAGCCTTTGTACTACGTCGTCCAGATCCAAGACATCACCGAACAGCACGCTATTGAGCAACTGAAAAATGAATTCGTTTCCATCGTCAGCCATGAACTTCGCACCCCGCTGACAGCTATCCGAGGATTTTTAGGACTGCTTAATACAGGTATCTACGACAACAAACCCGAAAAAGCCAAACGGATGCTCCAGCAAGCTTTAACAAATAGCGATCGCCTTGTGCGTCTGGTTAATGACATCTTGGACTTAGAACGCTTGTCTTCGGGACGAGTACAGCTTGTTAGGGAAATCTGCAATGCAGAAGATTTAATGCAACGAGCGGTTGAAGGGGTACAGTCAATTGCTCTTGGAGCCGCGATTACACTTTCCATGACTCCCACCACCGCTTGCGTATGGGCTTCTAGCGACTTAATTATCCAAACCCTGACCAACTTGTTAAGCAATGCTATCAAGTTCTCTCCTCCTCACTCAGTTATTACTTTATCTGCTAAGCTTCAGTCCGACTCAGTTCTGTTTCAAGTCAAAGACCAAGGTAGAGGTATTCCTGCCGACAAACTAGAAACAATATTTGAACGTTTTCAACAGGTTGATATCTCTGATGCTCGCGCCAAAGGAGGAACAGGCCTTGGTTTGGCGATTTGTCGACGTATCATCCAACAGCATGATGGTAGTATTTGGGCAGAGAGTAGACTTGGTGAAGGCAGCACGTTTTATTTTTCGTTGCCAATTTCCCCAGGTGAATCATGACTAAACGCATTCTTGTAATTGATGATGAAGAATCGCTACGAGAGCTTGCCTGCACTTGTTTAGAGGATTTGGGAAGGTGGGAAGCGATCGCTGCCAAATCGGGTCATGAAGGACTGCTAAAAGCTCAGGAGTATTCTTTTGATGCGATTCTCCTGGATGTATCAATGCCTGACATGAATGGTTTTCAATTTTACGACCAGCTCAAAGCCAACTCAACAACTCAAATGATTCCGGTCATTTTATTAACTGCAAAAGTGTTACCAGATGATCGCAAGCGCTTTGCTCAAATGAATGTAGCCGGAATCATTACAAAACCCTTTGATCCTACCCTGATTTGCGAACAAATAGCCCAAATACTTGCTTGGAGTGATTAGTGCTGAGCTACACTGGGGCTTTTAATTTTAACTGCTGCTAAGCAGTTAAGGAAGAAATATGGACAGACGTTCATGGCTGGAGTCACCAAAGTAAAAATAGAAGAGTCAGCCGAGGAATTGCATGAGCTGCTAAGAAAACAAAAAACAGCATTAGGTAAAAAATGGATTCAAGCATTGTACTTATTGAAAATAGGGCAGGTAAAGACAATACAAGATTTGGCTGTGATGTTGGGAAAAGGAAGCGCGACAGTACAAAGGTGGTTAAAGGCTTATATCTTTTATCTTTACAACACCATTATTCAAGCTCAGAACTCAAAACTTCGAGATCGGAACATGAAACTTTGAGTTCAGAACATGAAACTTCAAGATTGGAACACGGAACTTCGAGATCGGAACACGGAATTTTGAGATCGGAACATGGAACTTCGAGATCGGAACACGAAACTTTGAGTTCAGAACATGAAACTTCGAGATTAGAACTCAGAACTTCGAGATTAGAACTCGGAACTTCGAGATCAGAACTCGGAATTTGAAGTTTATGCGATACTACCTGCGGTAAGCTTCTCTACGAGACGCTGCGCTTTAGTTACTTCTAAACACTGTTTACACCAAGATCAAGCTTCGTCGTATAGCCCCTGATCTCTATAGAAAGTAGCATTACCAACGAATACCCAAGTTAAATCTTCATCGCTAACGTATTGAAGAAGATTCTTAGCTACTTCAGCAAGATGAAGTATAGCAGGGAAAACGATGGTGATTAACTTATAAGTAGGTCTTTCAAGAATATGCTTGGCAACTGCTACTATTACTCGGCAAAGCGATCGCTTAAGTTCCTCTGCCTGTTCTAAACCTGTAAGCTTATATTGGAAAAGAATTTGCGTTCCTCATTTGGGAATTGCTGGAAGCAAACGAGACAGAGGGAGATGAGGGGGATGAGGGGAAATAATAATCTTGTAGAGACGCGATTAATCGCGTCTCTACCAATGCCCCATGCCCCATGACCCACATCACTGCTTCGGTAATTGTGGGTGTGCAGCCGAGTATTTTGCTACTATGCCAGAAATTTCTGGGTTGTAAAGTCTCAGATAATTCCAGTAGTTACCAAATACTTGCCGGACGTAATTTTTAGTTTCATCAAAGGGAATTTCTTCAACAAATTCATCTGGATCTTCTTTAGTCAGCGTTTGCAACCATTTAGAAACGTTGCCGGGGCCTGCATTGTAACTGGCGATCGCTAACAAGGAATTATTGTTATATTGCTGATGGGTATGATCCAAATACCAAGTACCCAACATAATGTTGTCGTTGGGATTTTCTAGGTTAACTGTTTTAAAGTCCACCTTGATTTGTGGGGCAATCCATTTAGCTGTACTTGGTAATACCTGCATTAAGCCAGTCGCATTGGCAACAGATTTGATTTTGGTCTCAAACCGCGACTCTTGACGTATCAAGGCAGTGACTAATAAAGGATTGAGTTGACGTTCTGTAGACCACTTTTCAATCTCTTGGATATAGGGAAATGGATAACGGGCTTGCCAGTAAGTGATCTGTTTACTCAAAGCCTGATATTGGGCAAGTTCAGCTGGTGTTTCCCGGTCTTCCAATTTGGAAATGTCATCAATTCCTGAGATATTTTCTCCCCTTGCCAGTTGCATCAAGCCTTCGGTAAATTGCTCTGTGACTGTTGGCTGTAATTTATTCTGAAACTCTGTCTGCCATTGCAACCAAGCATCACGATCTTGCCCTAGCAAATATAACTCTTTGAAAGTATCAGAACCCGCAGGAGGAACGGGACGCTGGGGTGCAACTATTTCCGGTTTGAGTTGGCGAACGTCATTAAAGTTACCAACGTTTAGCCCCAATATGGACGCGGCTCGCCATGCATAGTATGAGTAAGGAAATTGGCTAATCACATACTCATAAGCAGTTTTAGCCTCTTGTTGTTTGCCGAGTGCGGTTGCCCATTTACCTACCCAAAAGCCTGCTCTAGGAGCCAAAATACTGTTAGGATTACTGGTAACAATTGGTTCTGCCCATTGCCATGCACCGATGTAATCTTTGGCTTTGGCTTTATCTTGGGCAATTTGCCAGCGATACTCTGCGGCTTCATCAGACTTGCCATACTTGGTTATAAGTAATTGCCAAGTGTCGGTAGCTGACTTTTGATCCTTGAGAGATTGGAGAATTTTGGCTTTTTGTGCCAGTGCAGCACCAGCTTGATCAGGAAATTTAGCGATCGCTTGGTCGAGATAAGGTAAAGCGTCTTTACTTGTTTTCGCCATTTCTGCCAACCGCAGTAAGGCAGTTCCAGTTTCTTTAGCAGTTGGAAATTGCTGCACTAGTAGTTTATAGCTGCCGATCGCCAGATCCCGGTCTTTACCCCCTACTTGTAACCCCCGTGCAGTGCGGTAGAGGTTGCGGGGTGTTTTAGGTGCTTTGGCATAAGCAGGCGCAGCTTTGCGAAATTGATTGTTTTCCCAGTAAGCTGTACCAATGAGTTCCCAGTCTGCTGGTTTGAGGTTAGGCTGTTTAACTAGCTGATCTAACACGCCTACGATTCCTGGTTGGTCATAGGCATACTTTGCCAAAACTAACTGTAAATTTGGCTGATTGGGATTCTCTTGCAACCGTTTGCGGATAATTTCCCACGTTAGCGGATTGGAGGGAAATTGAGCGATCGCGATGTCTTGTTGCTTTGGTTGTGCAATTAGATAAAGGGCTTTAACTGCTGCTGCTTCTTTGGGATAAAGTTTCAGCACTTTTTGCCTTAAATCCGACGCTTTCCCATCCTCGCCCTGGATATCTTGTGCTTGCGCTTGTTTGAGCAAAATGTAGGGCGCAAGCACAGGATAATCTTTCTCTAGTCCTTCTAGTAAAACCAGGGCTTTTTTGGCTTGGGTTCTTTCAATGTAATCACTCGCCAAAAGATAACGGGCCCGCGCCCGATCTGGCGAACGTGATCCTTGGGCGATCGCTGCTAGTTTTGCCGCCCGCTCTGGCAGGGATTGTGATATCAGTGGAAACACAGCTGAGCCAGCTTTGTTTACCTCAGATTTCTGGTCAGTCTGATTCTTCCCTAGTGTGAGCCATTGCCCCAAGGTTTTTCCAATCTCAGGTGCTGAAACCATTGCCCCAGCTAAAAAGGCAAACAGTGCTGCACCAGCAATTAAAGAAATTTGTTTTTTTTGTAGTTTCTTCAGCATGAATACTCGCTGAAAATTTCGGATGAATTTCCTGAAACTCTAGCATTCCTAGCCATCAGTGTTGTAGATTTTTAATTTTAGATTTTTAATTCTATGTAGAAAAAATCTAATTTTCAATCCCACTGTTGCCAGTGCAAAGCTTATAGCACATCCTTTATTCAATTACATCTATCCTGGGTATAAAATAAAAAATTTTCTATTGCAGATATTTATTAAAACACTTTATGTAATAAGATGCACATAAAAATAAAAAGCCTAAGTGGAGGAAGTCTCCGCTCAGGACTTCGAAGACGACGTTCACAGGTTAATATTTTTGCTACGCTCAATCTCTAGGTTTTTTGCCAAAAAATGCATTGTCTTTGAGTTTCAGAAATTTTTGTAGCAATTTTTAGTAAATTGTCATTACTCAAAGAAGTTTGGCAATAAAAGGGATGTTTTGGTCGCCTAGAAGTGTAATCAAAAAATATTGTAAATCTGTCTGAATCTATTGGTATTTTTCCCCGATGGAAGATGTTAGCAGTATCAGCAATGATTACTGTACCAGAAGCTCCTATACAAGACTTCCAATTTAAGGGTGATATAACTGTTTGCATAGCTTTGTCTTGAATATATTCATAGTTATATTTTAAAGAGTTAAATATCTTTGAAGAAAAATATTTAGGAATATATTGAAAGGGGCCATTCTGCTCATTTACATTATTTAAATAAACAATAACTTTTAGTACTTTTCTATCTTCCTTATCTAAATGCCATAACCTTGATTTTCGTTGAACTTGATTGACAATATCTCGCCGATAATAAGAACCATGATAGGCTATCGGTAAACCAATGTAATTTTCTATAATATTTAGTAAATTTTGTTGCAGTCCCCAGAGGAAAATTTCTATATGCTCCATCATTTGCTCAGATGTAGCATGAATAATAAATTCATTTTTATTTACGGAAATTATCTGGGAAATTTCTGGCATTAAAATTTTAGCTTCTTGGTACATTTGTGGTGTAGAAGGAATTGAAAGCGCTGCTAATGAAGTTATGACAATTCCTTGATTTTGTAAAGCTTCAATTAACTTTAAGTCATTTTTCGAGATAATAGGTAGATGATCAATATGTTGATCGATTGCTGCTTGATAAGCAAGGTCAGATGTCTTACTTAATAATGGGAGTCGATAGAGATTTTCTAAGATTCGATTACGAACCTTTGTAATAATTTTATTCATTTTCTCTATAAGAGACTTCAGTATATAAATCCATATTTTGATTATATTATTTTTGATTTATTATTTTCATAATTAGATATGATATATCTTTAGGAGTTTAATACCTTTTTTTTGAAAGCAATTAATTAGATATTTCAAAAGGATTAATTTCCTAAAACTAATTTGCAAGTTTATATGTATACTTAGTTGCTGTGGAGTATATAGATAAGTACATATAGGAATCTGATTCTATTCCTGAAACACTTGTAGAGACAGAGAACAGGTAAAAAGGAATAAAACTGTACTGAATTTTTTCAAAAATAAAATATGAGTCCTATATAATTTATGGATATTCATTTGTCTTTATAGGTTTGAAATAAAGAACCATAATTTTTATAAAAACTTTATAATGGGTTACTCTAAATTATAAAATCTGCATAAAAACAGATTGTAATAAGCAATTAGTCTATATATATTTCAACGGTAATATTATTATCTAGTAATCCCTCTTTTGTCACTCTCGGAAAACAATAATCGAAGCTTAATTCTAAAACTTTGATTTGATAACGCTTTAAGCTTTTATTTTCTAACAGTAACTAGAGTTTGTAGCTAAAATCTGAAAATTAAAGCTCCGAAAAGCTTTCAGCGGTTGGCTTCTCCCAAAGTGACAAAAGAGAGATAAGGCGAGTTCTTGTTTGTTTGAAAAATATTAAATAACCCACTTAAACTAAAAATGAATCAAACCTTTTTTCTATGGCTGATTTTTAATAATATGTCATTTTAAAATCTTTGCAACATAATGAAGTTAATGTAGAGATGTACATCTCCACCTACACCTACTACAGCAGATTGCAAGTTAGTGAAGTACAAAAATACCCCTCCCTAACCCTCACGCCACTTGCTCCCCTTTCCAAGGGGAGGGAACTAGATTGGCAATTTTCCCCCAATACATCGGGGGTATTAAAGGGGGTAAAGGATGTACTCCATTTAGATACAAAACGCTGTATGTATGTCTCATTTTTTTTAAATTGGTATTACTTTTAACGTTTTGCTAATTCTGGAGTACGTCCCTTCAAACCAATCATTAATTTGAGCATAAACACCTTTAATACAGGTACTCTCTTCAAGAACCATAAACCTAAGCGACGCACGACTACCGCAGGGAAGAAATTATTAGAAAACATCCGATCTAATAAATCGGTGAAACCTAAAATCGTTAGGTTTTCTAGCTTACGCCAGCGTTCATAGCCTTTAAGAATCTGAATATTGCCTATATCTTTACCTGCTGTGTGTGCTGCTTGTAGTACTTGCGCCAAAGCAGCTGCATCCCGAATACCCAGATTTAAACCTTGTCCACCAACAGGATGGCAATTGTGTGCTGCGTCCCCAATTAACGCTAGTCTGGGGAGTACATAGCGATCGCTTTGCATCAACTGCACCTGGAAAATAAAGCGATCGCCTAACAATTCCAACTTACCCATTTGATTACCATACCGACGAGTTAATTCTTGTAAAAATTGCTCGTCATCTAAAGCACATAAAGCTTTTGCTTCATCATGCGGTGCTGTCCAGACAATACGGCAACGGTTCTCCGGTAGAGGTAAAATCGCAAACGGCCCACTTTGCCAAAATCTTTCGTAAGCAGTATTGTTGTGCGATTTCTCTGGTTTAACAAATGCAACAATGCAAGATTGCCAATATTTCCAGCCTTGAGTTTTGATACCAGCAGCTTGACGAATTGGCGATCGCGCCCCATCTGCTGCTACAAGTAATTTACTGTGAACTGTTTGTATCTGGTCAGCAATTTTAATCTCTATTGCTACTATGTCCTCTTGGTACTCCGTCTTTACTACCTCAGCCGGACAGAGATAAGTCACATTGGCACAATCTTGGACAAATTCCTGCAAAGGTAGTAAAAGCGCTTGGTGTTCTGCCACATAGCCCAACTCTGGTGTACCTAAATCTGCTGTTTCAAATTCCACCACATCGGGATAATTAGCATCAGAAAGACGAATACGGCAATATTTAGCGATTTGCGGTAATATTTTGTCCCAAACACCAATTCCCTGATAAATTAGCGCCGAAAGCATATGAATTGCATAAGCTTGCCCTTTTGCTACTGCGGTTGATGCCACTTTTGCCTCAATCAGCAGTACACTCAAGCCAGAATCTTTTAAAGCCGCGGCTAGGGTTAACCCAATAATTCCACCGCCGACAATTACCAAATCATATTTATATCCCTGCACCTCTTGCGGTGTCTGTTGCGGGGAAAATGTTTGATTAAACTGCGTTAGCGTCATTGTTAAGATAAATTACGGCATCTTAACTATTATTCTTACGCGATCGCGCCTTTTTAAGCAAGTTGGTGGCAGCAAACGTTGAAAAACCTCACTGGGAAATTGGGAGGACAGCGAGGTTCAAAGCTTTACTTACATCAGAATTCAGAAGGAAAACAGGCTTTCTAGGTATACACAAATAAATTAAAGCTTGTAGTTGCGCTTTAGCGCTAAAGCGCAACTACAAACTACAAAGCATCTTCAGTTTAATTATGTCTACTTACCTAACTTTGAGATCCATATTGTGTACTTCATCAACTTGAAATCTGCTGTACTTCACAGCTAAATAAAGTAGAAATTTTGTTGCATAGTTGCTACAAACTCTTGAGAGCCAAAAGACTTGTCCGAATTATGGGGAGTACTAATAAATAAGGAGTTACAAGTACATAACTCATAACTCCTGACTCATAACTCAGCACTGTTTACAGCGCACAACTCAAGTCGCCAGATTTTTGTGTAAAGCGGTGATTCTCTCGATAATCTACGGGACAATCTATCACCGCAGGCACATCTTGAGCGAGTGCTTCTTTGAGTACGGGAATCAAATCAACGGCAGATTCGACTCGGTAGCCTTTTAAACCCATGCTTTCGGCTAATTTGACAAAATCAGGATTGCCAAAATGTACAAAAGATGAGTTGCCTTTGCCAAACTGATTTTCTTGCTTCCACTCAATTAATCCGTAGCCACCATCATTAAAAATTAAGGTGACAAAAGGAGTTCCTACTCGCAAGGCGGTTTCTAATTCTTGGCAATTCATCATAAAGCCGCCATCGCCAGTTGCAGCAACGACTTTGCGGTCGGGATAAACAAGTTTTGCTGCTAAAGCACCAGGAATAGCAATACCCATTGCTGCAAAGCCATTAGAAATAATGCAAGTATTAGGACTATGGCAATGATAATGACGGGCAATCCACATTTTATGTGCGCCAACATCAGAAATGACGATATCATCTGGGCCCATCACTTGCCGCAAGTCATAAATTAACTTTTGTGGTTTGATAGGAAACCCGTCATCATGAGCGTGTTCTTCGTAATCAGCACGAATATTTTCTCGTAAGCTGATGGAATAAGGTTGAGGTTTAGCGTGGCGGTCTGCTAATTTTAATATTTCGTAGAGAGAATCAGAAATATCTCCTACTACTTCTGCGTAGGGAATATAACTACTATCAATTTCTGCTGGACTTAGCCCAATATGCACAATCGGAATTTTGCCGTCAGGATTCCATTTCTTCGGTGAAAATTCTATCAAATCATAGCCAATAGCAATTACTAAATCTGTGTTGTCAAAGCCGCAGGTAATGAAATCTTTTTGCTGTAATCCCACTGCCCATAAAGCTAATTGATGAGTGTAGGGAATTATGCCTTTACCCATGAAAGTATTGGCAACAGGAATATTCATGTTAGTGGCAAATTGCGTGACAGCATCACTGGCTTGAGCGCGAATTGCCCCATTTCCTACTAAGATTAATGGGTTCACTGCCTGGGAAATTGCCGCTGATGCTGCTCGAATACTCGCAAAAGAAGCATAGGTTTTTTCGATATTATGCTTATGCAAGGGTTTGCCTTCTACGGGCATGGCAGCAATATTTTCAGGTAAATCGATGTGAACTGCACCAGGTTTTTCGCTTTGCGATCGCTTAAATGCTTTCCGGACAACTTCTGGTGTAATACTTGGTCGCACAATCTGTTTATTCCACTTGGTCACAGGTGCAAACATGGCCACCAAATCTAAATATTGATGGGATTCAATGTGCATTCTATCGGTTCCCACTTGACCGGTAATCGCCACTAAAGGCGCACCATCAAGGTTAGCATCTGCTACCCCAGTCATCAAGTTTGTTGCCCCAGGCCCCAATGTAGAAAGACATACTCCCGCTTTTCCTGTGAGGCGTCCGTAGACATCCGCCATGAATGCTGCACCCTGTTCATGACGAGTGGTAATAAATTTAATGGAAGAATGTTTTAACGCTTCCAAAACGTGCAAGTTTTCTTCGCCAGGGAGTCCAAAAACGTATTGCACCCCTTCATTTTCCAAACACTGTACTAACAGTTCTGCCGTATTCATTTGATTTCCTAGCTAGTAATAAACAAGGTTGGGGATTGGGGACTGGGGATTGGGGACTGGGAACTGAATTCTTCCTAAGACCCCATTCTCAATAGTCCATTTTTAATATCCCGTTTTTAATACCCAATACCTAACCTCCGATACCCAACTCTTAATTCCTAGTACCTAGTACCCAATCCCCAGTACCCAGTACCCGATCACTTTACCCACACAGTTTTAACATTGACGAACTCATGTATTCCTTGGATACTTAGTTCTCTGCCATACCCAGAACGCTTGATGCCTCCAAAAGGTAAGCGGGGGTCGGATTTGACCATACCGTTGATAAATACCGCACCTGCTTCAATTTCTTCAACCAAGCGATCGCGTTCTTGGCCATTAGTTGTCCAAGCACTTGCACCCAAACCAAAGGGTGTGGCGTTAGCCAGTTTAATGGCAGCATCGATATCGGGAACACGGAATAATAATGCCACCGGGCCGAAGAATTCTTCTTTGGCAATTGCTGTGTCAGGCGGAATATCTATGATAATAGTTGGCGAATAAAAGTTCCCAGGACGATCTGATAAAGGATGTCCACCCGTGAGGACTTTTCCACCACTTTTTGTAGCAGTTTGCACTTGTTGGTCTAAATCCTGGAGAATGTCGGGGGTTGCCAATGGCCCTAAATCGGTGTCTGGTTGCATGGGATCGCCAATTTTTAGTGCCTCGAATTTTTCTAAAAACAGTTTTTCAAATTTGTCAGCGATCGCTTCTGCTACAATAAAACGTTTCGCTGCAATACAAGATTGCCCGTTATTTAACATTCGTGCTGTAGTAGCTGTGACAACTGCTGCCTCTAAATCAGCACTTGGTAACACAATAAACGGGTCACTTCCTCCTAATTCCAAAACGGTTTTTTTAAGTTGTTTTCCCGCAGCAGCGGCAAGGGATGCGCCTGCTGGTTCACTTCCTGTCAAGGTGGCAGCTTTTACTCGGTCATCGTTGATGACATCGGCAACTTTAGCAGCACCAATCAACAAAGTTTGAAACACACCTTTGGGAAAACCTGCTCTTTGGATAATTTCTTCAATTACCAAAGCACACTGCGGCACATTAGAAGCGTGTTTGAGTAAGCCGACATTTCCCGCCATCAGTGCAGGTGCAGCAAATCGAAATACTTGCCAGAAAGGAAAATTCCACGGCATGACTGCGAGAATTGCGCCCAATGGCTGGTATCTAACAAAACTATCACTACCATCGGTTTTTACATGGGCATCAGCCAAGAAATCGGCTGCATTTTCGGCATAGTAGCGACAGACGGCGGCACATTTTTCTACTTCTGCGATCGCTGCTTTCAAAGGCTTGCCCATTTCTAGAGTCATTAACTTGGCAAATTCTGCTTTGTCTTGCTCTAAAATATCCGCAGCTTTTTGTAGCCAGTGCGATCGCTCCGAGAAACTAGTTCTACGGTACTGCTCAAAAGTCTGAGCAGCCAAGTCGAGTTTAGCGAAAATTTCTGCATCATTCAGTGGCTCAAAAGTTTTGAGCGTTTCCCCAGTGGCAGGATTAATGGTGGCGATAGCCATTGCCTGACCTCCCGTTTAAAAATAGCTTGGGTAGGCTTCTTAGTGTTACACATATCTCTTGCGGAAGCCACCACCTACATTTTAGTCTTTTAGCCAAAAATTAGCTGCTTACTATTACATTTTTGCAATTAAAGTTGAATTAATATATACATTTTAATCGAGTATTTATACTTAAAAATTAGTCTTTTGTCCTTTTGTGTTAAAATGCCGTTTACGCTACTTCCATATTTGAGTAGATTTCTGATGTATTTATCTAGTCGAAAGGTGTCTGAAATCCGCCAAATTCTTTCAAGTAAGCAAGAATAGAAGTGCCATTTTCATCTTGAGAAACTTGGTTATTAAGCAGCAACTTAGCAACTCCTCCTTCACCACACAGATGTGCAGCTGCAAGAATTCCAGATGTCGTGATGACTACATTTCCTCGTCGTTGTCCTATGAATTCTTTAATAGAGCGTCCATTTAGTTGATTTTTAATCAGTCCCCACTTATATTGAAAAGCCTCTTGAATAGCCTTTTCTTGGACATTGTTTTTATTATTTAGAAAATCTTGCTTACTATTAATCATATTTTTTCCTTCCCATGTACCGCGCCAATAATTCTTATCTACACCATTTTCTCCACCAATATAAAGATTAGGAGTATCGTAATAACCAAGGTCTTTGAGTAAAGCTTCTCCAAATTGGTATTTACCTATAAAACCTAATTGGTTCTCAATATTATTAGGTGGATTTTGTTGTCCTGTTTCTCTTTGAGCAAGTGCTAAAAGAAAATCTTTGTAACTTCCCTGTAACTGAGGATTTTGATTTATTTTTAAAACATAATCACTGTTTTGCAAGGTGCTAGCAGCGTAGCTGTATTCATGTGATAAAAAGAACGTATCTAAAAACAAACCTAGTATTACTAAAATTACAAAATGTTTACTAGTTGTTTTTATGAATAATTTGATTTCTAGTAATAGAACTAAAATATTAAGTGGAGAAATCATAATATGAAGTTAGTCTGGAGAGATTTTCAACTATTTGTATTTTGTCGTTACTTCCTATTTGGTAAAGGAACAAAGCAAAGACCAGCATGAGAAAGAGAAGACAGAAAACACTGAGGTAGTAAAACAAGTGAAAGAATTAAACTACAAATAAAAAAGGCAATCTCTTGCGTTTCAGGATTTAACAGGAAAAGAATAAAAACTAAATTAACAAAAAATAATACGAACATAAATATTAACTTTTTAGAAAAACCAGTTATTAAAACTGATGTTTGAGCCGCTTTCCATTTAGAATTTTCTTTAAAAAAAGGTGAGTCTTGCCAAAGAGATGGATCTTTTTGATTTATACCTTGATTTTCATTACTAATTCCACGAGTTCCCCAAGAACGATTATCTATATTTGCGAAGGTATACAAAGTAATTAATGGAGAAAGTCCACAAAAGAATCGATAGAGAATCAATCCTGAAAATAGTTTCAACCAATCCTTTGGGCGAGAAAACTTGAATATAATATACACTTCAAAAATAAGCCTAAAAATAATTAAAAACAATATCATATAATTAATTAAGTTTTTATCAATATCTTCTTCCATAAATTTTATAATTCCGCCAAGCATCCCATAGTATAAAGCAAAAGTCAAAACTAAAAAATTAAACATTATCCACAAATAAGTTCGTTTTAGTGAGCTATTCATAACTGAAAAACTGAAAATTACTGAATATAACCAAACTCCGATAGCAATGCAAATCGGCGGAAAGAAATTATTAAAAAACTGTCCTTGTGATACAATTACAGAGATTGTACCAATACTTAGAAAACAATAAACAAATTGAAAAAATGTAATTATCCACTGAATTAATCCCCAATTTAATGGTTTAGCAAGAGAATGTTTATGAAAAAAAAGTAATTCTATTTGATTGTAGAATGTTGACTGAAACCATCGTTTCTGTTGTATAATATAAGAACTAACTTTATCTGGAATAAATGTTTTAGCATTCGCATCTGGAACATATCTTATATTGTATCCTCTACTAAGTAAAAGTGTAGTTAAGTAACGATCTTCTCCAAGCTCAAGACAGTTAATTGCCTTAATATCGTCATTTTTGGGTATTTGAGAAAATGCAACTAAACACTCTCTAAATGCAGAATATTTAATTAATGAAAAAGCTCCAGGAAGGCAAGTACATTTAGCAAAAAAGTTATCGAATTGTTTTTCAACAATATGTCCATAGAAATAAATATAATATTGTTGAATGAGAATAATAATGTTATTTAAATAGAGGTTTTCAATTTGTAGATATCCAGTAGCGCCTGCACAATTACCATCGATGTCTAAAGTGTTAATCAGGCGTTGGATATATTTACCACGGCTTGTTGTATCACAGTCTATAAAAAGAAGATAACGTGGAAATTTATTAGTTAATAGGCTAACTTTTTCCACAATCATGTTAAACAACAGAATGCTATACCGTTTACCACTGATTAAATTATCTCCTTTAATGTAAAGCGAGTAAGGAATATCTTCTATAAATCCATGAAAAATCCGACAACCATCTTCTTTAACACAATTGAAATTACTACCTTGATCTTGAATTGGAATTTTTAGGAGTTTTTTATAGGCTTTTAAGGTGGGAGTGTCTGGTGCGTTATCTCTTTGCCTATCGAGTAAGATAAATATATGTATTCGCTTTCTTAAACTTAGAGATGGCATACTGGATCTTTTAAATGTGTTCAGAGAAAGTGCAACTTCTTCCTCACTTTCATTGCAGGCTGTAATACAGCAGAAAATATCTCTATCTTTATATTTTTCCATTGGAGAAACGAGGAATAATAACTTCAACACTTCGTCCGACATAGCAATATTCTTGGTAATTGCTATCTTGTGGCCATTCTACAGAGATTTGTAAAGCAACTTGACGCTTAGGTAATTCTTTTTTGTTAATAGCTACATCTTCGCCTGGAGATATCCGTCCAATACCTGCTCGAATTGCTTCAATTCGTCCTTGCAATATTTTTTTATTAGAATCTAAAAGCTTGATTTTTACAGGGGATTTAGGATGAATCTGAGCAACATTATCTTCTGAAAAAAGTGCTTCGACCCAGCGCTTTTTACAATCAACAATTGCTAATATTGGACTGTTTACTTCCATATATTCATGAGGTTGGGCAATAACAGACCATATAGCTCCATCTATAGGAGATTGTATACTTGCAAAGGCACTGACTTGTATTTGCTTTTTGATTTGTATAAGTTCATTCTTGAGTGATTGAATTTCAGCCTCTATACTAGATATCTGCTGCTCAAAGTTGATTTTTTGAGTTAGCACCTGTTGCTTATGGATAATCAATTGTTGCTGTTGCCCTTCAGTATCTTCGATTCTTGCTAGATAATTGATTTGCTCTGACGATAATCTGTATTTACTAGCATCAAGTTCTACAACTGTTTGTTGATACTCTTCATAAGCTTTATCAGCTTCTTTTTTACTCTGGTTAGCTATTGACTGAAGTTTCTCATAATTATTAAATGCTATTGCTCCTTGTTCTGCTAGCTTTTCAAATCGTTGAGCCTCTTTCTGGGCGCTTATCTTTCCCTCGAGTTTTATTTTAAATTCAGCATCAGCTTGATTAACTCTTCGTTTTAATCGTTTAATCTCAAAATCGGTTTTCTTATTGTCTAACCTCTGTTGCTGACTCAGTTTTCGCTTTAGAATAGCAGTCTGAATATCAATTTGTTCTATCAGGTTTTGATAGTTTTTTAGCTGTTCTCTTAAACTCTCTAATTCTCTTTGAGATTTTGATAATTGACTCTCAACTTCTTCACGCTTGAGTATTAAAGAATCTGTTCTCGGATTATTAATACTACCTATTCTTTCTTTTCTGCTTACTGATTGTCCTGATTGATAATCATTTAAAATAAGTTCTCCTGGTATAGGAGCGCGAATATAAATTAATTTTCCATTAATATTAGCTTTCGTACTTTGGATAAAAAGGATGTATGGCGCTAACATAGCTAAACCTAAGCTAATCAAAGCTACAAATAAAAAAATAGCTAAAATATTTTCAAAAAACTTTACTTTAAACTTATTTTTTATTTCCATTCTCCTCATCCTCTGCCCATAATTAGACTGCATTTTTACTAGACAGTAGTCACAGTGCATCTACAAATTTAGCCAAATGGGCTTTAAATTATTGTTATTGTCGTGAAGCGGCGTTTTTGGTGTGTAGTGATCTAGGAATTTAAAGACTAAAACACAGGCGTTCAAGATAACCGCCTGTGGTATTGTTATGAATAATGATTCTAAACTTCAGTTGAATCAACTGCCTTACTCTTGGAACACCAAGTGTTGAACTTATCACTATGAAGGCGAAAGCAGTCAATACCTAATATAGGTGAGGACGCATCATCAAGTGTACGACTGAAGTGCAAGTGTATCGTAAATATTATTTACCCAAATAAATAATATTTACGATACACTGCTTCAAAATATGTTCAAGCGTTGTAACTAACTATTAAGGTTATACAGTACCTAATGTACCTGGCACTCCACCAGGGAATAAAGTAGCTACTGTACCTGGCAATCCAGCAGGTAATAAAGTATTTGATGTACCTTGGATTGCCTGAGATGCAGCATTTATAATAGGTACGATATCAGTTCCTCCAACAATGGATTCCATCTCGTCATCAGATAATTCCTCGAAATCAGCATTAGGATATTGCAAATTAACAACTTTGTTTTCTGCCATAAGTCCTCGTTTAGATGTGAATGAAGAATGATTTGTTTGGAATGAAATCAGTTGAATATTTAAGTTGTCGAACTAAAGTCTTTGTTTGCTCATTTACTATACAACCATACATCAAGTTACAACCTAATAACAATGTATTCAATACCTTATACCAAACATCCTACTTTTCCCACTTTTCCCACTTTTTTCTTTGAAATCAATATTTTTACATAAATGGCAATAATATAGGTAAGCGCAGTTTCCCACTTATTCAAAGGTTTTAGTACTTTGAATAATAGGAGAGTAAGTAAATAGTTATCATGTATTGGAAATTAGAAAAATTTCCAAATTATAAACCTTAAAATTATTGTTTTTTAAGACCTGATTAAATAAGTGGATGGGTTTAACACGCTATAGCAAGTGGCGTTTAAGAGTCAACAGTTAAGGTTTTTTGGACATTTTACTCTTGACCAGAGGTGGAGTGTCTCTGGTTTCGCTCTGGACGGCTTTGGCTGAAAAAATATGACACTTGCATAAATCCTATTTACTTTATAAATGACCTATAACAAATGCCTAATAATTAATAAATACTGTCTCTTGCTGCAATTGCGTCTGATAAATCTTCACTAAGCGGTCAATACCTTTAAAGCGATGCTCCCCCATTTCCTCGAAGTCAATGGGTTGTGAAAGCATTTTATAAGTGACTTCGCTAATCACGCATTCGCTAGGAGGACAAACCGCTTCCATTCGAGCAGCAAGATTAATCGTAGCGCCTAATGCCGTATAGTCTACCCTTTGGGAACTACCAACATCTCCCACTACGGCTTTACCACTGTTAATCGCAATACGTAATTGTAGAGGTTCCTGCCAAAAACCATTGGCATTGAGACGTTGCAGACGAGCTAACATTCCCTTAGCAGCATTGACGGCGCGATCAGCGTGATCTGGTTGGGGTTCTGGAGCGCCAAAAAATGCCATAATACAATCGCCAATATACTTATCTAAAGTGCCGCCATAGGCGAACACTTCTTGTAGCATCTCTTCAAATAAATTATTTAATAATAGAGCGATCGCAGTTGGCGTTAATTGTTCAGAAATTGCTGTAAAGCCAACCAAATCCGCGAACAAAATGCTAATTTCAGTCTCGATGGGAGCTAAACGACCATCTGGTAACCCGCCTACTGCTATCAACTGCTGTACAACAGCTGGAGAATGATAGCGTTCTAGTCGATGACGAATTACCTCTTCAGTTTTGAGTTTCTCTACCAGTAGCCAACGTTGCACACTAGAAGCTACAAGGTTTGCTAAGGCCGAAAAAAAGCTAAGTTCTTCTTCGCCTTCATTTGCCCAATGGTAAGAAGAAAGATTAGCATCAGCATAAAGAACGCCCACGACTTTATTTTCATCCCATAAAGGAACTGCCATTGCACTGCGAATGCCTTTGGCCAAAATACTGTGTTCTCCTGAAAATCGTTCATCCTTTAAAGTGTCTGCTGTTTGAATGACAACTTTTTCCTCAAATACTTTTTGACAGATACTGCGACTAATCCAACTACCATCAGCTGAAAGGTTTTTCTGTTGGGAAATATTTCTCGTAGCAGCATTCACTAATTCCAGGTTGCCGGAACCAGTAACATCAATTAATAATGCTAAACGGTCAATGCTATCAAGGTAACGAAAAACAACTTGTTGCACTTGTGAGAAAATCTCTTGTATGGATGCCGCAGCACAAAGATTTTTGGCTATATCCACTAAGTCTTTAAGACGAGCAATAGTTTTGTCTTTACTACTGATGTTGCCATTCTTACTATCAGCTTCAATCCATTGCTGTTGTAATTGTTCGACGTTGCGAAGAATTGTTTTTTGTTCAGTATTTTCTGTAATTGGGACATACGTAGACTTTAACTGTACAGCAGGAGTTGCCAGCAGCACTACTAGCCCAACATTACCTAACCAAATTACATCGCCATGATCTAAATTGTGAGGACAGTTTATAAGCTGTTGATTTACTTGCGTCCCGTTTTTACTACCCAAATCCTCAATAATCCATACTTCATCAGCCGTTTTCACAAGACGGGCATGGTGGCGGGAAACTCCCGGAAAAGGTAAATATAAGTCACATTCCGGCAAACGACCTATTGTGAATATATCTTGTTTCACTGCGATCGTTTTCTCCGTATCTCCCTCTTGTAGCTGTAGCGTGAGTTCAGTCATGAGTGTGATATATCCATCCTGGAAGCTGGGGCGCAAGCAAGTTTAAAGTAAGGTGTACGCCAAAGGTTACCCCTTCACCTTTTCTTTATGACACTGTTAACTGCATTCCGACAACTGTATGTAGTAAATATTACTTACAATCTGTAGATAGATATTCAACAAGCAATACCAGGGTAAAGAAAGGTAGGTAACTATGACAATCTACGCTCTATTTTGGGTAAACAGCTAGCATAGATGCTAAAACAGCAAAACTCAATCTTAGGTTATGCAGTGCTTTTCCTAACCTAATCTGAAGAATAATTCTTCCAGTATGTAAAAAGTATATTACCTGTTCTTCATAAGAACTTTATAAATTCTTCATGACTGAATGATCATAATTCTCTCGAAATAAATAATATAAAAAAGCATTGATATTGCGTTTAGTTCAAGATTGAGTTTTAGCATCTATTATCGGTAATTAATAATTGAAAATCAGCTAATTATTTTCAAGTAATATAAATAACTTTTTACGCAATGAGTTATAGATATTACCTGTTATAAAGTTTACGGATGCAAGCATGAATCGATACAATATTTCTCTTCAAGTATTTAATTTACTGAGCTTCATTTTTAGCATTTTAGTAGTGTTATTAGCTACGCTTTATCCATTTAATTTTTCAGTACCAAATGAGTTTTTCCTACCAGAGCTTTTTGCTAGTTTCAACAACACCAGTTATTTTCAAGACCAAGTAAATAATGTTTTACTGTTTATACCTTTAGGTTTTAGTTTTACCAGTCTTTTACAAAGATTTAGGATAAAACTATTACTCCAAATTCTCTTGGTTATCTTGGTAGGTGCTGGCTTATCATTGACAGTCGAATTCTTACAAATATTCCTACCTTCTAGAATGCCAACTCCAGCAGATATTATGAACAATAGTGTTGGTGGCTTTTTCGGGTTTGTTTGCTTTTATCTATGGAATATTCAATCTTTGAATAATACCATAAATTGTCTAGGCTTTAGTAAGTCTAGACGTCCAATTAAACAAATAACAGTATTTTTTCTGGTTTACATATTTCTAACAGTTCTGATTTCTTTATTCTGGCAAAGTACGACAAATTTGAGCAATTGGGACGTAAATTACCCACTAATAATTGGTAATGAGCGGACAGGAAATAGACCGTGGGAAGGATATGTGTCTGAGGTTTATATTGCTGATCGCGCTATATCGATAAATGAAGTAGCACAAGGATTAACAGACTCAAGTTACTTGAATAAGCTTGGTGATTCTCTGCTAGCTAATTATCAATTTAAAGGTAAATGTTGTTATCAAGATAAAACTGGAAAACTTTCAGAACTGTTGTGGCAAGGAAAGCCGTCAGATAGAACAGAAGATAAAGGTGTTTTTTTGGATTCTAGTCATTGGCTACAAACAGCTACTCCTGTTACTTCTCTCAGCGAAAGAATCAGTAAAACATCTGAATTCACGCTCAGCACTATCATTGCAACTGCCAATATAAATCAGATTGGCCCTGCTCGTATTCTCTCAGTTTCTGGCGATTCTCAGCGTCGTAATTGGACGTTGAGTCAACAAGGCAATGGCTTAGATTTTCGCTTACGAACGCCAATTACTGGAGAAAACGGTACAGAGTTAAAACTGAATATACCGAATATTTTTATCGACACTAATCCCCATCACATAGTCATTACTTATTCTAGAGCGACTATTCTTATCTATGTAGACAAATTACAAAATTATTACTCTTTTAATTTACTAGAATTAATACCAAAAAAGCAGAAGTTATTTTACTATGCACTAACTTTTATACCGCTAGGAACAGCCCTGGCTATACTAACTCTTTTAGCAGAAAGAAGATTGCAATTTTCTAAGTTATTAGTTTTTGGCGGAATTTTAATACCTTCTTTGATACTTGAAGGTATTTTAATAAGTGATAGCGGCAAGCATCTCAGTGTGAAAAACCTGTTAATAGGAATAGGATTTACAGCAGGAACTCTCTTGATTTTGAGAGTACGCGCTGCTCAATTTAAAAGGTCAATTTAATTATTTTTTCTTTTCTATTATGGGTTCTCAATTTGGTGGTAAATCTAAAGTAATTTCGCCTAATAAACCTTTGCGAAAATCTGTTAGAAGTTGCCTTGCTGCTCGTTCTACATCACCTTTATAACGATGCTCTGCTAAAGCCTGTAAATATGCATCTCCGCTGTCAGATATGGCATCGAGTTCGTAGCGATTTACTAATGGTTTCTTGGGTAATAAATCAGGAGCTACAGCTTCGAGATAGTTCAATAAATCTACTAAAGCCGCTGCTACAAGTTGATTATCATAAGATGCTTCGCCAATATCATCACAAATGGCTAACTTTAACGCTGCTTCTTGATCCTCTAACCTTGTAGGAATGACACCAGGAGCATCTAGCAATTGCAACTGTTCAGAAATTCGCACCCAACGCAATTGGCGAGTTACCCCCGCACGCGCTGCACTTTCCACGACTCGTTTTCCTAAAAGACGATTTATTAAAGCTGATTTACCAACATTCGGAAAACCAATCACCACGGCACGGACTGGACGAGGTAACATACCCCGATCGCGTCTTCTTTGATTTAGGGCTACTCCAGCGGCTTGCGCTGCCTGTGCTACTGCTGCTATACCTTTACCATGTTGAGCATTGGTAAAATAGGGTACTTCTCCTTGGCTTTTAAACCAATCTTGCCATAGCGATCGCATTTGCGGCGTCATCATATCTATTCGGTTAATTACCAAGACTCGCTCTTTACTTCCCACCCACTCTTTTATTTGTGGATGGTGTGTTGTCAAAGGAATCCGTCCGTCTCGGACTTCTAACACCACATCTACGCGCTTGAGCTGTTCTTTGAGATTTTTTTCAGCTTTGGCAATGTGACCGGGATACCATTGAATCTGGTTTAATTTATAGTTTTGTGTTATTGTCATTTGTGATTTTTCCTTTGTTATTTGTCATTACTAATGACTTCGTATAATAGCTTGATGTAAAATCAGGCGATTGCCATCGGGATCATAGGCGTAAATTTCTCTGCCGTGGGAAGCGATGGAAATCTCTCCCGGTGGTGCGTAGCCTAAAGATGTTAGGTGAGCGATCGCATTTTCTAATTTACTCACCTCTAAACACAAACTTATCCTACTTTTAGCACTTGTTTCAAATTCAAATTCGTGTGCTTTTTTGGGTTGAAAAATACCTAAGCGCAATCCAGTTAAATGAAACTCAGCATAGACATTCGGAATGAAATTAGCTGGTTTTTCACCCAATAGCTTGGTATAGAAATTTACTAAATTATCAAAATTAATTGATGCTATAGTAGCGATCGCCTCTGTATATTGCAAAACCATATTTAAGCAACACTGATTCTCTCCACACCAGTGTAGACATTAAACCGTTGTCCGCGCAGAAATCCTATTAAGGTAATACCGAATTCCTTGGCTACAGACACCGCCAAACTGCTGGGAGCAGAAACAGAACAGACAACGGGAACTCCAGCAGTTGTAGACTTTTGCAAAATTTCAAAACTAGAACGTCCACTGACCATGACAATATGATTACTTAAAGGCAATTCGTCACTGAGCAAAGCTGAACCAATTAATTTATCCAAAGCATTGTGACGCCCTACATCTTCCCACAAATTTAACAGCTGTCCTTTAACATCGAAGACAGCCGCAGCGTGCAAACCTCCCGTAGCTGTGAAAATACCTTGAGCGGCTCGGAGCTGATCTGGTAAGCTATAAATAGTCTCAGGCGTTACTAATATACCTGGGGTAATTACGGTGCAACCACGTAGATGTAAATCCTCAAGGCTCGCTTTGCCACAAACTCCACAGGCGCTACTAGTATAAAAGTGACGCTCCAAAGGCTGTAAATCTGGAATCAATCCCTCTCTGAGTTCTACATTCACAATGTTGTAGCGTTGCTCACCATCCACTGACTCATCCATACAGTAGCTGATACGTCGGATATCTTCCCTACAGCTAATAACTCCTTCACTGTAAAGGAAACCAGCAGCTAGTTGAAAATCTGCTCCTGGTGTCCGCATGGTGACAGCTACCGTCTTTTGGTGAGGAAGGAGGCGAATTTCTAGGGGTTCTTCAGTAGTAATTTGGTCTAAACGAGGACGTATTTTACCTGTTTCCACCACCCAGACAGTGGCTTTGGTTTTACTTGCAGTTGGTATTGTCATAGTTGTCAGGGTTGGTGAGTTGAAAATTTGATACTAATCTGGAAACAGAATAACTACTTTGTGCAGTTTAGACATAAAGTTAGGTTGACGTTGGGGAAGTAAAATGAACCTAAAGTTTTTGACTTTAAGCAAAGTTTTATTCGTAATAATCTTTGTAATGTCTCTTGGTTTTATAGGATACTGGGTGAGCAATAGAATTAGTCAAAAAGTAATAGGAAAATCTATTGCTAAGCAAGTAATATTAACCTCGATCGCAAAAAAAAGTTCTCAACTCCAGTCACTTTTAGATGAGGTAGTCGCAGAACAGAAAATCCCTGGTGCAGTAATGTACATTTCTACGCCTAAAGGCCATTGGCTGGCTGCATCTGGTGTCAATAATTTAGCGACCAAAACACCTATGAAACCTACAGATGGTTTTTCTATTGCCAGTATGAGCAAAACCTTTGTGGCGGTGGTTGTGCTGAAATTAGTGGAACAGGGGAAAATAGAATTAGATCAAGCGATCGCTACTTACTTACCAAGAGATATCAGTCCTCATATTATTAACAGCGATAAAATTACAGTTCGTCAACTACTCAATAATACCAGTGGTGTTGCTGAATACTTGGCAACACCGGAGTTCATCCAGGCTACAGCTAAAAGAAGTCGTTCACAGCCTTGGACAGCAAGAGAGGCAATTCAGTATATGTATGATGAAGAACCGCAAGCAAGTCCAGGTGACAAATTTATTTATACTGATAGCAACTACATTCTCTTGGAACTGATTGTAGAGAATATCACCAGAGGAAGTCTTGCACAAGGTATCCGCAGTCAAATTTTAGAACCATTAGGTTTGAACCATACCTTTACTGAATTGCGCGAACCAGTAATTGGAGAAGTGGCTACAGGTTATGGCGATCGCCACAAAAATGGTAATCTACATAGTTACGCCAAGGTCAATGATGGCAATGGTTTAGGAGATGGTGGATTAGTTTCAACGGCAGAGGATTTAACCAAGTTCGCCACAGCTTTATTTGCTAAAAGAACTTTACTCTCCCCGAAGATGATGAGAGAAATGCTGAAATTTACAAATAATGGCGAAGGCTATAGCTATGGGTTGGGTGTGGAACGTTTTGCATCGCCTTTGGCAAAATCATTTGGCCATAGTGGTATAGCCTATGGCTTTACAACATTGCTGACATATTTACCCAATCAAGACACTATCATAGTAGTGCTGCTAAATGCTCAGAATGCTGATATTAAATCAATAGCTATAGCAGGTTTAGAAGTTGCTTATCAAAAATGATATTAATGCGTAAGTAACTTGCTTACAGCTTGTATAGTAGACATTATAATGCCACCTTATTCTTATAAATTTTCTGGATCAATATTCAATTCTCGCAATTTTGCTGCTAAACGTTCAGCACGTTGTGTTTCTTGTTCAGCGAATTCTTCAGGTGTAGGAATTAACTGTGCTTCGGCAGTAAAATAGCGCAATTTATTTTCATGAACACCCAAATACAAACTTAGTTGCTGACTCCACAATAATCCTTGAGGATTAGGTTCTATAGGTTGATAAGTCCCACCTATTAAGATAAACCCAGCAAATTCTAAATTATTTGGATCAAACCAGAAATATTCTGGTGTGCGAAAGATATCTTGAAAAATTTGTTTTTTTAAGCCTTTGTCAGTTGATGCTGTAGAATTCGAGAGCAGCTCTACAATTATGTTGGGATATTTTCCATCTTCTTCCCAAACAACCCAACTTTTGCGAACTTTGCGTTCACATCCCAGCACGACAAAAAAATCTGGGCCTCGGAATTCTTCTGACCTCCGCTGGTGTGGACTGTAGAAAATAGTCAGATTACCCGCAGCGTAAAAGTCGTTGCGGTTTCGCCACCACAATTCTAAAGATTGTAATAGCAGAATTATTTGGCGTAGATGTAATTCACTTTCCAAAGGCGGTTCGTCACTATATAAATCCCCTGGAGGAAATATTACATCATCTGGGAAGTCAAAATCTTTAGCGGCGGACATGGCTGCAAGTTTTGAATTGATATAAATTTACGGTAGCAGTTGTTTGAATATCTAGGTTTGTTTTTCCAGACGGACTATTGCGTTATAGTCTGGGACACCTTCAAGCGATCGCTTACTTTTATCTAATAGCACATTACCTTCTGGCCAATGTACTTGTAAGTTACCTGATTGAATGGGTGCGATATAAACTAGCCCTTGTAACTCACCCAATTGATTTTTAAGAATTACCTTATCGCCATCTTTTAATCCTAACTTTGCTGCATCAGAAAGATTCATTAGCACCGCTTCTCGTACTGCCCCAGTAATTGCATCCTTGCGTTCCTGCACCATACTATTAAACTGTTTACCGCGGCGGGTTGCTAGTAAAAAACAGCCTTCTGGTAACTCTATCTGTGGTGGCAATAATACCCCAAAGTGTGCCTTACCATCCGCTGTTGCAAAGTTCCAGCCAAAGCATAAATGTGACCCACCATACTGAAACTGATCACCAGCTTGCTGCAAATGTTGAATACCAGCGTATTGTGGGACAACTTGGGCAATTTCTTGACGCATCGCAGCAGTATTAGCAAAAGCTAGCTTGTCTGCTAAATCTGGTCGTACACGTTTTGCCAATTCCAAAAACACTTCCCATTCTGGACGCGCTTCCCCAATGCGAGGGCCGGGAATTTCGGGGCTAAAAATTACCCGGCGTTCAGTGTTAGTTTCTGTGACTCCTCCTGGTATTTCATAGCGAGTAGTAGCAGGTAAAAGCACTACAGTGTCAGCTGGTTCTACTAACATTTGGCTAGACAAGACAATATCCATATGTACCCGCAACGGTATCTGCTTCAGCGCACCTTCCACATAATCTGGTTCTGGCAGCACTTCTAGGAAATTTCCACCTACGGAGAACAACACATCTAATTGTCCTTGATGTGCCGCATCAATCATTTCGGGAGCAATTAAACCTTTACTTGCAGGTACTTCAAAACCCCAATGCTGGCTTAATTGAGCAGCATGCTCTGATGTAATAGGCTTACCACCAGGAAATACTGTGGCGTAACATCCCATCTCAGCACCACCTTGCACCCCGGAGTGACCGCGAATTGGCATTAAACCGCAGCCTTCCCGACCAACAAACCCTTTTGTAAGAGCTAGGTTAATGATACTCCGGACATTATCTTCGCCACACTCATGCTGAGTAATGCCCATACTCCAAACAAATACAGCTTTGTTGGCTTCCCCAACCATTTTGGCAAAGGCGTACATTTCCTCGCGAGAAGCACCAGAAAGTCTTTCTAACTCTTCCCAAGACTGATTTTCTAGTGAGGCTTTTAGTTCTGCAAAGCCAGCAGTATAACGGTCAATAAATGACTCATCTACCCAGTTGTTGGCAATTATATGTTTAATTGTGCCATTCAAAAATGCGATATCTCCATTCATGTTGACCAAGAAGAAATCTTCGGCAAACTTAGTTCCAAAAATGGCACTTTCCACAATTGAGGGAACCCAGTAGCGTTCCATTCCAGGTTCGCGGTAAGTATTAATTACTACAATCTTAGTGCCAGCTTTCTTTGCGTAATGGAGATATTTGACGGTAACAGGCTGATTGTTGGCAACGTTAGAGCCAATGAACACTAATAAATCCGTACCAATCCAGTCTTTATAAGAACAAGTGGTGGCCCCTGCGCCGAGAGCAGCCTTTAGTCCTGCTGTACTGGGAGAATGGCAGATACGCGCAGCGTTATCAATATTATTACTTCCCATCGCCCGCACAGCTTTTTGAGTTGCGTAGTACGTTTCGTTAACAGTGCCGCGACTGGTAACGTAGAAGCTAAGACGGTCTGGTGTAGTAGCGCGGATGCGGTGAGCAATTACCTCTAAAGCTTCATCCCAGGTTACACGATGAAAACCTTTTTCTCCTCGTTGACGCAGCATTGGATAGGGAAGCCTTCCCAAGTCGCGTAATTGGGAACTTTTTTGCTTTTGTAACTGCGAAACATCTGCTAGCAGCATAGGGTCAAAAGCTGACATGGTATTCATCTGCAACAGCCGCAACCGGACATTGCAGAGATGGATGCCATCTAGTGTCCAATCTTTCATCCCGGTTGTTCCGAGGGCGCAACCATCACAGACACCCTTGTTGAGGATATTCCATGCATAGGGCAGCTTGTCACGAGACAGCCAGATAGCGCGAAATACTTCCCAATAGTTGTTGGGGTACTGTTCACCAATGCCAAAGGGCTTCCAACTTGCCCAATGCTGAGGTGTCCAGTGCTTTTTGGGTTTAGGTAACATGGCGCAGTGTGTGGGTTACTGAATTCTTCAAGGCTACCGTTTTGAGTAGGATTTGAGTAGCAGGCTGTTAAAAATCCACACAGAGCAGATAAAACTGTGAAAACTAATTTATTGACATTGCTGAGTAAAGGTATGAATTTGTATCACGCAGAGGAGCCACTGCGTTGCGCGGGTTTCCAAGACACTCCGTTGGACGGCTTTGCCGGCTTGAAGGAAGTGCCGCCGCGTTGTAGCAAGTAGCGTCGCGCAGAGGTACAGAGAATATGAGTTTGAGAGATTGAGAGATTGAATTTTTGACTTTCATACTCAAATTCAGCAATGCTAATTTATTCTCACATAATATGGCTTGGTGCGATCGCTCAATCAGAAACTGTGTATTTTTTTGACTAATAAATAGCGAATTAAATAAATTTCTCAAATTCACCAACGAAAATACATCTTAGTAGTTCAAAAGAGTGGTTGCTTGAGTCCCTTTCCTCAACCAAATTTACCCATTAATATCGGTTTGTGTTTTTAATCTCATTTCTTCGAGACTAAAATAAACTGACAAAAACTAATAAACATTTTAGAGATACTACTTCTTTTTATTTATATCTATTAGATGATACTCATATACTTTATTTATGATTTTGCTTATAAATATTCAGTAAATTTTAACATTTAACAGTAAATTTTCAGTAAAGATACTCCTCTATATTCTATCTCTTGAGAGATGTAATAATCCATTCTTGAGAAAGAGCCGTTCACAAGAGTGTTGGAGTTATTCTAAAAGAAATTCAAGCAACAAGTAGCAAAAATAAGACTACAACATAGCTAAGAATTTTTGTTCTATGAAAGCTACAAATTTTAAAAGCTTTCAATTTTTACCTTACTTTATTAACACCCATGACTAACAAAAACGATTACCCAAACTATAACCGCGAAGTTCGAGAAGAGTCTTACATAGACCCAAACGGACAAATAAAAACTAACGTGAAACAAACAGAAGAAACGGTTAATAACAGCTTTGTTGAGCCTAAATCTAATTCTTACAGGAATGGTTATGTTGATGCTCAAGAAGATTTAGTAACTCGCGATAATAACAATAGCGCCAGCGGGTTATTAATGGGCTTGCTGTTCGCCTCCTTATTAGGCTTAGTTGGTGGTGTTATCTTCTTCCTCAACCAACGCAACGATACACCAACTCCAGTTGCACCTGCAATAGTAGTTCCGCAAAAATCAGAGGCGCAGCAAGCTCCTCAAAAACAAACCACTATTATTGAAAGAACTAAAGAAGTTGCTGTTCCAGTTCCACAGCAGCAAGTTCCTGCACCTCAACCATCCACGCCTGTACCACAACAAGACATTAATATTTCTATTCCTAATCCTGCGCCAGTACCGCTGACGAAGCAACAAGCGCCTTCACAACCTCAAACTCCTAAAGAATCCGAAAATCAGAGTAATAAAACTTCTCCTCAAGAGACAAACAGCGATACTACCTCTACTTCTGCTCAAGATAAATCAACTCAAACTGATGCAACATCAGGCAGTAGTTCAGGAAGTGCTGGTACTGGTAGTACTGAAAATTCGGCTCCAAAATAGTCAGAATAAGTTGACTAACTTAGCTCTAAGTTAGCAATCCTCTCCAAATCAAGGAGAGGATTTTTTTATTTTGAAGTTTTCAGGAATTTAATATTGAGTAATTCATACTAAATTTTCATACAAATTGTTTTTTAACTGCTGAACTTTAATAATTCTATTATTTAAATTGTTTTTTATATTAACAGCAATTAATTTTAGTAATTAATCCTACTAAAGTAGTATAATTGAAATTATTTAAATTAATAAGTGATAGTCAGCATAAAAGAAAGGTTAAGATAAGGATTTCCAATCGTTAATTTACATATCCGCAAGTTATTAATAGTAAAAATGCTATCTTAATAGGCGAAGGTCATCTGCTATAGTTTTTGAGGGATAAAGCTATGACTTCTACGCTATCTGCGCCAAATTCTATCGAGTCCTTGTTAGGGAAAGAGGCAGAAGACTTGCTCACCTACAAGGCAAAAGTTTCTCAGGATTTACTACATTTGCCGGGGCCAGACTTTGTTGATCGAGTCTGGTTGAATAGCGATCGCAATCCCCAAGTATTACGCAATCTCCAGTTACTGTACTCTACTGGTCGCCTTGCGAATACTGGCTATCTGTCGATTTTACCAGTAGACCAAGGCATTGAACACTCAGCCGCTGCATCTTTTGCACCCAATCCGATTTACTTTGATCCAGAAAATATTGTCAAGTTAGCGATCGCATCTGGTTGCAACGCTGTAGCTACAACTTTGGGAGTATTGGGTAGCGTATCCCGTAAATATGCCCACAAAATCCCCTTTATTGCCAAACTCAATCACAACGAACTGCTGACTGTCCCCAATCAATTTGATCAGGTATTGTTTGCTGATGCTGAACAAGCTTGGAATTTGGGTGCAGCAGCAGTAGGCGCGACAATTTATTTTGGTTCAGAGCAATCTGCTAGACAAATTCATGAAATTAGCCAAGCTTTTAAACGCGCCCATGAACTCGGCTTAGCCACTATTCTCTGGTGTTATCTACGTAACAACGCTTTTAAACAAGATAAAGATTACCATCTTGCCGCCGACCTCACCGGACAGGCAAATCATTTGGGTGTGACGATTGAAGCCGACATCATTAAACAAAAGTTACCCGAAAATAACAATGGTTACGGAGCAGTTGCTAAAGCAATTGGTAAAAGTTACGGCAAAACAGATGAAAGAGTTTATACAGACTTGACTAGTGATCACCCAATTGATTTGACTCGTTACCAAGTGCTGAATTGCTACGCTGGACGTGCGGGGCTGATTAACTCCGGTGGGGCGACTGGTAAAAATGACTTCGCAGAAGCAGTTCGCACCGCTGTAATTAACAAACGCGCTGGTGGTACAGGCTTAATTTCTGGACGCAAAACCTTCCAACGCCCCTTTGAAGAAGGAGTAAAACTGTTTCACGCCATTCAGGATGTTTATTTGTCGTCAGATGTAACGATAGCGTAGAGTGGGTGGGGAGTAGGGAGTAGGGAGTAGAGAAGTGGGGGAATGAGGAAATAAATTCTTTTTTGTTATCCCCAATCCCCACTCCCCAATCCCTTTTATATATAAGTAACCAGTCTAGAGGAAGACGTTAGCTCATTGGTAGTTTCCTAACATTCAGGTGTTTCCCAAAGAGTTAGGAGATTTTCCTGATGTTGGAAATCCAGAGAAAAATTAATCAATTGGGTCGCAAAATTGCAATAGTAATGCTGGCTGCTTTAGTCTGGGTAATTAGCTTACCTGCTAACTCAGTTCATGCAGACGGTTATTTTGCAGAAAAAGAGCGCAAGACAGAATCGTCTAAGCCTTATTATTCTGCCAAAGACCGCAGGACAGAACGAACTGCTCCTGACAGACCTTACTATGCTAATAAAGAACGTCCAAGGAATAGAACAACTGCTCGTGATTCTATCGACGATCGCAGGCGAGTAGACGCAAAAGACTATGATCGTACTGGAGCTGAAAGAGATTTAGGCCGAGATAGATCAGTTAGAAGGGATTTAGATTAAGTCCAACGGATATGGAGACGTGAGGGATCACGTCTCTACAAACTAAGCAGTAGAGTTTATTTGCTTACTCTTGTCTCGTGGCTAAATTACCGAATTTTTTTACCAACCGCTTTCGCGTTAGCGTCTGTCTGCGACACGCTGCGCGAACGTAGAGAAGAACGCTAAGCAAGAAAAGAACTAATCTTATAGCAGGAAGAAAGTAGGTTATCTATTGCTTATTAGCTAAGGAATTTAGAAAAGGTAAATCTTGGTAGAGATTCTGGGATATCCTAAAATAAGTGAAAGATTTGCCGAATAAGTAAGAATGAAGCTGGCAGCAAGAGTAAGTCAGGTAACACCTTCTTTAACCTTAGCGATCGCAGCCAAGGCTAAGGCACTGAAGGCAGAAGGAATAGATGTTTGTAGTTTTAGCGCCGGAGAACCAGATTTTGATACTCCAGCCCACATCAAAGCCGCAGCAGCGAAAGCTTTGGATGAAGGCAAAACCAAGTATGGTGCAGCATCTGGAGAGCCAAAGTTAAGGGAAGCGATCGCCCACAAGCTTAAAACTGATAACAATCTTGATTACAAAGCAGAAAATGTCATCGTCACTAATGGCGGTAAGCATTCTCTCTACAACTTGATGGTGGCGCTGATTGATCCGGGTGATGAAGTCATTATCCCTGCTCCCTATTGGCTAAGTTATCCCGAAATGGTGACCTTAGTCGGTGGAGTACCAGTGATTGTGCATACAGATGCAACGACTGGTTATAAAATCACCCCCGAACAACTCCGCAAAGCCATCACCCCCAGAACAAAGTTATTTATCCTCAACTCCCCATCGAATCCCACAGGGATGGTTTACACGCCAGAGGAAATTAAAGCACTGGCGCAGGTAGTAGTTGATGCAGATATCTTAGTTGTCTCTGACGAGATTTACGAGAAGATTCTCTACGACGGTGCAGAACATATCAGCATCGGTTCACTAGGGAAGGAAATTTTTGACCGGACTTTGATTAGTAACGGCTTTGCCAAAGCTTACTCCATGACAGGGTGGCGACTGGGCTATTTAGCAGGGCCAGTGGAAATTATCAAAGCCGCAAGTACCATCCAAGGACACAGTACATCGAATGTGTGTACCTTTGCTCAATATGGGGCGATCGCCGCGCTACAAGGTTCACAAGACTGCGTAGAAGAAATGCGCCAAGCCTTCGCCAAACGCCGACAGGTAATGTTAGACAGACTCAACGCCATTCCCGGATTGAGTACCGCAAAACCAGACGGTGCATTTTATCTATTTCCTGACATCAGCAAAACAGGTTTAAAATCTCTAAAATTTTGTGACGCCTTGCTTGAAGAACAACAAGTTGCCGTCATTCCTGGAATTGCCTTTGGTGCTGATGACAATATTCGCCTATCCTACGCCACCGATTTGCCAACAATTGAAAAAGGAATGGATAGGTTAGAGAAATTTGTCAAGTCACGTATTTAGATTTGGGAGATAAGAGACAGGAGAAAAGAAGAAGTTGACCTTTTGAGGGTCAACGTTGACCTTCGGAACCTCAACGTTGACCCTCAGAACCTCTCACATCACCCTTTCGCGCTCTTCTTTGCGCCTTTGCGACGCCAGTTGCTTCTCCTGTCGGAGACGCTGCGCGAACAAGTCGGCAGAGCCGCCCAACGCACTGGCTCACCTTTGCGTGAGACACAAAAATCTTATTTATTTGCACGCAGAGACGCAGAGACACAGAGAATTGACCTATCTTAATTACGAATTACGAATTATGAAACAGCCCCATCTCCTGCAACCCTTGGCGTAATCTCTTCGCCTCTTGTGGATTATGCTTTTCATGGAGGGCGATCGCTTTTTTAAAGGCTTTTAAGCTATCTTGGTGATTACCAACTTTTAACAACACCACGCCTAAATTTTGATACGCTTCAGCATAGTTAGGATTTAACTGGATAGCCTGTTGGTAAAAGGTGATCGCATCTGTAAATAAACCAAAAGCTTTGAAAATCATCGCCAGATTGTAATATCCAACAACAAAATTCGGATCAATCTTCAAAGTTGTGGCGTAAGCATTCTTCGCACCCTCGAAATCTCCTGCGGCTTTGAGTAAGTTACCCAGATTGTTATATGCTCCTAATTTCAGCATCGGATAAATCGGTAACTTAATCGCAGTTTGATAGTGAGAAATAGCCTGTTGGGTATTTTGCAACCGACTGTAGGCAATGCCTAAGTGGTAGTGGAGTTCATACAAAATATCGTAGTTTTCATCACTAGATGCGATTCCGCGTTTCAGCAACTCCATTCCTTGAGGAATTTTACCAATCTCCACATACAATGCCCCTAATTTACTGCAAACATAGGGATCATCGGGATGAGTAGCGAGAAAACCTTCCATCGCTGCTGCGGCTTTAGCGTATTTATTGTTTTGGGCGATCGCAGTTTTTTGATATCCTGAGTGGAGAATCGCCACCCCTGGTAAATAACCTACTTGCCAATCAGGTTCTCGATCTAAAATTGCCGTAACGCTGTCATCTACCAGAGCGTGATAAGGACGTTCAAAGCGAATATCTGGATGATTGCGGAATAATCTAGAAACTAAAGAATAAGGTGATTGTTCTGCACCGACTTCTTGGCGGACGAGGTTGATTAGTAGGTATTCGTCCCTGGCGATCGCATCTCGCAACAGCGGTACAATTTCTCGTGTTAAAGTCTCATCAGCATCTAATACCAAAATCCAGTCACCAGTGACATATTTTAGAGCAGCATTACGAGCAGCACTGAAGTCATTACACCATTGAAAATGATGGACTTTTGCACCAAATTGTGCAGCAATATTGGGAGTGCGATCGATTGAGCCTGTATCTACCACTACCATCTCATCTACAACATTTTTCACACTGTTTAGGCAGTTAGACAGTGTTGTTGCTTCGTTTTTCACAATCATGCACAGACTCAGACTCATAAGCTAATCGTTATTTTATTTACTCTTATAGGGTCAATAAAGATGCTATGGCGTTTCCAACTTCAGTGACATACAAAATAACCCCTCCCCAACCCTCCCCAAAGCATTGGCTACGGTGTACACACAAGTCTGAAACAGGCTACTCATCTGGGTTTAAGTGTCGGTTTTACCCCACCCTAACCCTCCCCTTGGAAAGGGGAGGGAACTAGATTTCTTTTTCCCCCTTTATAAGGGGAGCCACTGCGTTGCGGAGGTTCCCTCCGTTGTAGCAAGTGGCGTGGGATTAAGGGGGGTAATTCGACTTGTGTGTATACCGTAGCTTACCAAGAGGAGGGTGCGCGACAGCGCGGGTGGGGTGATTTCATGTGCCTGGTAATTGCTGTAAACACTGATAATACAAACTATGTAATGTGTTTTCAGGTTTGGTCAAAACTGCCAAATTAAATTATGTGCAAAAATCAAGATTAACGAATCAGTAAGTTAGAAGTGCTGAGTAGTGAAACTAACCCTGTCAGATGGAACCGCAACATTGAGTTTTCTTTGTGTCTTAGTGGTTAATCAAAATTTATGTTTGAACGACAAAGACACCTAGACGCGATAGCGGCTTCCCGCAGGGTAGACACTAAGTATAAGCATCAAAGTTAGGTGACTCAAGACTTTTTGGGTAATTCTAGGAGGAAGGGTAAATTTAATGCTGGGTCAAATCGTGGGTGGACGCTACCAAATTCTCACTCAACTAGGACGAGGAGGGTTTGGCGCGACTTTCTTAGCTCAAGATATACAAAGACCAGGGAATCCCCATTGTGTTGTTAAGCTATTTCAACCAATCTCTAACGATGCATACACTTTACAGCAAGCAAAACGTTTTTTTGACTTAGAAGCAGCTACCCTGGAAGTCTTAGGAAAGCATGACAACATTCCCCAATTATTAGCTCACTTTGAAGAAAACCGAGAATTTTTTTTAGTTCAGGAATTTATTCCCGGTCATGACATTAGTGAAGAAATACCTCCCATAGGTAACCTATTAAGTGAAGCTGAAGTCATTCAACTTTTAAAAGACATTTTGGAAGTTTTAGTATTTGTTCATCAAAATAATGTTATTCACCGGGATCTTAAACCGGCCAATATTCGCCGGAGAAATTTAGATAACAAGATAGTACTAATTGATTTTGGCGCAGTCAAACAAATCAGTACTCAAATGGCTAATTCTCAAGGGCAAACAACTTATACCGTTGCTATTGGTACTCATGGTTATATGCCAAGCGAACAAGCCAGTCAAACCCCACAGTTAAGCAGCGATATCTATGCAGTAGGAGTTATTGCCATCCAAGCTTTAACAGGGATAAATCCTGTTGCTTTTGGTGGTCAGGGATTACCAAGAAACCATGATACAGGAGAAATTGATTGGCATGAGCAAGCACAAATAAGTCCGCAGTTACGAGAGATTATAGACAACATGGTGCGCTATGACTTCCGTCAACGTTATCCTACAGCAGAGGCGGCATTGCAAGCTTTAACAACCCTCGGTCATGTACCAGTAACTACAATTACACAGAAATCTCTATCATCTTTACCAACCAAGAAATTGCTCATTGGTGGAGGAATCCTAGCCGCAGTTGCTACAGCTATTGTCTTGTTATCTCAATTTACAACACCAACACAAAAATTTCTTACATATCAAGATTCTAATAATGGGATAAAGATAAAATATCCGGAAGGCTGGGAAAGACAAGATATACCAAACCCTGTAACTCAAGAATTAGTGACATTCTTGTCACCTAAACAAAGTGATGCTGATAAGTTTAGAGATAAGCTGACTATTAGTACAGAAACTTTGTCTAGCACTTTAGATGAATCTAGAGATTTATTTATTCAAGAAATCAAGAATAGTCTACCTGAAGCTAAAATCGTGAATACCAGTGAAACAACTATGGCAAACAAAAGAGCAAATAAATTAGTTTTTACTGGCAAAGATGGAGAAAATAATTTAAAAACTCTGCAAGTTTGGACTTTAAAAAATGATAAGGCTTATGTCATAACATATACAGCAGCCATAGATGATTATGATAAGTTTGTGCAAACAGCAGAGAAAATGATTCAATCATTTGAATTTGAATAATTCTGTTAAAACGAGAGTGCTACTTGATAGGGTTAAATATTTTTGGATTTGGAAGCCCCTAAACACTCATCCAGCAAGCTCAAAGGTTCATTCACAAAGCTCAACCAATAAACCTTTGGCAAAAATACTCAAGCCTTTTTTCTGAGATCCCGTGTCTGTGTTTCCTTGTTCTAGAAAAAGGTTAAGAGCTTTCTGGAAATCAGCGATCGCTCCTTGCTTATCTAGGACTAAAATTAAAGATGCTCGCCGCAGATATTGATGCAGCGATCGCATTTATGTAATTATTAGTTCTTGGCGAAAGAATACTCTGAAAACTGACTACTCTTGAAGCTGTTTAATTAACTCCAGTGTTTCTTGATATTTATCTGTGTTTCCTTGTTCTAGAAAGAGATTAGCGGCTTTTTGTAAATCAGCGATCGCTCCTTGCTTGTCTCCCAACTTAGAGCGGGCTATCGCTCGATAAATGTAGGCTTCTGTATCGTTAGGCTTAATTCGCAGGAATTGATTGAAATCAGCGATCGCCTTTTGGTGGTCTCCTATTCTAGAGTAGGTATCACCACGGTGGTAGTAGGCATCAGCAAGGTTAGGATCAATCTGCAAAGCTTTGGTGTAATCATCAATTGCCCCTTGCTTGTCTCCCGATTCAGAGCGGGCTAACCCCCGAACAACGTAGGTATAGGTATAGTTGGGTATAATTCGTAAAACTTCGCTGAAATCTGCAATTGCTCCTTGAAAGTCTCCCAAGTAATACCGGGCAGCCGCCCGACCACCGTAGGCTGGGTCTAAGTTGGGATTAATTTGCAAAGCTTTGGTGTAATCAGCAATTGCGCCCTGCTGATCTCCAGCCTTGTAGCGGATAAAGCCTCGACTTGTGTAGGCTAAGTCATCTTTGGGATTAATTTGCAAAGCTTTGGTGTAATCGGCGCTCGCTCCCTGATTGTCTCCCAACTCCTGGCGAGCAACTCCACGCTTGTAGTAGGCATTGGCATAGTTGGGATTAATCTTGATAGCTTGGTTAAGATCAGCGATCGCTCCTCTAAAATCTCTCTTTTTATACTTATCTCCAGCCTGAATGTAGAAGTCATCAGCTTTCGGTGCTGTCGCTATTTTCGTAATGGGAGGACTAACGCCTGTATCCACTCCAGCTTTAGCCGACAGTCTCAAAAAGGTATTGATGGGAATCCCTAAATTAAAACCTGATTTGACATAGGCAACTGTGGAATTGATTTTCGAGGTTTCAATGTCTGCTTCATCTGCTCTACCATGAACTCCAATCAATTCACCTTTTTCATTCAACACCGGGCCGCCGCTCATCCCCGGTAACGTCACATTGCTATATACCAAGGCATAGCCGTCACGCAAAGGTTTAGAAGCATTAGCAGTAATCCGCCCATCGGTGAAATTGTAAATTGTGTTGGAAATTGCTGCTGTTGTTTGTGGAAAACCAGCTACATAAGCGGTTGTCCCTTCTGCGGATTCATCCGAGTTACCGATTTTAGCAACAGCGTAACTTTGGTTGCTGGTAAACTGCACAATGGCTAAGTCTACATCTGGCAACTTTTTCACCGTGCTGTAATTAAGTAGATAACGCTGACCATCTGGGGTAACAATTTCATATTTAGCTTGAGCTTCTACCACGTGCTTAGCAGTCAAGACGGTGTAAGTATTACCGTCTTTTTTCAGAATTACCCCAGTACCAGAGCCATTTTTATTGTCAATCTGCACAGTAATTGCTTTGGCAAGTTTCGCTACCTCAGTTGAGGATAGTGCCACAGCAATTTGTGGTTGCACAAGCGCGATTGTTACTCCAATGATTGCTGGTGCAAGTGCATAATTAAATTTCATTATTTAATTGCCAATAGGTGTTGTAATAATTCGTAATTCGTAATTAAGACACATTAAAAAAGGTTTGAGATAAGCCTATTCGATAACTTTATCTTATTCCAAAAATAATACTTATACCAATTCAATTAATGATTGCAACACATCCTTGGGTGAAGACGCGATAAATCGCGTCTCTACAAGCATGAAATTTGTACGAACAATATTTAAATGTATTAGATTAAATATCACTTTCTGAATTACGAATTACGAATTATTCTCGTAGTTTCTAACAACTTAACGCTGGCATAAATAGCATCAATATGCGGTGTAGGAATCTGAGTCAGTTTTCCCAATTCTGCCACCGCCCCGACAATGGCGTCTATCTCTGTAGAGCGTCCGGCTTCAATATCTTGTAGCATTGAGGTTTTGTGAGCGCCGACATTTTCCGCACCATTAATTCGCTGTTCCAAGCTAATACCAAATTTAATACCTAACTTCTCGGCGATCGCTTGGGCTTCCAGCATCATTTGCCGTGCCAATTCACGGGTGAGCGGATATTGACAAATGCGCTCCAAGGTAGCACCAGTGAGGGCGCTAATCGGATTAAACGCCACATTTCCCCATAATTTAATCCAGATTTCTGTGCGAATTTGATTACGGATTGGAGCTTTGAATCCTGCTTGCTTTAGAGATTGCGCCAATAACTGAATGCGTTCCGATTTAGAACCGTCGATTTCACCAAGAGTAAAGCGATCGCCTTCAATATGTTTGATTACACCTGGTTCAACTATCTCAGTTGCTGGGTAAACAACACAACCAATCGCCCGTTCAGCACCGATATGAGCTTCAATGATTCCATCTGGATCAACAGACTGAATGCGCGTACCTTCATACTCACCGCCATGCTGCCGGAAGTACCACCAAGGAACACCATTTTGGGCAGTCACCACCATTGTGTGAGAATTATAGAGAGAAGAGAGAGAAGGAGCGAGCGCAGCAACACTGTGAGCCTTCACAGTCAGAATTACCACATCCTGGGGTTCCACCTCCTGAATGTCGCTGGTTGCCAGAGTGGGAGTAGCTACTTGACTTGAGCCATCTGCCAATATCAGCCTCAGACCATTTTTTTGGATTGCTTGAAGATGAGAACCACGAGCAATCAGCGTCACTGCTTCACCAGCCAGTGCTAACTTCGCTCCCAAATAACCACCTATTGCACCCGCACCAACAATACAAATTTTCATTTTGTCATTTGTCATTTGTCATTGGTCATTTGTCATTTGTCATTGGTCATTGGTCATTGGTCATTTGTCATTTGTCATTGGTCATTTGTCATTTGTCATTCGGAGTACTGAGTAGTAAGTTTTAATAGTTATTATTCTCTCCCTTGTCCCCCTTGTCTCCTCACTCCCCACTCCTCACTCCCTACTCCCTACTCCCTACTCCCTACATTAAGTAACTTCGCCATAGCCAGCCGTTGCAATTTACCTGTGGCTCCACGAGGTAATTGCTCCAGAATGTGAATTTGCTTTGGAATTTTGAAGTCTGCAAGCATCGTTGAGCAGTGATCTAAAAGTTCTTTTTCGCCGACTTCTGCTTTGAGGACAACAGCCGCGTGGATATCTTCTCCCAAAGATTTATGGGGTACTGCAAATGCCAGGGCTTCGGCAACAGCAGGATGACGCAGTAAGACATCATCTACTTCTAAAGGAGAAATTTTTTCTCCACCGCGGTTAATCAATTCTTTAATGCGCCCTGTGAGGCGGAGATAGCCATCTTCATCTAATACGCCCTGATCACCTGTACGAAACCAACCATCAACAAAAGCAGTAGCATTCGCTTCTGGATTATTTTCATAGCCATCAATAACATTAGGTGCTTTTACCACTACCTCGCCTAAGCTTCTTTGGGGGAGTAGGCTGCCTTCAGTGTCCATAATGCCAACTTCTACACCGAAACCATAGCCGACTGTACCCGGTTTACGCATTTTTGGCGGTAAGGGATTGGTCGTCATCAAGTGAGATGCTTCGGTCATGCTGTAAGATTCCAGCACGGGAGCATTAAGGGTTTCTTCTAGTTGCTCAATGATAATCGGGGGTAAAGGAGCGCTACTAGAACGAATGAAGCGAAAGGGGTTAGCTTTGACAATTTCTGTGTTGCGGCTAGCGCGTGCCAAGATAGTTTGGTGCATGGTGGGTGCTGCTGAGTACCATGTAGGTTTAAAATTTGCCACCAGTTTCCAGAACTCTAGGGCATTAAAACCATTGGGGCAAACCAGTGTGCCACCAGATGCCAAAGTTGCCAGCAAACAACCGACCAGTCCGTGAATGTGGAACAGTGGCATCAGACAAAGTGTAGTGTCATCTGCTGACAGGGAGTAAGCACCAATAATGTTATTGGCTGAGGCAATTAAGTTACGATGGCGAATCGGGACACGTTTCGGGCGACTAGTAGTGCCGCTGGTGTGCAAAATCATCGCTACATCATTAAGGCTAGGAGAGTGGGTATTTAGGGATTCTATTGATTCTGAAGGTGTTTTGACTAATTCAAAGCTTAAGCTGCCATCAGTGTTAACCCTAGCATTGATTAACTTCATGTTAGGTGTGGCAGCGGCAATGGCTGCTTCTGGCAACTCAGATAACGTAATCAGCGCTTTTGCCTGAGTATCTTCGTAGTAGAAGGCAAACTCTTCTTGTTTATATTTGGGATTTAGGGGTGCAGCTGTGCCACTCAGGGCAGCAGCTAAAAAACTAATTGCCATTGGCGAACCGTTAGTCATGGCAATAGCTATGCGTTCTCCCCGTTTTAATCCAAAGCTATTGAGTTGGGATACCAGTTGAATAACATTCTCGCGCAACTGTTTATATGTTAGTGATGCTCCGTCAGGTGTCACTAGGGCTGGATGATTGTCTTCCCCTGCTAAAAGCTCAAATAGATTCATTGTTCTGCAAACTTGTTAATAGATGATCAACTTAGTTCAACGACAAAGAACACACCACGGATAATATCAGAGTAATTCGTAGTTCCTAGTCAGTAACTTGTAATTAATTCAGGTTTTAATCCCTTAAATTAATTTATAAAAAGTCAAAAGATGTATTCCGGAAGATTTGGCTTTCGCCTTCTCACTTTTTCACGAGAAAATATGCTGTAGCATATTCAGGCAACTGGCTAATATATTGCCCAAATGCTTTTTGATTAGGAAAAATTCCTGCTAAAAAATCGAGTTGATAAAGATTGGGTAGAAATGCTCCGCCTGTATCGGCGATAACTCCCATTCGCAAATACTTGCGTCCACCTTGAGTATGCTCAATAATAATCACTTTACCTAAACCGATGTTGAGAACATCTCCAGCAAAAGTCACTCCTGGTTTGATGGAAATTTTTGCATCTATCTTGTAACCATAGCCTTTGATAGCATCAACTTTTCTAAAATACCAATAACGCTTTTGTGCTGTTGCTTTTAATCCGCGAATGTAAGACATTCCATTATTTCTATCTACATTGAAAAATGCTTTGGAGCCATCAGTAAAATTAATCAGTATTGTTCCCTGCATTAGCGCTTCTTCTAAACCATTGCGTGTCAGATAAGCCAAGGGTTCAACTTTACCAAACTCTCTGCCCCCTGGTTCGTAGATACCTGATAAAACATCTTGTTTTGTATATCTAGTGTAGAACTTATCAGGAGTGGAGTTTCCTTTTAAGCTATAAATTGGGATATTATAAGTAGAGGTTTTCGTGCGAGAGCCAGGATGAATAAATACAGCATATTTGGTAATTCGCAATTGCTTTTGACTTTTTATCTTTGGATTATAGGCATTCCATTTAATAACTCGAAAATGAGTATTGATAAATTTAGGGTCTTGTAAACGAGTTGCTCGATTTTGAGCAATGTCTTCTTGTAAGACAGTAATCATGAAATCCAAAGTCTTGAGAATATCTGGTACAGTCACGCCTTGAGTTGTCAGCAGCCCTGTACGTTGAATATCAGGGTCTTCTGAAGAATATGTTTGAAAATATTTCCTAGTATTTTGGAGAACGGTTAATAAATCTGCTTGGTTAAAATTTACTTTAGTCGTTGGCAACTGCGTTGGAGTTAAAATCTGATTACCATTAATACTGAACTTATATTTTTTCCACTCATCGATGACTGGATAGGATTTAGATGCTAATGCTAGAGAATTTTCAAATGAAGATATATCTTGCTTGTTGGTAGTGTTATCAGATGTTGAGTGAGCAATCAAAGAATTCTGAAATGTTTCACCTGTAGTATTAGCTAGGATTGAAGTAGAGGAAATATTTAATTCTGATAGAGGGGAATTGTTCGGTTGAGTAAAAGATAAGTTCTGTGTAGGCTGATTTTGTTGGGTTTGCTGTTGATTTTTTGAGTGGATATATGAATAGAAATTGGCTACACCAATCATTGAAACAGCGGCAATACCTAAAGTGAAGTAAATCTTTTTGCTAGATAGTATACTCATAAATTCAAAAATAAGCTTTTACTGACTAATTTGATAATGCACCAATCGTGTGTATCCCAGAAATAATGATGGGAACCTAGTCTAACGTAGTATTATACCCCCGTAACTCTCATACTAATTTGTAATTTTTGAGGCAATCACTCCACTTGGAGTAACCGCCTGCTGTTGGAGTAGCCTACGCTTTGCACTCACCCGTAAAGGCCTTCTCCCAAGGTCAAAGCTGCGCTTAGCTGGCTTCCCCGTAGGGCTATAGGTACGTCTAAGTCACAAAACGACACCAAGGCGTTAGCAAAGTTCCTCTGCAAGAGGCACGCTTAGGGATTTCCAATTAAAAAAATATCTAACCAATTATCGTAGGAAAGCCAGTGCGTTGCAAAGAGAAGTTGTAGCAACTAGCATTGTGTTAACGCGACAGGCTAATGCACTTTGTATCCTGATTTATTTGGCAGTAGAGATAATTAAAGTGGTTAATAGTTGCCCTGTTTTCGAAGACAGTGCAAACTACAAACTTTAATTGATTTATGTCTACTTACTTAAATGTGTAAATGTTACATAAATAGAATCAAATGTTACTGTAAGCGATCGCACTTCACCGTTTAATCATCAATAATCTTAAAAAAATCTAAAAACTATGTTAATCTCCGTTAATTTAAATTTACCTAGATCACCTCGTTTGGTGACTTCTTTACCTGGGCCGCGTGCTAAAGCAATTGTAGAACGCGATCGCGCTGTAACTTCTCCTTCGTACACCCGTGACTACCCCTTAGTTGTGGCTCGTGGTGAAGGCTGTATGGTAGAAGACGTTGATGGTAATGTGTTTCTCGACATGACCGCAGGTATCGCCGTCACCGCCACCGGACACGCTCACCCAGAAGTTGTTAGGGCAATTCAAGAACAGTCAGCGCGTCTGCTGCATATGTCGGGAACAGATTTTTATTATGAACCGATGGTAGAGTTAGCAGAACAATTAGCTGTTCGCGCCCCCTTTCCTAGTCCGCAACATGGCGAAAGTACGTTTCCAGCAAGGGTGTTTTTTACTAATTCCGGCGCGGAATCCAACGAAGGGGCAATCAAACTAGCTCGATATTACACCAAGCGATCGCTCATTGTGGCATTCTTAGGGGCATTCCACGGACGCACCTATGGGGCAATGTCTCTCACTGGTTCCAAAGCAGTGCAGCGAGCTAACTTTGGGCCTTTAGTACCTGGGGTAACTCATATCCCTTACGGTACTCACGCTAGCCTGGATTATCTAGAAAAACAGCTATTTACAACAACTTTACCACCCCAGGAAGTAGCAGCAATCTTCGTCGAGCCAATTCAAGGAGAAGGGGGCTACATAGTCCCAGAAGATGGCTTTTTACAGAGAATTCGGGAAATATGCGATCGCTATGGCATTCTGATGGTAGTCGATGAAGTACAAGCTGGCATGGGGCGTACTGGGCGCTTATTTGCGATTCAGCATTGGGGTGTTATGCCTGATATCATTACCACCGCTAAAGGTATCGCCAGCGGTATGCCTCTTGGAGCAATTCTTTCACGCCCTGAGTTAATGACTTGGCCTCCCGGTTCTCACGCTACCACATTCGGCGGTAATCCTGTGGGTTGTGCTGCTGGTATTGCTACTTTGCGGCTACTGGAAGGGGGCTTGATGGCAAATGCCACCCAGATGGGAGAATTATTACAAGCTGGTTTAACCCAATTGCATGAAAGATTTCCGAGAATTTCGCCGCCTAGAGGTAAGGGTTTGATGGTGGCGGTAGATTTATGGGATGAAGAGGGTAATTTTGATTCTAAGTTGCGCGATCGCATTATCCAAGAAGCTTTCTTTAAGGGCTTGTTATTACTCGGTTGTGGAAAGGCCGCAATTCGTTTCTGTCCACCTCTAGTTATCGATAATAACCAAATTCAAATCGCCCTTGAGATTATCAGCGAGGTTTTAAGTTCTTAGAAGCTGAAGTAGAAGTAGTAGAGGGGAATTGCTGGCTCTATATTTTGTTTATTTTTCAGCAGCCTCTCTTATCCAAAACATAGTCCAGTAAAGAGTTAAGGTTTTCAGTAGGGAGTTAAAATCTTTAAATAATCAATTATGAATTATGCGTAAGCTTAACTAATTCTGTTACGGTAGTACCTGTTCATGTAGCCAAAGTAATTATTTATGTTTAACTGCAACCGTCAGCAGAATAGTGACAGTTTACATGAGTTTGCCAGCAAAAAAACAAGCTCTCCAGATGATATAGCAAGGAATTGTGACTTATATCCTGAGAAAAAATCTATTTATTAATTAAGTATAAAAATTTCAAGGCGATGTTGGTAGTTAGGATTTTTTAATGATTCCCAGTTCATTTTTACTATGCGTCAGATTTTCCCAAAGGGTTTCTATCTGCTCGTAAGCTTCTTCTAGAGTAAGCTTACCAGATGTTTCTAAATTGGTAATATAGTCTAGTTTTTGAGAAAATTCTTGAAGATTGGCACTAAATAGTAAGTACTCTGGCTTAACTTCACCATAGTAGCGACTGCGAGGATAAATAAATCTGTTTTTGTCTTCTTGATGAGCTTGTGTCATCGGTTCACTCCTTATTTGTTATTTTTGCACAACAAATGATAGCTAACTAACTTAAAAAAGTAAAAGTTATGTTGCACATCATATTTATGAGATCAATATCATTGAATGCATTTTAATTATTTTCAAAATTACTTGCATACTCTAGCATAAGTAAAGCTGTATGCTTATTTTTATTCTTGAGTGTAGTCAGATAGTTATCAGCATACCGAAAAGCAGATGCACAATCGTAAGCTGCAATAGCTATAGCTTGAAAGAAAACCTTGGTAGGAATTTCAAACTCTAAAAGTTTTTCACTTAAAATCAATAACTCGCTATCTGTGGCAGGCAAAGCACTTTCTTCTGACCACTCTGGCTCATTAAACATATCTTCAATTAATGCTAGTGACATATTGAACATTCCTTAAATTAAAAGATGTAAAGCTGGCAATAAAATTAACTTACTGTAAGCGTGATTGTAAGTTAGCTAGGAGTTCAGTAAACAACAAGTATCGAGTTTTGTATGTGAAACTTGTTTCCAGTTTTCAGGCATCTGTGTTGCTCACTTAAGCTAGATTTGTATAAGCAACATTGTAAAGATGCTATAGCGCCTTAATGAATTAGATGAGTGTAGTTTTGCTTATAAATAGGAATCAGCGTAACTGTATTTCTGCGGGATTTATGAAGGTAGGATATGAGACTATCAGCGGATTTACGTAAGCATTTATCAATCTTTTGCTCATCTCGGTTTTCAGTAATTCTCTGTAAGAAAATTTTAAATACTGATAAACTATTTCTTGAGATTGGCGTTTAGGCTAAAACAGTTGAATTTAGACTAAAAAATGCAAGTATTATTTAATACTCGCACCAGTTGGCTGAAGCGAAGAAAAGCATTACCAACTCTCAGCCGCCAGAATAAAACTTGACAAACTTAAAGGAATTCGTAAAGCAGCTTACAAATATTTGGTAAAAGCCCGTGATGCAACGTTTTAGCTGATAGATACTCTCTTTTAACCCGTAATACCAGTTCAATTTTTACGTCATACAGATATGGTTGCTAGGGACAAGCACTAAGTAGCCTGACAGAATGTCATTACGAATGGAGTGAAGCTTAATGTAGGCATTCGCATAGCGTCTCGTAGAGAAGCCTTCACGCAGGGTCGCAATCGTAAGGGTTAGGATTGCTTCTCTTTGTTCGCAATGACTGTAAATATTTTTGTTTATTTACTTATCTCCTACAGCATTTGCTCATACCTTGCGAGCGACAATACCATACATTAACGGCAGATTTGGCACATCTTCAGGCGGAAACCACCGTCTTCCAGGAGTTTCATGCATCCGCTCAAAAAGCTTACAACCATTAGAATAAGGGTACTCTTGCAAGACTTCCAAAGCCAGTCCAGCTTGCAATAATGCGGTGACTATCTGGCCAATACTCCACTGAAACTCGTGAGAACGGTGGGGATTGCAAAAATTTTCAATACCCGTTTCATAATCTGATAAAGACAATCCATCACTAGAAGCAGCCACATAATCGCTTATGCCGTCTTCCCAAGTCAGAGGTTTTCCATTACTAAAATAAGGAAATTTGTGGCTCCAATCCCTATCAAAAATCATCGCGACAGGATGGAATTCCACAATAACAAAGCGCCCACTAGGTTTAAGAATAGCTGCGATTCCCTTCGCCCAAATATTAATATCAGATATCCAACAAACTGCTCCGTAGGAGGAAAATACAATATTAAACTGTGCTTTTTTCTTAATTGTCTCTGCTAACCAATCAAATATATCTGCACGATAAAATGTAGCTGGTATCCCGGATTCTTCTGAAAGTTTTTGAGCAAAGTTTATCGCTTCATCACTAATATCCACGCCAGTCATCACAGCACCAAGTTGAGCCAAACTCAAAGTGTCTTGACCAGCATTACACTGAAGATGAACCACTGATAAACCAGCAATATCTCCTAAAAGTTCTTTCTCTTCAGGAAAAAGTGTATTTCCACCTTCTCGAAAAAACTTTGCCTGATTACCTTTATGGCTATTGTGCGCCTTAGTCGCTTCATTCCAAGATAAACGGTTCTCTTCGTGAAGTTCTTTTCTTAAGGGTGCATTCGTCATAATTAAGCATTAACTTAGTAGGAGGTTGAGTAGAAAAATTATGACACCCAACCTACTCTAATGTATTATTATTTCTTTGCAATTATCCAAACTGCGTGAATAATTCCAGGAATATAACCAAAAAGTGTCAAAAGGATATTAATCCAAAAGTCTAAACCGAAACCTACTTGTAAAAATACTCCCAGAGGCGGTAGGAAAATGGCACACAAAAGACGAACTATATCCATATAAACTTCTCCCTAATCTCAAAATGAACAGGTTTTTGGTGCTGTAACTCACCACTGTTCAAACATATTTGTACTTCTTCAAGATAACATTGCCATTAACGATTAACATCGCTGTTGAGATGCGGTAAACCGCACTCATTAACCACCGCTAATTTTGGCTTTGTAACCTAGTTTGGTTAGGATATCGAGAATTTTCTGCTTGTGTTCGCCTTGAATTTCTATTTCATTCTCTTTAACAGTCCCACCTGTCCCACACTGGGTTTTCAACTGCTTCACCAAATCTGCTAAGGTTTCTGGTTTTGCTTGAAAACCGCTAATCACTGTGACAGTTTTGCCTTTACGCCCGCTGCGGGTAGCTTGTACTCGGAGGTTTTGTTGTTGCGGAGGTAGTTCGGGAATTGGTCTTTCTATCGCGGCTGAGTTGTCGTTGCCAAATTCGCGGTAGATAAAGCGTTTGTCGGAGGGTTTTGAATTGGAAGAAGACATAAAATCTTGCTTAAGGAAAAATTTAGAGCAGTAGTGACTTCTAAATACCCATTGTGCTTGGAAATCAACTTCTAGGCTAACATCATCCATGATTGCAATAAACTAAAAAGTAACCCAGTTGTAGGTATTAGTAGTTTCGCTATCCTCCTAAAGAATTACTTCTCGGCACTGTATTTGTTAGTAAAATCTCATCTTCTATCTGCCTGAGACTTTCTTATAATAATGAAGTCCGTCCCGTCATTGAAATCAGCCTGTGACTACTACTCCACTTTCTGCAACTTCTCCGTCAACTGCCCAATTTCCCGATACACAAGGACGCTTTGGCCGCTTTGGCGGTAAGTATGTTCCGGAAACACTGATGCCTGCTCTTGCTGAACTAGAAACAGCTTATCAGCAATACCGTAATGACCCAGGTTTTCAAGCAGAACTACAGGAGTTGTTGCGGGATTATGTGGGACGCGCTACACCATTATATTTTGCCGAGCGCCTGACCACTCATTATGCCAGACCAGATGGCACAGGGGCGCAAATTTACTTGAAGCGTGAAGACTTAAATCACACTGGCGCTCACAAAATTAATAATGCCCTTGGTCAGGTATTGTTGGCAAAGCGCATGGGCAAGCAGCGAATTATTGCCGAAACGGGTGCTGGACAACATGGAGTTGCTACAGCAACAGTTTGCGCTCGTTTTGGTCTGGAATGCATAATCTATATGGGCGTTCATGATATGGAACGCCAAGCTTTGAATGTGTTCAGAATGCAGTTGATGGGGGCAGAAGTACGTCCGGTAGCTGCGGGGACGGGAACCCTCAAGGATGCAACTTCTGAGGCGATTCGCGATTGGGTGACGAATGTTGAAACTACTCATTACATCCTGGGTTCAGTAGCAGGGCCTCATCCTTACCCGATGATGGTGCGTGATTTCCATGCAGTGATTGGGCAAGAAACTCGCGCTCAAGCCCTTGAAAAGTGGGGTGTGTTGCCCGATATTCTCATAGCTTGTGTGGGCGGTGGTTCCAATGCTATGGGATTGTTCTATGAGTTTGTTAATGAAGCTTCTATCAGGCTAATTGGAGTTGAAGCAGCTGGGGAAGGTGTCAATACCCAAAAACACGCCGCTACCTTGACAAAAGGACAAGTTGGTGTATTGCATGGGGCAATGAGCTATCTATTGCAGGATGAAGATGGACAAATAATTGAGGCACACTCAATTAGTGCAGGGTTAGATTATCCTGGCGTTGGCCCGGAACATAGCTATTTAAAGGATATTGGGCGTGCTGAGTACTACAGTGTAACGGATGCAGAGGCTTTGGCAGCGTTCCAGCGATTGTCTCGCTTAGAAGGTATTATCCCAGCATTGGAAACGGCTCATGCGATCGCTTACCTGGAAACCCTCTGTCCTCAACTTAGCGGCAGTCCTCGGATTGTAATTAATTGCTCAGGACGAGGTGATAAGGATGTACAAACAGTAGCTAAATTTTTAAATCCTGCGTAAATAGAAGCTAAATTCCCAGGAGAAAGCACTGATGGATCAACAATTCCAACATTCCATGTTGCCACAACCCACTCACGATGAGTTAGCACGGCAAAACTTTGTACAAAGTCTGAAAATGCACATTTTTAGGAATGTTGCTCCAGGTATTAAAGTAGTTTATGAAAAACTAGCGCAGCCGAAGTTTGAACAACAACATCAGCGTCTTCCCCAAAACCGTCATGAAATTCGGGAAGTAATGCAGGATCAACCGCATTACCGTTGGTTCAGTGCGCTAAAGCGGATTAACCAGGAAATATTATGGGAGTCGGTTAACACAAGTGTTAACAGACAACTGCCAGAATTAATTGAGCGTGCCAAAGACAAGAGTGGTCAACTGGGTACTTTAACTCTCGACCCCAATTTTAAAATACCCTCTTATCAAACTGCTGTAGATATTCACTGTATGCCAGGAGGATATCACAGTGAGTTCACCGCTGACGATGTAGCTGCTGGTGCAACATATGACCGCGGGGCTTACGTTTATGGTTTAGGTTGGTTGGGGCCGCTGAACGATGACATGGGACAGTCCATAGTCCAAAACTACCTGCTGCAAGAATTTCCCGACTTTCGACCCCAGAGAATTCTTGACATGGGCTGTTCTATCGGCAATAGCACATTGCCCTACGTAGACGGCTATCCAGATGCGGAAGTTCATGCCATAGATATAGGCCCAGCAATGTTGCGTTACGCTCATGCCAGGGCAGAATCTTTAGGAAAACGCGTACATTTTTCACAGCAAAATGCTGAACACACCAACTTCCCAGATGGATCATTTGACTTGGTGGTTTCACACATTTTGCTGCATGAAATTCCCCCGCCAGTTGTGCGTAAAGTGATGCAAGAGTCTTATCGTCTGCTGGCTCCCGGCGGAATGATGCTTCATGTGGAAGCACCTTTGTATCATCACATGGATACCTATTCACAGTTCATGTATGACTGGGAAACAGCTAACAACAACGAACCTTTTTGGAGCGCTGTACGCGACCTAGATTTAGTTGCTCTAGCCGCTGAGGCTGGTTTTGCAGCAGATAAAGTATTCGAGAAGTTTGTCCCTAACGGCGCATGGAAACCAAAAGTAGCCAATGGCAAATCAGACAGCCGAGGTACTTGGTTTGTATTAGCTGCAACTAAGTAGGGGACTGGGGATTAGGGATTAGGGATTGGGAATAAAGGAGATAATTTAATCACTAATGACTGTTGACTTTTAACTCCTGTACAGACGCGTAGACGCTCGAAGAGCGGCTTCTTGTAAGAGTATAATCGCGTCTGTACTCGTAACTCCTAACTCAGCACTTTCAACCTAGAGGTAGTGAGGATGGTAAAGACAGCCAAGGGTAAACGACCTGTTTACTTCGATGACTCCCAAATCGATAATTTACTGGCGATTGTCATAGCTTTGACAGGGGAGGTATCCGTATTGCATGAGCGGTTGGATACCATAGAACGGTTGCTAGCGGCTAAAGATGTTTTATCTGCTGCCGATATTGAGGCTTATAAACCAGACGACGAGGTAGCCAAACAACGCGAGCAGTGGCGGGCAGACTATATTGCACGGGTATTGCGCGTACTACAGGAGCAGCTAGACACGCTTTAGACTATCTCTAGCAGTCTTCTTTTGGATATACATAATACTCAGTAAGGGCGTATAGTTAACTGTGCGCCTTTACTATATTCTATTGAATTGAAATGATTTAGAAGTTACGCACTCACGACGTAAAGTCAAGGTTTGAGGTTGCTTGTCTACGAGAGGCTACGCCAACGCAATGACGTAATCTCGTTACGGTGCGTAAGTTAGATGATTTAACATTTATATCTTAGTTGCTCTACTATTCAACTTCTACTTATGAGTTGAATAGTCAACTTTGTTATACCAATTTAAATATCGATTGCAGCAGATAGGGCGCTCAAAGTAATTACTAGTAACTCTTTAATAACCCAAAATCCATATTGGAAAGTCTGTGTAGAGGAAATCGCCGCTTAGACTTTCCGCAAAATCCAAAATAATAAAAGTTGTTCAATCAACAGAAGTGTGATTAGATAATGTAAAAATTTACTTTCAGCAAATGATAATGATTAGAGCAACAATCTATAGCATCGCTTTAGGGACTATTGTTCTCAGCAGTGGAGCGATCGCTATTACTGTACCAACTCAAACTTCTACGCTGAAGTCTTCAGTGGTATCAGGTGATAATCGTCAAATCATTGCACAATCTAGTATCAATACTAGTACTATAGAAGAATCAATTTTCCGAGAAATTAATAACCACAGAAGTTCTCAGAATCTGCCAACGCTATTACGTAATTCTGCTAGCGATAATCAAGCAAGGATTCACAGCCAGGATATAGCAAACGGTAAAGTCCCATTTGGACATACCGGATTTCAACAGCGAGTTAAAGCGATCGCTATTCCCTGTATAGCCGCTGGCGAAAATGTCGCTTACAACCAAGGATATAGTGACCCTGCAAAACAAGCTATTGAAGGCTGGCTCAACAGTCCAGGTCATCGCCGTAACATTGAAGGAAACTACAATTTAACCGGCATTGGTGTTGCCAGAAGTGCTGATGGCAAAATATACTATACAGAAATTTTCCTTAAGATATAGGCTTTGCAAAATTGAAGTTTTTTCTAAAATTGACGAAATCCTCTTGCAGTATTTAGAATCTATAGCGATTATCCAAACGACACTGCCCTTTGGACAATCGCACTCGATACTGAAATAATGGAATTATTGCCGTAGGGCGATCGCTTGTCTGTTTGCAGAGATATTTCTGCATCTCAAACAGATTAAACTGGCTGCTGATGCTGGTTTATTTCTTCTCAATTGAAGGTTAAGTATAGGCATTTATTTGTGGTTTGATATCAAACAGATAGACTGATGTGAGATGTTTACTGCTTAGCGAATTACTTCTAAATCTACAGATGAACATCTTTTATTTCTATCACAGGTAAAAACTATCAAAGAACCATCAGGGCGTATTTGAAATAAAAAATTATCAGGAATATAAGTAGGGTGTCGAAGAGTAGTACCACCGTAAACAGGATTATATCCTAATAAAATTAATCCACTAGATGAAGACTTCAATTCCATTGTTTGATCTACAACATCAGGTTTACCTGTATTGGGATTAAAATAGCGGGTTCTCGTGGTTCCAGAATACCCTTGCATTCTCAGAATACTTTCATAAATAATTCCATCAATACTAAATGTTAGTTTCCAGTTTCCATACAGTGGAGAATTAGGTTCTGTAAGTTGGGCAATAGTAAATGATGAAGGTTGAGAAGCTGCTGTAGAAGGTGCGCTAACAGAGGCTTTTACTGATAAACCTTGAGCATTTACTGTCTTTATACTAAAAAATCCAGCTCCCAACGCTAAAAATCCTATCGATATAATTTGTTTGAAATTCATATCTAGTTTTTCTCCTCAGAAATATTACTGGTCAATTGCAAACGCTAAAAGTTTGCTACAAAACGATTTATCCCAATTCCGGATTGGAAAGGGTTTGTATAAAAAATTAAATTTTTAGAAATCGGCTTTTCTTAGCGTGAATAAATATTTTATTGTCATGGTTTTATGCTATGATATTGCGCTGCTAGGGCTAAAAGTCCAATCAAAACAGCTTCTTTTAAATTCACTTTTGTTTTTCTCTAAATTACTATTGTTGATTTAGTTACAAACAATAAAAAACTTGTAATAGCAGCTAGGAGTTTAATTGAGCAACAACATATACTGCTATTTGCAGCCTTAAAATAAAACAATCACGATTTATGTGATTTTATATACATATCATAAGTTGACTCGAATCAATCTATAATTTTTTATGTATAAAAAATAGATAATAAAAATTAAATTTAATAAATTGTTTTTGCAAATTTTTATCTGGAATTGAGAATAAATGTATTTTTATTGACATTTATCTAGTAAATAATACATCTATTTAAAACATCGTTAAATGTTATATCCTTAGTTCAAAAAGTTTTGAAGTAGATTGTCAAATGTTTCATAGTCAGGAACTTTTTTTGTGTTTTTTGTAAAGATGTATAAATAACTTCTAAATTCATGAATACTTAACAGTATTCTGCTATCTATCTAAGGAACAATAAGGTAGAGTATAGGTCTTACATCTCTACACATTACTTAAATTCTCCATGTTCCGACAAACTGCTTTTGGCATCGCTTTAAGTACGCTTGTCCTTGCTAGTGGGTTAGCTACCACTCCTGTACCAGGTCATACTTCTACGAACGAATCTACTGATACTCAGCCATCGTCGATAGTTTCAAATCAAGTTGCAATATCAACTACTACTTTTAAAACTACTGCTCTAGAAAAATCAGTTTTTGAGCAAATTAATCGATATCGTGTTGCTAAAGGGCTGCGAAAATTAACTTTAAATACAAATATCACTCGACAGGCAAGGATTCATAGTCAAAACATGGCTAAGGGGAAAGTTCCATTTAGCCATCAGGGATTTGAAAAACGAGTCAAGTCTATCCCTCTTATTTACAACAGTGCGGCGGAAAATGTAGCTTTTAACCAGGGATACAGCGACCCGGCTGCTGAAGCTTTTATTGGTTGGCTCAACAGTCCTGGACATTTGAAGAATATTAAAGGGAATTACAACCTTACTGGGATTGGTGTTGCAGCTAATAACAAAGGTGAGGTCTACCTGACGCAAATTTTTGTTCACACCAGATAGATTTAATTGCCGATTTTTGTAGACAATTAATAGAGTCAGGAAAGCAAAGGATCAGAGGGCTGGGGAGCAGGGGGGACAAGTGAAAATAATTAATGACTCTTGTCTTTGGTCTCCTGACTCCTTTTTTAAGACACTGCATTTACTATTAAAAACTCATGACATTAGAAGATTTTCAGGTAAGCGATCGCGACCTTAGTGAGGCAGCGCTTGGACAGTATTTAGAATCTGAGGCGATCGCAGTCGATACAGAAACAATGGGATTGTTGCCGCAACGCGATCGCTTGTGTCTCGTCCAACTGTGTAACCCAGAGGGCAAAGTGAGTGCAATCCGCATAGCCAAAGGACAAGCTGACGCCCCTAACTTAAAAAAACTTTTAGAAGCGGCAAACGTCCTGAAAGTGTTTCACTTTGCTCGTTTTGACGTTGCCACCCTGCGGCATAATCTGGGAATTCAGGTTCAACCTGTTTTTTGCACCAAGATTGGTAGTAAATTAGCCCGTACCTACACCAATCGCCACGGACTCAAAGATGTAGTGCAAGAGTTAGAACAAGTAGAACTAGATAAAAGCGCTCAAAGTTCTGATTGGGGCAATGCTGTTAATTTATCTGAAGCTCAACTCAGTTACGCCGCTAATGATGTGCGCTACTTACTCAGTGTGCAGCAGAAGCTAGTAGAAATGCTCAAACGCGAAGAACGTTGGGAACTTGCTCAAGAATGCTTTAAAGTTTTGCCAACAATAGTTTCCTTAGATTTGTTGCAGTTCAAGGATTTGTTCGAACATTAGTTAGATAGATGCCTATAAAAATTAGGCATAGGGCATTTATCATTTTTTCCCCCTGCTCCCTGCTCCCCTACTCCCTGCTCCCCAATCAGCGAAAATCACGGTTGTGTTAGATACGTAAACTAATATAAATTTTTATATATTGCCCCATTGGCGTATATGCATAATCCTTCTCAAAGCGGGTGAATTATCTCCACTCAAAAAGTCTAGTACTTAAAAAGAGAAGCTTGAGCGCAACTTACTGCGGTGCAAAATAGCATCTACATGACTATAGAGCAGGAGACTACCATTTAATGAGTAAACCAATCGTTTCAACCAATCAGCTCAGTAAAAAGTTCATCCACTGGTTGCTCGAAGAAGAAGCACAAAAGCAAGAAGGCCCGTACCGCAAGGAACAAATACATCGCCAGCATTCTTGGTGGCAGGTTATGTGCCTGACTGGTGTAGATTATTTCTCCACCCTTGGCTATCAACCTGGTATTGCAGCACTTGCAGCAGGCGCTCTTTCTCCTCTGGCTACCCTGATTCTAGTTCTGCTAACACTGTTTGGGGCATTGCCGATTTATCGGCGTATTGCTGGCAAAAGTCCGCATGGCGAAGGGTCTATTGCCATGCTTGAGCATTTGCTTCCTTGGTGGCAAGGCAAACTACTCGTGCTTTGTCTACTAGGCTTTGTGGCAACTGACTTTATTATCACCATTACCCTTTCAGCGGCTGATGCCACAGCGCATATCGTTGAAAATCCGATCGCCCCAAGTGAGCTTCACAATCAGGTGATCGCCATAACTCTCATATTAATTGCTTTACTGGGTGCTGTTTTCCTAAGAGGTTTCCGAGAAGCTATTGGTATTGCAGTCTTTTTGGTTGGAGTTTATCTGCTGCTAAACTTCATTGTCATTGGCGTTGGTTTGTATAAAATTATCATTCACCCAGGAGCGATCGCCGACTGGCAGACTGCACTTTTCGCACGCAATTCTAACCCTTTGGTAATAATCGGCACAGCTACTCTGTTATTTCCAAAACTAGCATTGGGATTATCAGGCTTTGAGACTGGCGTCACCGTTATGCCTCTTGTCAAAGGAAGCAGCGACGACACCCCTGAATATCCCAGAGGACGTATTCGGAATACACGTAAACTGCTGACTGCTGCTGCCGTAATTATGAGCTTCTTTTTGCTAACCAGCAGTTTTATTACTACACTACTAATTCCGACAGTAGAATTTGCAGCTGGGGGCAAAGCCAATGGACGCGCCTTAGCTTATCTAGCACATTCATATTTAGGTAATGGCTTTGGCACAGTTTACGATCTCAGCACTATTAGTATTCTCTGGTTTGCAGGTGCATCTGCAATGGCAGGACTGCTCAATATTGTGCCTCGTTACTTGCCACGCTATGGTATGGCTCCGACTTGGGCTAGAGTAGCGCGACCTCTAGTGTTAGTCTATACAGCTATTGCCTTTATTGTCACAATTATCTTTCGGGCAAATGTCGAAGCCCAAGGTGGGGCTTACGCAACTGGTGTACTTGTGTTGATGAGTTCAGCCGCTTTTGCTGTGACCCTATCAGTCCACCGCCAGAGAGCCAAACGAGGAACACTCGTTTTTGGACTCATTACTTTAGTGTTTATATATACCACTATTGTAAATATTATTGAAAGACCTGAAGGTATTAGGATTGCCAGTTTCTTTATCAGTGCGATCATTGTCACTTCACTAGTTTCTCGCGTTTGGCGTTCGACTGAACTACGGGTAGAACGGATCGAAATTGACGAAAATGCCCGCCAATTCCTTGCTCAAGAAAGTCAGCATACAATACGACTGATTGCTAATCGATTGAATACAGGCGATGAGCAAGAGTATTTGTTAAAGGAAAAAGAGGTGCGCGAAGACAATCATATTCCGCCTACCGATCCAATCCTTTTTCTAGAAATTAAGGTGTCAGATGCTTCGGAATTTGCGGATGTCATCAGAGTAAAAGGGGTGCAAGTTGGTAATTACCGCATCCTACGTGCTGAAAGTGCAGCAGTACCTAACGCGATCGCAGCTTTACTGCTCTATATTCGTGACCAAACGGGTAAGATTCCCCATGCTTACTTTGGCTGGGTTGAGGGAAATCCAATACAATACTTACTGCGTTTTATCTTGTTTGGTGAAGGTGATATTGCCGTAGTTACCCGTGAAGTACTCCGCAAGGCAGAGAAAGACCCCGAATGCCGTCCTGCTGTTCATGTTGGAGGTTAAACAATTTGGTTGTTAAGCAGGAATCGGTGTTGAGAACCACAAAAATGCGATCGCTTCTCAACTAACTTAAATACTGTGATGCTTCAACACCTTCTCTTGGCTCTATGCGTCGCCGATTGACCTATATTTTAATTTTGCTGCTTTCACTGAGCATGATTACACTCTGGTGGCCTGTAAATGATTCTCAATGTGATTCCGCAGCTTTTTTAGCATCAAAAACGCAAAAATTTCAAGTACAGGCGACCAAAGTTTTAGTTAAGCCGTGGCGCGGTAAACACCATGCCTATGGAATCTTTATGGTTCCCGACAAATACAAGCAAGCTCCATTCTTTGTATTAACAGTCAAAGGTGCTGGTAGCGATTGTTCAAAACCATTTGGTTACAGCCAAAACGTTGACGATATTTTTGCTCAACCAGGAACCCATCTAGTGAAGGATTTCATCAGAACTCGAACTGCGTTACGGCTGATTCTTGAAGGTTTGTACTTCCAAATCAATGATCAACACAATTGGACGCTGACCTTTCCTCAACAGCAGGCTAACCAAAATAATTCGTAATTCGTAATATTCGCCATTCACCTTAGCCTTGTAGAGGAGGCGAGAAGCAATCTACGTAATTCGTGATTAATACCAATTATTTAAATGAAAACAACACATCATTTGTAGTAGCGTTTAAGCGCAATTACAAGCCTGATTTAATCTGTCGTCATGTTTTAGATAAACGGTATAATCCATTAACTAATCTGGCTGTTTTTAGGAAAAAAAATATTTTTTCTGTAATTAATTAAATGAATTAATTACGAATTACTCATTATTTGGTTGCGTTTCCAAGACATTACTGCTTTCAAGCAAATTAGTAGTAGCATTTACAATAATTTGTGCTGCTCCGGTGAAGAACGATCGCTCGATAGTCGCTGGGATATCACTGGGTTGATGGTAGTGAGGAGTACGTAAATTAGCAGTATCCGTAACCAAAACAGCACCCACCCCTTGATACCAAAATGGTGCATGGTCACTACGTAGTGTATCAGGAGCCAGCAAACCTTTGAGAGGAATCGGTAGTGTCAAGACTGCTGGCAGATTTAATTCTCTCTTATTCAACGCAGTTGAGGGATTCGTCTGTGAGTTTTGAAAAGCACTAAGCAAAGGTAAATGCTCTGTATCACCAACTACTGCTAAAAAGTCGCCTTTGTCGCTAGGTGGGGTAACAGGCAGAGCCACAGGATACTGCTGACAGCCAGTAGTGTAGCAAGCGTAACCAACCATATCCATAACAATTACCCCGCGCAGGTTTTGTAAACGTGCTGTCTTAGCCACAAAAGCTTTACTACCCAAAAGTCCTGCTTCCTCTTGGTCAAAAAAAGCTAGCTGCAAAGTCCGTGGCGTTGGATATGAAGCGAGAAGTCGAGCCACTTCCAACACCACAGACACACCACTAGCGTTATCATCAGCACCAGGAGAAAAAGCAACGGTGTCATAGTGGGCAGCTACTAGAATTGCGCCTGCTGCTTTGTCAGTTCCTAAGCGTTCGGCAAAAATATTTACACCCTCAGCAAACCTTTCCAGATGAGGTTTCCAGCCTAATTTTTGCAGTTCAGTTGTGATATAAGTGCGAGTACGCGATCGCTCTATTGTCGTATAACGCTGAAAATCCAACTTTTGAATGTGAGCTAACAACTTATCAGCAGAAACTTGCAAAGCAATATTCACGGACTGCGACTCTGGCTTTGGTTGAAGTGTTTCCACTGGAATGCGCTCAACAATTGCTGGCGAAGGACGCTGTTGAAACAACCCATTGAGTGCAGTACCCCGACTACCTACTACAATTACTGTCACCAACACCAATAGCACCAGCCAAATCCATTTGCTCATGCGAATTGATTCCTACTTTCCAGATTTTAGGGTAACGCGATCGCCTAATGCACCGTTAGTAGCCCAGCATCCCTAACTTTGACAACTCGTCTTTTGACATAGGTCAAAACTTCACTTACAGTTCCGCACTAGAAGAGTGCTGAGCGGGGGAACGGGAGACTGGGAGAGATGAGGAAGAATAACTAACTATTCCCCCTGCCCCCCTGCTCCCTGCTCCCTGCCCCCTGCCCCCTGCCCCCTTAACTCTTATGCTAGATTTGTTGCTGATCATGACTCTAGGCTTCCTGGGCAGTTTTGGACATTGCTTTGGAATGTGTGGCCCCCTGACAGTGGCATTTTCCCTCTCGCATCAGCAGGGAACTCCACAGGCAGGTTCCTCAAAGCAAACAACGTCTTCAAAACAGTTTTCCACGTGGCAACAGCAATTAGAATTTCATATCCTATTAAACCTGGGGCGAATGTTGAGCTATGCTCTAGTCGGTGCTGGCATTGGGGCAATAGGTTCAGTCTTAGTAGAAGGTGGGCAACTAGCAGGTATCGGCAGTAATTTACGCCACTGGATAGCAATTGTGACTGGCGTGATGCTGATTTGGTTTGGGTTAGAACAAGTAGCGCCCAAGTTGCTACCTCGCATTCCTGTATTACACCCCTTATTGCAGGGCAGTTTACATAATCGCTTGAGTACAGGAATGGTCAAGCTTTCCTTAAAAACCAGATGGTGGACACCAGCACTTTTGGGCATGACTTGGGGTTTGATGCCTTGTGGTTTTTTGTATGCAGCCCAGCTGAAAGCTGCTGAAACTGGTAATTGGTGGATGGGTGCAGCAACCATGCTAGCTTTTGGTTTAGGAACCCTACCCACTATGCTCGGTGTAGGCGTCTCTACTTCCTTGGTAAGTAAAGACAGGCGTAGTCAGTTGTTTAGATTAGGCGGCTGGGTTACTCTCACTATTGGCGCAATCACCTTGCTGCGGACTGGTGACACAATGGTAGATTACACAGGACATGCCGCATTAATTTGCTTAATTTTAGCGCTGATTGCTCGTCCGATTAGCAGCTTGTGGGCGTCACCCCTGCGTTACCGTCGAGCTTTTGGAGTAGGGGCTTTTGTGTTGTCTGTGGTTCACACCGCCCACATGATAGAACACTCGCTGCAATGGAATCTTAATGCCTTTTTTTTCTTGCCACCAGACTTTCAGTGGGGCATTGCTGCGGGTGCTGTAGCATTGATATTAATGACCCCCGCTGCTTTTACAAGTTTGGAATCATTGCAGAAATCTTTGGGCAAGCGTTGGCGACAGATTCATCTATTGGGTGTGCCAGCTTTGCTCTTGAGCGCCATTCATGCTGTACTAATTGGTTCCCATTACCTGGGTTCCTTACAATCAAATTGGGGGAATAAATTGGCAACTGTGCTGTTGGGAATTGTCACCCTCAGTGTGTTGCTGGTGCGTTCACGCTTGTTTTGGTCAAAGTTAACCTTAGAAAAGTTTTATGTCCCCCCAACTAAGTCCCGGTAAACGATACTTGTTCCCTAACTCAACGAGGGAAAACTTAGCAATTCAAAAAAACAAGCAACCGATTAAGGGTATTCCCTTCCACAGGTTAGGAAAAATAAAGTATTTATTACTCCTCATTTCGGTAGTCATATCAATAATTCAGATTCACCCTGCCTCTGCCCATAATGTAAAAACATCAGCAGATGTTGGTGGTACGCTCCACATTGAACCAAATGATAATCCTCGCGCTGGCGAAACCTCCGAAGCTTGGTTTGCCCTCACCCGCAGAGGTGGAAAGGTAATTCCCCTCGCCCAGTGTAATTGTCGATTGGCTGTTTATGCCGAACCCTATGCGCCCGGAGAACCAGCACTGCTAGAACCATCCTTAAAACCTGTGGCAGTAGAACGCTATCAAGGCATCCCAGGTGCAGAACTTGTCTTCCCCAAACCAGGAATTTATCAGCTACAACTTAATGGCAAACCCGCCTCTGGAGCAAATTTTAAACCGTTTAAGTTCAAGTTTAAAGTTACCGTCGCATCTGGAAACTCTGAAAATACACAAAATGTACAAGATGTCAATACAAGTGTAGTAAAGAGTGAATCTAAACAGTCCCAAAGTTGGGCGATCGCTCTCCCAGTCCTGGCACTGATAGGCATTTTGTTCGTCGTGCTGCGAAGCATGAGAGGCGGGGAGTGAGGAGGTGGAGGTAGAGACGCGATTATACTCTTACGAGAAGCCGCTCTTCGAGCGTCTACGCGTCTGTGCAGGGAGTGAGAGATATATTTTGGAATGCAAGAATCAGTGTTTGCTACTCGTTCATCCACCTCAGAACTCCCTTAATGAGTCTTTGCTACCAGTGAACAAGTATAAAAACTCTACACCCCTGCTCCCTACTCCCCTGCCCCCTGCCCCCCCGGTTACTGAGCGCAGTCGAAGTATGCTCCCCTGCCCCCTGCTCTCCACACTGGTGCCACATTACTCAATAGGAAAATTCTAAATAATAGACGCAGTTGCAAAAAATTGCACTAAAATCACTACGACGGTAGTCTTTGGGTGTGAGGTTAGAGGTATTTTAAGTCAGGTAACGTCAAGATTACAGTTTGACAATAAAGTAAATCCACTTCCCGAAACCTCTGGGCTAATCTTTACAGATTTGCCATTTGCTGCATGCCGGGAAACCCCCTTGACTCCGATGGGTTCACCCTTCGGGTTCACCAGTCAACTGAGTCGGGGAAACCCTACCCTAGCGCTGGACTCACCGCAATGGCTCACCGCACCAGAAAATTCGAGAGTTAATCTATGTTTATATTGCTAAGCCGGATACTGCTGTGGCTGCTGATTGGGACTATCGTATACTCTCTGTTCCAGAGATTTTATCCTTCAGGAACTTTTGTAGGGCGATTAGTTTTAGTCATTCTGTTGGTAGTCGTAGCTCTGTCGTTTATTAACCCCAATGAACCAGCTGTGGCGTCATTGTGGAGATTGGTATCTTTTCCGCTCAAGCCTCTAGGAGCCGCTGTTTTACTGATGATTTTTGCAGCTCAGAGAATTAAAGGAGGAGGAATAGATAAACCAGGAGGATACTTAGTAGGTTGGGCATTAACAATTTTGCTTTTGGCAAGTACACCAGCCGTCGCCTACTTTCTCTATCGAGCGCCTCTAGTAGCAGCTATAGGTGAGACTTATGTAGCAAGTGCTGTACCAACATCTGGGACACTGGTGGCACTGGGGCAACAAACCACTGCAACAGGCATCTCAGATATGGTAGGGGATAACATCCTTGCTTATAATTTGAGAGTGCCTCCCTACCTCTTGCAAGGAAATCCTCAAGATATTCGGACACGCGGCTTAAGGATTGAAGACTTTGTACCCAGTGCTGAAACGCTACAATTTACAACAAGAACTTGGGAAAGTTATCTTACCGAGATTTATAGATTTTTGCGTGTTCAGCGGTAATAAAGTTAGGAGACAGGAGACAGGACAAGTCCGAGTGGAGCGCAAAGTCGAGCCGCTGCGTTACTGTCGCCCTGCGTTGGAAAGCAAGTGGCGTTGAGCGGAGAAAGCCTCCGCTTAGAACTTTGTAACAGAGGCTTTCTCCGTTCTCTGTTCGCGTAAGCGTCTCTGACAGGAGAAGGAGAAAGAGTTGCCCCAGGCATCGGAACTTCAAAGAGACAGGAATCAGAAGTCGATAATTGTTTCTTCCACTCCCCCACTCTCACGCTCCGCCTCCCCCCTATTTCTTAACAGTGAATTAAACGCAATCAAGAACCGCTATAAAATACAGGCTTAATGAGCAGTTAATCTAGGAAGGTAAAGTTGCAAAATTGCTTTAATGGCAAAATCTCGACGACTGGCTAAACTTGTTGCTTACTTGCGTCCCCATTGGCGGGAAGCTACTTTAGGTATTATTGCTTTATTGTCTGTCAATGGGCTGGGCGTTTATATACCCTTGTTAATTCGTTCAGCAGTTGACCAACTCTCAGCAACCTTCAAATGGAATCAGATACTACATTACGTAGTGCCGATTGTTTTGCTGAGTTCAGCGATGTGGTTAATGCGTATGGCATCGCGCATTTGGCTATTTGGGGTGGGGCGTCAGGTTGAATTTGACCTGAAACAACGGATTTTTGAACATTTACTGAAACTGGAGCCGTCTTATTTTGCCCGCAACACCGCAGGCGATTTGATTAGTAGGGCTACCAGTGATGTGGACAATATCAGGCGATTGTTAGGTTTTGCAGTATTGAGTTTGGCGAATACTGTATTTGCCTATACCCTAACACTGCCAGTGATGTTGGCGATTAGTGTGGATTTGACATTAGCATCTCTGGCGGTGTACCCTTTTATGTTCTTGTTGGTATATCTATTTAGCAATCGCTTACGTAAGCAACAAGCAGCAGTGCAAGAGAAACTCTCTGATATCAGTGAACTTATTCAAGAAGATATTAGCGGTATTGCTCTAATTAAAATCTACGCCCAAGAAGAAAATGAGCGTCGAGCCTTCGCTAAGAAAAATCAGCAGCTTTTAGCGGCTAACTTGGAATTAGCAAAAAGCAGAAATACATTGTTTCCCTTAATTAGTGGGCTAGCCAATGTCAGTTCGCTGGTGATCATCTGGTTAGGGACGATGCGGATGTCTGCTGGAACACTTGCTGTTGGCGACTTTCTGGCATTATTAATTTATGTAGAGCGTCTAGTTTTCCCCACTGCGCTGTTAGGATTCACAATTACTGCCTACCAACGGGGCGAAGTTAGTATTGATCGGCTTGAGTCTATTCTCAGCGTCACACCAAAAATTCAAGATGTAACCGATGTCGTACATCTACCTCTAGCTGAAGCCAAAGGAGAACTCACAGCTAAAAATTTCAGTTATACCTATCCTGACTCCAAGACTCCAGCTTTAGAAAATCTCAACTTTACAATTGCTCCTGGGGAAACAGTGGCAATTGTTGGGGCAATTGGTTCTGGAAAATCAACCTTAGCGAATGCTTTGCCACGCTTGTTAGATATTGAGGCGGGGCAGTTGTTTTTAGATGATGTGGATATTACGAAGATAGCGCTGGCAGATTTACGAAGTGCGATCGCCTACGTTCCCCAAGATAGCTTTCTATTCAGTACCACAATTAAAAATAATATCCGTTACAGCGACCCAGTGAGCGAACAAGAAAATGTAGAGTCCGTTGCCAAACTCGCTCAAATTGATACAGAAATTAGCAACTTTCCTCAACAATATGAAACCGTTGTTGGCGAACGTGGTATTACTCTTTCTGGTGGCCAACGTCAACGTACTGCTTTAGCTAGAGCAATGTTAGTGAATGCGCCAGTGCTAATTTTAGATGATGCCCTCTCCAGTGTCGATAATCAAACAGCTACACAAATCCTGAACAATCTATCTAAAGGTACGAAGCGTAAAACAGTTATTTTTATCACTCATCAACTATCTGCTGCCGCTGCTGCCGACCGGATTTTTGTTATAGATAAAGGCAAAATTGTCCAAATAGGTAATCACTTAGAACTTGTGCAAAAACAAGGATTATACAGAACTTTGTGGAGTCAACATCAAGTTGAAGAATTACTTCGTTGAAGTTCTGAATTCTAAGCATAATTGGGTTGCTGCTAGTATAAATTGTTGTCTAGACTAAATCTGCAAAATATTATCAGCAACTAATTAATGTTTGAATTTTTACATTTTTTTTGCAAATACTATGAGTTATTGCCAGAGGTGAGTGAAGAAATTATCTATACTGCTATACTCTGACTTTATAATTACTTTATAAATTACTATAGCTAACTCCTTGACTTATTAGCTTGATTAGGAGCTATATTGCTTTTCTTCTCTTAAGTGTGCAAAGCTGACTTTATAGATGTCTTCAGAAAAAAATATTAAGATTTTATAAAGATTACATAAGCTATTAAGTAGACGGTAAGTAAAAAAGTTAATCTTTCAAAAGCATCTTTTGCTACTTAAATTCCCATCGCTTGATTACGTTGTATTGGGAGGTGTACTGGGGATAGTAGATGATGAGAGCCTAAAAAGCAATTGAAAAGTTACGCTAATTTTGATACCTGGATACCCGCAATTACAGGTAACACAACGTCATATCTGCCAACAAATCTATCTTTACAACCTTTTAACTATGCCAAAATATCTGCTGCCTTCTTCAGCTTGGTTACGATTTTTAGTCGTCACTGTCTTGGCTTTAGGTTTATTCTTCCGCTTTGCTAACCTGGAGCGTAAATTTTACTGGTATGACGAGACTTTCACCTCACTAAGAATTTCCGGCTATACAGAAGATGAGGTAGCAAAGCAAGTATTTACAGGGCAAGAAATTAGTGTAAGTTCTTTGCAAAAATTTCAGAATCCTAATCCCGAAAAAGGATTGATAGATGCAATCAAAGGAATGGCAAAAGAAGATCCTCACATTCCACCACTTTACTTCATTCTGTTGCGATTATGGACAGATTTATTTGGTGGTTCCATAATTTCGACAAGAAGTTTCTCCGCAGTTATCAGCTTACTCGCATTACCTTGTATTTACTGGTTGTGTCAAGAACTATTTAAATCACCATTAGTCGGATGGATAGCAACCCTATTAATAGCGGTTTCACCTTTCCATCTTTTATACGCTCAGGAAGCACGGATGTATAGCTTGTGGACAGTAACTACCTTGTTATCAAGTGCTGCTCTTTTGCAAGCTATCCGGCTTAAGAAAAGAATCGGTTGGGTAATTTATACAATCACATTAACATTAGGGCTTTACACTTATCTTTTTACTCTTTTAACTGCTCTTGGACATGGAATATACGTATTTGTCATTGAGCGATTCAGATTAACCAAAACACTTCTCAGCTATCTGATAGCATCAATAGCTGGGCTAATACTTTTTTTACCCTGGATTTCGAATATTTTTTTAGGAACTTCTGAGATAGATAAGAGATTAGCTTGGGCAAACACAAAACCCGATTTATTATCTTTAATTAAAGCATGGCCTTTCCAGCCCAGTCGCCTTTTCTTCGACGTTGGCGTGGGTGGGCAATCGAGTGGTTTATCAATCTTATTAGCCAGCCCCATAGCTATAATCTTGCTTGCTCTTGTTGTTTATTCTATCTATTATTTATGTACAAAAGCTCCAAGAAATACTTGGGTATTTGTTCTAACATTAATCATAGTTTTACCACTATTTCTAATATTTAGAGATGTATTTAAAGGGGGAAAAATCTCAACTATAATGAGGTACTTAATTCCTGGCTATCTGGGTATGCAGATAGCTGTTGCATATTTTCTTTCTAGCAAAATTACCGATGTTTCTATTAGTAATATACGCCGACAGTTTTGGCAGTCAGTTACTACAGTTCTCTTACTATCTGGAATTATTTCATGTGTGTTGGTGACTCAAGCAGTTAGTTGGTGGCATACTGGCGAGGGAAACTATAAATTTTTCCAGGTAGCACAAATTATTAATCAGTCAGAGCAACCGCTCGTTATTAGCAGTGGCTCTATCCATACGGAAAAAAGTGTAGTAGGCTCGGTTTTGAGTCTCAGCCATTTGCTTGACTCAACAGTGAAGCTACAACTAACAGTTGAGCCAGAGGTTCCTAATGTAAGTAGTGACTCTAACAATATATTTCTCTACCAACCTCCTGCTTCACTGGTTCGTAACCTTGAACAGAAATATGAAATAAAGCCTGCTACTAACGAGAAGCTTGGTACAAAGAAGGACAAAATTTTTCTCTGGCGGCTTAGTTTGCCTAACAAAAAATAACCAGCATCCAAACAAAGAAGTGAGGCAGCTATGATAACTGATTCTAAAGTGAGCCGCATCAAGCAATTACCGCGTTAGTTTTTTGAGGATTTGGGTAATATAAATTACCCAAAAAACTAACACTGGGATACATGATGTTCAAAATTGAATTATTAGAATCTCCTGCCTCCAAGTTACAGCATCGCCATATTGGGGCGATCGCTGCTCTAATTGTAATTAGCCTGCTGAGTTCATTGGCTGGAACGCCAAAGCCTCATCTGATCTCTAACTGCTGGCAAGGCTTTATTTGGGGACTAGCAGATCCAGTTATTAGCTTGAATTGTTTGGCTGGCATCGTTACTATTGGTTTACTCTCGGCTGGTGTTGTGCGTAGTGCTTCAATAACTTTAGGGTTTGTTTTAGCAGCAGTTTTGGGTATAGCAATTCATCTATGCCACTTCAACTTCTCAGGTGTCGAGATAGCAATCGGCATTTCTACTATCGCCTCTGGGATTATGCTGGTGATTCCTAAGCAACTGAACTTTATGGTTCTTGCTTTGCTGAGTGTCACTGCTGGCTGGTTTCAGGGTTACGCTAATGCTGAATCCATTACTGGCGCAGAAATGATACCGCTAATTGCTTACATACTTGGCATGACGTTAACACAGTTTGCAGTCGCCATGAGTGCTAAAGAAATTGGTAGTGCGATGCTCATGGGAGAAACAAACGGAATTTTGCCCAAGATAAGACGATTTGCTGGTTTCGCTTTCTGTGCAATTGGCATTGTATTTTTGAGCAATTTAGTAATCTAGATATAGCGTTTCCAACTCCAGTGAGGTACAAAATAACCCCAGCCGCGCGACAGCGCGGCTGGGATTATTTCATGTGCCTAGCAATTGCTATAAAAATTTGTTGAGTTAGATTATGCAAAAACTCTAAGTGCTTGCATCTAGCGCTCAGAGTTTCCAAAACGGATTTTGCCAATAGCTAATAGGTAATTGTTTAAAATAATTATCCATTAGCTATTACTTATTTAAAAAGCTCCAATTCTTCCAAAGATTACGTAGAAGGTTTTAGCAATCAAAAACAGATCGTACAGTGGATGCCAACGTCTTTGATACTGTAGGTCTAAATCAACTATTTGTTCAAAATCTTTAACTTGTGAACGACCGTTGACTTGCCATTCACCAGTTAGACCTGGTTTAACATTTAAGCGTTCCCAGTGGCGCTGAGTATATTTCATCACTTCATCGCCAGTCGGTGGGCGGGTTCCTACTAAACTCATTTCGCCTACTAAGACATTCCAAAACTGAGGTAGTTCGTCTAAGCTTGTGCTTCGCAAAAAGCGCCCTACCTTTGTGACTCGAAAGTCATTTTTGTTCTTAAATATGAGTCCATCGGCTTCATTACTCACTAAAGATTTTAATTTTTCCGCATCATTAACCATTGACCGGAACTTACGAATCCGAAAGATGCGTCCGTGGAGTCCATACCGTTCCTGGGTGAAGAAAATCGAACCAGGACTATCGATTTTAATTGCGATCGCGATCGGCACAAACAAAACCGTTAGAATCAATAGTCCTACTAAACTCCCAGTAATGTCCAAACAGCGCTTAAATTTAGACTCTACCGAGGGATGAGGAGTAGACTGCGCTTCCCATGTTTGAGTAGTGGCACTATGAAAAATGCTTGTTAGTGGTGCTTGGTACATTGCTGAGCCAAATATTAAGCGACAAAAGACAAAAGTATAATTACCTAGCTTTAATTCGACTATAAACTTAAGACGCTCAAAAGCATTTTATCTTTATCCTATATTTACTTAATCTTCATCAAGATTATTGGGATCATGAGTTTGTATAAATTTACGATAAACTTAATTGCGTATATCTCAGGAGGGATGACTAGTTATTTTTAATATGCATTACGAGACTAAGTACTATAATTTATCACCTATCAAGCATATAGAAATCCGATTTGATTCCTCACTCGTAGAGACAGAGAACACTTCTCTACGAGAGGCTGCGCTTAGGGCGCAGCCATGCTGCAGGCTTTACGACAAGCGGTAGTTGAATCTCGACTTCGCTCGATTTCCGCGCACTTGTGCTGAGCTTGTCCTGAGTGTAGCCGTACTCCTCCGGGGAAGCAAGCTGTAGCATCCCGCTCTTAAGGGCGTAGCCGAAGTAGTCGAAACTCAGTGCATCGCAGGAAATGGGGAACAGGTAAAAAGGAATAAAAGTATACTGAGTTTTTTCACGCAATCAAATATGAGTCCTATATAAAGTGAGAAATTAAACTCATCATTTATCAGAAATATAAATACGAAAAAATCCTCGTACGATAGATTTTATTAGTAAAAAGATAAGATAATGTGTTTTAGATTATACGATTAAAAAATTTGAGTTTAGACAAATAAATTCTAAACCAATTCTAAGTGAGAGATATACAACAATACTTCTATAATTAGGCAAAAGACAGCAAAAACGAAATTTCAAGTAGTGCCATTTTGGCATTAGCTAGTAGGAATTATTAATTGTAGTAAATCATTCCAAATTTTATTAGTAATTTTGCTAGGTTAAACTCTCAAAATTAGGGTAGGAAAGAAATGATTACGGCAGGAACTGAAGTTAAAATCAGACGATTAGAATCTATTGTTGAGCAAATTGGGGAAGCAGTACTTTGCACAACTGAAACCATTGAACGTCTAGCAGAAAGATTAGAGACTCTCAGCCTGCAAGTCGAAGCGCAGGGAAAGCAAGTGCAGCAGCAGGGTTATCAAATTGTCGCGTTGTGTGATGTAGTACACACTCTTGCCGAGTCTCAGGATGATTCACTACAAAAATTGAACCACTTAACACAAGTTCTAGATCGGCTTCTGTCCTTGATTCAAGGACTAGATGAGTAAGTGTGAAGTAGAAAATACAGCAGAATTTAGAGGTTAAACCTTTAGCTGAGTTACTGCGATATTTCCGGAAAAACATACATCCACATCGCTACCAGAAGTACGATCGCGTTTACCATATTCCCCTACATAATAAAAATTATCACCATCAATGCGATAATTTATAGGCAAAGGTCTGGTGCAAGGTTGGCAAAATACCATTTCAGGATGGGGTTCTCCTGGTTGTAGATGTGGCAAATTCACATTCCAGAAACTCCCTGGTTCTAAGGTACGCTCAAGTAAGTCTGCTAGAACTTCAGATGTCAATTCGGCGGCCAAATCCCAATTAAAATTCTGCTTGGCTTTACGATAGTGAGAAATGGCAATTCCCGGTATACCATGCATTGCGGCTTCTCGCACGGCAGCAACAGTGCCAGAAATGTAAGCATCAACTCCTAAATTTCCCCCAGCGTTGATCCCTGATATCACATATTTGATATCTTTGCTAATTTGTGATATGGCAATCCTTATACAATCGGCAGGAGTCCCAGCGATCGCATACTCGGTTTCAGAACGTCGCTGGAGGCTAATCGGACGAGTAGTAGTAACTTGATGCCCACAACCAGACTGATGGTCTCTAGGAGCAGCGATAATAGCACTTTTGCCATTAACAGCTTTTACCAAAGCTTGGATACCAGGAGCTTCGATACCATCGTCGTTAGTTAGGATTATCGTCATATTTTTATATTTATGGAGTTTTTGCTTAGACAATCAAGCCAGGCATCTATAAATCATAGAAAAGCAAGCAAATGGAATTTTATAATTATGTCCAGCTAGTTACAATAACGCGATCGCCACTTCATAATACAAAACGGCGAGTCAAGTGATGTTGCTCTACACACACGCCACTACAGAAAAACATCTATCTGCTGGTACAACAGAAACTTCCGCCAAAATAAAGCTGTAAATGATGTGATTTTTACACTAGTTGTATAGTATTTTTGGTGCAAGTCTGTCTTAGGTTCATACGATGAAACAGCTCCTCAAGCAATTATTTAACAATAAAAAACACTTCATTCGGCTAATTCTACCCTTGGTGACCATGATTTTCGCAGTTTCACTGTTTGCGTCACCGGCTTTAGCCACAGGTGTATATCAAATTCCCAATCTCACAGAAAGCAACCATACTTGGGTCTTAGATCAAGGTGAAGTCATCAGCCGCATCAATGAAGGCAAAATTAGCACTGACTTGGAGAATTTGGCAAAGCAAACTGGAAATGAAGTCAGAATAGTCACCATTCGCAAACTTGACTACGGTGAAACACCAGAAAGTTTTACCAAAGAATTGTTTAAAAAATGGTTTCCTACAGAAGAAGCCAAAGCCAATCAAACTTTATTGATGATTGACACACTCACCAATGGAACTGCCATTATTACCGGGAGTAAAGTGAAATCTTTACTAACGGACTCTATTGCCGAGAGTGTTGCATCTGAAACATTAAGTACACCGTTACGCGACGGTAATAAATATAACCAGGCATTTCTTGATGCTAGCGATCGCTTAGTTGCTGTTCTCTCTGGTGAACCTGATCCCGGCCCACCCCAAATTGCTGATACTGTCCAAGTAGAAGGCACTTTTAAAAAAGCAGAAGAAACTGATCAAGGTAACGCCACTGCTTGGGTAATCGGACTTTTAATTGCCGCCACCATTATCCCGATGGCGACTTACTATATCTACCAGGTGAATCAACCATCATCTGATGGGTAATGGGAAGTTATGAGTTAATAGTTAGGAGTTATGAGTTTTGAATTTAATTTATCACTCCTAACTCCTGTACAGACGCGTAGACGCTCGAAGAGCGGCTTTTCGTAAGAGTATAATCGCGTCTTCTCCTTCTAACTTTAATCTTGAACATACTCTTGCCCTGTCACTAACGCCACCTCAGCTCGGACAAATTCCCGACCTAAATAGGCAGCATGGTCTAACTGAGTTACTGGACAGGGCTGAGTTTCTTCAAAAATTTTCACACAAAGTTCTTTCGCTGTCCTCCCACTAAAAACTGTCGTGTGAGTTCGTTCCACCTTTCCCCTTGCAGGAATTACCTTCCCTGTTTCTGGATCGACAGCTAAACCACGTTCGTCAATCACATTTGTAAAATGCTTGGCATAAATTAACTTTGCCTCTCGATCCAAGTAGATAATGAAATATCCCTTGGGATCAAGGTTAATATGACGCCCAGAAAGTTTATCATCAATTGCCGCTAAATCTTCAACCATCAAATCCATAAGCATTATAAAAAGCAAATTTTTTCTTCAGACTTTTTACACTCTATATCCAGTGTAATTCCTTATTGCTATCTACAATTCTAGAGGAGATTCAGTAAGAGCAGCGATGGTGCAGCATCTAGTGGAAACTATCCGCCGAGGCATTGAAGAGGGTAAGTTTTGACTTTTGGTGGAAGAGTTAGAAAATATGGCAAATGCTAAAGAATTCTTCCAAAAGGGACGCGAGTTTGATGTAAAAGGTCAGCATCAAGAAGCTATTGTTGAATACACACAAGCAATTGAGCTTGATCCTAATTACGTTGAGGCTTATTTTTATCGAGGTAATGCGTTGGCTTTAAAAGGACAACCACAAAAGGGGATTGAGGATTTGCAGAAAGCTGCTGCGATTTTAGAATCTAGAGGACAATCAGAATGGGCGGCAGCAATGCAGCAACCAGAAAAAATTATTCGGGAAGGTATAGAAGAGGGCGAATTTTGACGAATAGTAGCAGAAATTACGATTCGCTAGCAGTTAAATTCCATAATTTTGACAATTAGAAAAGTTAGCATCTGTTAAAAACAGTTTTGATTGCCGAACAAATCGCTTTGGTTCGGCATTTTATAATAACAATAGCGATTCTTGACCTTCAACCTTGTTTTTTACTAAAAGGTAAATCTGCATTAATCGCTGCAATTTCCTGCTGTTCTAATTCGTTCACTTCAGTGATATAGCGAGTTAAAATTTGTCCTAAACGATTATTATAAAAACGATGTAGGCTGTGATTGGGCATAGCAGGAAAACCGCGCCGTTTTTTGTGGCGTCCACCAGCACCAGGGTCAAAAGTTGTGATCCCGTTAGCGATCGCCCACTCAATGGGTGCATAATAGCAAGCATCAAAATGCAGACAATCTATTTCTTGAAAACTACCCCAATAGCGTCCATACAGTTGATCACCTTTAAATAAACAAAACGACATCCCTAACGGATAAGAATTATCTTGTTCGCTATATGCAGGGAAAAACAACACGCGATGGCGATAATCAGCTTGTAATTGCTCAAAAAACCGCTTTGTCAGATATTTGCTACCCCACCAGCCAAACTTATCACAAGTATCAGCATAGAATTGGTGCATTAAAGGAAATAAAGACTTAGGAATTTCCTCCCCAGTCACAGGTTGTAATCGTAAACCTGCCTCCTGGACTGCTTTGCGTTCCCGCTTAATATTGCGACGCTGATTAGCATTGAATACTTTTAAGTAATCATCAAAATCTTTAAAACCAGCATTTTCCCAGACATAGCTGTGGTGTAGCCAAGTTGTAAAGCCGCACTTTTCCAGAACAGGACGCCATTGGGGATCAACGTAAAGAAAATGACATCCAGAAATCCGATTTTTGGAGCAGAAAGTGTCAATTTCATGCACCATCATTGCTGTGATATATTCCTCATCTTCTCCTGGCGCAATTAAAAACCGATAACCTTCAGCGGGAGTAAATGGCGTCATGCCCAGTAATTTCGGATAATATTCTACCCCAATGCGAGATGCTAATTCAGCCCACTGATGATCAAATACAAATTCGCCAGAACTATGACCTTTGAGATATAGCGGTGCAGCTGCAATTAACGTTCTGTCTCGCCACAGTGTCAAGTGATTTGGCAACCAACCAGTTTTAGCTGTAGCGCTTTGCGAGGTTTCAATATTGTTTAGCCACTCCCACTCTAAAAACGGCGTTTTGAGTGGCAATGCCAAAGCGTTCCAAGAATCTTGGGATACTTCAGCAATTTTGTTTGTCCAAACGACAGAATAGCGAGGCTTAAGTTGTTCCACCATCGTGTGGCTTTTTAAGGGTACTGGGGACTGGGGGCTGGGGATTGGGGACTGGGGGGACAAGGAGAAGAAATACTACTCTTGACTATTTATTGTTGACTAAGCACTCCCTATGCCCCATGCCCAATCCCCAATCCCCAATCCCTTATTTAAGGTAATCTAATCTGTGGGTCGTTGCAGCCGATAATGCAAAAACACTTCTTGCTCAACTGTGTGAACTTCTAGAAGTTGCAATTGGGGAGCCAAATAGGATAAAAATCCTCCACCATCTACGGGTGTCGGTGCGGTAGTACCACCTAAAATTAGCGGACACACAGTTAGCCACAATTCATCAATCAAATCTAATTCCAATAGAGAAGCTACTAATTCACCTCCACCTAAGACCACTAAGCGTGTTATATGTAGAGTTGCCAGGTGTTGCAAAGCAGCAAGAACGTCAATTTTTCCTGTTGGTGTTTCAAAAACCAGAATCTGCTCAAATTCAGAGCCTTCTTGCCAGGAAACTGCCCCCGCTGTTGTCGTGAGCAACCAACGTTTGACTGGCTGCTGAAAAAACTTAATTTCCGGATTAAGTTTTGCAGAGTGTGTAATCACTATATGAACTGGCTGGAGAGGCTGCCCTCCTTTTGTTTGATATTGCAACAGAGTTGAATGTGATACGGTAAGTGTTGTACCGTAGGCGCGAAGAGTGCCAGCACCGAATAAAACGGCATCAGAAGCAGCAATTTGTTTTTCCAAGTGTGCTTTATCAGCCCTTGAACCGAACCGAGCAGGCTCACGCCTGAAATCTGATATTTTGCCATCTGCACTCATTGCTAAAACAACTGTAGTATGAGGACGATGTTGCAGCATTGGGTTGGTTTGATAGTTTGAATATTTTTTTGCCAGTGTATTTATTTAATAAAAATTGATACCTGCAAGCTACTGTTTACCAATTTCACTACTGTATTTATATGATGCAACACAAGTCGCTTTTACATCTACCGTCTATGAGTTTTGGTATACCAGGTTTCTTTTTGTACTATAGCAATTTGTTATTTTTAAACATTGAAAATAAAGTTCTGATAACTTAATAAAATGTCTCATGTAGCTGGTCTAATTGCATATCGTTGCTGTTGTGGTTTGCAGATGCGAAGTGAGACACGCGATGGTTAAATCTCGTCAATCATCCTTTCGTCGGATTTTAGTAACAAGAATATTGCTTCTGTTCGTTCCAGTTTTATTAGTAGGAGAGATTGTTGCGCTCAATAAAGCGCGTTCTAGCCTATTGAGAACTGCCCGTCAAAACTTAACAGAAAGCGCCATCAATAAAGGGGAGAAAATTACAAATGCGATCGCAACTTTAAAAACTAACTTGCTGATTGCAAGTAAAACCACAGTTATTCAGTCGGGTTCACCCGCACAAGTGGAACAATTTCTGACTCAGCTAGCACAACAACTGCCAACTCAGATTGAGTGTATTCAATTAACGAATTTACTTACCCGCAATATCATAGGCAGTAGTTGTGGCAATAAAGCAATTGGAGAATTAAAATTACCTTTGCCAAAAGACGGAATTGATATTAAAGCAATATCACCTGCAAAAGTAGGAATAAGTGGTAAAAAAACTACCCCAAATCAACTGCAAATAGTATTGTCTGCTCCAGTCTATGATCGCTGGGAGAATTTAGTTTACAGCTTAAGTATTAAGTCAACATTACACCAGCAAACCACAAATCAGCCTGGATCGCTTACAGGCTCTATGGTAGTAATTGCCGAGGATGGCACGATTTTGGCACACCCATTACTAGACTGGGTGGGGACTAATATCGAACAACACCGAGATGCTTCCCAACTTAAAAGCATTATCAAAAATGCCATTACCAAGCAAAACGATTCCATAAATTTGCATTTTAGACAGGGGCAGGAATTAATAGCTGGCTATACGGCTATTGACAATCCAATTACAAAACAGCAGCAGCAAAAATGGATTATTTTAGCTGTTACTAGTGTGGACAATGCTCTTTTTGGTTTAGAAGAAATAAAACTAATCCTAATCGTTTTAACAGTTGGGTTAATTGGTGCGAGTTTATTAGCCTCGGTGTATCTTGCTCCTTACTTAGCGCGTCCTGTCGAAGAATTGCGAGATTACGCTCTTAATATTCATAGTCACCACGCTGCACAACCAATACCACACAACTTTAAAATCCGCGAGTTCAATCAACTGGCGCAAGCATTAGACCAAATGGTTGAACGGCTGAAAGCTTGGGCAGAAGAACTGGAAATAGCTTGGAAAGAAGCGAAAACCGCTAACCAAGTCAAAAGCCAGTTTTTGGCTACAACTTCCCATGAATTGAGAAATCCATTAAATATTATTATTAACTGTGTTCGCTTGGTAAGAGAAGGCTTATGCGATAACCGGGAAGAAGAAATGGAGTTCCTAAAGCGAGCCGATGAAACAGCGATTCACTTGTTAGGTATTATTAATGATTTACTCGACATTTCCAAAATCGAAGCAGGTAAACTCTCAGTAGTCACAACACCTATCGACTTACGACAAATACTACTAGAGGTAATTAATATACAATCAGTTAATGTTCAACACAAAGGCTTGCAATTGAAATGTGAGCTAGGTACTGAACTGATCCCAGTTAAGGCAGACGCGGCAAAACTGAAGCAGGTATTGATTAACGTCATCGGCAACGCCACAAAGTTCACCGACGCTGGAAGCATCACAATTGATACAGAGGTTCAGCATAGTGCTGGCAAATCTCAAGTAGTAGTCACTGTCAAAGATACAGGTATAGGAATTGATCCTGCCCAACAGCACAAACTATTTCGCCCGTTTGTAATGGTTAGTGGCACAACTACACGCAAGTTTGATGGCACTGGATTGGGACTAGCAATTTCACGCAACCTTATTGAACTTATGGGAGGGCGTATTACTCTTGAGAGTACAGGTCTTCATCAAGGTACGACAGTGAAGATTACATTACCTTTGATTGATATTTCGCTGTTACCTGTTCCTTTGGAACAAGGACTAGAAGGTATTAAAGTCCCTTCCTCTGGAGAAGAAGGAACAAGGGCAAGCCGATACCCTAACCCTACCTTAAGGGAGCCTGCCGGCAGCCCCTCTGTAGGAATTTATGGTTCTTCGAGAGCAGGGCTAGATGGAGAGCCTCAGAGGTCTCAGCAACTGCTTGAAGAGGAGACTTCCGAAATTAGTCTATTACCACCGCAAACTATCCTGCCAAGTCTTCAAAAGGGAGAAGCTTGGGTCAATGGAACTTCCGAGAGATAACAGCCGTTCGCTTGAGACTTATTTTTTAAGAAAAATAGGTTTACCGTTCTCCTGAAGTGATTGTGTTAAAGCAGCGAGAATTTCGACTAACTCTGTGCCTACCCAACCAGAGGAAACTGCCACGGGAGTATGAGTGAGGATAGAAGTGACAAAGCGATCGCAAACTCGCTGCAATGGTTCGCCTGTTTCTAGTTCCAGCGTCACTTGCTTTTGATTCACAGGTATAAATTGATTTCCTTTTTGTTCAAACTCACCATATAACAACGTTAAAGGCGAGGAAGGTGACATTTCATCAAATATTAAGCTGCCTTGACTGCCGACTATTCCCAGCCGCCGCTGTTTATCTGCATTCAACCAACACAAGTGAATATATGCTTGAAAGCCATCTGGATAGGTGAGTGTTACCCATATTAGATCAGCTAGTCCCTTCTTAAGAGGAGGGGAAATTTCTTCTAATTCTCCCTCTTCCACCCTCTTTCCCACTCCCAGTTGTAGCCAGACCGTACCTGTTGCTTGTACTTTTACGGGTAGCTGACCCAACCAATTGTTAAAAATGGCGATATCGTGAATAGCTAAGTCCCATAGTGCATCAACATCTTGCCTAACTGGCCCTAGATGGCTGCGTGTGGCGTAGCCATAGCGTAAGTCTCCTAATTTACCCGCTTTAACTACAGCTTGCCCTCGCTCAACTGCTGGGTGAAATAAATAAGTGTGGTCAACCATGAGTATCAAGCGCTGTTGTTCTGCCAACTGGCAAAGTTCACGGCATTCTACTGGGTTGAGGGTTAAGGGTTTCTCTGCCAAAACATGGTATCCCTGCTGGAGGGAATCTTTAATTAAGGCATAGTGGGTACTGGCTGGAGTAGCTATTATTACGCTACTCAAGCCTAGAACTTGCTTCAAATCTTGCCATTGAGTTGTTAATACTACATTCTCTTCTAAATGAAACTGCTGTTTTACTGCTGCTAATCTTTCTGGATGAGGGTCTACTACAGCAACTACACTTACTTGAGGATGTGATAGAAAATTCCTTAGCAGATGCGTTCCCCAACGCCCAACTCCGATGACAGCGATTTTAATTTGGTTAGCCATTTGTCATTTGTCATTTGTCATTTGTCATCTTTTAGAAAGTTCTGTTTGGAGGAAACCTCCGCTCAACGCCAGTTCTCTCAAGTTGGCGGAGCCGCCCACGAGGCTGGCTCGACTTTGCGCTTTGTCATTTGTCAAAGGACTAGTGATACGAAATTCGGTTGTAGCTCCTTGATTCTCAAGTCTGCCTTGGTAGACTTATTTTGTATAGCCGCGGCTTACACACAGGAGCAAGAGGTTTTATAAAAGTGGATTTCGTATGACTGATGACTAATGACAAGTGACAATCAACTGAATTATCAGCTCAACAGCTATTCTTTGAGTTCAGTATTATTGCTTTTAGGTATTGCTAAAAAAGCTACCTTGGCCGCTGCTTGTTCAGCAGCTTTAATAGAGCGTCCCTTACCTTGCCCTAGCTTGTTTTCATGCAACCAAACTTCCGCAACGAAACGTTCTTGATTGCGATGTGGTTGACTAACTTCCACAACCCGATACTCTGGTAAAACTTTAAATTGTGCCTGAGTCCATTCTTGTAGAGCCGCTTTGTAGTTAAGTCTGGCTGGATCAAGGCGGATTTCTGTCGCTAGTGTTAAGAAGTGGGGATCTAACCAAGGGCGGATTAGTTCCAAATTGTGAGTACTTAGGTAAAGCGCACCCAAAACCGCTTCAAAAGCATCTGCCAGCCTTGACTCTTGACCGATTTTATCAGCAGTGGCACTGCCAGCAACAAGTAAGTATAATTCCAAACCGTATTCTCTAGCAAGTTGGGCAAGAACGCGATCGCTTACCAACACCGAACGAATCGCCGCAAAATCCCCTACTGGGCATTCACGATAGTTTTCCCATAACACAATCGCTGCCACCAGACGCACTACAGCATCACCAACAAACTCCAGCTGTTCATAATTTGCCGACTCAGAAACAGTCGGATGAGTCAGCGCCAAGTCCAACAGTTGCCACTTTATCGGTGTCTCTGGTGGCATACCTAATTTTTGTACTAAACTTTCGAGTTGCCGTTGACGGCGTGGATAAGCGAGGGACATTACATCAAGGTGAGAGGGGACAGGGGCAAGGAAGGGGCGAAATTAATAACTCCTAACTTCTGTACAGACACAATTAATCCTGTCTCTACTCATAACTTCTAACTTTTAACTTCTGACTCTTAACTCAGTACTGAAAGAGGGGAAAGAGCAGGACATAAGCCGGGTTTTGTTCTCTTGCGAGGGCAGTTATCTATCTGGGACGCCTGTTACCAGACGCCTCTAGCGGCTCTTTTATAGCGGAACTGGTAAAAGACCAACCGTAGTTCCTTTGGCCTTGCTCCCAACCGGGGTTTACCGAGCCACGACCTCTCGGTCGTGCTGGTGCGCTCTTACCGCACCTTTGCACCCTTACCGGGGATTGGGTATTGGGGATTGGGTATTAGGGATTAGGAAGATTTTTTCCCAGTCCCTAGTCCCTAGCCCCCAATCCCTATTCCCGGCGGTATCTTTCTGTGGCACTATCCTCACGATCACTCGCACTGGACGTTATCCAGCAAGTCTGGTCTTTCGGGAGCCCGGACTTTCCTCAAACCAGCCAGTATGACTGATCTGTAACCGCCTGCGCCTACTCTCTCCCTAAAACCAGTGTAATCTTGGATGGCATTGTGCGTCCGCTTGAGATTATTTCTTTTTATTCCAAGGTAGAGCGTATGTCCAAGGTAATTTTCTAACCGTGAAAGGACAATTGATGATGCATATAGGAGGGAAGTTGACACCAGGAGCTAGACCTGCACGCACTTCAGAGAGCCTTAACACTAGTTGGAGCGAAAATTCCAACTCTTTTCTTCCATTAATAAAGTCGTTGTATAACTTTTTTTGTGGGCCACCACCAGATTTTAGCCCAGTGATATTAACTATGGGTTTCTTGGCTGAGTAAGTTCCTGCTACTTGATCACGCTCAAAAACGTCTTCTGCTGTGACTGCTTCTGTAAGTGTTTTCTTCGGGACAATTAGGCTAGGACTTTGCGGTACAGCTAAGTCGCGAGTCAAGTCTGGCGATTTGCGAATTACTCGACGTGATTTGCTATCAACTAAAGAGGTATTGTCCCAGTCAACATATACGGCAATATTATCTGATTTATTCTCAATGCTAATTGATAAATCTTTAAGTTCATCCAGTGAGTATGATGATTTTAGTTTAAAAGAGACCCCGATTTTATCTTCGAGTTCTTGTTCTTTCAATTGGTCATCAACTATTCCTTTTTGAAACTCAAATTTTATTTGATCATCGATAGATTCAATCATCCGATTGAATACATAAAAAACACCGATAATATATAGTGTCAAAACAATTAAGTTTTGGTCGCCATTATTTCTCATACAACAATATCTACACCTTTTACTAATTTTGTATATTGATTAGTTGAGTATTTTTTATTTTTAATTACGCTTAGTCGGTACAAAATTTTGTAGCCAGCCTTTTCGCCAAAAAAAGAATAGCAAACCAAATGCGATCGCTGCCATCACCGCAATACAAACTGGGTAGCCCCAATACCAATTCAATTCAGGCATATTATATGGTGATTTTTCCGTATTGAAGTTCATCCCGTATATTCCAGCAACAAAAGTTAGTGGAATAAAGATTGCCGAAACCACAGTTAGCAGCTTCATAATTTCATTCATTTTGTTACTCACGGCGGAAAGATACACATCCATCAATCCAGAAGCCAGTTCCCGGTAAGTTTCCACCATATCCATCACTTGTACTGTATGGTCGTAACAGTCTCGCAAGTAAATTCGTACTTCTTCGCCAATCAAGTCACTGCCATCTCGAATTAAGGCATTAATTGCATCCCTTTGCGGCCAAATAGCACGACGTAGTTGCAGTAATTCTCGTCTAATTTGATAAATATGTTGTAATGTTTGCTGGGTTGGTTTGACTATTACTTCTTCTTCCAACTCTTCAATTCGTTCCCCATAAAGCTCCAGTACTGGGAAAAAACCATCAATAATTGCATCTAACAGAGCGTAAGTTAAATAGTCAGTTCCCTGTTTGCGGATGATCCCTTTGCTTTTATCAATTCGCGCTCTAACTCCTTCAAAACAATCATGTTCTGGCTCCTCTTGAACTGTAAGCAAATAATGTTTTGCCAAGATAAAACTTACTTGCTCACTATAAAAACCACATATTTTTTCCTTTGGTACTACCATACGAGAAATTATCAGTAATTGGTCTTCATAATCTTCTATTTTTGGCCGCTCTGGGACATTGACCACATCTTCTAAAACCAGAGGATGTAAATCAAAAACCTGACCCACCCTTTGTAACAAGTCTTGATTTCCTAAACCTTGTACATCCACCCAAGTAACAGATTCTGTATCAAGATATGGAATACACTCCTCTGGAGTTGCTATTTGTTGGCGGGTCAAGTTAGTTTGGTCATAGTCCATCAAAAAAATTACTGGTGGTGGAGCATCTGCATTAACGAAGATAGTTCCTGGGATAGTCCCTGGTTGATGATAGAATTCCTTTCTGTATAGCTTATTTACTAGTTTGGGAAAGCGGCGAAGTTTGCTGACCATGCACTTTTACCTAATAGTTCTTAGTTACTCTATACTTATGAGTCTTGACGAAAGCTAAACAGTTAGATTGATTTCAGGTGAGATCAGTAATTTTGCCAAATAGAATACAGAAATAGTGATTATATATTGCTTAATGGGTAATTTATAAATTATGCAATGATTTAATTAGTAATTGGTATTTTACCGATTGTGGTTTGTACCCAATATCTATCACTAATAACTAAATAACTTGATGAATATATTTATTTAAGCTCATTTATTTCCTAGCAATACAAATAGCACAAGTATCATAACTTACGTATCTATATTACTTCTTGAGACAGAGAAAACTATGGGTAAAGCTCATGAGCATTCAAGTTGCATAAAATCAAGATCCAAGCCCTTACTACAAGGAAATTATCCTAGAAAAATAGATGACAGTTAGCTTATAAGGTTATGGAGAGAATAAAAAATTAATTCTTCCTCTACACCCTCACACCCATATACACTTTCCTCTATCTTCCAACTCTCACTCAAACCTTGATTCTCTATGTGTATAGATAAATTATAAGTATCAAGATTGACGCAATATTCTGCAAGCACCTCTGAATCAGCAATGTATAAAAAACAGTTTGCCTTGGTAAGACAAACTGCTTAAAAAATATTTACATACAGGAGTTAAGGTTAGAACATACCCATGCCACCCATACCGCCCATGCCACCCATGCCGCCCATGCCACCCATGCCACCCATGTCAGGAGCAGGAGCAGCGGATTTCTTCTCAGGCTTTTCAACTACCAGAGCTTCGGTGGTTAAAACCATACCAGCAATGGAACCAGCATTTTGTAAAGCTGAGCGTACAACCTTGGCAGGGTCAATAATGCCAGCAGCAATCAAGTCTTCAAATTCCCCAGTTGCAGCGTTATAGCCAACGTTGAATTCGGTTTCTCGCACTCTAGACACGATGACGGAACCTTCAGCACCAGCATTGTCTGCTATTTGACGCAAAGGAGCTTCTAATGCGCGACCAACAATTTCAGCGCCAATCCTTTCTTCGTTTTGTAGGCTGTTTTTAAACTCCTCTACCTTCTTAGCCAAGTGAATCAGGGTTGTTCCACCACCAGGAACAATACCTTCTTCGACAGCTGCTTTAGTGGCGTTGAGCGCGTCCTCAATTCGCAGTTTACGGTCTTTGAGTTCGGTTTCTGTGGCTGCACCCACTTTAATCACTGCCACACCACCAGCTAGCTTAGCGATGCGTTCTTGGAGTTTTTCCTTATCATATTCGGAATCAGTTTCTTCCAACTGCCTGCGAATTTGTCCGATCCGCTTTTGCACCTCTGGCTTAGTGTCTCCAGCAGCTACAATTGTGGTGTTTTCTTTGTCGATAGTAATTTTGCGGGCAGTTCCCAAGGTTTCTAAAGAAGCAGTATCCAAACTTAAACCGATTTCTTCAGAAATCAACTGTCCATCGGTGAGAATGGCAATGTCTTGCAACAAAGCTTTGCGGCGATCGCCAAACCCAGGCGCTTTGATCGCAGCCACACTTAGCACACCCCGCGCTTTGTTTACCACCAAAGTTGCCAAAGCATCTCCTTCGACATCTTCAGCTACAATCAGCAAGGGTTGACCTAAACGAGCTACTTTTTCCAACACTGGCACTAAATCCTGAATACTACTGATTTTCTTATCAGTAATCAGGATACGGGCGTTTTCAAATTCGACTATCTGCCGCTCATTGTTGGTGATGAAGTACGGAGAAATGTAACCTCTGTCAATCTGCATCCCCTCAACTACTTCTAGTTCAGTTGTCAGGGATTTGGATTCTTCAACGGTAATTACACCGTCTTTGGTGACTCTTTCCATTGCTTGGGCTAGCATATCGCCGACTTCTTCATCATTCCCAGCGGAGACAGTGGCGACTTGAGCGATCGCACTTCCTTCCACTGGCTTAGCCACCTTGGCAATCTCTTGTACCAGCGCCTCGATAGTTTTATCGATTCCGCGCTTCAAGCTAACTGGATTGCTACCAGCCGCGACGTTCTTCAACCCTTCCCGAATCAAAGCCTGTGCTAAAACGGTGGCAGTGGTAGTGCCATCCCCAGCAACATCTTTAGTTTTCGAGGCTACTTCCTGAATGAGTCTCGCACCCGTGTTTTCTAGAGGATCTTCTAATTCAATTTCTTTGGCAACAGTGATACCATCGTTGACAATTTGGGGTGCGCCAAATTTTTTCTCTAAAAGAACGTTGCGACCTCTAGGCCCCAAGGTGATTTTTACGGCATCCGCAAGGGCGTTGACACCCCTTTCTAGCGCTCGCCGCGATTCCTCGTCAAATGCAATAATCTTCGCCATGTTTTATATCTCTAGCGCTTCCATTAGACAATTTAGCACTCACAGGTCAAGAGTGCTAATTTTCCCATCCATTCAGATTACAAATAGAAATAAAAAAATTGATTAATATACAGTTGATGCTCATGAATACTGGCTTTAATAGTTGAGTTGGGAGATGAATCTATACAACTCCCTTAAGTCCCTCGGTATTGCCGACCCTAGCGGCACCGGCTGGTTGGCGGTAGTATTTACGTTTCTCTTAGCTTGGGTTGTAACGTGGCGTTTGATTCCGACAGTACGCAAATTTGCCTTGCGAGTGGGTTGGGCTGACCAACCCAATGCACGGCGACTCAACCGAGAACCTCTACCTAATGCAGGAGGGTTAGCTATCTACGCAGGAGTGATTGCCGCGTTGATACTAGCTAGCCTTTTAAGACCAATCGAACTCCAAGGCGTATTAGCTCAAGTTCTGACTATTCTTTTGGGTGGTTCGATATTAGTTCTTGTAGGGTTTATCGATGATCAATTCGGTTTACCCCCCTCTGTTCGCTTGTGGGCGCAGATTCTCACAGCATTGTTACTGGTTGCTAATGGTATCAGCATCAAAGTTACTTTTGGCACTCCCATAGACTCGCTACTGTCGTTGTCACTGACAGTACTATGGGTAGTAGGAATTACCAACGCTATCAATTTGATGGACGGCATGGATGGTTTAGCTGGAGGCATCAGCTTTATTACCGCCATGAGTTTGTTAGGAGTTTCAGCGCAGTTTCCCAATCGTGCGGCCGCAACCTTAGTTTTAGCAGCCTTGGCAGGTGGCGCACTAGGTTTTTTGCGACACAACTTCCACCCCTCGCGCATCATTATGGGTGATGCCGGAGCATACTTTTTTGGCTATGTGCTGGCGGCAACTAGTATCTTAGGGAGGCTCCAGCAAAATACAGTCTATGCACTCATACCCACGGTTTTATTTCTGCTGTTACCAGTGCTAGATACTACTCAAGTATTTGTGCGACGACTATTAGCAGGAAACAACCCCCTCAGCACTCCAGGCAAAGACCATTTACATCACCGCTTACTTGCTTGGGGATTCTCCCAGCGTCATGCTGCGTTCACCCTTTGGTCAATTACCTTGGTGTGCAACTTGCTGGCAATGAGAATACAAGGCATGACTGTGGTAGTCATGCTAACTACTGCCAGTAGCATCATTATGCTTTTAGCCTTTACTGTTTGGCAAAGAATACGCCAACAACCCTAAACAATTCAAAATCACCGTAAAGCCATGCGGGCATGGCTGCGCTTACCGCCTTGGCCTCCGATAAGATAAGTTCAGATCGACCAACGAACTTATGAATCTCCTTATGGCTAATATTTTTACAATAGCTTCATTATCTGCTTTGTTATTTGCTGGCACTACTAATTTATTGCTAGTGCAGGCAGTCACAGCTAAACTAGTACGACTATGCGCGGAAAGTTGAAGAATATGCGTTCTTAGGTATTCCTGAATCTTGGATTGTAGATTATCGGGGATTGGGCGGTGTGGCATTTATTGGTAAATCCAAACAACCTACATTCACCGTTTATAAATTGGTTGAAGACACCTATACTCAACAACACTACTGACTAAATCAGTCAATTAACTCGCCGCTTTTGCCCCGTCTTCAATTTCGTTTAGATGACATTCTGCCTCGTTCAGTGTTAAGGGCAAAAGAAAATTGAAAAGAGCCACGTTCTAAATTAGCTACATCAAGAGGAATGAGTGATGAAACCTGTTCCTCTAGTCTCGGAGAAATGTTAGGTCTTTCAAGTGTGGATAAAGATGAATTATATTTAGCGATGGATTGGCTATTATAGAAGCAAGGAACAATTGAAAATAATTTAGCAGCATTACATTTAGAAGAAGGAAGTTTGGTTCTATATAATGTTTCAAGCAGCTATTTTGAGGGTAAAGCTTGCCCAATAGCTAAATACGGTTATAATCGCGATGGGAAAAAAGGGAAATTACAAATAGTATTTGGATTGCTTTGTAACAAAGAAGGTTGCCCAATATCAATTGAAGTATTTGAAGGAAATACTAGTGACCTAACAACCTTTACACAACAGATAGAGAAAGTTAGAGCTAGATTTAGAATTAAACAAGTAATTTGGGTTGGAGACAGAGTAATCATTTGTTCAACTCGGATTAAATCATCTTAAAAAAAAGAGCATCAAGTTGACTGGATTAGTGCATTACATTCAAGCTAAATCCGCTCCTTGGTAGAACAAGATTAGACCTCTTGCATGAATAGTGTAAGCATGAAAAAATACAGGTCAAAAAACAAAGAGCAATGAGCTACGAACAGATAAAAGACCTGTCACCATCAGAATTTAAACGGTTATGTGGAGTGCATATTGCGACATTTGGAAGGATGGTAGAAGTTCTAAAGCCAGAACTGGTGAGAACTGGCAAGAAAGGCGGTCAGCCAAAATTAAGTGTGGAAGATCATTTATTGATTGCATTAGAATGTTGGCGAGAATATCGTACTTACTTCCATATCTCAAAAGTTTGGGTATAAATGAATACATTCTATGCCGGATAGTACGGAAGGTGGAAAATATTTTGATTAAGTCAGGAGCATTCCGACTGCCTGTGAAAAAAGAGCTTTATCAACCAGCATATGAATGGAAAGTATTGGTAATAGATGTGACTGAAACACATGTGGAACGTCCAAAAAAAAACAGCGTCACTACAACAGCGGCAAGAAAAAACGTCATACTTTGAAAGCGCAATTGGTAGTTGACCAAGCCAGTGGCTTTCATCATCTGTACCGCTTATGGAACTGGTCGCATTCATGACTTTCGCTTACTGAAAAACACAAAAGTCAGATTTCATACTTCACAGTTGTGTTTAGCCGACAAAGGCTATCAAGGAATTGCTAAACTCCATACTCATAGCTGTATTCCCACGCTTATTACCTTCATGCTACTGATTTATCGACTCCTGAACGCCACCACAATCGCAATTTAGCTCAACTGCGTGTTATTGGCGAACACATTAACCGCAGATTGAAAATTTTTCGCATTCTTAAAGAACAATATCGTAACCGCAGAAGACGCTTTGCCTTACGTTGCAATTTGATTGCTGGACTTCTCAATTATGAACTTGCTCTGTTTTCTTGATTCGTGCAAGAGGTCTATTGTTTCTCCTCAACGACGATGCTCCTTTTAGCTTTATTTTGCTATGAACAGCACCAACTGGCACAACGTCTTATTATTCATGCAGGAGGTCTATTGTTTAAAGGGTTAGTAAAATGGGGAAAAAATTCTGTGGAGTGGCACTTTGGATTTAAACTTCATTTGATAATTAATGACTGTGGAGAATTGCTAGCGTTTAAGTTAACGCCCGCCAATGTTGATGACTGAAGATTTAATTGGTAAAGAATATTGACTATTTCATGAC